>JBAXGW010000014.1:0-75167 GCA_037139195.1 Bacteroidota bacterium
AGAAACTATTGGAATATGGCAAAATTGCTGCTTAAATATTAACGAAGTATTGAATATAAATAGAAATTAAAAAATTGAAATGTGTTAACGAATCTAGCTATATTTGCAAGAGCAAAATTATTACAAATAGCAATATTTTTTTTGTGGGCAATATATTAAATAAAAGAAAAATAATCAACGACCCTGTTCATGGATTTATTAATATCCCTAATGAGCTTGTGTTTGATTTAATTGAGCATCCTTATTTTCAGAGATTAACAAGAATTAAACAATTAGGATTAACTTATTTAGTTTATCCTGGTGCAATACATTCTAGATTCCAACACTGCATAGGAGCAATGCATTTAATATCAGAGGCGATAACTGTTTTAAGAGCAAAAGGAAATCTAATATCAGTGGAAGAGGAGCTTGCTGCTAGTATAGCTATTTTATTGCATGATATTGGTCATGGTCCATTTTCGCATGCACTCGAACATTCTATTGTTAACGGAGTGAGTCATGAAGAAATTTCTGATATTTTAATGAACAAATTAAATATTTTGTTTAATAATCAACTAGAATTAGCAATTCAAATATTTAGAAATAAATATCATAAAAAGTTTTTGCATCAATTGGTTTCTAGTCAGTTAGATGTAGATAGATTAGATTATTTAAAGCGCGATAGTTTTTATACAGGAGTGTCGGAGGGCGTTATTAGCACCGATAGAATTATTAAAATGCTCAATATAGTTGATGATGAGCTTGTTGTAGAGGAAAAGGGGATTTATTCTATCGAAAAATTTATCGTAGCCCGAAGATTGATGTATTGGCAAGTTTATCTACATAAAACAGTATTAAGTGCAGAAAAATTACTTGTAAGAATTCTGCAACGTGCAAAAGAGCTTGCTCATGATAAGGTTGAACTATTTTCCACTCCTGCATTACATTATTTTTTGTACAACCATATAGATTCAACACATTTTTCTAGCTCAGAAACTACAATCGAAAAATTTGTTCAACTAGATGATTTTGATATAGTTGCTTCAATTAAAGTTTGGCAAAATCATTCCGATTCAATATTAAGTATTTTATGCAAAATGCTAATTGAAAGGAAATTATTTAGAATTGAAATGCAGAATAATATATTTGACATAAAATATATAAGTAAACTTCGACAAGAAGCTAAGAAAGATTTAATGTTATCGGATGCTGAGATTGATTATTTTGTTTTCACTGATGATATTTCAATAAACGCTTATAATCCTGATTATGATAGAATTGGAATGCTTTTGAAAAATGGGAATGTGAAAGATTTTGCAGAAGCCTCTGATCAATTAAATATCGATGTATTGGCAAAAACAGTGAAAAAATATTTTGTTTGTTACCCAAAACATAAAATCAAAGCAAATGTGTACTAAATTTTTTTTTAGTTTACGCCTTGATTCATAATATAGTAAGACTTGTCGACGTTTTGGCTGCTTATAAATGTTTAGTTTATCGTTGGCAATAAGAATATAAATTAATAACTTGCACCACTTTTTCAAAAAATAGATTAGATGAATTTCTCCGCAAAACAACTTGCTCAAATATTAGAAGGAACAATTGAAGGAAATGAGGATGTTTCTGTAAACAAATTGTCTAAAATAGAGGAAGGCTCTGAAGGATCAATATCCTTTTTAGCAAATCCAAAATATGTCAGTTTTATTTACGAAACTAAAGCATCAATTGTTATTGTAGGAAAAGATTTTGTTCCAGAAAAGCCAATTTCTTCAACTTTAATTAAAGTTGAAAATCCATATCAAAGTTTTGCAAAATTGTTAGAAGCATACAATAGTATAAAAAACAACAAAGTTGGAATAGAACAGCCTTCATTTATTAGTGAAACAGCAAAAGTTGGGGAGAATGTTTATATTGGAGCATTTGCATATATTGGAAACAAAGCAGAAATTGGTCAAAATGTTAAAATTTATCCACACGTATATGTTGGTGATGGTGTAATTATCAAGGATAATAGTGTGTTATATGCCGGAGTGAAGGTTTATACGGAGTGCGAGGTAGGTAAAAATTGCATTATTCATAGTGGAACGGTTATTGGCTCAGATGGATTTGGATATTCGGTTGAAAATGGAAAATATATAAAGGTTCCACAAACTGGTAATGTTGTGATAGAGGATGAGGTGGAAATAGGAGGCAACGCTTGTATTGATAGGGCAACTCTTGGTTCTACTATTATTAGAAAGGGAGTAAAAATAGATAATCTAGTTCACATAGCTCATAATGTTGAAATTGACGAAAATACAGCAGTTGCAGCACAATCTGGAATTGCAGGCTCTTCTAAGATAGGTAAAAATTGTCAATTAGGCGGGCAAGTTGGTATTGCAGGTCATTTATCTATAGCTGATAATGTAAAAATACAGGCTCAATCGGGAATTGCATCAAATATTACTACAAAAGGTCTTTCTTTGCAAGGCTCTCCTGCATTGCCAATAATGAATTTTAAAAAATCGTATGTTCATTTTAAGAATCTTCCTGATATAATTGCTAAAAAGGAGAACAAATAATTGTAATTTATCTTCGCTTAGTCAGGTTGTTACAGTTTTTTGCCAAAGTTAATGTGAAACTTTATTTTGCCAAAACAAAAAAATCACGTACGTTTGCAGGATAAATTTTTGCAAGATGACGAATAAACAAAGAACTATATCCCAGCAAGTTACAGTTTCTGGGGTAGGTTTGCACACTGGAGAGCCAGTAAATTTAACCTTTAAACCTGCATCAGAAAATTACGGATGCAAATTCCAAAGAGTTGATTTGGTTGAAAAACCAATTATAAACGCTGTTATTGAAAATGTAGTTGATACATCCAGGGGAACCACAATTCAACAAAACAACGTAATTGTAGCTACAGTTGAACACGTTTTAGCTGCTTTGTCAGGTTTAAGTATTGATAATGTTCATATTGATATAGACAGTGCCGAAACACCTATAATGGATGGAAGTTCAAGATATTTTGTAGAAGCATTAAAGAGCTCTGGTATTGTTGAACAAGACGAAGAAAGAAATTACTATACTTTAGATACTACATTACGCTATTCAAACCCAGCTAAAAATGTAGAAATAATAGCTATACCATCCGATGAGTTTAAATTGTCAGTACTAATTGATTACAATTCTAGTGTTATTGGAAGTCAACATGCAATTTTAGAAAATATTGATGATTTTTGTGAAGATATATCTAAAAGCAGAACATTTGTTTTTCTGCACGAATTAGAGTTACTTATAAGTCACAATTTAATAAAAGGTGGAGATTTAAACAATGCAATAGTTTTAGTTGATAAAATTGTTGATCAGAATGAATTAGATAGATTAGCAAAAGTTTTCAATAAACCCAATATCAAAGTTCTTGAAAAAGGAGTTTTAAATAACACCGAACTTAGTTATTATAACGAACCAGCTCGTCATAAACTTCTTGATTTAATTGGTGATGTGTCATTAGTTGGAGTTCCTCTTAAAGCACATATTATTGCTACGAGACCAGGGCACGAAGCAAATGTTGAATTTACTAAAATATTAAAGGCACATATTAAAAAAAGTGCTGCAAATAAAGATATTCCTGTTTATGATCCTAATGCTAAGCCTATTTATGATATAAATCAAATAAAAAATATTTTGCCTCATCGACCACCATTTTTATTAGTCGATAAAATTATTGAAATGGATGAACATCATATTGTTGGGTTGAAAAATGTAACAATGAATGAAGCTCATTTTGTAGGTCATTTTCCTAACGAACCTGTAATGCCTGGCGTTCTACAGATTGAAGCGATGGCTCAAGCAGGAGGAATTTATACTTTAAGCAAAGTTCCAGATCCAGAAAATTATGTTACCTATTTTTTGAAAATTGACAATGCAAGATTTAAACAAAAAGTTGTTCCTGGTGATACTTTAATATTTAAACTTCAGCTTGTATCACCTTTCAGACGAGGAATCTGTCACATGTTTGGAACTGCTTATGTTGGTAATAAAGTAGTTATGGAAGCAGAATTAATGGCACAAATTATTAAGAAAAAATAAAAATAGAATATATGAATCAACCTTTAGCTTTCGTTCATTCCCAAGCAAAGATTGCGAATAACGTGGTAATTGAACCTTTTGTAACAATACATAAAAATGTTGAAATTGGCGAAGGAACTACTATTGGTTCTAACGTTGTGATTATGGAAGGTGCAAGGATCGGAAAGAATTGCAAAATTCATTCCGGTGCTGTAATTTCTGGTACTCCTCAAGATTTGAAATACAATGGCGAAGAAACACATACAATAATTGGGGATAATGTTACAATTAGAGAGTGTGTTACAGTGAATAGAGGCACAACCGCAAGTAACTTAACTAAAATAGGCGATAATTGCTTAATTATGGCTTATGCACATGTTGCTCACGATTGTGTAATTGGGAAAAACTGTATTTTAGCTAATAGTGCTACTTTAGCAGGACATGTTGAAGTTCAAGACTGGGCAATTATTGGCGGTTTAACAGCCGTTCACCAATTTGTAACAATAGGTTCTCATGCAATGATATCTGGTGGCTCGCTAGTTAGAAAAGATGTTCCTCCGTTTACAAAAGCTGCACGTGAACCGCTTTCTTATGTTGGAATCAATTCAATAGGTTTAAGAAGAAGAGGTTATTCTCCTGAAAAGATTAAAGAAGTTCAGGATATATATAGATACTTGTATTTGAGTGGATACAACACTTCTCAAGCGTTAGAATTAATTGAAAGAGAAATGCCTGCAACTATTGAGCGTGATGAAATTATTTCATTTATTCAAAATGCAAAACGAGGAATAATGAAAGGCTATTCAGGCTCAAGAGAATAATATAAAAAAACTTTAAAGTAACAATTATCAATAATAAAGAATTATGGCTACTACAGCAGATTTTAGAAATGGATTGTGTTTAGAATATAATAATGATTTGTATTCAATAGTTGAATTTCAACATGTTAAACCTGGAAAAGGAAATGCTTTCGTTAGAACTAAATTGAGAAATCTTAAAACAGGTAAAATTATTGAGAATACTTTTAGTGCTGGAGTTAAAGTTGAGGTTGCTAGAGTTGAAACACGAAATTATCAGTTTTTATACAAAGATGATGCTGGTTATAATTTTATGAATAACGAAACTTTTGAACAAGTTCCTATTCCTGAAGAAATTATTAATAATACTTCACTTTTAAAAGAAGGTCAAGAGGTTACGATAATGTTTCATGCAGAAACTGAAACTCCACTTCAATGCGAGCTCCCAGCTTTTGTTGAAATGACAATTACTTACGCAGAGCCCGGTATTAAAGGCGATACAACAACTAGAACTTTGAAACCTGCAACTGTTGAAACAGGTGCAACAATTATGGTTCCTTTATTTATTCATGAAGGCGAAAAAATAAAAGTCGATACAAGAACAAACTCGTATTCTGAAAGAGTAAAATAATATTTGTTTTGATTGATAATTAAGAGTTTAGTTTTTTTAAAGAACTTCACTTAATATTATTAATATCTGTGTTTTATCTTTCAAAGTTCTTTTTTATTAAGTCTAATTAAAAAAAATACCATCAGAAAAAGATTTCAATTTTTTTTTATTAACTGATGAATTTTAATAACTAAGCCCTGAGTATTTTCTACTATTGTTTTGTATATTTGTGTTCATTTATTTTTTTTGATTCTTATTTTTTCTTGATAATAATAAATAAATAAATTTTAAGAATTATATTTCTTTTGAATGAAATAATATCCGCTAAATAATTTAAAATAGAAAAAAACAAAATATGAATAATTTAGATAAATTAAAAGAAGCATTTTCAAGAGGTTTAAATATTGAATTATCTGCAATTAACGAATCTTTAGCATATCAAAAAAATCCTAAATGGGACTCAATCTCTCACATGGTTTTAATTAGTGAAATAGAATCAGAGTTTGATATTTCAATTGAAACCGATGATGTTATTGATATAAGTAGCTTTGGGAAAGCAAAAGAAATAATGACTAAGTATTCTATTAACTTCTAATCATGCTTCTTGCTAATAAAACAGCCCTAATAACAGGTGCATCACGTGGAATAGGTAGGGCTATAGCGCTTAAATTTGCTGAAAATGGTATTAGTACTTTAGTTTTACTTTCTAGAAATTTTGAGAAATTATCTGAATTAAAATCTGAAATAGAATGCCGATTTAATGTTCTAGTTTATATTTATCAAATTGATATTTCAAAAATTGATGAGGTAAAACTGCTTGCTAAGAATATTAATAACGAAAAAATTACAATTGATATCATTGTTAATAATGCTGGAGTCATGAGAGATGCTGTAATTAAAATGACCACGCCAGAAATGATCACTGATATATTCAGCACAAATGTAAATGGAACAATATATATTACTCAAAATTTGATAGGTTCAATGTTTAGGAAACGATATGGCTCAATTATTAATTTAAGTTCAATTATTGGAACTAATGGAAATATTGGTCAATCAGTATACAGTTCTAGTAAAAGTGCAATTTTAGGTTTTACAAAATCCTTAAGTAAAGAATTATCATCACTTAATATAAGAGTTAATGCAATTGCTCCTGGTTGTATTGACACAGAACTTTTAGAGGATATGTCTGAATCTTCGCGAGAT
Organism: Bacteroidota bacterium; assembly: GCA_037139195.1. GTDB lineage: Bacteria > Bacteroidota > Bacteroidia > Bacteroidales > JAHJDW01 > JBAXGW01. The sequence goes on from JBAXGW010000014.1 coordinate 6,643, forward strand.
AAAACAATAAACTCTATTGGCATGAAAAGAATAGGAACTCCAGATGATGTTGCTAATGTTGCATTGTTTTTAGCTTCAGATTTATCGGCTTATGTTACTGGCCAAATAATTGGAGTAGATGGAGGAATGTTAATTTAAAGGTTTCTATTATGAAGATTGTTGATCTTATCAGAAAAAATAATAATTTAAAATATATTGATTCTGAAAGCGGAAAGGAACTAACTTTTGATCAAATTTTATCTTGTGAATTAAATATAGTTGACCAAAAAAAGCTAGTTTTTCTTTATCTAGATAATTCACTTGATTCTATAATTGCTTTGTGGAATTTCATCAATTCTAATCACGCAGTTGCACTTCTTAGTCCACAGATAAATAAAGAGTTTAAAGAAAATTTTGAAGAAATATACAAACCCTATTATATTTTTGACAAAACAAGAACTGAGCTAAAGGACTATAAAGATAAGCTATTTGTTCATGGGCTTAAAATTTTTGAGTCAGAGAATGATATTAATTCAGAGATACATGCTGATTTGAAATTAATGCTAAGCACATCTGGGACAACAGGTTCTCCTAAATTCGTAAAGCTTTCAGAAAACAATTTAGTAAATAACGCATTGTCAATAATTGATTATTTGCCTATTGTAAAAGATGATGTTACTCCTTTAAATCTTCCAGTATATTATTCATACGGATTATCTATACTCACTTCTAATTCTATTGTAGGAGGCTCTGTAATCTGTACAAATAAAGATATTTTAATGAAGGAATTTTGGACAGATTTCTCTAAGTTTGGTTTTACGTCAATAGCCGGAGTTCCTTTCGTTTATGAAACATTATATAGAATAGGCTTTACGAAAAATAAATACCCATCTTTAAGATATTTAACGCAAGCTGGAGGTAAACTAAATGAAAAAATGGTGAATCTTTTTGCCGAATATTCAAAACTTGAAAATAAATTGTTTTTTGTAATGTATGGTCAAACTGAAGCTACAGCCCGAATTTCATATCTTGAACCAGAAAAACTATTAGAAAAATCAGGTTCAATTGGAAAACCAATAAAAAATGGCGAATTTATTATTGATAATGATACTGGTGAGTTACAATATAAAGGACCAAATGTATTTGGGGGTTATGCCTCTAAAAGAATTGATCTTAAATCATTTGACAATCAACAGTTACTAAAAACAGGAGATTTAGGACGAGTTGATGAAGACGGTTATTATTATATTACAGGTAGGTTAAAACGTTTTATTAAAATATTTGGAATAAGAATAAATTTAGATGATATAGAAACTCTGCTTAAAAACCATTTTACTGGAAATACTTTTGTTACTATTGGCATAGACGACAAACAACTTTTTGTTGGAGTTAACACAAAAAATGTGAACAAAAATGATATTATTGATTTTATTGTTAATAAACTCGATATTCATCCAAGTGCGATAAAGGTAGATTTTATTGAAAATATCCCATTAACGGCAAATGGAAAAATAGATTATAATGCTATTTATGAAAAATACAAGTATTGAAGCATATTTTGATATCACACAATATTCACTAAGTAAAAATTTAAAAGAATTATACTTAATTGAGTTTTTAAATCGACTTCATAAGCATCATTGCAACAATTCTTTTGAATATAAGAGAATTGTAGAAAAGCTTTTTAATAGTAATAATGAAATTTCTTCTATTGAGGAAATGCCTTTTATTCCTATTAGTATGTTCAAGGAATATGCTCTAAAAAGTATAGCCGATGATAAAGTTTATAAAGTTATCTCATCTAGTGGCACATCTAGCTCTATGCCAAGCAGAATCTTTTTGGATGTAGAAATGGCTCAAATCCAAACTAAAGCGCTTTCTAAAATTATTGGACACATTCTTGGAAATGAACGTTTGCCAATGCTTATTGTCGATTCTAAAGCCGTATTTAAAGATAGATTGTCATTTTCAGCAAGAGGCGCAGGCATACTCGGGTTGTCTGTTTTTGGCAAAAAACACCATTATATTCTTGATGATAATTTTGAAATTGATTTAGAGTCCTTTAAAAAATTTATTGAAGAAAATAATGGAAAAAAAATGCTAATATTTGGATTTACCTTCATGGTATGGTTATATCTATTTATGCCTGAATTTGATTTTAAAATTGACTTAAGTAATGCAATTCTTATTCATAGTGGAGGGTGGAAAAAAATGCAGGAACTTGCGGTTGACAATAAAGTATTTAAAAGTATGTTGAACGAAAAATTTGGAATTAAAGAAATTTTTAATTTTTATGGAATGGCCGAGCAAGTTGGTTCAGTTTTCCTCGAAAATTCAGAAGGTTATTTACATTGTCCAAATTATTCCGATATAATAATTAGAAACCCAATTGATTTTTCAGTTCAAGATAATGGAAAAGAAGGGTTGATACAAGTAATAAGTATTTTGCCAAAAAGCTACCCTGGTCATTCAATTTTAACTGAAGATATTGGTATTTGCATGGGAGAAGATAACTGTAGTAATGGTTGGAAAGGTAAATATTTTAAAATATTAGGGCGTGCTAAAAAAGCCGAAATCAGAGGATGTAGCGATACTTTTGGAGCATTAAAAAACAATTCGTAATGAAAAAAACAATAAATCAGATAATACCGGAAATTAAAAATATATACCCAAAAGAATTGCTAGCTTTTGCTAATAAGGAATATACAATATCAGTTTTTGATAAATTAGTAATTGATTTTTTTAATGCAATTTCAAAATTAATATTAAGAAACAGCGAAATAAATTCTAACCCTGCTCTTGTTGCTCTTGGATTTTGGTTAAGGAAGGGAAACATTGATTCAATTGCTAAAGAAAATGAATTTTTATTAAATTCAAAAAAATTCAAACTACAACCACGTGGAATTGTTTTTCATATTTGCCCTGCAAATGTAGATACCATGTTTTTGTATAGTTTAGCTATTTCACTACTGACTGGAAATAAAAATATATTAAGATTATCATCTAAATTAGAAAATAACGATACAACTATTTTGTTTAATATTATTCGAGATTTAATAAATTCTCATGAATTTATTGGGTTGAAAGAATATTTAAATATTGTTAAATACGAACATGACGAGGAAATCAGTTCTTATTTATCAGAAAATGCTGATGCAAGAATTATTTGGGGAGGTGATAATACCGTAAATATTTTCAAGAAAATAAAAACAAAGAATCGCTCGAAAGATATTTTTTTTCCCAATAGAGTTTCTTATTCTGTGTTTAAAGCACAGGCATTCTTAAGTATAGATGTCGAAGAGAAGAAAAATATTGTAAAGAAGTTTTATAACGATTCATATGTATTTGATCAAAAAGGCTGTTCTTCTCCTCAATTAATTTTCATTAAAGGAATTCCTGAAGATTGTAGTTGTTTTAAAGATGAGCTTTATCGTTTATTAGTAGAATATTCTAGTAGTAATTATAAAAACGATATATCTTCATTAGCATCTTTTAAATATAGCAATTTAATAAATGATGTAGTTGTTGAAAATATGCACATACAAAATGTAATTAAAAAAAATAATTATTTGTATTTTGTTGAAATTGAGAATGAATCATTGCAGCTTAATTCATGTGGAGCGGGTTATTTTTACTTGAAAAACATAAAAGATTTCAGTGAAATTACTTCATTTATCACAACCACAGTTCAAACATTAACTTATTTTGGTTTAGATTCAAACGAAATCGAAAGTATTTGCAAAAACACATATGGCAAAGGTATTGATAGAATTGTTCCAATTGGTCAAGCTTTGAGTTTTGAATATATTTGGGATGGTTATAATCTACTCGAAGAATTGTGTTTAAGAAGAAGAATAATTTAAAAGGCAAAATATTACCCTTTAAATTAAATAATATTGGATTTCAATAGATTAAGTATTTTATTCTCTCTTTGTTCAATAGTAAAATTATTAATAGTATATTCTCTACCCGAAATACCAGTATCTAGTTTTAATGCTGTTTGAATTGCAGCTTCTACTTCGTTAATATCTCGGTTATAAACAATAACCCCATTTCCACCTATTGCATCTGGAATGCCGTTTACGTTTGAACCAACTACAACGCATTCACAAAGCATCGCTTCACTTATAACGTTTGGCATTCCTTCAGTAATTGAAATCATATAAAAAACTTTTGCTTTATTGTAATAACAAACAAGTTCATCTAATGTAATTGGGTTTAATACAATTTTCAAATTTGGAATTTCGGAAATTTTATAATTATCTTCTAACCAAGGGATGAATTCTTTTTTAAAACCGATATGAATAAAATTAATGTGTTTATTTCTACGTGCTACTTCAATAAACAAGTCATTTCCTTTATTAAAAAAATCTGCTTTTAGAATTAAACCGCCTACAACTGTAATTACTGTATTTGAATCTTTTGTAATTGAATTGTCTCTATTGAAAACGCTAACATCAAAACCATTATAAACAATCTCCATTTTGGTCTTTATTTTTGGAATATAGTGTTTTATTCCATCTTTCTTTGGATTATCTGGCCTGTAAAATGAATTTTCATGATAAATTAACGATTTGTGATTTGGAATTATTAAATCCGCATTTTTAAGTGCATATTTAGCTAGTTTTGCTCTAAATTTATTTTGATAAACGCCTTTTCCCAGCTCAGGATAGCAAATAGATTCACTGCCTCCAGCAAAAATAATTGTTTTTTTTCGGAGTAATTTCCCAACAATCACCATCATAACCGTATGATAACCAACAAACCATGTGATATAAAATTTTGTGTTTTTAGAATTTAAAACTAAAAAACAAAATAATTTAAAGAGTGTTTTACTATATTTAAAAATATTTTTATTCTCAAGAGCTAGAAATGACTTTACATCATATTCTTTTTCAAGAATTGCTTGATCATTGACTATAAAAGAGGAATTTTTTTGTTTTATATATAAAATTTTTGTCCGATTATTCATGTATTAATAATTGTAAATAGTTATTCCTTGCTCTGTAAGCTTTTCCATTGTTTCAAATAAGTCTTTTGCCTTTGCATAGAAGAAGCTTGTATTATGAATTTTCATATCTAATGCAATATCTTTAGGGACATGAGTCTTTATGTACTTTGGAACATCCCTATTTTTAATATCTGGATGAGCCATTTTAGTTTGAACTTTAATTATCTCTCCATCAGATGTTTTAACATTAAATGTAAATATTTCTGACGTTCTAGTTATAAAAGGAAACTTGTCTTTTTTCACATCTTCAATACAGTGTGAAAAAGAAAGATACCTAGTAGAAACACCAATCCCAATTATTATAGCGTCATTTTTTACAAGTTTATAGAAGGGGCTTTTTTCCCCACAAGGATAAATATCAAGATGATGCTCGAATGTCAATTCTTTTGATAATTTCCCTAATGCAACTACAGAATTTGTAGGAGACCAACTTCTTTGAGCTTGTTTATCTCTCCGAACTAATTCTGGTAAAATACCTAGATTTGAAATTGTTCTCTTTACATCAAAGCATTTTTCACCCTTAATGTATTCTTCTAAATTATTGATATCTTGCCAACAAGGAAACAACAGAGTTCCCTCATCACCTATAACTTCTTTTAATATCGATATTATTTTATGAAGCGGAAAATCCAATTGAATTTGATTCATCGAGCTATGAATAAATACAGTCGCCCCTTTTTTTACACCTAATTTATTTTCTAAAATCTGTTTTATTTCATCTTGAGAAAACTTTTTCATTCTCATACGCTTTAATTGCAGAACTTTTGACCGAATGTAATTGTATATTATGTCAGGTAAAAGTTGCTTTAATTTTGCATTTATTTTGTATACGACACTCATTTTATTTCAGTTGATTAGCTATTTCAGTATAAGATACAAATTCAATGTCGCTATATTTTTCTCTAGCTTTATTAATAAAATCATTCATTAGTTTGATTGAATGTGGTCCCATATTTCTTGGATGAGAAACTGTACTCAGAATAATTTCTTCTTGGTTTTTAATTCCTTTTACATTGTAATCTAAAATATTTATTAAATCAGCTGATGAAAGAGTATATACATCAAATCCCAAAGTACGTACAGAAAAAACGAATTTAAGTTTATTTAAAATATTTACTTTGCCAGAATGTATTGATTGGCCAGTAATAAAAGCTCTATCTTTATGTAGATGTTTATTTATAATATGTGTTATATTAGTATATAAACCAGCTGGTTTACTTGCAATTGGGATTTCAAATAGGCCATCATTCATTGGTATATTTATTGGCTCATTTGGTGATATATACCAATTGCTTTGTTTTGGCATATTTTTAAAGTTAATAAGTGAATGCTTGGATTTATAATAAAACCCTTTCACAATACTACTTTCTATTAAAATGCCATTATTTAATAATGAATTAAGAATTCTACTTGTTTCTGGCTCAAAATTAAAGCCCCCTGCTCTATAAGCAATACATTTATAACTAGGTTTTGCTTTTATACATATATCGGTTAAATAATTAATTCCATTTTCAATAATTCCTTCTATGTTTAAGGGATAGTTTTCATCTTTATAATCTGCAAGTTTGAAAAAGTTGGCTGGTATATATTTGCCATCAATATAGGATGATTTTATCCAATGTGGATGAATGTGTAATTGCACATCATGCCCCGTGTTCAATGCGTGGTGGAGCTGTTTCAAATAGCCATCACAGAATTCAAAATCATTGTTTTTTTTAAAAAATTGGGCAGACAAAATATCAGAAAATAAATTAATCCTTACACCTAGTTTGTTTGCCAAATCGATTATTGCTTTTGTAGGGTTGAAAAGTGCTTCATCATAATTTTTGTACAATCCTCCTAAGGGTAATTCGTGGTCGAATGATAAAAGTACTTTAATTTTCATGCTTTAGTTTTTTTTTTAATTTATACCCTATTATTTATTTTTGCTAAAAAAAAACTTATACAATCAGATATTCCGTTGTTTATATCTGTTTTTGGTCGCCAATTTAACTCCATTTTTGCTTTTTCAATATTTGCAATTACATCAAATATCTCATTTTTTCTGCTAATTTGATTTGAATTGTAGGACTTGTCGATTTTTGAAATTTTAATAATTGTTTCCACTATTTCTTCAACACTTATAGAATAACCGCTGCCTATATTGTAAATGCCTCCTGTGGTATTCATTGTTAATATAAGCGCATCAACTAGGTCATCGATATAAATATAGTCTCTTTTAGGAAGTAAATCCATTACTTCAATAATTTCATCGTTGAAAGCTTTCTTTATTATTTCTGGAATCAGAAATAGCTCAGATTGCCCAGGGCCATAAACATTAAATGGTCTTATTATAGTTGATTCAACATTGAAATTAGTTGAATAAAAATTGCAAATAGATTCACTTAAAGCTTTTGAATGACAGTAAGGGTTGTATGGTTTTATTGGATGATTCTCGTCGATTGGCAAATAATCAGGAGACCCATAAACATAGGAGCTAATCATTGTATGTTTACATTTATTTGCTCTACAAAATTCTAAAACATTTGTAGTCCCCAAAACATTGGTTTGATAAAAATCGAAAGGGTTATTCCAGCTATCTGGAACAAAAGAGCGTGCTGCTAAATGAAAAACATGATCAATTTTTTTTTCGGAATATATATCTAGCGATTTATTATTTGTGATATCGCCAATTACAGTATCAAACTCAAACACTACATAGCTTTCTTGCTTAAGTCTTTTGACTAATGCTTTTCCAATAAATCCGTCTGCACCAGTAACTAAAATGTGTTTCATTAAAAATTGATGTTTAGCTTTTCAAAATCTTCATTTGCTTTTTCGTAATCATCTGGTCTGCCTATATCTAGCCAATAGCCTTCATAGGAATAAGTGTTTATTCTCTCATTGTTTTCAAGGAGTTTATACATCAAATTATCAAAGCCAAATGCTTCATTTTCAGGAACTATATCTAATATTTTTTTTGAAAGAACATTTACGCCCATACTAACTTGAAAATTATATTCAGGTTTTTCTCTGAATCCTGTTGCTTGATTAGTAATTTTGTCAATGTCAATAACACCAAAATCAACTTTAACTGTTCTTTTATAAGTTGAAACAGTTAGAAGGGCATTGCTTTCTAAATGTTTATTATACAAATCGGCAAAGTCCAAATCAGTTAATAAATCTCCATTCATCACTAAAAAATGGTCAGGTAGACCCTTTATTAATTTAATTGGAGCTATAGTGCTTAAAGGTTTGTCTTCTAATGAATAGTTTATTTTAATGCCAAATTTTTCTCCATTGCCAAAAAATGCCATAATTATTTCTGCAAAATGGTTAAGGCAAATATAAATCTCATCTACACCTGCTTTTTTCAAACGATTTATTAGTATTTCTAATATTGCTTTTTCCCCAACTGGAACAAGAGGCTTTGGTAAAACTGTTGTGTAAGGTTTTAGCCTTGTCCCTTTTCCTCCTGCTAAAATAACTGCTTTCATATATTGTAGATATCTGCTTTGTAAAATGATAGATTTTTAGGATTTGAGAACCAATTAATAGTTTCTTCAAGTCCTTTTTCAATAGAGTATTTTGGTTTAAAGCCTGTTAAATTGTTGATTTTAGTATTGTCGCACCATAATCGGAAAACTTCAGAGTTTTCTGGTCGAATTCTTTGGTTTTCTGTAATTATTTCAACGTCACTTTTCATTATTTTTTTAATTAGGTCTAATGTATCACCGACTGATATTTCAAAATTAGAGCCTATATTAATTACTTCACCATTGGTGTTATCGCACTCAGCAATATCTATAAAACCCTTACATGTATCAAGTACATAGTTGAAATCGCGAGTTGGAGTTGTGTCACCTAATTTAATTTGTTTTTTTCCATTTGCAATTTGAGTAATAATAGAAGGTATAACTGCTCTTGCCGATTGCCTAGGTCCATAAGTGTTAAAAGGTCTAACAATAGTAACTGGAAGTTTGAAAGCATTGAAAAAGCTCAGTGCCATCATGTCAGCACCAATTTTACTCGCACTGTAAGGTGATTGGGGTTGTAAAGGATGTTTTTCATTTATAGGAACATATTGAGCCGTGCCATATACTTCGCTTGTAGAAGTTATTAATATTTTTTCTATCCCATTTTCTTTAGCAGCTTGACAGATGTTTAGCGTTCCTTTTACATTTGTATCAATATAGCTATCAGGTGCTTGATATGAATAAGGAATTGCAATCAGAGCTGCTAAGTGAAATATCACATCTACTCCTTTAGTAATGGTTTTGCAATAATGAGGGTCTCGAATGTCCCCGCAAAGCACTTCAATATTTTTTAAATCTATATGCTCTAGCCAACCCCAATTGTTAAATGAATTATAGTACGACAGAGCTTTAATTTTGCAATTATATTTTTTTGCTATTGTTTCAGTTAAATGCGAGCCGATAAATCCATCTGCTCCCGTGATAAGTATTGTTTTATTGTTTAAATCCATGTTTGATTTGATTAATTAACAAACTTACATAAAAAAATCAAAATTTAATTAAAAAAAAGATTTATGTAAGTAAAAATCTATTTGTTTTATTTGTTTAATATTTTTGAGAACTCTTTCGTTAGTTCACGTCTTGAATATTGACTAATATTAGGTGTTTTTGATTCTTTTGTTTTTGATAAAAATTGATTAAAATAATAATCAATATTATTTGATAGAGATTGAGTGTCATTAAAATCAGAGATACGACCTGCATCTGTTTCATTTAAAATCTTTGCTACATCTCCATCAGTTGGTCCAATTGCTAATATCGGGCGTTTAGCTGCTAAATATTCGAAAAACTTACCTGTTAAAATCCCTTTTGCATTTGGAGTGTTATTTAACAGAAGTAAAAGAATAAATGACGATTGTTGCTGTTTTATAACTTCTTCATGAGGGATATAATCAACTTTATTCAAATAGTCAGTGAGTTTGTATTGCTCAATTTGTTGAATAACTTGATAGTCAACTTTTCCAATAAGTTTAATTTCTAATTTTGAAGCAAATACGGTATTCTGTATCTTTTCTTGGAGTACAATCCATAATGATTCTGGGTTTCTATCTTTGTTAATTGTTCCAATATGTGCTAAACTAAATTTTTCATCTAACACTTTGTTAATAGCAATGTCACTTTCGTCGTACCCATTAGTAATTACTTGATATTCTCTATTAACAATATTTTTAAACCCTTCAGCCATCGTATTGCCTATCACGACAACCTCATCGGCATTTGTCAATATTTCATGTTCTAGTTTACGGTGTTTTTTATCGGCCCAATTGCTCAACATTAAATCCTTATAAAAATCAATTTCTGTCCAGGGATCTCTAAAATCGGCAATCCATTTTACATGAAACTTTTGTTTGAGATTATTTGCAATTAAATGCATGCTATGTGGAGGTCCCGACGAAACTATTGCATCGACAGGGTTTTCTGTCAAGTACTTTGTTAAAAATTTTATCGAAGGCTTAACCCAAAAAACTCTAGCATCTGGAATGAAAAAATTACCCCTCAGCCACACCGAAATTTTCTCGGAAAATTTTGGTTTCTTGTTTTCAGAAAGAAATCCATGATTTATTTTTGATGATTTTTTCTGACCAGTAAACTTTTTATAAAAGCTATAAGGCTCCCAAATGGGATGTTTTATAACTTTAATGCCACTTGGAATATCTTTTTCCAGCGACAAATCAATGACGGGAAACTCGCCATTTAAAGGTGTATATACAATTGGCTCCCAGCCAAAATCCCGAAAATATTTTACAAATTTAAGCCATCTTTGAACGCCAGCTCCGCCACTTGGAGGCCAATAGTAGGTGATAATTAATACTTTTTTCATTACTCCTCGCAAAGGCTTATTTTCTTTTTTAATAAAAGGAAAATAACAACACCAATTCCAATAAACATGATAATTGAGGAAATTAATGATATCAGTTCGCCAATTTTATAAGATTGAGGCTCAAATTTAAATTCTATAGAATGTTTCCCTGCTGGGACAATCATTCCTCTTAGCACGTAGTCTGCTCTGAAATAATCGGTTTTATTGCCATCAATATATGCATTCCAGCCTTTATCATAATAAATTTCCGAAAAAATAATGCATTGTTCGCTTTTTGTTGAATAGCTGTATTTCAAATTGTTAGGTTTGTATTCATCAAGCTGTACAAAATCAGTTTTATCAGAAATGTATTTATTTGACTTTAAAAAATTTGAATACCTTTTATCAACCAATGCCGTAATTTGAGGATTGATTGTTTTTATTTTTGCTAGTTCAATATCTGAATTGTCTACCTGGTCAATATTATTAACAAACCAAGCATTCCCAAGTGCATATCTATTAACTAAAGCAGGAGCGCTTGGATTGTAAATAATATATTTTGTATTTAACATATTTACAGCTGGCATCTGACTAAAGGCAACTCTTATTGCAGAATCAGTAGGTGTGTTTTTTAAAGTATTGATGAAAAGTTGTGTTTCTTGAGATAATTGATTTTCAATCAATTCTTGATATCTTTTTAGTTTTGCACCGTGATAGCCACCAATTGATTTGTGAAAGTATGAAGTTGATGCATCGTTAAAAGTATTTGTAGCTACATTCAATACTCTATAATCTGGAGATTTGTCTTTTAATATAAACTCGTCAGCAGCAGATGGTGTAAATTCTGCTTTGAGTTGACGTTGCGAAATAAAGCTATCATCATTTAAATAGCGTTTATTGATGCTCCACACGTCAAATAGCACTAAAAGTGTGATTAAGCTTAAAACAATTTTTAAATTTATTATTTTTTTATTAAATAAAAACAAAACCACAAAAGCGGCTAATATCAGTAGAAAGCTTCTTATAGCGTCTGCTTTAAAAATTGAAATACGAGCAGCTTCTAAATTAGTGCTTAATTGGTTGAAATATTCAACATACTGTGCTACTTGATCGGACTTTGTCCCATCTGATTTAATTTTAGTGATTTGTTCACTAAACATTTGTTGCTCTTGGTTATTAATAAATGAGTTGAATGTTGTTGGCAATAACCAAAATAATAGCGCCAGTCCACCAGTTAAACCAAATGCAACGTAAAAGTATTTCGCTTTTTCTTTTAAAATTTCAGGTCTTTTAATAATATCTTTTAAAGCAATGATAGCAAGTAACGGCATTGTAAATTCAGCAATTATTAATATCATCGAAACTGCTCTAAACTTGTTGTAGCCAGGAACATGAGTTAGAAAAAAATCAGTTAGTGGCATGAAATTCTTCCCCCAGGCCAAAATAATAGATAGGATTGTTGCAGAAACAAGGAACCATTTGATTCTGCCTTCAACAATGAAAGCTCCTAAAACAAAAAGAAAGCAGATTATAGCTCCAATATAAACTGGACCAGAGGTGAACGGCTGATCGCCCCAGTATTGATTTTGTTGAGATATTTGCTCAGTAAATTTAGGATCAATATTTGAAAGTGATGTTTCATTTTTGCCAATATAGGTGGATTCTCCTCCCTTATAATTAGGAATCAATAGGGTAAACGTTTCTGAAACACCGTAGCTCCAATCAGTAGCGTAATCTTTGTCCAGTCCACTTGTTTTTTGCTGATTATTAGTAGTTAATTCTGATTTGCCTCTAGTACTAAAGCTACTGTATTCAGATGTTGTCCATAGAATAGCAACATTAACTCCAATTGATATTATTGATGCTGCTAATAGAGCTAATGATGATCTAAAAAACTCATTAAATTTCTTCTCTTTTAAAGAATAAGCAAATTCAACAATACCATAAACTACTATAGTCATTGCTAAATAGTAGGTAATTTGTAGGTGGTTTGCTCCAATTTGAAGTGCTAACGCAAGTGCAAACAATACGGCTCCTAACAATCTTTTCCCAGTGTAAGTTAGTATTATACCTGCAAAAACGGGTGCTATATATCCTAATGCATGTGCTTTTGAATTATGCCCTGCTGCTAAAATAATGAAAAAATAAGATGAAAAACCGTATGCTATTGCTCCTGCAATTGCAATCCATTTGTCTACCTTTAATGTGAGTAGTAAAATGTAAAATCCTATCATTAAGAGAAATATATATTTTACAGGTCCACTTAAACCAAAAGTTATTATGTTGTCAATATATTTCACAAGGTTGCCATTGTATAATGTCGATATTTGGAATGCAGGCATGCCTCCAAACATTGAGTTTGTCCATAATGGCTCTTGATTATTTGCAGTTCTGAAATCAGATATTTCTTTCGCCATTCCAACATGACGAGTAATGTCATCTTGTTTTAAAACTTTCCCATCTAGTACGGGGCTAAAATATGCTATAGAGATAATAAAAAGTATTGCTATTGCAGCAAAATAAGGCAGGATTTTCTTGTAGTCGAAGTTTTTCATTGTATATTTATTTATATTACAAACTTACATGAATTTTTAATTATACACAAATACATTTCAAATACATACAAAATATTTGAAAACAAAAAAAGACCGCCTAGGCAGTCTTAAATATTTTTACAAACATCTAAAATTTAGTGTTTATGTCTTTTATCGTCAGAAACAGATAATTTTTTTCTTCCTTTTGCTCTTCTAGCAGATAGTACTTTGCGACCATTAGCTGTAGACATTCTTTCTCTGAAACCATGTTTGTTTCTTCTTTTTCTAACCGAAGGTTGAAATGTTCTTTTCATTGTTTTTTCCTCTTTTCTTTAAACGGACTGCAAAAGTACGAATTTATTTTTTTTATGCAAATATTTTATCGAAAAAAAATAAAATAACTGAATAAAAATTATGTTTTTAAATAATGACATGCGCAACTCTCTTTGTTTCAAAGAATTCCTCATCAAACCATTTGTTAATATTCCAAAGTTGAACTTTATTACTAATTTGTGATATTTCTTCGTGAAAATCGCCGCCTTTCAAATACAATAAACCATTTTTTAAGTCATTGCTTTGTGTCGATTTAATCTTTCCTTTGCACCAACCTAGTATTTCAGGCAGGGTTGTAACTGCTCTAGAAACAACAAAATCAAATTTTTTATTTAAACTTTCTGCTCTTGCATGTTCGGTTGTTAAATTTTTCAATCCAATTGCTTCTGAAATTTCGGATGCAACCTTCACTTTTTTTCCTATAGAATCAACCAAATGAAACCTAACTTCTGGAAACATAATAGCTAATGGTATGCCTGGAAAGCCTCCGCCAGTTCCAATGTCCATTATTTCGCTTCCGTCAACAAAATTTATAACTTTAGCTATTGCCAAAGAATGCAAAACATGCCTTTCGTAAATATTTTCAATGTCTTTTCTTGAAATTACATTAATTTTCGAATTCCAATCTAGATAAAGTTCTTGAAGTGCAGCAATTTTATCGTGTTTATCAATATCCAATTCTGGAAAATATTTTTCAATTATTTTCATTAAATATATTTTTTTATGCAAAATAACAATATACCATAGATAATAACAAGGGTTTGTGAAAAAAAAGAATCTATTACGAATAAAATACAATACAATGATATTAATTTTACAAGAAAAATATGCTCAGACTAACATTCTCATTTTTATTCTTTATTATTGTTTTTAATACTACTGGACAGTCGATTAATGCAGCTTCAATTTATATTGAGAAGTATAAAAATGATGCTATTAGAGAAATGTTAGAAAGTGGTGTTCCCGCCAGTATCACACTTTCACAAGGTATTTTAGAATCGGGCAATGGTTCCAGCGAATTGGCTGTAAATGCTAATAATCATTTTGGGATTAAATGCCATCAGGATTGGCTTGGAGAAACATTTATTTTAGACGATGATACAAAAAACGAGTGCTTTAGAAAATATACTTGCGTTTTTGAATCATACAGAGATCATTCTCTTTTTTTAAAAACAAGAACTCGTTATAATAAGCTTTTTCTTCTTAATATTACTGATTATAAAGGTTGGGCAAATGGATTAAAAGATGCTGGATACGCAACTAATCCAAAATATGCCGATATGCTTATTAGTATAATTGAGCGAAATAAATTGTATCAGTATGATTCTGTATATCTGAAATATAACACCGACAGTCTTCTAAAAGCACAAGAATTATTTGCTAAAATTGAATCAAAACAGGGAGAAGCAGTAAATAGCAGGAAAACATATAAGAACAACAATGTATTATTTATTATTGTAAAGGCAAATGACGATATTGATAAAATATGTAAAGATTTAGATATTAGACCTTGGCAAATATACAAATACAATGATTTACCAAAGGGAAGCAAGATTGAACAAGGTCAGATTATTTATATTAAACCTAAAAGAAACAAAAATGCTCAAGAATTTCATGTGGTTAAAAATAATGAAACAATGCAAATTATCTCTCAAAAATACGCTATTAAGCTGAGAAAGCTTTATATTAAAAACAATTTACCCTTTGGAAGTGAACCAACCAAAGGGCAAAAGATTTATTTAAATAAAAGACAGAGAATCAATTAAAACCTCATTTGAGGAACATTCTCATTGTTCTTCATTTTGCGATAACCAAATACGAAATTCATCCCAAAGTGAATAATTGCATTTCTAGCTGTTGTAGGATAAAATGCACCCCATATATTATCGGCTGTGGCATATATTTGCCAAAACCCTAGATTTAGAGCCATGCCAAATCCAACATTGCTATAACTTCTATTTAAAATTGAATAATTAGCAGTTAAACTTAGCATATTGCCAATTTGTTTATTATATGAAATTGTTAAAGAAGGATGCCACATTTTGTTAAAAATCTCAAATCTAACTAATGCTCCTACTTTGTCTTTTGGTGTTAGATTAAAAGCACCTGTTAAATATATTTTTGTGCCAATTGGAGATTTATAAGATTCATTAGATTCTTTTAATTCAAATATGGTCTGCAAAGAATCTAGCATTTTTTCTAACCCACTATTTGCTGTATCCGTATTACTTAAAAATTCATTTAAATCAATTCCGTCAAAAGTAAATTCTCCATTTTTATTTGAGAAATTTCTAATGTTAGATTTCCATGTTATACTTCCCCAATCAATAACACTGGCCGAAAAAGAAATACGCTCACTTAATTTATACGTTGCTCCTAAGTCGATTCCAAATCCTTTGTTTTCAGTATTCGTTAGATATTTATACATTGGAACTATTGTTGAGATATCCGGGTTATTAAAATCACCGTTTTCAGCATAAATATTAGAATCTATTGACGAATTTATCAATATATCTGATTTTGCTGTTAAAGCATAATCGGCTTCATTAGTATATAACGAAATATTGCTCTTGGTTGTGTTCACATTCGTCATCCCAAGTAAATACTTTGGGCGAATACCAACTGTTAACTTGTCATTTATTACTCTTGCGTAGCCCAGCCCGTATTCTCTGTAATGAGTAAAGTTGACGCCAATACCATCAAAATTTGCAGTTTTTCCAATAAACTGACCGTTTCCTTTCCAAAGCAAACTCATCAAATCTTTTGGATAACCTAATTTGAAAGCTACTTTTTCTGCAACTGAAAAACTAAAATAATTTTTTTTCTTTAATTTAAAGCCAAAAGAAAATAAATCTATTTGAACATTTGCTGAAAAGAAGTTTTTTTGAGTCATTTTGGACAGTGCATTATCCACATCAATATATAATGAGTCATCTTTTCTTTTTCTTATTAAATCTTTATACGCAAATCCATTATGCGTAACTCCAAAATACATAGAGGATAATCCAGGGAAGCCAACATATACTTTGGGTGTAGGAATAAACGAAGGATTAGTGTAAATGGATTGAGGGACCATTGGCATTAAATGGATTGTTAAATCTTGTTGCGAAAATGCTACACTACTCAAAAACAGACACACAATAGATATATAAAATTTCATTTTTCTCATAATTATCAATTTATTAATTAAAAGTCAGCCTTTAGCTGCGCACGAGTTCCTAATTTAACATCTAATTTATAGTTCGAATAAATTTTCACAATGTCGTTTCCATTATTTGTTGTAGCAAGCTTGCCTCTGACAATTATTTTTTTGCAATTAGCTAGTTTATCGAGCTTAGCTGCAGTTAAAGTTGTTTCTGTAATTTTATTTGTTGGTACCGTAACTTTATAAGCTGGTGCAGGTCCTGCTATTCCAGCAGCTACTACACTTTGCAGCGGATTTAATAGCGAATCAATTACAACGTAGTTGCTATCTGCAAATAAAACTTGAATTTGAGACTCTAAAGGAAAACTGTTTGTGGTATTGATTTTAAATGAAATCCAATCAATTTCTTGAATTTTGCTAAATTCAAAATCAAATGTATCTTGAAGAACAAAATTCCAAGCTCTTCCATACAATGGTAACTCTACTTGCAAATCAACATCAAAACGACTATTTTCAAGAACAAAGTTTTTAATTGGCGTTGCCTGAGGATTAGATAACCCTGTTAATGAATACGTTACAGTTCTAGGTGATATATTTATAAAATTGTCAAAATTTGAATTGTTTTTATGCAAATAAATGCTGTCTCTGACTGAACTTCCAACTTGCGAAATAGTTGGGGCATTGATACTGAAAGGGTTTGGCAATCCTGTTCCTGAAAGCACTACTACAAAAGGAGCATTTGTAGGCGAATTGGCTTTTATTGCATTAAACGATACGTCAATTGGCATACCGAAAGAATTTGTTGTAGTTATTTTAATTCTTGGGTCTTCAAGAATAAATGCTCCCATAATATTGTTTTTAAAAATATCTATGCTAACGGTATCTACAGCAATATTAAAAGTTTGTTGCCCTAGGTATCCAAACAATTTTTTGTATTTAATGTTTGTAAAATCTTGAGTAAAACTAAAGCTATAAGCAGGCAAAATAGGGTTTCCATTGTTGAATACAACTGCTTCAATGTTTATATCAATTTCATTGTTGCCCCCTGAGTTATTAAAAACAATTTTATAATCGGATAAATCAATGTCAGAACTCAACATGGCAGGTGTGCTGCCATTGTATGTATATGGTAACTCCTTATAAAAAGGAATGCCATTTTTCGTAGCATTTGGAATTGAGAATCTAAATTTTGCATTTTGATTTAAATCCAATGAGAGTTGTAATTTTAAATCGCAAGTTTTCAAAATGGCACTATCGTAAATTCCTCCATTTGGAGTTGCAAAAGTAAGAACTTGATTGTAATTATTTTTCGCACTATCACCAATAGGTGTAGCTGGTGGAAGATTGTAATTTTCTGTTTTCGAAAAATTTTGATCTGCAATTATAATCAGCTCACTTGCTAATTTTGAATACACTGTTCCATTATAAACCAGTGTAATAAAGCCCGTTCCATCTTCAACAAGCATGTGTTCACTGTCATAGTCTCTAATGATATCGCCAAGCGTTAACTCTGAGTGAATAACCGGAACAGCAACATTTGGTGTATACTGACCGCCAGCCAATCTATTCGTATCAAAATCATCTTTAAAACAGGAAGATGTTAATACCGATATTAAAGCAATAAAAACTACCAAAGTAATTCTGTTTGCATTAATTTTGCTGATTTTACTAAAATGAGTGTTATTCATAATTTTAGATATT
The DNA here is from genome assembly GCA_037139195.1 of Bacteroidota bacterium. GTDB lineage: Bacteria > Bacteroidota > Bacteroidia > Bacteroidales > JAHJDW01 > JBAXGW01. The sequence goes on from JBAXGW010000014.1 coordinate 25,160, forward strand.
TTATTATTCTTTTAAGATTAAAAGAGTCAATTTGAATACTAAATTAATAATTATTTAAGAATCTACAAAACAAAACTAAAATGATTATTTTAAAAAGCGACTTATTCAAAAGGTATTATTGAAATTTTGGTCTTATTTGCCACAATTAATTCCATTTTTTTATCATTGTTTGCATCTGTAATATAAAACTTAGTAGTCCCTTTTATTGGAAAACCAGTCTTTGTAACGCCTTTGTTATTAACGAGAAAGATGTTATCTAAGGTGCAAATTTCTATGTATTTTTCTTGTAAACTAATCAATTTTAAAGGTTGATTAATTTGATTTTCAAATTCTTTTTTTAAAATCAACTTTTTATCCGAAGAATAAATAAAAACGGTTTTATTATCGGCAAAAATGTATTCCAATCTTTTGTCATTATTAATGTCAGAAATCGTCATAAAATGTTTGTCTGAAAACTTTCCGAAATTTTGCAATTCGGTTTTGCCATTATTAAAGATGAATAGTACTTCTCCCGAATTTGTAGTATGAGCAAAACAAGCTGTTCCTTTATAATTTGCAAGCATGAAATTATTGTTGGTAGACAATTTAAAGGTATTAGTTGTTGTAGCTATTTTTCCACCTCTTCTATTTAGCAATGTGATTGATTTATTATTGGGATAAATGACCAACAAATCAGTTCCAGCAATTCGAGCATATTTAATCGCTTTATTTATATTTTCGTTTGCTTTGTATTTGGTCCAGCCAACAACTTCTTTCCCGTCTGCTCCAATATTTTCAACTAAGTTGGCTTTTGTGCAAAAAATTATTCGATAGTCTTTTTTCTTGTCAAAATCAAAAACACTTATGCCGTTTGTAATCTCATTTTTTGGTGTGAATGGAAAACCTTTTACGTTATTTCCAAGTTTATCAATTACATATATTGATTTTTTAGTATTAAAAATCAGTTGCATTTTCCCGTTTTTAAAGCAGTCGAGCTCTTGTATATCAGAAATAATTGGGCTGTCTAATTTATATTTCCAAAGCACTTTCCCATTTAGTTCTGTGAAATATAACTCATTACTTTTGTCTACGATAAATAGGTTTTTAGCATTTGTTTGTGAATTGCAAATAAGTTCAAAAACTTTGATATCGTCATTTGCAGTAAAATCAGAATTGTTTTTAGGTTCAACTTCTTCAATACTATCAGCTAAAAGAAGCGCATCACTTGAATCTGCTTTAGAAACATAGATATTTGCAAGATATAAATTATCTTGAGTATTAACTTGAAAAGATAAAATGCCAATACTTGAAATCAAAGAACTTATAAAATCTATGTTATCTTTTACAAAAAGCTCGCTAATTGAATTTTTACATAGTTGTAGATTGAAATAAGCTAACATGCCTGATTTAGCTGTGAAATATTTAGAAATGTTTTTAAAGTTTTGATTTTCTTGTAGCGTGTTTTTGTTATCCGTATTATTTATTATATATTTTAAAACTTTTGCGTTAGACGAAAGTAAAAGAAACCCATTTTTAATTGTAAAAAATTTGATAGAATCACTACTTAATACATTCAATTCGTTGAAAATGGATGGACTTTTTGAAAGTTCAACTATTTCATTGTCGGTGTTTTTTGAAAACTTTTTTAACTCATTGCTACATTCATCTTCATTATCAATTGCCATTATTACAATCTTGCTTGATACGCTATCGCTTAAAGCAATACTTGCCAAAGCAAATTCATTATTTAGAAAACTAGAATTAATGGCTTGGGTTGAATCTGCTTTTTTCAACGTCAACAATCTTGTATTTTTAAGTAGTTTATCGACGTTTGAAAAGGAAAACCCTAATAAATATTGAGTGCTTTTTGGTAAAACACTAGAGAAATCAATTTCTGCTGATTCCTGTTCCTTTAATAAATTTAATATTGAATTTCTATCATTCAATGGCTGAATTAATCCGTTGAATACAAAGCTATTGTCTTTTAGGTTAAAGTCAAATGCCCCCCAATTAACAGTTTTTGAAAGATCAAAAGAAAAAATGTTTTGAATTTTATTATTTAATAATAAGTTGAAATTAATAAAAATGTTTGCATCTGCCTTTTCGTTTGCGGTTCTATATACTTCTGAGAACGATTTGTCTGAGCTAATAACCTGATTTTCGGTAAATGATTTAATTACTTCAATTATTGAGTTTTTTTCTTTAGCAACGACCAAAGTATTTCCGATAAGCGAAAAGCATAAATTTTTCGAATTGAAAACAGCATGCTTTAAATATTTTACTTTTTCAAAAATTAGGCTTGGATATAAAGAAGAAATTGCTTCAATTACCTCTTTGCTATTTACATTCTCATTTAATGAAATGTAAAAAATTGATTGAATTGATTTTTCAGTAGAATGAAAGGAAATAAAAAAACGTTGATTTTTGATGATTGACTCTTTCGTCTTTTCTTTATTCATCAAAGAATCGGTGTTTTTAATAATTTGAAAATAAGCAGCAAAAAAATCCTTAGCGAATACGTTCCTAGCAAGAGTATTATTGTTGCTTTGCTTTATAAAATCAGTAGGATTATTAATTGTAACTACGCATAATGCGCTTTTAGGAATAATATTTTCAATTTTTAAAACTTCATTTTCATTATTATAGAAAAGAGTATATATCAAAACAGAAAAAATGATAACAAAAACAAAAATAATTGAAAATAAAATTAGAGGCTTCTTTTTAAAATTTAAATATTTCATCAACAATTTTTCTTCAAAATTAAGCATAATAATAAAAAGAGCTGTTATTTTTTTATAAAATTATACTATTATATTGCTAATTCATTGCTAAATTTGCCAATAATTTGTTTAGTTATGATTAGAGTAGGGATAAATGGTTTTGGAAGAATTGGAAGAGTTGTTTTTCGCAATTTAATTGCTAGGCTTGACATTGAATTAGTTGCTGTGAATGATATAATGCCAATTGAAACGCTAGCATATCTTTTAAAATACGATTCGAATCATGGCATTTGCAAGTATGAAATTCAAATTGAAAATCAATGCGTTATTGTTAATGGTAAAACAATAATAATAACTCAACATCAGAATCCAATAGATATTCCGTGGAAAGAACTTGGTGTGGATATTGTTTTAGAGTCGAGTGGAAGATTTAAAACTAAGAAATCGCTAGAAAATCATTTAAAAGCGGGAGCTAAAAAAGTCATATTATCTTGTCCTCCTGATGATGAGCTTGATAAATTAGTGGTGTTTGGCATCAACCAATCAATTATAAGCGAACAGGATAAAATTATTTCAAATGCATCGTGTACAACAAATTGTATAGCCCCTGTAATAAAAGTGTTAGAGGATGAGTTTGGTATTGAAAAAGCGATGATGAATACTGTTCATCCGTTTACCAATAATCAAAAAGTGCTTGACTCGCCACATAGCGACATTAGAAGAAGTAGAGCGTTAGGTGTTAATATAATACCAACAACATCCACCGCAATTGATGCTACTATAAAGATTTTTCCTTTTTTAAAAAATAAATTTGATGGAATAGCAACACGCGTTCCAGTAAAAGATGGTTCTTTAATTGAATTAACTGCAGTTTTAAAAACAAATGTTACTGTAGAACAGATAAACGCTGTTTTTAAAAATTATTCAGAAAATAAGCTTTCAAATATATTAGAATATACCGACGAACCTTTAGTCTCATCTGATATTATTGGAAATCCAAACTCCGCAATATTCGATTCGCTTTCAACAAAAGTTGTTGCAGGGAATATGATTCAAATAATTGTTTGGTACGACAATGAAGTTGGATACTCTAGTCGAATTATTGACTTAATCTTATATTTTTCAAAAATCTAATTCTAATTGATTTTCTAGTAATTTAAAACTCATTCGGTGATATGGAGAGGGTCCAAATTTCCGAATAGCGGCTCTGTGCTCAATAGTTGGATAGCCTTTGTTTTGTTTCCAATTATACATTGGATATTCCTTGTCAAGTTCTTCCATAATCAAGTCGCGATAGGTTTTTGCAATAACCGATGCTGCAGCTATCGATAAATATTTCCCATCGCCTTTTACTATGGTTTGATGAGGAATTGATTTATAATTTTTAAAACGATTTCCATCCACCAAAATAAATTCGGGTTGAATAGTTAGTTTTTCAATTGCTCTATGCATTGCTAATATTGAAGCATTAAGAATATTGATTTTATCAATTTCTACATGGTCAACAAAGGCAAAAGCCCATGATAACGCTTTCTTTTCAATTATAGGTTTTAATAATGTTCTTTGAAAATGACTCAATTTTTTAGAGTCGTTAAGTTCTTCAATTTCTAACTCTTTGTTGATAATAACTGCTGCTGCAACCACAGGTCCCGCTAAACAGCCCCTGCCAGCCTCATCGCAGCCAGCTTCAAGAGTTTTATTGCTATAGGAGAGAGTTAACATTTGTCTAATATATCTTGAATAGCTTTCCAAACAAGATCAGCAGATTTTTGCCAACTAAAATTTTCTCTTTGTATTTTGCCTTTGGCAATAAGTTGATTGCGCAAATCCTCGTCGGAGTAGATTGTAGACAAAGCCTTTGCAATTTCGTTAATACTGTTTGGATCAACTAGCAAGGCAGCATCGCCAGCAACTTCAGGCATAGATGTAGTATTTGAAGTAATAATAGGCACTTCACAGTTCATGGCTTCAAGTAAAGGAATGCCAAAGCCTTCAAAAAATGAAACATAAGTCAACGCAATTGAAGACGCTAAAATATGGTGTAAATCTTCATTTGAAACTCGACCCGTAAAGATAACATCATTTTTAAAACGCATTGACAAATAGGCATCTTCAATTTCTTTTCGCCAAATCTGTTTAGCCCCAACAATAAGCAGTTTGACCTCATTTTTATTGTTTTCTTTAAAATGATCGAAAGCTTTAAATAGATTTATCAAATTTTTACGGGGATTAATAGCCCCAACATAAACAAAATACTCATTATTGTTAGTAAACCTTTTTTGAGTTTCAATAATATCAAGCTTACTTATAGGTTTATATATTTCATTTGCCCCGTTATAAACAACTTGAATGTTTTCACTTTCAATATTGAAATTTTTTGAAATATCTTTTTTTGAATATTCTGATACAGTACATATTTTGCTTGCGTTTTTAGCAAAAATAGGAAAGAAAAAATCGACATATTTTTGATAAAGATATGGCAAGTCGTTTTTGTTATGAAAAAAGCTCAAATCATGAATAACATTGACTGTTTTAACTTTTTTATTTGTAGTAAGCCACCCATCAGGTGAATAATAAACATCTGCTTTGATTTTTTTTAACAATTTAGGTAAAAGCAGTTCGAATCTTAGAATCCATAGTAATGGATGACGCGATTGCGGATGTAAAATAATTGGTTTTACATTATTGCCATAAATAAAATCGGGGGAATATTGTCTGTCAAAAATAAAATAAAAAGTATGTTCAGGATGCTGTTGAGTGATTCTTTTTAATGTCTCGTGAGCAAACCAACCTATACCTTCAAGCTTATCTTTAAGTAATAATTGAGTATTTACAGCAATAATCATAATTTCGAAATAGCTTTGTAATCAAGCTGTCAAAAATATAAAAAAAAAGGGTATAAGAAAATTTTACTTGTTTATTTTAATTTTACTAGAAGTTAATTGTTGAATATCTGATGCTTAAGATTTTTTTTGATTAATTGATAATTATTTTTTTATGTTTATCAAATAAAAATGATGTATTAACGTTACAGGTCGTATTAAAAATTGAAACTTTTCTTTTTTTAACACGTAAAATATTCGTTTATTTAATAATTGTTTAATATTATCATGACTAACAACACCACTGAAAAAAACAAATTTGACTCATCAAACATTATTCATTTGATGTATCAATGGAGAAAGCCACTTGGAATTATCGTAGTTGCAGCAATTGTTTGTTCTATATTTTTTTCATCTCCATGGTTTATCAAGCCGAAATATACCTCTTCTGTAATCGTATTTCCTACTTCTAATGCTTCAATTTCAAAAGCATTACTTGGGAAAATTCCAACAGGAAAAGATGATATTTTAGCTTTTGGAGAAGAAGAAGAAGCAGAGCAATTACTCCAAATTTTAAATTCCGATGAAATTAAAAATAGAATTGTAAAAAAATTCGATCTTTTCAATCATTATGATATTGATAGTACATCTGAACTTAAAAATACAAAGCTATCAAGAGAATATGAGAATAACATTAATTTCAGAAGAACTGAATTTTTATCCGTTGAAATAAAAGTTTCTGATACAGATCCACAAACAGCAGCTGATATCGCAAATGAAATATCAAATTTAATAGATTCTGTTAAAACTGGGATGCTTAAACAAAGAGCTCGTACGGGTTTGGCTATAGTAGAGCGTGAATTTAATTCGTTGGAACATGAAATTTCTGGATTAGAAGACTCTATGAAAATTATTCGCTCAAGAGGGGTTTATGAATATGAAAAACAGGCAGAAGTTATATCTGAACAGCTTGCAATTGCTTTATCTAAAAACAATAAAGAGGCTGTTAAAGCATTGCAAAGCAAACTTGATACCCTTGCAAAATATGGTGGGGCTTACGTTTCATTGCGTGATAAAGTTATCTATTACAGAGAGAAATCAAGTGATTTAAAAGTAAAATACCAAGAAGCCAAGGTTGATGCCGAAAATGACTTGCCACAGAAGTTTCTTGTTAATAGTGCAGTTAAAGCAGAAAAAAAATCATATCCTATCAGATGGTTAATTGTACTATTATCTAGCTTTTCTGCCTTTATTGTCGGTTTTTTAGTGTTGATTATAAATGAAAAAATAAAATCAAATGATTCATTTCTTTACTATAAGTCAAAATAAATAATAATAAATAAACATATATATAATGGAGGAGTTTTCAAATAATATTTCAATTTTAAATATTATAATTAAGAGATATAAGATAATTGTTGGTTTAGTAATATTATCAATATTATTATCAGTTGTATTTTCGAGCTCTTATTTTATTAAACCAAAATACAAGTCAATAGCTGTTGTGTATCCGGCAAATATTATTCCATATTCACAAGAAACTCCTACAGAACAGTTGCTTCAGCTCTTTAATTCTGAAGATGTAATGCAGAAAATAATTACTAAGTTTAATTTAGGTGCTCATTATAATATTGATTCAAATGATATTTATTATCATTCTAAATTATCAAAGGAGGTAAGTGAAAATATTAAAATCTCAAAAACTGAATTCGAATCTGTTGAAATTAATGTAATGGACACAGATCCAAAAACTGCCTGTAATATTGTTTTTGCATTGATAGATTTTGTTAATCAAAAAGCAAAAGATTTACAAAATGAAAAAGCTCTAGAAGTTGTTAAAATATGGGAATCTCAACTTGTAATTAATAGAAATCAAGTCGACTCAATAAAAACGGCCTTAAATGCGATAAGAACTGAAACAAATGTAATTGATTATGATGCTCAAGTGAAAGAAGCTTCTAGACAGTTTTTTACTATGGCTAAATCTCAGAACCCGTCCAATAATAATTATTTAACAAAATTCATGAGCAAACTCCGTGATAAAGGAGGAGATGTTTATTGGTTGACACAGCGATTTAATGTAGCTGTTTCTGAATACAATAGAATTAAAGTAGAATATGATAATGCTTTAATGCATTATAATAAGGATTTGACATTTACAAATGTTGTAACAAATCCTAGTGTAGCCGATAAAAAATCATATCCGATTAGATGGTTAATAGTTGTATTTTCTGTTTTTTCTACTATACTACTATCTATAATTATAGTTTTAACTGTTGATCGTTTTAAAAACCAATAAATAATATTTAGGTTTGGAAAATATTAAGGTAAATAAAGTACTATTGTTTTGTGGCTTAAGCTTTGTTGCCTTAAGCGCAATATTTATTGCTTTAGAAATGTTTTGGTTTTTAGCGATTCCTCTTGGAGCATTGATAATTTATTTTGCTGTTTTCAGATTAGATTATTTATTGTTACTTATCACATTTCTAACTCCTTTTGCAATAAATATTGACAATTTGAGCTTTGGCTTAGGTTTGTCATTGCCAACAGAACCCCTTTTATTTGGAGTTTTGCTTTTATTTGTAATTCGTGTAATATATGAAGGATATGGTGTTCAAATACTTAAGCATCCCATTTCAATTGCAATAATAATCAATCTTATTTGGATTTTTATAACTTCACTTACTAGTTGCGATCCAATAGTTTCACTTAAATTTTTGTTAGCCAGACTTTGGTTTGTCGTTCCATTCTTCTTTATTGGGGTCATGCTTTTCAAAAATAGAGAAAAAATAAAACTGTTTCTATGGCTATATAGTATACCTTTAATTGTTGTAATTATTTATACTTTAATTAGGCATGTTGCAAATGGGCTTAGTAATCATAGCTCACACTGGGTAATGGAGCCTTTTTATAGAGATCACACATCTTACGGAGCTATACTGGCGATGTTTGTACCAATTATATTTGGTCTTAGTTTATTAAAATACAAAACTCGAATTGTTAATTATATTGGTTTTGCATTTTTTGGTATAATTATTTTAGGCACTATTTTTTCATATACACGAGCTGCCTGGCTCAGCTTAGCTATAGCTTTTGGCTTTTTATTTATATTGTGGTTTAAAATTAAATTTAAATATATTATTATAATCGGACTTTCAATCATTACTATTGGTCTTGTTTTTCAAGAGCAAATAATTATGAAATTAGGGAAAAACAGACAAGATTCTTCCGATAATTTGACTGAGCATGTTCAGTCAATTTCAAATATTTCTTCAGATGCATCAAATCTGGAAAGAATCAATCGATGGTCTTCTGCATTAAGAATGTTTAAGGAAAAGCCTTTTTGGGGATGGGGACCAGGTACTTATCAATTTAAATATGCTCCATATCAGTTGTCTTCTGAAAAAACAATAATTAGTACCAATTCTGGTGATATGGGAAATGCCCATAGCGAATATATTGGTCCATTAGCAGAGTCTGGTGTTTTCGGAATGCTGTCGTTTATTGGAATTGTTTGTACAATTATTTATACAGGTTTAAGAGTATATAAGAACTCTAAGGAGAAAGAAGTTAAAGTTTTATCTATGATTGTCCTATTAGGATTAATAACCTATATGGTACACGGATTGATGAATAACTTTTTGGATACAGATAAGGCTTCAATTCCATTTTGGGGTTTTACAGCTATACTTGTTGCGTTTGATATCATTGCTAGCGAAAAGATGCTTGTTACGAAAACAGATGATGATATCAATTTGAAAGAGAAAAACCTATAATTTTCTATGTTTTTAAAAAAAACTACTATCACGTTTTTTTTGCGTGATAGTTTTTTTTAGTTTTTAATCATAAATTGTTCATGAATTTTGTTCAGTTGCAGATTGCATTTGCAAAATTGTAATTGTCTTGTAGATTTTTTTATTAGCTTGTTTTTGAATTGGCAAAAAAAATCACATTTTAATATAAAAAAGAGGTGCTACACCCTTGAAATTTATTTCGTTTGTCATTATATCAATTTCGAAATCAGATTTAGCACATGAGATTCCATTAATTTTTTTTGTGATTGAGAAATTCTTTGAATCAAAGCTCCAAGATTCCTCAAAAGTAAGATAATCGAGGTCTTCTTTTTTTGCATCTAGGAATGTGATTGTGTTAGAAATAAATGATTTTAAATTAGAGTCTGAGCTCAATAGTATTAGATTGTTATTTATGTCATAATAATTTGAGTTTTTATATTTTCTAGCTTTTTCTAACAAAACTAAATTAACTCTTTTTGTAATTGAATCTGGAATTAGAATGTCTGTATTTCTAAATTTTTGATTTGAACCTATTTTATATTCTATTTTTTCTGTTAATGTTTGCTCATTTAATGAATCAGTTTTTATGTTTTTAATCCAAAATAAGGGTTCTTGTTTAATTCTATTTTCATCGAAATTATAAATATCTGCAACAGGACAGTAGGCGAGTATTTCTTTTGTTATAGTATGATTTATTGTGTCAATTTGCCAAATTTCCTTGAAAATAATAGCTGATATTGTAGCTGGTAAATAATACCTTGAAGTTACTGTGCTATCTATCGTTGGGTCTAATTTACTTGCAAAGGTTTCGGAATAGCTTCCAATATTCCATGTTTCATACCAAGCTATTTGAGAGCCAGACTTATAATCGAATATACAAATTTTATTAAGGTATATATTGTAGAATAATGAATCGAGAAAAGCTCTTCGTTTTGAAACTTCGATGTTTTCCTTGTAGAAAAGATAGTAGCTGTTATTATTTTCAGGATTTGAAATAGAAACAGAGTACTCTATGGTGTCAGTAGTTATAATTCCTGTTTGTCCAAAAGCTTTTGCAAAAATCATAATGCAAATGCAAGCTATAATTAATCGAGAATTTTTCATAGACTTTTATTTATATATTATAATAAAATAATCATCAAAAAGATACAGTTAATTATAAAAAAAAAGACCACCTCTTTCGAAATGGTCTTCTTGTAAAATATTAAGGTTGATTGAAATGTGCAAATTCGAAGCCTCAAATGATTTTGAAAACAAAATAAAGGTAAAAAAATAAGTGCAGATTCGAGGCTTTCGATGTCAAAAAGAATTGAGTTTACTCAAGTAAATGAATATTTCTTTTTGACAAAAGTAACGATGAATCTGCACCTTGTTTTTTTTGCCGACCTTATGCACCCAAAGTTGCAACCATAACAGCCTTAATAGTATGTAATCTGTTTTCAGCTTGGTCAAATACTAATGAATTAGTATCTTCGAAAACTTCTTCAGTTACTTCAACTCCGTTTTTCAAACCAAAATCTTCAGAAACTTGTTTTCCAACTTTAGTATCCGCATTGTGGAATGCTGGTAGGCAATGCATGAATTTTACGTCTGGGTGACCAGATTTTTTCATAATTGCACTGTTAATTTGGTAAGGTTTCAACATCTTGATTCTTTCTGCCCAAACTTCTTTTGGTTCGCCCATTGATACCCAAACGTCAGTGTGAATATATTCAGCACCTTTAACAGCTTCTTCAGGTTTTTCAGTAATTAAAATTCTAGCGCCTGATTTTTTAGCAATTGCTTGACATTCTTTAATTAAACTAGCTTCTGGCCATAATTTTTTAGGAGCACCAATTCTTACGTCCATACCTAAAATGGCACCTATAACTAATAAAGAACGTCCCATGTTGAAACGAGCATCGCCTAAATAAGCGTAAGATATTTTTTCCATTGGGTTATGAGAATGTTCCATCATTGTAAGCACATCAGCTAACATTTGAGTTGGATGCCATTCGTTTGTTAAACCATTCCATACAGGAACGCCAGCAAATTGTGCTAATTCTTCAACGATTTCTTGTCCGAAACCTCTGTATTCAATACCGTCATACATTCTACCTAGAACGCGAGCAGTATCTTTAACAGTTTCTTTATGTCCCATTTGGCTTCCAGTTGGTTCCAAATAAGTTACGTGAGCACCTTGATCGTGAGCAGCACATTCAAATGCACAACGAGTACGAGTTGATGTTTTTTCAAAAATTAAAGCAATGTTTTTGCCTTTTAATTTTTGTTGCTCAGTACCAGCATATTTAGCGTTTTTTAAATCTTTTGATAAATTTAAAAGGAATACTAATTCTTCTTTTGTGAAATCTAATTCTTTTAAAAAATTTCTGTTTCTTAAATTAAATGCCATGATATTATGTTTTTATAGTTAAATTTTAATTATTGTTTATTTGGTTACAGGTTGCTGGTGGCAGATTACAGGTAGTGGCTTCGACTCCTCTCAGCCACCGGTTACCATTTGCCTGATACCGGTTACCATTAATTATGACTGTGATTTCCACATCCGCATACATGACAGCTTTCTTCTAAAACGTCAGCAACGATTCTTGTTCCGCCATTAGCTTTACCTAATGAATCAGCATCTGTTATAATGGTTTCTTTACCGCCATTTTCAACAAATTGTACTGCTGCTCTTACTTTTGGAGCCATGCTTCCTTCTGTGAATTGACCTTCGGCTAATAATTGTTTTGCTTCAGAAATAGTAATAGTATCTAATGCTCTTTCATCAGGTTTTCTATAGTTAATAAAAACTTTAGGAACATCAGTTAAAATAATGAATTCGTCAGCATGAATTTGGTTAGCTAATAATGCTGAAGCTAAATCTTTATCGATAACAGCATCAATACCTTGAAGTTTTTTAGGTTCAACGTAGAATACAGGTATTCCACCGCCACCAACTGCAACAACAACTTGACCTTCGCGAGCTAATCGTTCGATCGATTTTTTATTCCCAATAGTAACAGGTTTTGGCGAAGCAACAACTTTTCTCCATCCATTTCCCTTTGGATCTTCTTTGAAAATTGCTCCAGTTTCAGTTGTTACCTTTTCAGCATCTTCTTTTTTGTAGTAAGGACCAATTGGTTTTGTAGGATTTGCAAAAGCAGGGTCGTTTTTATCTACTAAAACTTGAGTAACTATAGTTATTACATCACGTTCTAGATTATTTGCTTCTAGTACGTTACGAAGTTGTTGTTCAATCATGTAACCGATGAAACCTTGAGAATATGCCCCGCAAATGTCGAGTGGCATTTCTGGTAATCCATACATTTTTGAACCAGCATCGTTTTGTAAAAGAATGTTGCCAACTTGTGGACCATTCCCATGTGCAATAACCAAATTGTAGTCTTTTCTAATTAATTCTAATACACTTTGGCAGGTGTCGTTAACATTTTGTTCTTGCTCGTCGATAGTTCCCTTTTGACCAGCACGAAGAAGGGCGTTGCCTCCAAATGCAATTACGGCTAATTTTGTCATAAAATATTGTTTTTATTTTCTTAATGTTACAAAGCTAAAAATTTTTATTGAATCAAAAAATGAAAACTTCTTAACATGATGTTAATTAGATTTTTCATTAAAACACATCGAATTGTCAAAAAAAAAATACCTTTGCAAAAAAAATGATTAATCTCTATAATATCAGTGCAATGAATAAATTTATTTTTTTATTTTTTATTAGTTTTTTTTTATGTAATACTATTTTTGCCCAAGAAATAGCAATAAAAAAAGTTTTCAAGGAAAATGGAAAATATTATTTTAAAATAGATAAGACTCTAGTTACTGGTAAAATTGTATCTTATTTTTCGAAAAACAAAAAGCAATTTGAAATTGAGGTTAAAGAGGGTTTGAAAAATGGATTTGAACGATGGTGGTTTAAAAACAGCATTCTTCAAATAGAAGTTTTTTTTATTAATGGCAAGGAAGAGGGTGTTTACAAAGAATTTTATAAAAATGGGAACCCAGATGTTTTGTCGTCTTATACTAATGGAAAAGAAAATGGAACATGGAAGCAGTGGTATAGCAATGGCAAACTATCATTAGTAGCTAATTATATTGATGGTAAACTTGATGGTAATTATATTGAGTACTATGAGAACGAAACTATTAAAAAGGAAATAAATTACGAATTAGGGCTGGAAAAAGGCATTTCAAAAGAATATTATAATAATGGGAAACAACGCGCTGAGGAAACGTTTAAAAATGGAAAAAACCATGGAATTGTTTCTAAGTGGAATAAAAAGGGAAAACTTACGTATCAGGTTAAATTTGAAGAAGGTATAATTACTGAAATAATAAAATAATAATGCAATCTAAATTTGAATTTCAATGAAAATCAATACGAAAATAAGATATGGACTTCGAACCATGATTGAAATTGCTGCTAATTCAGAGAACTGTGGAATATTTCAAAAAGATATTGCAAAAAAACAAGAAATATCAGAAAAGTATTTAGATCCGATTATTTCTTCTCTGAAAAAAGCTGAATTAATAGTAAATTTTAAGGGTAAAAAAAGTGGATATATTTTAAATAAATCTGCTTCAGAGATCAATGTTTTAATGATTATTAGAGCAATGGGTGATAATTTTGATGTTGTTGAATGCGTTGGTCCAAATCCACTTTGCGCTAAAATAAACGCATGCCCTTGTCGACCTATGTGGAATGGGTTAAATAATGTTATTGCCAATTATCTAAAATCATGGTTTTTGTCTGAATTAGTTACTAAATATAAAGAAACTAATAAGATTCCTGAGGATCAAATGATGTTTTTTATTTAAAAAAAGAACGCAAATTTTTTATTTTGCGTTCTTTTAGAATTATTTAATTAAGGTAACCGTTCCTTGGTAAGAATGTTTAACCCCTTCAGCTTCTTTTACATAAATTAGCCAATAATATACATCTTGTTTGCACGCTTTCTGAGTGCCTAAAAATCTACCATTCCAAGGTTTCTGAATATCATTAGTCGAATATATCATTTCGCCCCATCTGTCGTATATAAACATTTCGAAACTGGAGCTGTCAATACCGATTCCTTTTGGTCCAAAGAATTCATTGTCCCCGTCGCCATTTGGAGTAAATGCATTTGGTATGTAGAAGGTGTAAATATCTTTTACAATTACTTCTTTTTCAATTGTATCTTTACAGCCTTTTTCTGTTGATACTACAAGTGTTACGTTGTATGAGCCTGAGTTGTGGTATGTATAATCAGGAGTTTCTTCATTTGAAGTATCAGGGATAGGGTTATAAAAATCACCAAAATGCCATTCCCATCCGCTAACGTTAGACGAGCTGCCACTGGGTGAAAATTTATAATATGGGTTTTCAATAGTGGCAATATCAGGCCAAAATTCAAATTCAGCAGTTGGTCTGGGATAAACACTTATATAATCAGGCATACTAAGAGCATTTGTACAGCCCTTTGAATCATTTATTGATAAAGAAACATCGTATCCCCCGGGCTCTAAATACACGTGTGAAGGATTTTGCATATCGCTAGAGTTGGCAGTTGAAGTTGGGTCTCCGAAATTCCATGTTCTACTTGTTACATCAGGCGATAAATCTGCAAATTGGACATAAAGAGGCTGGCAACCTTCGGTTGGATCGGCAATAAAATCAATAATTGGTCTTCCATTTACTGTTACCGGTTGCGTTGTTATTTCCGATTCGCAACCATTTTCGGTAACATACAATGAGAGATTATAAACGCCAGCAGAATTCCAAGATATTGAGTAAGGACCTGGTCCTGAGCCTAGGCTAGAAGAGCCACCATCGAAATTAAAATGATATGTTGCACTTGGATCTGCATTTCCTGTATAAACAACAGTTGATTGGTTATAAATACAAATAGGGGATTCAACTGTAAAGTCAGAGGTAGGCTTTTCTGTAACCTTTATAGTGTGTTGAGTAGACATAGATGGACAGTTGTTTTGAGAAACGGCAAGTTCAATTGTATAGATTCCAGACGATGTCCATTTCAACCAATGGGGACCTTGACCTGTGCCTGGCGTTGCTGTTGCTCCATCAAAGACCCAATTGTATATTGCATTAACATCTGCAGTTCCTGTGTATACTACTTTTGACGAATCATAAATACATATCGGACTCTCTACAGAAAATGTTGATGTAGGCATTGGATTTACAATTACATTTTGTGTTGTTATTGGCGATTTGCATTCTGCTTGTTCTACATAAAGCGATATTTGATGAGTCCCCGATGTATTCCAATTAATAACATAGGGTCCTTGGTCTGAGCCCGATACAATAGTTCCTCCATCAAAATTCCACGTGTAATCAGCAGTTGATGTCCCATTTCCAAGATAAGTTATTGTGGTGTTATTTACTTGACAAATAGGGGAAACTACATTGAAATTTGATGTAGGGTACGGATTAACAGTTACTTTTACATCATCAAAATCAGAACAACCTATATTGTCATATACTGTTAATGTATAATTTGTAGTATTTGTAGGTGTAGCTGTTGGCGAAGAAACATTATCAGCAGATAAACTTGAAGCTGGGCTCCACTTGTATGTTGTGCCTCCGCTTGCATTGAGAACTGTGCTGTTCCCTTCGCAAATAATTACATCATCTCCAGCATCTGCAATTACCTCAGGTGAAATTGTTACAATAACATCGTCTGTTCCACTACAACCATTAACATCAATAACAGTTACTTTATACGTTGATGTTGATGCCGGACTTGCTGTTGGGTTAAAAATACTAGAATTACTTAATCCCGTAGTTGGGTTCCACAAATAACTGCTTGCATTATTTGGTGTAACACTTAAGCTAGCAATGCCAACTGTTTTACAAATAGTTGTGTCATTACCTGCATCAACTATTGGGTTCTGATTTACTGTTACAGTTGATAATGCAGAATTTTCACATCCATAAGTATCAGTTCCTGTTACTTCATATTGCGTTGTGATATTTGGAGATACACTACGTGGATTACTTGCAAATATATTGTCTCCCCATTTGTAAGTTGAAGCACCCACGGCTGTGAGTATAGCATTTGTTCCTTTACAGATAATTGGATTATTTACAGTAACTGTTGGTAAAGGACGTACAGTTACTGTAGAAGTAGCAATACCGCTACAGCCATTATTATCGGAACCACTAACCTGATATAGTGTAGTAGTAGTTGGTGTAACAATTTTCCCATTTCCATTGCCTAAGTTGTCACTCCATACATAATTAGGCGCTCCTTGAGCTGTTAATGTTGCACTTTCGCCAATACAAATTGTTGGGTTGTTCACTGTTACGCTCAGCGAAGTGCTAATTGTTACTGTAGAAACTGCCTTGTCAGTACATCCATTCTCATCGGTTCCTGTAACCGTATATGCAGTAGTTGCTGTTGGTGTAACATCAAAATCATTTCCTATTCCTAATCCATTATCCCAATTATAAGTTGTAGCGCCACTAGCTGTTATAATAGCTGAAGAACCTGGACAAACAGTTGGGTTGTTTACTGTAACAGTTGGTAAGACATTTACTGTTACTATAACAAATGTATCATTTTTACAGCCTTTAACATCAGTGCCACTTACGTTATATGTAGTAGTAGAAGAAGGCGATACTGTTCGCGGATTACTTGCAAACCAATTATCACTCCAAGTATAAGAATCTGCGCCTTGTGCAGTTAATACAGCATTTTCGCCTTCGCAAATAGTTGGGTTGTTGACCGTAATTGTTGGCAAGGGATTAATTGTTATTGTTGCTGTAGCAGATGCTTTACAGCCTTTTATATCTGTGCCTGTAACTATATATGAAGTTGTAGTTGTTGGTGAAACCTGCAAATTATTTCCAGTTCCTAAATTATTATTCCATTCATAAGTTAATGCACCATGAGCTGTTACGGTGGAACTTTCTCCAATACAAATTTCTTTGTTATCAGCAGTAACTGTTGGCGGTTGATTAACTATAACCTTTGTGAAATCTTGCGCGGTACATGCGCCTGCAGTGGCTGTAACATAATATGTAGTAGTAATTGTTGGGTTTACCGTAATTGCTGCAGTTAATTCATTTGTACTCCATTTATAACTTGGAGTACTTGTTGCATATTGACTTGTTGCTGTTAAAGTAATACTTTCGCCGTTGCATATAGAAACATTTTGCCCAGCATCAACACTTACTTTATAAACATTAACTGCCAAAGAATCAATTGCGCTTTGCCCGCAAATATCGCTTACTGTAACAAGGTAGGTTGTGGAAATGGTTGGATTAACAGTGTAATTCACTCCTGAACCAAGATTATTGCTCCATGCATAAGTTAAATCTTTAAAACCACCACTTGCTGTTACACTAATTGGGGCAGATGCATTATTACAAATGTTTACATCATTAGAGCAATTTGCAATAATTGGGAGTTTGTCCTTTATAAAAACGGTGTATCTAGTTGTGCCACAAATAGAAGTCTGTACATCTAAAAAAACTGTTTCTATTCCCTCTGTTAATGCATCAGTTGAAGGGTCAATAATTATTGAAGCAGTACTTTGACCGGCAGGAATAACAATTGAACCAGGTAAACTTGTATAATCAACTCCATTTGTTGCCGTTCCACTAACTGTATAAGTAATTGTTTGATTTGTAACAGCTGGTTGTTGTAAAGTGAAATTAATTGTTGCACTATTGCATCCTTCTACAGCTAGTGAATCTATATCAGTATTTGCATAAGCAGTTGTTACAGCTACCCCGTTTGAAGTAAAACTATTTGCTTCTAAAAAAACACCCGAATCCCATACCCCATCACCAACATCTGCAATTGCAATTTTAATGCTGTATTGTTGACAAGGTGTTACAAGACACCATGCAGTTAGCACTTTTGTGAAGCCATCAAAAACAATATCTTGACCAGCAGAATTATTAACATATAATGAAGAATAGCCTAATGACTCACCTGCTTTAGTGCAATCTCCGCCATTATCACCTATTGTTCCTGAATTAATAGAATTAATTGCAACAGGAGTAGTTGTATTTGGAATCAATGCAATGTTTTGTTTAACATAATTTCCTCCTCCTAAAATGGCAGGTTTGGGACCTGAAACAAAAAAAGCAAACACATCATTATATTCAGAACAAACAAACTCTGGATATTCTTCTGAACCAAAAATATATCTAAATTTCAATGTGTCAGACTGAGGAATAAAGTCAAAAGTAAGAATAGCTGCATCTTGAGTGGTTTTTCCAGTTGATGAAATTATTGCATCTAAATCGGTATCTCCATTTTGATATACATCGTCGCTCATCTGAATTGCTCCTTCTTGATTTATTTCTGAAGTTTTACCTGTACAAAGCACCACCCCGCTTCCTAAACCTAAATTGGTTGTATTTCCATTTGAAAATTTTGAAATCATTTCAGTACTTCCTGTAAATACGACATTGGAAACGGTGATACCTGCTCCTACTAGAACATTATTTACTAATTGGGTTGGAGTTTGAGCTGGTCCTAAAACTAATTGCGATTTTGAAGATAAAGGGGTTAAAATTAATATAAAAGCTAGGTACTTAATTAAATTCAGCATTTTAAAAGTTTTGATAATGTTCATGGTGGTATATTTAATTAATTTAAAATAAAACATGTCAAAAACTACCATTGCTTAACAAAAATGCTTTTCTACTAAAAAAAAAAGTTTTTTCAGCAAAATATCAGAATTTGCATTTATAGATTATGGTGGCTTTCTATATTTATCTGATATATTTAAATTTTTAATATTTAAATAAACAAATAAGACAAATATAATATCATAAAAAATGTTAAAACAGGTCTTTCTTGGTGAATTGTAGATATTTGAATTTGAATTGACAGATTTTAATTCTCAGTTGAAGGCTATGCTATGTGCTAAATTTAAAGTCACTAAAAAGCAATAAGAAATTTCAATATGCTTTATATTTTGTTTTATAAAAAAAACGACTTACTTTTGCACTAACAACAAATATCAATTTTAAAAATGGACGAAGGACCGGATTTATATTATTTATTAAACCTAAATATAAAGGCTTAGCGTCTCCTTTTTTTGCTTCCTTTATATATAAAAAGGAGGTGAGAATGACATCATTCACAACATTTTATTTGAGTAGAATTATCGGCAAAAAAATTTTTAATGCCGAAAATAAATCTATTGGAATTATTAAAGATTTATTAATTGAAACAAACCATAACGAAACTCCTCAACCAAAAGTAATTGGAATAAAAATCAAACAATCAGGGAATATTAATTTGTTTTCTTTTGATGGTATCCGTATAGAAAAGCAAATTAGAAAACTAACTGTTAAATGTTCAGAATTAACATTACTATCTGATGTAAACATAAATAATAGTTTATTGCTTAGCGATATTATTTTAGATAAGCAATTGGTTGATTTAAATGGCAGAAAACTTGTACGAGTGAACGATATCAGACTTGTTCAGTTAGCAGAAGCCACTTATGCTTTAGCGGTTGATGTTGGTATTGAAGGACTGCTTAGAAGAATAGGTGTTGCTAAGGAAATGAAATATATTTTTAATTTTTTTGGGAAAAATTTGCCTGCAAAATTTATTTCATGGGAAGACATCGAAGCTGTTGATTTTAGCAATTTAAATATCAAGCTTTCAAAAACGCAATCTAAATTACATTCGCTCCATCCGTCTGATATTGCAGATATTATCGAAGATTTAGGAGGTAGCACGCGAGCCTCAATCTTTTCTCAACTCGATGAAGAAAAGGCGGCTGATGTTTTGGAAGAAATGGAACCCGCGGCACAAATTAGCCTTATTGAGAGTTTGCCTATTGAAAAGGCGGCTGATATTCTTGAAAAGATGCCTGCCAACGAAGCTGCAGACATAATTGAAGAATTAGAAGACGAAAGAGCAGAGCAATTGCTGAAAGAAATGGATGCTGAATCAAGTGAAGACGTTAGAGAACTTCTAGAATATGATAACAACGAAGTTGGTAGCGTAATGACAACAGAGTTCTTGTCTTTTCCTGAAAATATGCCAGTTTTTGAAGTTTTAACAATTATTCGACTTGAAAAACCCGAGAATGACGCTTTATACAATTTGTTTGTTACCAATGAAAAAGAACAACTTATTGCTACATTGTCACTTCGAGATATTATTATCTCTGAACCTGCTACTTTGGTTAGCAAAATCATGAAAACAAATCCTATTACAGTTAAAAACACCGACAAAGTTTATGATTTAGCAGAGCTTATATCCAAATATAATTTACTTTCTATACCTGTTATTGACGAAGATAAAGTGCTACACGGCATGGTTGTTATCGACGATATCGTTGAAGATTTAATAAATAAAGGAAGAACAAATAAATAGGAAAGGATATTTGTATGCTAAAAAATAAAAAAAATATATTACGTCAGATTGCTATTTTCTTAGCAATATTAGGACCAGGAATTATTACAGGCAGCGTTGATAATGATGCTGGCGGAATTACCACATACTCTGTAGCTGGAGCTATGTACGGCTATGATTTATTATGGACACTAATCCCTTCATTTATTGTGCTAGTTATAATTCAAGAGATGAATGCTCGTATGGGAATTGTAACTGGAAAAGGGCTTGCCGATTTAATTCGCGAAAATGCTGGTGTAAAAGTTACATTTTTCATATTTATAGGGTTGTTAATTGCCGATATTGGAAATACAACTACTGAGTTTGCTGGTGTTGCTGGCAGTATGGAGGTTTTTGGTGTAAGTAAATATATTTCAGTTCCTATTGTAGCCTTTATGGTTTGGGTTTTGGTAGTGAAAGGAACTTATAAAATAGCAGAGCGTATTTTTTTGATATTTAGTGTATCGCTATTAATGTACGTTGTTTCAGCTGTAATGGGTAAACCGCATTGGAATGAAATTGGTCATTCAATTGTGCACCCTCAAATGCAAATGAACAGTGCTACACTTGCTATAATTATTGGTATTATTGGCACAACTATAGCTCCTTGGATGCAATTTTATATGCAATCGGCGGTTATTGAAAAGGGATTAAAAATGAAAGATTATAAATACATACTTATTGATATTGTTATTGGATGTATTGCTACTGTGGTAGTTGCGTTCTTTATTATAGTTGCATGTGCATCAACTTTACACGAGCACGGAACTGTAATCAATGATGCAAAGGATGCTGCTCTTGCATTAGAGCCACTAGCTGGAGCATTATCAAAGCATGCTTTTGCATTTGGATTATTTATAGCTTCAATCTTCTCAGCCACAATACTTCCTTTAGCAACTGCATTTTATGTTTGCGAAGCATTTGGTTTTGAAGCTGGTATTGATAAAAAATGGAACGAAGCAAAAGAATTTTATGTGCTTTACACTGGTATATTAGTTTTATCAGCTGTTATTATATTGATTCCAAACGCACCCCTTATATTCATTTCTCTTTGGTCACAAGTAATAAACGGAATGTTGTTGCCTGTAGTTCTAGTTTGTATGATTTTACTGGTTAACAACAAAAAAATAATGGGGAAACATGTTAACAAGCCAATAAATAATATCATAGGTTGGAGTGCTGTTGCCATATTAATAGGACTATCCTCTATTTTGTTAATTATGCCTCTTTTTAAATAATATTATTAATCATTAAAAGGAGTTTTTTTCCTATGCAAAAAGCTTAAGTATTTATTTTGAGTTGCACTTTTGAATGTGTAATAAAGCTCTCGTTTATAAACTAAATATACGAGATGTTTTGCTTCTGTGATATGTGAGTTTTCTCTTTATATATATATGAATAGAGTTTTATCTTGCAAATATTTATATCTAGAGCTTAATATATGGTAAATTTATTTTTATATAAACTGATGAAATCTGAAATAAAATTGTATTTTTGAATATTATTTTCTAAAAAAGCCCAAATGTTCTAGGACTTTAATGAAAAAATAAATAATATTAGAAATCACCCTAAACTAAGCTAAAGTATTTATAAAGGAATCAATCAAAAAATAATTTAGAATGTTGGTAATGAAGATGCTATGTGAATGCTATGCAGATAATTTATATGGGAAATTTATAAAAGGTAATGTTTAAAATTAGATATTGACATCTAAAAAAGCTTAGCATAATAAATTTAACTATTTATAACAGAGTGTTTAAACATTCCAAATTAAAAAAATGAAAGTAATTGAGAATTTACTGTAAAAATAGATATATGAAAATAGAAGCCCCAATTTATGTTACAAGACCGTCCTTGCCTCCTTTAAATGAGTATGTGAAATTACTTGAGGAAATATGGAAAACTAGAAATCTTACGAATAATGGGAAATTTCATCAAGAGCTTGAAGCGAAATTATGTGAGTTTTTGGGCGTAAAATATATATCATTATTTTCAAATGGAACTTTAGCCTTAGTAACAGCTTTACAAGCTCTTAAAATAACAGGAGAAGTAATTACTACTCCATTTAGTTTTGTCGCTACCACGCATTCATTGTGGTGGAACGGTATAAAACCTGTATTTGTTGATATTGATCCTGAAACGTACAATCTTGATACTGATAAAATAGAAGCTGCAATTACACCATTTACCACTGCAATAATGCCTGTTCACGTTTATGGTACACCTTGCAATGTTGTAAAAATGAAAGAAATAGCTGATAAATATGGTCTTAAGATTATTTATGATGCTTGTCATGCATTTGGAGTTAAATATAAAAACGAATCAATATTAAATTTTGGAGATTTATCCATTCTTAGTTTTCATGCTACAAAAATTTTTAACACATTTGAAGGTGGTGCAATAGTTTGTAATAATGAAGAAACAAAAAAGAGAATAGATTTTCTTAAAAATTTCGGATTTGCAGATGAAGTTACTGTGGTTGCTCCTGGTATTAATGCTAAAATGAATGAGGCTCAGGCCGCATTAGGAGTTTTGCAGTTAAAGAGAATAAATGAATCTATTGATAAAAGAAAAATAATAGTTAATGAATATAGGAGTAGGTTAAGAAAAATTTCTGGAGTGAAATTTCTTCAGGATTTTGATTATGTAGAAACCAATTATCAATATTTCCCAATATTTATAAATGAAATCGTATATGGAAAAAATAGAGATGCAATTTATGAAGAATTAAAAAAGGTTAATATTTTTACACGTAGATATTTTTACCCACTTATTAGTGATTTTTCAACCTATAAGGCATTACCTTCTTCTAGTCATGAAAATTTACCTGTCGCAATCAAAGCTGCAAATGAAGTTTTATGTTTGCCAATTTATCCTGATTTAGATTTAGAAACGGTTGTTTTTATTTGTGACTTTATAAGTAATTTAAAGTCCTAATTTATTCTATTTGCATATTTTATTCAAAATTTTCTATTTATGAGTCGTGTTATATTATTAAATATTGATTGTACAATATGAAAAAAAATATTGTTATAATTGGATCATCAGGACATGCACGTGTTGTAATTGATATTGTTGAGAAACAAAATAATTATAATATTGTTGGTTTAATTGATCCTTTTCGTAGAATTGGAGAAAAAACATCGGGATATAATGTTATAGGTAAAATAGAAAATATTATAGAGTTATATGATCAATATAGAATAGATGGATGCATTGTTGCTATAGGAGATAATTGGGTGCGGCATAATGAAGTTGAAAGGCTTGTCTCAATTAAAGATGATATATGTTTTATTAATGCTATTCATCCATCAGCTCAAATTGGGAGTAATGTTAAAATAGGTACAGGAACTGTTATAATGGCGGGCGCCATTGTAAATAGTAATTCAAGCATTGGAAGTCATATAATAATTAATACAAAAGCTAGTATTGACCATGATTGCGTTTTAGCAGATTATTCTAGCTTAGCACCTAATTCAACGCTAGCTGGGGCTGTAAAAATCGGGTCATACACTGCTGTTTCATTGAGCGCAACAATAGTAGGTTCAGTGAACCTAGGTGAACATTGCTTGATAGGAGCATGTTCTTTAATACTTCATGATGTCGACTCATATAAACTCGTTTATGGAGTTCCTGGGAGAATAATAAGAGATAGAAAACCAGGTGAAAAATATTTATAAAAAATTAAACTTTTTTTATTTTAAAATTGAAAGATGAATGATTTGATTGTCAGTGTTTGTATGATCACCTATAATCATGAGAAATTTATTGCTCAGGCTATAGATAGTGTTCTAATGCAAGAAACAAACTTCAAAATTGAATTGATTATTGGGGAAGATAACAGTAGTGACAATACTAAACAGATAGTTAAATCATATATAGAAAAATACCCAGATAAGATTTATGCTACTTTCAATGAAAGTAATATAGGAATGATGAATAATTTTATTAAAACTATTAAAAATTGCAAAGGGAAATATGTTGCTTTGCTTGAAGGTGACGACTTCTGGACTGATTCATATAAGTTGCAATTGCAAATTGACTTTCTTGAGAAAAATCCAGACTTTGCATTATGTTTTCATAATATAAATGTTTTTAATGAAGAAGAGAATGTATATATTATGAACAAAGGTGGTTTTAAGCTGCGTTCAATATTTACTATAAAAGATATTTTAATTGATAATTTCATCTCAACTGTTTCATGTGTTTTTAGAAATAACTTATTTGCTGAATTTCCTGTTTGGTTCCCTCAATTAAATATGGGTGATTGGTTTGTGCATATTCTCAATGCCCAGCATGGGAAAATAAAATATTTCAAAAGAAATATGGCGACTTATAGAGTTCATAATGGTGGTGTGTTTTCAGGTCAACCAAAAATAAACACCCTAACAAAAACAATTCAATCGTTAGAATTATTTTATGAAAATGAAAGCATTGACAATAAAGAAATAGTTAAAAAGGCAATTTCCAAAAAATATTTTTCATTAGGGATTGAAATGTTGAATGTTAAGATGAAAAAAGAAGCATTGAAAAATGTTTTATACTCATTAAAACTATCCCCATTAAATTTATTTTCCTTTTTCTTTAAGTATTTGTTTTTTTTCATTAAGTCAATTTTTATTTCGCCAAAAAAAAGTTAAATATTACCTATAATGATATCAAAGAAGTTTTTAAAATCATCTTTTATTTATTCAGTTGTTGGAGCATTGCCTTATGTGTCTTCAATTGTTCTTATTCCTTTATTTACACATAAAATATCTCCTCAGGATATTGGGGTAAATGCAATTTATTTAAGTATTCTTTTTTTTATTCAGATTTTTTCTAGTTTTTGTCTGGAATCTTATGTGATGGTTCATTTATTTGAATTTAAAAATAATCCAGAGAAGCTTAAGGAGAGTTTTGGAACTGTTGTTTTTTCACTTACGGCACTGGGGATTTTTATTCTGTTAATAACAGCAATATTTGGAGATTGTATATTTGGGCTTTTGTTTAATAATTCTATCAGTTTTTTTCCTTGGGGTTTTTTGACAGTGCTTACGGCTATTTTTAATGGCTTTTATAAAGTATATTGTAATATATTAATAAGTCAGCAAAGATCAGTTAAGTTTTTTATAATAAATATTTTAAATTTTTCTTTTGTCATTACACTTTCAATATTATTGGTTTACATTTTCCCGAATTCCTTAGCTGGTCCTGTGCTTGGACGGACACTTGGGTTTGGAATAAATTTTATTCTAATTTTATTTTCGTTAAGAAAAGAATTTGGTTTTAAATTTAAACGGGAAGTAATAACTGATATTGTTAAATATTGCTATCCTTTGTTATTGTATTCGGTGTTTTCTTGGGTTATTTCTTACATTGACCGATTTGTAATAAAACACTATCTTGTTGATCCATCGTATGTTGGTATTTTCGACATCGCTGTAAGATGTACATTGGCAATTGAACTTTTTCAAACAGGAGTATCAAATGCTATTTATCCAAAAGTGTTTAATTTGTTGAAGGATAGTTTAGTTGCCGAAAGTTCGCCTGAGGTTAATAGATATTATAATGTATTTACAGCAATTATATTGTTTATAATCCCTTTGTTTAACATATTTGTACCTCTTTTAATCCCTTTGGTTATTGATAAAAAGATTTATTACGAAGCTTTTAATTTTATTAATATTCTTAGTCTTGGCTTTGCAACAAGAATATTATTTAGCTACTTCTTTTCACCTATTTTGTTTTATAAAAAAACAAAGATACTCCCCAAAATATTTTTTTATACAGCAATTTTCCAAATAATAATTAGTATAATATTAATAAAAAATTTTCAGCTTATTGGGGCCGCATGGGCTAGTTTTGCAATAAAACCTATTCAAGTTTTATTCCTATATTTTGAAAGCAGAAAAATATTTAAATTTAAATTTAATAAAATTAAACTTCTTTATTTGCCAATGTTTTTTATTGTTATGGTTGTTGCTTCAGAATTGCTTTTTTTTAGACAATATCTTTTGTTCAAATCAATTATAATATTTTTTATTACTTCAATACTTATTTTCTTTATATATAGAAAAGAATTGCTTTTATTCTACAATCAACTTGTCAAAGCGATTAAACGGCGAACAGATATTGTAATTGAAAACTAGCTATAACAGATTTAGGGAAATACCTATTTTAGCAAATCCAAATCAAATAACTATAAACTTTTCAGTATTAGCAAATTTCGAATTTACAACTTTTAAAAAATAAATACCTTTTCTAAATTCTTTAATATCTAAATTCTAAGTACATGACAAAAAATTAAACGCCTCACAAGTATTTATAAAACAATTATTAAGCAAGCAGCTTGCAACATATTTTAGCCCATATTTAAAAATTGATTCAGCTTTACGTCCATGTTTTTTGACAATAATTTGTTTTATGTTTTCATGAAGATATATTCCTACTTTATAACACCAAACAAATGCTATCATAATTAATAGAGTTAGTTTTTTAATTCTATTCAAATCTGTTAAATGAGTCTTTTCAATATCAAATCCACTAGATTTCATTGATTTAAAACACATTTCAATCTGCCATCTTTGTTTGTAGAATTCACAAGCATTTTCAGGTTTGTCAAATGAAACGATAATCAAGTAATCATCTCCGTTTAATTTGGCTCCAGATAAATAACAATATTCTCCGTTAATTCTTATTATGTTAGGGTAAAATCTAAATTCATTAATTCTACATGTATTGAATAGCCATGATGCCTTAACTTCCTTATTCTTCGAGGGAACAAATACTTTAAAGTTGTTTCTTACACGGATATAATAAAGAATATTATTGTTGTTTAGAAATGCCAACCAATCTTGACCCACAAATTCTCTATCAGCAACTAAACATGCTATTGTTTCACTAGAAAACAAACGTATGTATCTGTTAATCAAAATAATTCTTTCTCCTGTGTTTGAATTGCCTCTTTTAGGCAATAAAGAGAAAAGCAATGGAAATGCAACACCTTTATATACAACTCCTAGCATTAAAATATTGATATCAGAATCTCCAAATTTCCAATTAGTTCTATCCATAGTTAATTGGATTTTATCTTTAATAGGAAGTAAAGCAAAAATTAATTTAGCAATAATATCTGCATCTAAAGAGTAATTAGCAATGAAACGTTGGATTCTACGCAAAGAAGAGTCTGAGTTAGAGGAGGAATCAAAGCCACTTGCCAATTTGTGGAATGTTAC
This sequence comes from Bacteroidota bacterium, assembly GCA_037139195.1. Lineage (GTDB taxonomy): Bacteria > Bacteroidota > Bacteroidia > Bacteroidales > JAHJDW01 > JBAXGW01. The sequence continues at coordinate 53,058 of JBAXGW010000014.1, forward strand.
AGTTTGTACCTTACATAAAGCAATTACAAACATGGCTATAAACTTAACTCTAGCTAAATTTATTGTAGACTTAAAATGTTCATTGAGAATTGGAACTAATTCATTAATTTTACGGTCATCATTGGTTATCATATATTGACGAATTTTGTGGATATTATTCGTCTAATATACTGATAATCAATGATTTATCCAAACTTTTGGCAAGTTATTTTGCTGATAATCAGTATTTTATTTTTTTTGTCATGTACTAAAATCTAAATTAGTTGATTTATCATTTATGTTTTTATTTAATATTAATTGACCATTTATATCGTGAATAAATAACTCAGACTCCAATTCTAGATTGTTATTGATTTCGATAAATATATTGTTATTTGCTGGGTTTGGAAAGACAGAAATACTTTGATTTTTTGCAATATATTTATTGTCTATATCTGTGAGTCTATTTGGTGAATATACCCAAAAGTCAGAAAAGTAGAACTCTTCATCCCATCCAGTACCAAAGTATCCTTTATTACCAATAGAAAATGATATTCCACTGAGTCTTTCTGGTGCTTGGGGAGAAATTATTCCAGTCCAGCTGTTAGATAAAGGATTGTATTTAAAAAAATCAATATATTTGTCAATATTGTCATCACCAGTACCCACATAAGCTTCGTTGTTAAGAGTGAATCCGACCATTCCAAAACGCCCATTACCCGGAAAATCTTGAATGGCAGTCCATGTGTTTGTATTGGGAGTGTATTTCCAAAAATCTGATTTTACAGTATTCGCATCATAAAGGCCTGTGCCCATATACCCAATCCCATATAGCTCAAATGCACAGGCTGACATTCTTTTTCCACCAGGGAAATTTGCTTTTTGAGACCATGAGTTATTGCTAGGGTTATACATCCAAAAATCAGATAAATAATTGTTTGAGCTATTATAAGAACCTGTTCCTATATATAGTAGACTATCTGATATTACAAAACCTCTAGCTTGAAATCTTTCATGACCAGGAAAGGAGGCTTTTTGAAGCTAAGTGTTATTATTCGGATTATATTCCCAAATGTCGTTAGTACAAGCTGCAGAATTTGTTATGCCAAAGCAAATATAAATTTTTCCTTTTACAGCAAAGGCAGATGATCCATTTCTAGCACCTCCAGGAAAATCAGCTTTTTTTGTCCATAAGTTTTGAAGTGTGTCGTATTCCCAGAATTCATTTACGTATGATCCTCCATTAACTTGACCAAGTCCAACATATCCTTTGCCATTTGCTGAACATGCAAAAGCAGCAGCTCTTCCATAGTTGTATACGGATGTTTTTTGTTGCCAATTCTGCGAATAAAGATTTGAGCAAATAACCAACATTAGGAATAATATATTTTTCATAAATTAAAAGTTTTGAGATTACTTTGCAATATTAGATAAAAAAATAGAAAATACATTTATTTAAGGTTTTTTTACTTTTTTTGTTGTAGATTCTTAGTTTTATGTATTGCTTAATCTTGAGGTCCAAAACACTTTATTGTTTCCTTAATAAAACTTTCAGAATTTTTAACATTTGACGCATAGTACAATCCGTTCGATTGTACTACATTTGTTTTGTATTAACATAAACTAACAAAACAAATTATGAAAAAAATTTTTACTTTATTTTTAGCTTTAGGATTTGCAGGTATTGTCAATGCACAATCTATTCCTAATGGCGATTTTGAAACTTGGACTGATTCTGTAACTTGTGAAACCTGGAATTTTCCGATGCTTGGTGCTTTTATGGGCGGATCTCAAGGTCGATCATCTGATGCGCATGGTGGCTCTTATGCAATGAAAATTTCCTCAACAGCAGGAATGTTAGGTAGTGCATCTGCAGGTTCTGCAACTATAGGAACTCCTGGATTATTAGGTGGATCAACTGGTGGTTTGCCAATCAGTGGAAACCCAATTTCATTCGGTGGTTTTTATAAATACAATTCTGCAAGTAGTGATGTTTGTAATATTTCAATTGTTCTTACTAAATGGAACGGAACGTCTATTGATACAGTTGGAAAAGGTGAATTTACAGCCAATACAACTAACACAACTTACGCTCCATTTTTAATTACCCTAACTGGTCTTGTTGGCACTGCTGATACTTGTAATATTACTATGACTTCATCTAAAGCAACTGCTCAAGCTGGTTCTGAATTAATCGTTGATGATTTAGTTCTTATAGGCGCTACAATTACTGCGGGTGGTGGTTCAAGTTTTATTGGTTCTATTGACAATAGTCATTTGGTTAATTTATATCCAAATCCTTCAACTGGAACTCTAAATGTTGAGAAAATGATTAATGAAACTGCAAAATTGTCTATTTATAATGCTGAAGGCAGAATGGTTTACAGTTCAGATTTAGTAAGCAATAATGAACAAATAAATTTATCTGATTTAGCTAAAGGTTCTTATATTGCTGTTATTCAAGGAAAATCTGAAAGAATTATGAAGAATTTCGTAATTATGTAAGATAAACTGAATACAATAAAAAATCCCAACTTGTTTGAAGTTGGGATTTTTTTATTGTTAAAATGCTCTTGATATTGATATAACCCACCTATACATTAAATAATCCTTATCTACAGCAGGAATTCTATTTAGCCATATTGGTGCATCAAATCGTATGGTTAATGGTTCTGCTTTTTGAATATTACCCCATTTTTTAATCGTTAAAGCAGCTCCAATTCCGGCATCTGCTCTGAACCTTGCAAAACTTATATTTTCCCATGCTTTGTTTTTGTTAATTATTCCTATATCGCCAAACAAATAGCTATTAAACCCTAAGGTATTTCTTAGTTTTTTAGGAATTGGATTAATGTATTCGTCAAATTCTAATTCAGAATTAACTGCAAAACCTGTATTTCCTCTGTAAACAGATTCGATATTCCCATAGTTATCGGGTTCTGCAACATAATATCCTGAATATCCTCTTAAATTTAAACCACCGCCATATTGAAAATGATTGGTTTGAATATCGTAACCAAGCCAACTTTCGTTAACAAAACCATCAGATCTAACATATTTATTTTCCATCATTTCTTCTGAATTGCCTCCTGCTAGATATAAAGATGATTCGGTTGCCCATTTATTGCCTAATCCAAGTTGTCCGAAAAGTCGTGTTTTTAGCATAAACTCATCAATTTTTGTTGTGTTTTTATACTCAAAGCTGAAACACGAAAAATTAAAATCTTCGGTAAAAACAGATGAGCGCATTGATAAATTTAGTTGATTAATGTTTTTTTTGTTTTCAATTCTAAAAAGCCAGTTGATATTTATAGTATTATTATATAATACTTTGCCGTATTCGTTACCATATAGTCCTTTTATGTTATCGTAACTCCATTCGGTAGGATATAGCAAATATCTATAATCTTCAATTATATTACGGTGCATCGATTTAAAGAAAATAGAAAATTTACTATTTTCAATGCTTTTGTCAATACCAATTTTATAAAGAGACAAACCGTCTAAATCTCGAGCATTTAAAACAAAATTAGCATTAGAACCCAATTTGTTCAGTGCAGTTTGATAATTTAAATTATATGAAAAGTTGTCGTGTCCAATACTTTGTTTTTCTGAAACTAAAAAGCCCGAATTAGCCCAAACAGACATATCAAAGCAGTTTTTTTGTTTCATAAAATTTCCAGATACATTAAAACCTAGTTTAAGTCCGTCAATACTGTTCCACCATAAATCAGGTCGTGCATTAATTTCATAAGCTCGCCAATTTGATTTTTCTATTAATCCATGATCAAAATTATAGTCAATATTTAACTTTTTCGAATTATTAATCATATTTGCATCTGCCATGAGAAAAGCAGTGTCGATAATTATATCTTTAATACCATCTGGAATAACTACTTTAGCATGATATTCTTTGTTTAAATTATTCCATCCAGTCCATGAGGGAAGAATTATGGATGAGGTAGATTTTACAAAATTAGTATTTGGAATTATATAGTTATATCTGACATCATTTTTTGAAATAACAGTAAACTCGATAGGCATTTGCGAAAGTCCTTTGCGAATAAACTCAATATTAAAAGTGTCTTTGGCAATATGCTTTACGTTTCCTACTTTATAATCGATTGTTTTATTGGTGTTTATCCATTCGTCAAAAAACCAATTTAAATCAACATTTGTTGATTGAATTATTGAATTTCTAAAATCTTCAATATATGGATGGCAAAAGCTCCATTGACTAAAATAATTTTGCATTGCTTTATTAAACAAGCTATCGCCTAAAACATATTTTAAATTAAATAGCATAGTAGAACCTTTGTAATAGGTTTGTCTGTATACACTTCCATAAGCTTGTTTTGTTAAAAAATAATCGGAGTGCGTATTTAATTGTACGCCACCTTCTTTATTTGCATTTTCGATATAAGGCAAATAAGAGTATAAATCGCGTATTGAATATTTTTTTTCGTATTTATCAATGTATTTTGAGGGATTGGGCTCGTTTATTGTTCTTTCTTTCGACAATTTTTCGAGTGCGCTTACAGTTAAGTACTGTGTAAATCCTTCGTCAAGCATTGCGCTGTAGGTTTCGTTGCTTCCAACCATGCCAAAAAACCAATTATGCCCAATTTCATGAGCAAAAATATAGGTGTAATTAGGATCAATTCCGCTATTCATTGTTAGCATTGGATATTCCATGCCAGATTGAGCATCGGCAACAATCATTTTTGGATATTGATACATGCCAATGGTTTCAGAATAATACTTAACTATATCAGCTGTGATTTGAGAAGCGGTTTGCCATTTCGAAGCGGTTGATTCATTGGCAATGGCTACGCATTTGATTCCATTCCAAACTGTTTCATCAATGCGGTAATTAGGGTCGGCAACAAAGGCAAAGTCATGAACATTGCTTGCTATATAATGCCAAGTTTTTCTTTTAGTGCTATCATAAGGGATTATAACAGATGGCTTTTCACCAAAGGGCTTATTAGCAAAGTTTTTTAAGTTTAACTTTTGTTTTAAATCAGAAGGTAATACTTCGTTTTCGTTGATTAAATCGCCTGTAGCTTCAACAATTTGGTTGCTTGAAAATGTTAGACTAACATCGTACGTTCCAAAGTCGCCATAAAATTCATGACCTAAATGTTGGTCTTTAGTCCAGCCAAATCTTCTGTCGTAAACGCTAATTCTTGGATACCAATGTGCTCCATTATAATGTTTTGAACCCCAGGAATCATAAACTCTTAATCTTCCCCAAGGCGCTGTAATATCAAAATACGTTTTGAATGAAATATTTATTTTGCATGTGCCGTTTGATTTTAAAGAGTTTGGAAGCTTAATTTTCATAATAGTATTGTCAATTTCCCATTGCACTGGATTACCATTAATGCTAACTGAAGAAACTTCGATGCCTTTTTTTTGCGACTGGTATTTTATGCCAAACCTAGAAGTATTTCCATTCCCCTTATTTAGTTTGTCAAGATATGAATCAGGTTGAAAAGCATTTTGATATAAATGAAAATAGAGTTCGTTTAATTCATCTGGAGAATTGTTTACATATATAAGTTCTTCGTTTCCAGAGAGAATGTCGGTTTTTTCATCAATTTCTGCTTCAATTTTATAATAAACATCTTGCTGCCAATAATCTTTATTTGGTGTTTTATTTTTCCAATAATTTGTATTTGTAGTGCTATTATAACTTTCAGCGGATATGTTTTGTGTATAAGCATTGTTAAAACCAGAAAACATCAAACAAATTGAAGTTAGAAGTAATATGTAACGAATCATAAATGTATTTTTTATTGGTGTTAAAGATATTATAATTAAAGCTATACAATAATAATATTATACAATTGTATGAAAGTATATTATCGCTGTTTTTTATTTTTAGCCGCGAAAATACTGGCATTCAATTCAAATCCAATAAGTAAAATTATCGCATTGAAGTATATCCACATCATAATTAATATTAATGTTCCAATAGAGCCATAAAGAACATTATACTTGGCAAAATTATTTGCGTAAAAATTAAATCCTATTGAGGCAATGATTGAAAGTATTGTTGCTAAAGAAGATCCAGCCGAAACAAACCGATATCTTAATTTTTTAGCAGGAGCAAGGTAATAAACAAAAGAAATTCCAAAGAAGCAAAGGGCTATAAGGATTATCCATCTGGAAAGACTTATCAATGCAAGACTTATCCAGTCGTTTAATAGGCCATGACCTGCTAAATAATCTAAAGTAATATTGGTTCCAATCAGAAGTGTTATTGCAGTGAATATTAATATGGTAAGAATGATTACAAGTGCAATGGAAATAAGTCTTTGCATAAATCCTGTTCGGGATTCGATTGCATGATAAGTGTTATTAAATGCCATTATTAAAGCATTTATGCCATTTGTGGCAAAGTATAGTGCTAAAATAAAACCAATTGAAAGGAGCCCTCCTCTGGGTTGATTTATAATGTCATCGAGAGTGGATATTGATGCTTCGTATGTTTTTGATGGTAAAACATTTTTTAATAAATCCATCAAAACATCCTGAAAGTGGTCAATTGGAATGTATGGAATTAATGTGAAGGCAAAGATTATTGCAGGAAAAATTGCTAAGAAAAAATTGAATGAAATAGCTGATGCTCTTGTTGTTATTGCTCCGCGAAATAATCCAGTGAAAAAGAAATGAGCAACTTCATACAATGGTAAACCGTCAAATCCAGGAATGATGAGTTTTTTGGAAAGGCTAATAACCAATTTTACGAATGTAAGACGAAGTAAAAATTGCTTTAGCATTTAGTTTATTGCTTTAAGACTTAAGTCTAAACTCTTGATTTGATGTGTCAAAGCACCAACAGAAATATAATCAACACCACATTCGGCATATTCTCTAATGTTTTCTATTGTGATTCCGCCTGATGCTTCGGTTTCGTATTTTCCGTCAATCATTTCAACCGCTTTTCGCAAATCAGCATAATTATAATTGTCGAGCATAATTCGATGAACACCTCCGTGATTTAAAACTTGTTGTAATTCAGTTAGATTGCGAACTTCAATTTCAATTTTCAGGTTTTTATTGTTAGCTTTTAAATATGCATGAACTGAATCAATTGCTTTTTCAATTCCGCCCGAAAAATCAACATGATTATCTTTAATCATTATCATATCGTAAAGTCCCATTCGGTGATTTTCGCCTCCACCAATTTTTACTGCTAATTTTTCAAAATATCTGAAATTTGGAGTTGTTTTACGAGTGTCTAAAATTTTTGTTTTAAGTCCAGATAACTTTTCAACGTATTGACTAGTATTGGTTGCAATACCACTCATGCGCTGCATGCAATTTAAAACAAGTCGTTCTGCCATAACTATTGATCGAGAGCTTCCTTCAACAGTGAAAACAACATCTTCTATAGCTATTTTTTCTCCGTCGTTAATTGTTATTGTAACTTTTAAATTGGGGTCTAGTTGACTAAATATTTGTTTCGCTAAATCAACACCTGCAATAATGCCATTTTGTTTAACTAGAAGTTTGGCTTTGCCTTGTGCATTTGCTGGAATTGTTGATTGTGAGGTATGGTCGCCATCGCCAAAATCTTCAGCAAAGGCTTGTTTAATAAAAAGGTTGATGTCCATATTTAATAAAGGATGACGGCTAAATTGTGTATTATTTATTCTTCGGCTTCAAATCTTAGTTGTTGAATAAGTGATTTTTCAGCAAATTTTTTCAGTAGGAAATAGGTTCTAAATGACTGACTAGCACTTTCGTATTTCCCTATTGAGTATTGAGAGCCATCAGCAGAAACGCCTTGATGGATGATATTGAAGTTTTTTGGAGGAAATTTTTTGAAAAAATCTTTTACAATAATTTCTGCTTGCGATTTGCTATAAGAATTTGAGTTTCCTGGTAGCGTTACATCAATTGTAGCATTAAAAAGTTTTGATAATTCAGTTGCGTTTCCAGATTTTATAGCTGCGCTAATATCGTCGGAAACACCTTGAAAGTCGCTTGTGAATGACGTTGCAACAAGAAAGGTTAAAATAAACAAGTAATATTTTGCAAGTTTTTTCATAGTGTTTTTAATAACTCAATAGTTGTGCCAAGAAGACAAACAAACCTACATAATTTTTATGAAAAGTCAAAAGAAAACAGATGAAAGTTTGTAAAGTTTATAAAGTAGAAAGTAATCAGCGTTAGTTTGATTTATTAACTTTGCAAAAAATTGTTTAACGCTTATACTTTATAAACATTCATACTTTCAACTTTAAGAACTTTGCCTTCGACTCCGCTGAGTCACCGTTAGGCACTTTACAAACTTTATAACTTTACAAACTGACTCATGAAAATCAACGTAATCTGCATAAGCAAAACATCTGAAAAATATCTGCAAACTGGAATTGAACTGTATTTAGGTCGATTGAAACATTATGTTCCTATTGAATTTATTGAGATTCCAGATATCAAGAATGCGAAGAATATGGATTTTGAGCAGATTAAGAATGCTGAAGGCGAATTAATTGTTAAAAAGATTGATGCCAGCTCAAGAGTAATTTTGCTCGACGACAAAGGAAAGGACTTTACATCAATTCAATTTTCTAATTATATTGAAAAACAGCAATTGTCGGGGGTTAAAATCATCAACTTCATTATTGGCGGCCCTTATGGCTTTTCAGAAAAAGTATATGCATTGGCAAATGAAAAGATTTCTTTGTCCAAAATGACTTTTTCGCATCAATTAATTAGAGTTATCTTCTTCGAGCAACTTTATAGGGCATATACGATATTGAAGAATGAGCCTTATCATCATGAATAAAGCTTCAATATTCATTTTATTGCTAAATGTGGTTTTTATTTTTTGTTTATTACTTTATTTTTTTCTAAATAATCCTTCCAACCAATTTCTAGTAAATTAGAAAAATTTTTAATTGTTAATTTTTCTGAGTCACTTGCATTAATACAATTTAGATTTAGTTTTTCAATATACTGATTAATGACCTTTTGAGTACATTCATTATCATCAAAAATATAAAATTCTAATAATACAATTTTAACCCAAGTATCCAAATCTGTATTGTTAAAGCACTTTTTACTATTAAAATATTTTGCAAACTCAACGGTGTTATTTTCAACATATTCTTTGCCTGCATTTCCTAGACCTTCAGAATAATACCCATCACTTTTATTGAATGAATTTGTTACAACCTTGAAGTAAAAAGGACGTGCTTCTATATCTTTGGCAGTTAAACTATCAAGGAATGACAAAATAATAAAATCATTTAAATCCCAATTTTGATTATTGAAAATATCTTTTGCCAATTTTGGCGTTTTTGGATCTTTTAAATATTTGTCAAAGTTGCAGTCTTTAGAAATTGAATCTAAATTACTTTCTGTTTTTGCAAAAGAATAAATTGATAAACAGATAATTACAAATAACGTTAAGATATATTTCATAATGCTTAGTTGGCTCAAATATAAATCTGTGAAAATCTTTTAAATCCGTGTCATCTGTGTTCTATTTTATACTAATCAAAAATTCAGCAAACTTATTAAAAGCTCTAGCCCTGTGGCTTATCTTGTTTTTTTCGTCTAAATCCATTTCTGCAAAAGATTGGTCGTAGCCAGTTGGTTTGAAGATTGGGTCGTAGCCAAAGCCATCTTTTCCAGTGGGTTCGGTTAATATTTCACCATCAACAATACCTTCAAATTGATATTCTTTTCCTTCTAAAATCAAAGAAACAACGGTTCTGAAACGTGCTTTGCGGTTTGTTTTACCTTTCATTTCTAATAATGTTTTGTTTACATTATCTTGAAATGAACAACCAACTCCCGCATAACGAGCCGAATATACGCCAGGTGCGCCGTTAAGAGCTTCAATTTCCAAGCCTGTATCATCGGCAAAACAATTTACATTAAAGCGTTTGAAGATATGTTCCGATTTCTCAAAAGCATTTTCGCTCAGCGTTTCATGCGTTTCAGGAATTTCTTCGTTAAAACCAATTTCGGCTAAACTCTTAATTGTTATATCTTTTCGGTTTGCAAATAGATGCTTAACTTCTTCTAATTTATGTTTGTTATTGGTCGCAAAAATGAATTCCATAATTTTTAATTTAAATAAAACGCCACCTACTCCCATTTTTAAATTATTTTTACCGGTGGTCGTGAGGTCGCTTCGCTTAGTTGTGTCGTTATTTTTGAATTGAAAACAGTCATTTACTCATGCAAACTCATTGGTTTTCAATTCATGAAAATGCCTAACATCTGACATTTTATATTAAATTAAAAAGGGGAGATTTACAAATGATACTATTTAATTTCGCAAAATTAGCTTATTTTTGCAAATAATACCAAATCATGTTATTAAATAAGTTGTGCTGTAATTCCTTCGACTACGCTCAGGATGACCAGTTCAGTCACCCTGAGCGTAGTCGAAGGGTTGATATATAAAACTTGTGTTAATTAAATTAAAACACTTCAAATTATGAACGTACTTATATTAGGCTCAGGCGGAAGAGAACATACATTTGCATGGAAAATTGCTCAAAGCAAAAAATTGAACAAATTATTTATTGCTCCCGGAAATGCTGGGACTAAGAATCATGGCGAAAATGTAAATATCAATCCAAATGATTTTGACGCAGTAAAGACTTTTTGTTTGGCTAACGATGTTAAAATGATTGTAGTTGGTCCTGAAGAACCTCTAGTACGTGGTGTTTATGATTATTTTCAGAATTCACAAGATGCAAATCATATTATGGTAATTGGACCTTCAGCTAACGGAGCGCAATTAGAAGGTAGCAAAGATTTTTCAAAAGCTTTTATGGAGCGTCATAATATTCCAACGGCTCGTTATCTGACATTTACTAGTGAAAATCTAGCTGATGGATATAAGTTTTTAGAAACTCTTGAGGCTCCTTATGTTTTAAAAGCTGATGGTTTAGCTGCTGGAAAAGGTGTTTTGATTTTAAGTGATTTAGAAGAAGCGAAACGCGAATTGGCTAATATTTTAAGTAATGATAAATTTGGTGCTGCAGGTAGCAAAGTAGTTATTGAAGAATATATGCACGGAATTGAGTGTTCGTATTTTATTTTGACCGATGGAGAAAACTATAAAATTCTTCCCGAAGCTAAAGATTATAAGAGAATAGGCGAGGGCGATACGGGTTTAAATACTGGAGGAATGGGCGCCGTGTCTCCGGTTCCTTTTGCTAATGCCGAATTTGCTCAAAAAGTTGAAGAAAGAATTATTAAGCCAACTATCAAAGGTTTAAAAGACGAAAATATTGTTTATAAAGGTTTTATTTTCATTGGTTTGATGAATGTTGGTGGTGAACCGATGGTAATAGAATATAATTGCCGCATGGGCGATCCTGAAACTGAAGTGGTTATTCCAAGAATCAATAATGATTTGTTAGAAATGTTTGAAGAGGTTGGCAAAGGAAATTTAACTACAACAAAACTTGATATTTCCAATCAGTTTGCAACTACAGTAATGGTTGTTTCGGGCGGATATCCTGAATTTTACGAGAAAAATAAGGTAATAACAGGGATTGAAAATGTTTCTGATAGCATAGTTTTCCACGCTGGAACTACTTTGAATAATAATGAAATTCTTGCTACTGGCGGACGCGTAATTGCATTTACTTCTTTTGGCAATTCAATTCAAGAAGCCATTGCTAAGTCTTACGATTCAATAAGTAAGGTTTCTTTCGACAAAATGTATTTTAGAAGAGATATAGGGAAAGACCTTTTGTAGCCAGAGGCTACAAAAGTGGTTCAAGGTTCAGGGTAAAAGGTGCAAGGGAAAAACCGCTTATCATTAACCTTGTACCGTTAGCCGTTCACCTTGTACCGTTCTATCAATTCCAACTCCCTACTGCTTTGTCCTGCTACCGAAGTGTTTTCTTCGGCTCTACGAATTAGGTATGGCAAAACATCTTTCACTGGTCCATAAGGAACGTATTTAGCAACATTATAACCAGCATTTGCCAAATTATAGCTAATGTGATCGCTCATTCCTAGTAGTTGTGCAAAGTAAATATTTGGATGATTCTTAGGAATATTATTGTTTTCCATTAAGTTTGCTAAAAGCATAGAACTTTTTTCGTTGTGAGTTGCAGCGCAAACTGAAATTGTGTCAATATGTTTTATGCAAAATTTAACTGCTTCATCATAACAATTGTCAGTTTCGGCTTTAGTTGTGTTTATTGGCGAAGGATAGCCAAGTTTTACTGCACGTTCTCTTTCCTTTTCCATATATGCACCACGAACCAATTTAACGCCAATTTTGAAATTTGAGTTTAGTGCTTCATTATAAAGTTGTTTAAGAAATTCGACGCGGTCGGGGCGATACATTTGTAAAGTATTGAAAATAATTGCTCGCTCTTTATTGTATTTCATCATGAGCTCAAGCACGATATCGTCAATGGCTTGTTGAATACATGTCTCTTCGGCATCAATGAAAATCTGAACATTATTGTTGTAAGCATTTAAACAAATTTCTTCCATGCGATTCTTAATTTGTTCAAACTCTAGTTTTGTATTTTCTGATAATGATTTCCCTGAACAAACTTCTTCAAGCACTTCGATATTGGCAATTCCTGAAACTTTAAAAACACTAAAAGGTATATTTGAATTGCCTTTTGCTTTTATAATGGTTTTGATAACTTCGTTTTTACAACGCTCGAAATCTTCGAGTTTTCCTTTTCCTTCAACGGAATAGTCGAGGATAGTGCCGATATTAGAATTTGAAAGTTTATTAATTGTTTTCTGGCATTCTTGAATATTCTCACCTCCACAGAAATGAGCAAATATGGTGGACTTTATTAACCAATTAATTGGCAAGTGAAGTTTAAGAGAAATATCGGTTGCAGCTTTTCCAAAACTAACAAGGCTTTTCTTGTTCACAAGCTTAAATAAATAATAAGCTCGTTTTATTTCTGCTTTGCTTTTACCTTGAAAAGCTATTTCTGTATTATTAAAATCAAGTTTTTGCATAATTATTCATTAAAAAATAATAATTTCGTGATATTAAATCTAATGATAAAATGGATGTTATAAAAGCAAAAGGGTATAATATTTTCGTAGGTAACGATTTAATTTCGGAATTGAATATTTTTCTAGCTAAGAAAAAATATCAAAAAAGCAAGATTTTTATTTTGGTTGATGAGAAAACACACGAACTGTGTTTGGATAGAATAATTAAAGATATCCCAGCGTTTGCTGATTCTGAAATTATTGAAATTGAATGTGGCGAAGACTCTAAAAGCATTGAGATATGTGCAAATATTTGGGAACTTTTATTGAGTTATGAAGCTGATAAAAATTCGCTGCTGATAAATATTGGTGGTGGTGTTGTTTCAGATTTGGGTGGATTTATTGCTTCTACTTTCAAGCGGGGAATTTCATTTATTAATATTCCTACAACTTTGTTGGCAATGGTTGATGCGTCGGTTGGAGGAAAGGTTGGAATAAATTTAGGAGCATATAAAAATCAAGTAGGAAATTTTGCAAAGCCTGAAGCCGTTTTTATTAGTCCTATGTTTTTGGAAACCCTCGAAAAACGTCAGATAAATTCGGGTATAGCAGAGGTTGTAAAACATGCCATTATTGCAGATGAAGGTTATTTCTCTTATCTAGAAAAAAATATTGGCAAGTCGAAGATTGATTGGAGTGAAATTATTTCGAAGTCTGTTTCTATTAAAAATGAGATTGTAAATAAAGACTTTAAGGAGAACGGCGATCGGAAAAAATTAAATTTCGGACATACAATTGGTCATGGAATAGAATCATATTTTCTTGAAAAAGGAGTAGAAATATATCATGGCGAAGCAATACTATTAGGAATGGTAAAAGAAATTGAGCTTTCTGAAAAATATTTAGGTTTTCAAGATAAGAGGAGAATTTTAAATCTGTTGAAAAAGATTGAAACAGAAAGTTTTATTTATCAAATGAAAGATATTTTGCCATACATTAAAGCCGATAAAAAAAATATTGGTGAAAAAATAAATTTTTCTTTAATAAAAGTGATTGGACTTTGCGAGGTGAATAATTTATTGACTAATGAGCAAATTTCATAATTTATGTTTCAACGTGGTTTTGTTTAAAACATTTTAAATCTATTCGTGCTATTTTTATTGAAAATAATTATCTTTGTTCTATTCTGAAACAAGCGATTTCCATGAATTTCAAAGCATCGTCAATTGATGATTTATCTGCAATTTCAAAACAAATTATTGAGAATTTCTCAAGCGAAAAAGTATTTGCTTTCTATGGCTCAATGGGAGCTGGCAAAACTACTTTGATTAAAGAAATATGCAAAACTCTTGGCGTTAGCGATAATGTTACCAGTCCTACATTTGCAATTGTAAATCAATATACAGACAATACAAATAAACCAATTTTTCATTTCGATTTTTACCGTATAAAAAAACTTTCAGAAGCTTATGATTTAGGCTACGAAGATTATTTTTATGGTGGCAACTACTGTTTGATTGAATGGCCCGAATTAATTGAAGAACTACTTCCTTTATCATTTGTAAAAGTAAGTATTATAGAAGAAAACAACGAACGAACTATAATTGTTGAACAAGTAAATAATAAATATCATGATTTCTCAAGGTCAAACATTTGTTAGATTAAGTCCGGAAGGCAAGCTTTTGCCACAAGAAGAAATGCTTGAAGTTTCTAGACAGAAAAAAAACATGCTTATTGGTGTGCCTAAAGACACGTCTTTTCAAGAGAATCGTGTAGCTCTGGTGCCCGAAGCTGTTAGTTTACTTGTTAATAATGGGCACGAAGTTATTGTAGAAACAAATGCCGGAAAAGCTTCTCATTTTGAAGACAATGAATACAGCGAGGCTGGAGCAAGAATCGTATATTCAGCAAAAGAGGTTTATGTTGCCGATTTGATTTTAAAAGTTGCACCTCCTTCAAAAGAGGAAATTGAGATGATGCACGAAAAACAAGTATTATTTAGTGCACTTCACGCAACTATTCACGATAAAGAATACTTCAAAGCAATGATGGATAAGAGATTAACCACCATGGCATTTGAAAATTTGAAAGACGATTGCAATACCTATCCAATAGTTCGATCAATGAGCGAAATTGCTGGTAATACTGCAATTCTCATTGCTGCCGAATATTTGAGCAATGTTAACGATGGAAAAGGCTTGATATTAGGTGGCATATCGGGCGTAACACCAACCGAAGTAGTAATATTAGGAGCTGGAACAGTTGGAGAATTTGCAGCCCGCTCGGCTATGGGTTTAGGTGCTGTTGTAAAAGTATTTGATAATTCTATTCATAAACTAAGAAATCTTCAAAGCCGATTAGGCACAAGAATTTTTACTTCAATAATTCAACCCAAAGTTTTGCAAAAAGCATTAATGCGTGCTGATGTTGTTATTGGAGCATTAAACGCACATGGAAAGCGTACACCATGCGTAGTTTCGGAAACAATGGTTTCGGAAATGAAAGCAGGCTCAGTGATAATTGATGTTAGTATTGATCAAGGCGGTTGTTTTGAAACATCAAGAGTAACAAATCATAGCGAGCCAATATTTAAGAAGCATGATGTTATTCATTATTGCGTACCTAATATTCCTTCAAGAGTTGCCAGAACTGCTTCTTATGCATTAAGCAATGTGGTAGCTCCCATATTACTAAATATTGGCGAAGAAGGTGGTTTTGAAATATTACTTAAAAAAGACCCAGGCGTAAGAAATGGAATTTATTTGTATAACGGAATTTTAACAAATAGTTTTGTTGGCGAAACCTATGGTATTCCTTATAAAGATATAGATTTGTTGATGGCTGCATTCTAAAAAAACTAGCAAAAAACTTTCTACGCAGATAGTATTGGGATGATTACGAAATTATAGAATTCCTATAGTTTTTGAAAATTCAATATACACTTGTAGACTTCTTCATATCTCTCAACTCCATTTTCCAAGGAGTAATATTGATAAGCTCCATCAATAATCTTTTGTTTGTTGGTGTTAATTATACTATCAAGTTTTTGTGCTATTCTCGAATATTCTTCATTATTGCAGAAGTTTACCAATTCGCCACAACATGTTTGATTTACAATTTCATCTACATCGCCAACTCCAGCATTACATATTATTGGAATTCCCATTCCCATCAATTCGCCCATTTTGGTTGGAGATGATGCTTGCTTCGAAAATACTGGTTTAATAAAAAATATTGAAATTTTAGCAATGCTCATCAATGTGGGCAAATCTTGACGAGTTGAGGCTTGAATAATTAATTCATTTTCGTCAATTCCTCTTGTTTTGGCTTTCGCTTTTATTGCTTCGGCATTATCATGCGTGATAAACATGAAACGCATCTTTCTGCTTTTTCTAGCAACAGCATAAAAATCAAGCATTTCTTCTAGCATATACCAAGTTCCAACTGAACCTAAATATGAAATTACCGTTTCATCAGGTAAAATATTATGCTTTTTAATAAATTCTGCTTTCTTTGCTAAATCAATGTTTTTACTATTGAAATGATTCAAATCAGCACAGCAAGGAATAACCTTAATAGTGATATTAAGCGATTTTAGAACAGGGAATTGATGGATGATTGACTTTCCTTTTTCTGTTAAACATACCGAATAATCAGCGTTTCTGAAAAAATCTATTTCTTTTCGCTTGAAAAACTTATATACTTCGTTAAAAATAATATTGTTTCTATTCCAAACATTGCTCTCCACTCTTTCGTCTGCAAAAAAGCCCCTCATATCAAAAACAAACTTAACGCCTTTTTCTTTTTTTAGCTTCAATCCTGCAAAAGCCGTGATATAACCTCTGCAATGAACTATTTTGAAATGCTTTTCATTATGAAGTTTTCGAACTAGCTTATTTAATTGGAAAATATCCCAAACAGTTGATAAAATTGGAGGCCTTTTTGTGTATTTAAGCGGGTGCCAAGAAATATCCGATTCTTTTAAAATATTTTCAATTATTGATTTCCCCGCATCAAAGCGTTCGTATTTCTCAAAACTAACCAAGCTGATGGAATAACCTTTTGCTGACAAGCCTTTCAAGTAAGGAATAACTTGCGATTGACCCAATGGGTCGGTCATTCCATCGTAGGAAAGATACAAAACTTCTATTTTATTTTCATTTGCCACTTATCTTCTTTTTTATTTTTAGCTTTGACTCTGATCACTGATAACCGATCATACTCCATTAAAAAATGAGGTACAGTTCTTTAATTTACTTTGTGTAAACCTATTTTAGGACAAGACACTATTGAAACAAACTTTATTACTTTACTAACTTTATAACTTTCTACTCTTTTCACACCACATATTAAACACCATTACCAGCCACAATCGATTATATAAATAGTCTTCGCCCTTAAAATATCTATTTTTCAAAGAATCGACACTTGAATAATTAAGAATATCGTGCTTTTCGATAATTTCTTTTGAAGTATAATATTCCAATAAATCCCTTAAATCAGTTTTTAGCCAAGCAGAAAGTGGAATAGAAAATCCCCATTTTGGTCGGTTAAACAATTCTTTTGGAACGTATTGATATAAAAGCTCTTTTAATAAATATTTTGCGGTTTTATCTTTTACTTTTAGGTTTGAACTAAGATTAATAGCAAACTCTACAATTCTGTAATCGAGCAAAGGAACACGCACTTCTAAAGCATGTTGCATACTCGCTCTATCAACTTTCACTAGCAAATCATCTTTTAAATAATGCTCAATATCAAACAATGATTGCTTTTCAGAAGGGTTTAATGTTCTTTTCAAATTGTTATATTGCTTTTCATTCCATGAACTTTTAAAATCAGTTTTAACCAAGCTGTCTACTTCATCTTGACTGAAATAATATTGTTCTTGCGAGAAAATATGGCTTTTAATTTTTGAATAGTCCTTTGCATCAAACACTTCAGATGCTCGTTTCATTCTATTGTTGCCCATTTTAAGAACAGAAGAAATTGGACTTCTGAAAGTCTTAACAAATGGGTTGTTCATTCTTTTTGCCCATTGATACATTCCATATCCATGAAATAATTCATCGCCTCCATCGCCCGACAAAGTCATAGTAACGTGCTTTTTTGCCATCATCGAAACCATCATTGTAGGAATAGCAGATGAGTCGGCGTAAGGTTCATCGTAAATATCCATAATATTTGGAATCAAATCTAATCCTTCTTTCTCAGATATAATCATAGAAGTGTGATTTGTTCCGATATATTTTGCTACTTCAGCAGCATATTCACTTTCGTTGAATTTCTTTTCTTTAAACCCAATAGAAAAGGAGTTTATCTTTGTGTCTGAAACTGATTGAGCAACGGCTGTGACCAAACTAGAATCAATTCCTCCGCTAAGAAATGTTCCAAAGGGCACATCGCTTATCATTCGATATTTAACCGATGATTCAACAAGTCCTTTTAATGTATTGAGCGCTTCTGATTCTTTATTTATAGTGTTTTCAGAAATATGGTTGCTTACATTCCAGTAATTTTTAATAGTAAGCTTATTCTCTTCGTAAATGCCATGCGAACCTGCTGGGAATTTATATATGTCAGTATATATTGAATTTGGCTCTGGTATATATCCTAGATTGAAAAACTGCGAAACAACCGATTTGTTTATTTTAGCATTTGATTTTATTTCTGCTACTTGCATCAATGCTTTCAATTCGGAAGCAAATGCAAAAAAACCATCTTTTAAATAATAGAAAATGGGTTTAATTCCTAATCTATCGCGAAATAAGTTGATTTTATTTTCTTGTTTATCGTAAATAGCAATAGCAAACATGCCATTTAGTTTGTTAACAAAATCAACTCCCCAAAATTCGAAAGCTTCAAGAATAACTTCTGTGTCGGATGTAGTTTTCCAACCCTTAAAATCAGTTTTTTCTTGCTCAATTTCTTTTGCTATTTCTTGAAAATTATAGATTTCGCCATTAAAAACCATTACATACCTTTCAGAATGCGAATGCATTGGCTGATTTGCTCCAGTTGACAAATCAATAATACTTAATCTCAAATGACCTAATGCAACGTTGTTTTCTGTCCAAATGCAATTAGCATCTGGTCCACGTTGAATAATGGAAAGATTCATCTTCCTGATTGATTCTTCGAAATTAAAAGAATGATTTGAAAATATACCTGTTATTCCACACATTAAATTATAAAAATCAAATTATTTCACAAAAGTACTAAAATTTACTTTCCCAAACTTTCAAATTTCACACTAATACTTTCGCCTAAATCATCAACTAAAATTAGTTTGTGTTTCCCTGGTTTTGGATTTACTGCTAATTCATGAAAATTTGTAGTAGTTCCAATGTATTCATCGTCAATATGCCAATAAATAGTAGCATTGCTTCTGCGATGGGCTACTTTAAAAACACTTCTGCCTTTTTTTTCGTCCAATTCTATCGGGATGTAAATTTTTGAATTATTAGCAGGATAAATCATTTGCATCGAAACGCCAAAAGAAAAACTTTCGCACGATGAAAGATAAGGAGGAAGCTCTCTGTACCAAGAGTTCTTAGTTTTAAAAAACCATTCTTGAGCTGGAGGTAAGATAAACCAGGGTGTTTGAATCATTTCGCTTACAGGATAACAATCGCTATTAACTCTCCATTTGCCTGTTTTATCTAAATTGATAATATGATGATAGTTACAAACTTCAGTATTTAAGCCAGCAATTGGAATCCACACAGTGTCAATATTTGGACAATTATTGCTTGCTTTGCAGCCACTTTCTCGGCAAACAGGAGCTTTCACCATATCGTCGAATGGCGGATTGAACCATTTGCTATTTTGAATAGAGCTAAAAACATCAAACATAATTGGCGCAGCAGCCGAAACTCCTGTTAATCCAGGTCGTCCTTCGCCACTTGCATTTCCAACCCAAACAGCAACTAAAAATTTTCCGTTAAAACCAATCGACCACGCATCTCTATAGCCATAGCTTGTTCCAGTTTTCCATGCAATACGTGAAGCCGAACTAAATTCACGCCATTGATTATCTTCTAAAGGTCGCTCCACTTCATTCATTGCTTCCATCATTTTCCATGTGGCACCTGCTCCAATTATAGAATATTTTGAAATTTGAGTTTTAGATTTTTCGGTAAACTCGTACTTAGGTAAAAAAAAATCTGATTTGTCGTACATGCTATTTAAAAATGGATAATGCAAAACTTGTCGCGCAAGAGAGGCATATATACCTGCAATATCCCATAATTTAACTTCCGAACCGCCTATTATTAATGAAAGTCCATAATGTGATGATGGCTTGGTAAGCGTAGTTACTCCTAATAGTTTTAGTAAAGAATAAAATTTGGGGATACCAAATTTTTTAAGCAACAACACAGATGGAATATTCAATGAACGGGACACAGCTTGAGAAGCGGGCACTGCACCATCGTTGGTTTTGTTGAAATTTTGCGGGTTGAATCCACCAATTTGAATTGGAACGTCAGGTAACAAAGTGTTTTGCAATATTAATCCATCTTGCATCGAAGCAGCATAAAGTAATGGCTTTAAAATGCTTCCCGAACTTCTAGGAGCATCAATAATATCCACATAATTTTCATGTGCATTTCCTTTTTCATCAAGATTTCCAATGTATGTCAACACTTTCCCAGTCTCAATATCAAGCACAAGGCACGCTGCATTATTTACATCAGATGCTTTTAAAAGACTTTGGTGATAGCTCAGAATTTCTTTAACACGTTGTTGCATTATCAAATCAATGCTTGAGATAATTTTTGTGCCTTCTTTGCCATCCTTGAAAGCCCTTAGCATTAAATGTGGTGTAATATCTGGAAACGGTTTGGGCTTGCCTGGTAATGGTTCGTTTTTGGCTAAATCATAAGTGAAAGCATCAAAATATCCTTTTTTATAAAGCTTTGATAATAGTTTATTTCTTTTTGATAATAATTTTTGATGGTTTTTTCCTGGGAAAATCAATGATGGACTATTTGGCAATACGGCTAGCGTTGCGGCTTCAGCCCAAGATAATTGCTCAGAAGGTTTGTTATAATATCGCCATGAAGCAGCCTCTATTCCAACAATATTACCGCCAAAAGGTACATTTGAGGCGTAAAGCGATAAAATTTCATCTTTAGAATAAGTTAATTCAAGCCGAGTTGATAATATTAGTTCTTTTAGCTTATTCCAAAATGTTCTTCTTGGATTCTTTTGATAGGAGCGAATAACCTGCATTGTTATTGTGCTACCGCCGCTTACTATTCGTCGTTTCTTGATGTCTTTATAAAGTGCTTTGACAATTGAAACTGGATTGAATCCGGGATGGTATTGAAAGTATTGATCTTCGAAATTTATAATTGCGACTTTAAATTTATCTGATATTTTTTCATTAATAGGAAATCGCCACTGAGCATCAGAAGCTAATCTTGCTGATAATAAATTGCCTTTTGAATCGTAAATTACAGTTGACTTTGGAACATTAAACAACCTGGAAGGCAATGAAAACCAATAAAATCCAAACAGAAATGAAGTTGATAATAAAATAATCAGCCTTTTAGGATGACTTTTAAAAGAGAAATAATTTATTATTTTTTTTGAGAAACTAAGCAATTTGATTGAGATTTTATCGGTTTTTCGAATTTCAAAATGGTATAATGTTTTTTAGAATTTCAATTTTTTATTTTCAATTTCAATAAGGTCATTTACTTTTTTTTCTATATCTTTGTAAGTAGTAATTGCCTTTCGCCCTGTTTCAGTGAGTTCTGAGCCTCCGCCAGTTTTACCTCCTAGTCTTTTTTCTACTAATGGCTTTTCAGAACGGTTATTTAATTCTTGAACAACTTGCCACGCTTTTCGGTACGACATGCTTAATAGTTTTGCTGCATTAGCTATTGATCCTGTTTCTTGGATATATTCAAGTAATTGAACCCTGCCAGAACCTAAAAATACATCATCGTTCTCATCAATCCAAATTCTTGCACTTATAGAATATTTGGCTTTTTTCTTCTTCATTTAATCCTTAATTTAAGTTGCTGAAAATTACAAATTTTTCTTTTAACTTTTCATGCTTTTACATAAAAAGAATTATTTGTCTAAAAAATGATTCGTTAAAAAAACTTAACTGGGTATCCCCTTTACTCATCTAATATTATTTCGATTTTACTATCA
>JBAXGW010000015.1:0-70643 GCA_037139195.1 Bacteroidota bacterium
GAATAGGTGCAGTAGTAGAAGCAGTTCCTCCAGTAGCATTTGTTCCATACCAATTCAAAGCACCTCCAGTTGAAGGTGTTGCTGATAATGCTACAGCTGTTGTATTTTGACAGTAGCTTACTGGAGTTGTTACAGTTGGAAGAGTTGGCGTTGCATTAACAGTAACAGTGATCGAAGCTCTAGGACCTTCACAGCCATTGATAGTTTGTGATACATAATAATTAGTTGTTCCAGCAATTGATGTTGAAGGAATAGGTGCAGTAGTAGAAGCAGTTCCTCCAGTAGCATTTGTTCCATACCAATTTACTGTGCCAGTAACAGTTGCATTTAAAGCAATTGCAGTAGCATTCTGGCAATAAGTAACAGGAGCAACAGTTGGGGCAGCTGGCGTTGCATTAACAGTAACAGTGATCGAAGCTCTAGGACCTTCACAGCCATTAATTGTTTGTGATACATAATAATTAGTTGTTCCAGCTGTTGATGTTGAAGGAATAGGTGCAGTAGTAGAAGCAGTTCCTCCAGTAGCATTTGTTCCATACCAATTTACTGTGCCAGTAACAGTTGCATTTAAAGCAATTGCAGTAGCATTCTGGCAATAAGTAACAGGAGCAACAGTTGGGGCAACTGGTGTAGCATTTACAGTAACTGAAATTGAAGCTCTAGGTCCTTCGCAACCATTAATAGTTTGTGATACATAATATGTGGTTGTTCCAACAGTTGTTGTTGAAGGAATAGGTGCAGTAGTAGAAGCAGTTCCTCCAGTAGCACTAGTTCCATACCAATTTAGTGTGCCAGTAGTTGTTGCAGATAATGCTGTAGCAGTTGTGCTTTGACAGTATGTAACTGGTGTAGTTACTGTTGGTGCAGCTGGTATAGGGTTTACTGTAACATCTACAAAATCACCTGCTGTACATGTGCCATTTGTAGTTGCTACAACTGTGTACCTAGTTGTTGCTGTGGGAGAAACCGTTATACTAGCTGCTGTTGGATTTGTAATTGTGGTTGTAGGTGATGAAGTCCAACTCCATACCGATCCGCCTGTAGCAGTAAGCGTAGTGCCTGTTCCACTGCATATAGTTACATTGGGACCAGCTTCCACGGAACATGTTGCACATGAGGCTGGTGCTGTGTAAGTTGTAGTATTATTACAATCAGGGTCGCCCGAAAAAGATGCCGTAATAGTAACAGATGCTCCATTTGAGGTAATACCCGTAAAGCTGTATGCAGTCGGGCTAGTAAATGGTGCTGTAAATGTTTGTGTGTGACCATTTCCATCTGTAACTGTTAATGTTCCTGTTGAAGGAGCATCTGCAAAAGTTACTGAACCTGATAATGAGTAAGTATTAGTTGTAGCATTACATGCGGAAGGTGTAGCTGTAACTGCAGATATAACACATGTTGGATTTACAATATTACAATCAGTGGCTCCAACTCCACTGGTTTGACTAAATGTAATATTTGAAGCAACATTAGCGTAGTTAGTTAGAAGTAATAAATAATATTGCCCAACTACCGCAGATGGAATAGTGCAAGTTTCTGCGGCTGCAGTACTATAACTACAATCTACTTCAGTTGAAGAATTTAAGCCAGCAATACAATTGCTGGTTGGGTCAGTAAATGGACCCCAGCAAATAAAATCTACATCATTACCAGTTCCTGAAGCATCAGCACTGGACATGTTAATTACAAGACTGCCTGTATTGCTGATTTTTAAGTAATAGTACACTGGATTTGGCGTAGTATATAAACAACCGATTCCAGATGGAAATTCTGATTGGGCTCCTGTAATTCCTGTTGTAGCAGGATATGATTCTGTTGAACCTGTACAAAAAGGACCTGCATTAACACAAGTACTTGGTTGTGAAGGGGCACATGATAAAGCAGCTATCCAACCTGCTTTGTTTGTAGTTCCGTCTGATGTAAATTTAAAAGTTAGACAACCAGTGCTAGATGTAACACTAAACGCGGATAAGGTTCCTGAATATGTTCCTTTTAAACTAGTTGATGTTGGTCCTCCTTCATAAACAGCTAATTTGTCTAAAGTTCCTTGAGTAATGAAACTAGAAAAGGCAACTGTTATTTGTTCTCCAACATTTGCCGAACAAAAAGTTACTGTATATGTTTCACCATTAGAATAGTTAGCGGCAGAACCACCACTATCATAAAATGTGCCTGCGCATGTAGATACTGTTTGACCATTATATGCGTCAATTTCGTAACTTTGTGCATTTGCAAATGTTAGTACAAATACAAACAGAATAGATATATATATACGTTTCATTAGTATGAGTTTTTATTGAATTGTTTCTTTAAATAAGTATAGTTATAATCATTCATATATTCATCACCAGTCATTAATTTGCTTTCCTCTGGATAAATACGAGACCAAAGCGCTTTAGCTTTTTCAAACTCTAAGGTGTCAAACTCTGGATTTCCTGTATTTTTAAATGTTGGAAACGAAGGTGGATATACCCAGTTGATAGGATCAATAGGTAATATTGAAGGTTTGTATTCTGGATATGAACCCTTTTTATTTTTTAAATCGTCAGCAATTTCAATTTTTAACGTGCTAATTGTATTTAAATCAAAATCAATATTTTCACTGGTTAAAGCAGTTCTAAGTTCTGAAATGTTTAATGTATTATTGTAAACTATTAAACACCTTCTTTTATAAAAAAATCTAAAAGAAACAATACCAGTAAGATTCGATACTTTTGTTATTATTGATTCTTCATTAATTTGGTCAATATTACCAACAACTCCAAAAGTTGCAGCCGAATTATTGTTAATACTAAAAGTGTCCACAAAATTAATTTCCTGCATTTGAGCTATCACAACTCTTTGTGAAATTATCAGTAAAAAAAGAATGCTAACAAACAAAAATGTGTTTCTTCGCAAGACTGATGAATTTATCTTTTTCATATAATTCAATTGTTTAATTGTAAAATTAACGTAAAATAGTAAATAGCTTGTAATTATATATCCTTCTTTAATTAATTAATATCTAATCTTATGACGTTAAATTTTGTTAAATAGTTGCTTTGTTATTAAAAAATATTATTTAAAATTTTAATATTCTGTTTGTTATAAAATTTTTCCTAACAAAAATTAAAGTTATGAAAAAATTTTCAATAATAAACACCACTACAAAAAAATGTATTTAATCAGAGGTTAAAAATATCCGTGGTGGCTCAAATATTTTTAAATTATAAAATTGTTCTAACTTCTAATATGAAGTGTTAAATTTTCATAAAGATACTAAAAAATATATATATGATGTATTTTTAATGTTTAGGATATATGTTTTTTATATTAAATCAAATTGAAATCAGTGTAAGTATAATATAATCAATAATATAAAAAACATTTACATTATAAAAAGTTCTTTTTTTTTATATTTTCGACATTATTAATAATAGTTTACCGATTTAGTCGAAAAGCATAATGTGATAGCTTGGTGTCTATTTAATGTCTAACAAGGATTAAATACAAAATCAAAGAATTGGTTTTACAGGAGAAGAATAATGCTTTATCTTACAACAGTAATATTTCCAGTATAATGATAGGTTGTTCCTTTTAAATCGTTAATTTCAATTACATAAATGAAAACATCAGTGTATACTGTAGATTTTTTGTTTTTAAATTTGCCATTCCAAGTGTTTTCTAGACTATATGATTCGAATATTATTTCACCCCATCTATTATATATCTTCAAAATATAACTATCTGGATCAAATCCTGTAGCAACAGGATACCATTCGTCATTTATTCCATCTCCTTCTGGTGTAAATGCATTAGGAATATATATTCCAAATCGATCATTAATTATTATGTTTTTGCATATTGAGTCTTTGCAACCCTTGTTGCTTGTTACTAAAATACAAGTGTTGTATGTGTTCGCATCGTGAAATTTATGCCATGTTATTGGATTCGAAGAAGTGTCGTTGTTTTCAGATGAGGGGTCTCCAAAATTCCACGAATATTTCGCTATTGAAGTATCCATATTAGCATAAAAATTAATTAATGGAAAATCAACATCTCCAGAAGTTGGATCGAATGTGAAATCTGCAATAGGCAGTGGAAAAACGGTAATGTAATTTGTTTTGGTAATTGAACTAGAACACCCGTTAGCATCGGTAATACTTAAAGTTACAGAGTAGTTTCCGCTTGTTAAATATGTGTGGCTGGCATTTTTCTCAGTTGATGTGTTATCAGAAGAGTTAGGATCCCAAAAATTCCAGTTGTATGTGCTTATAGAATCAATTGATTGACTTAAATAATCAACTACTAATGGTTGGCAACCTTCTAGAATGCTACCTGAAAAGTCAATGGTAGGTATTGGGAAAATATTTATTGTAATACTATCAATTGCCATCGGGGTGTTGCAATTATCTGTAACGGTAACATAATAAACAGAATTTGTAATTGGTTTTACAAATATTGAATTGCTGTTAGTATTTCCAATACCTTGATTCCAACTGTAATTATATGGTCCGCCATTTCCACCAGTAGTTATGACAGAAAGAGAGACAGAGTCACCTAAACAGATAGATAATGGGCCTGTTGGGTTTATAGCTATACTTAATGGAGGGTTTATGCTTACAACAATACTTTGTATGCTTGCTGTGCATTGATTATTATCAGTTACTGATAGGGAGTATGTTGTGTTAGCAGTAGGTGATACAACTACTAGTGGATCGGTGCTTATTTGTGTAGTTCCATCACTCCACTGATAATGAAATGGAGGAGTTCCTCCAGTAGCATTAGAAGAAATTGTCGTACTAGAGCCAATACATATCGTTACATCATTAGAAATATTCGTTGATATAGCATTTGGCTGATAAATATGAGTGCTTACAATAGTGTCGCAGCCATTTTGATCTGTAATTGTTACAGTGTAATTGTCTGATATTAAATTTGTGATGCTTGTTGTAGTTTGAAGATTTGACCATTGGTAGTTATAAGGAGAGACGCCTCCTGATGCAATCACAGATGCTTCTCCATCAGAATAGCCAAAGCATGTTGTGGGTGATGTTTGTAAGTTGTATGTAATTTCAGACGGTTGATGTATAGTAAAACTAGTGTCAATAGAGCAATTGTATAAATCTTTAACAACAAGTGTATAGCTTCCAACTGGGAGGTTGTTTATTGCTGGTGTTGCTGTTATTATGCCTAATGGCATCCATGTATAGGAATAATTTGGGGTGCCTCCAGATGGAATTGCAATAGCTTGCCCTGATGCTAAACCATAACATCTAATATCAAATGATCCAAATGATAAATTTAATTTAGGCCGTTCGTTTAAGGTAACTTGATTAGTTGTTTTACATCCAAATTTATCAGTGATTGAAACTGTGTAAATTGTGTTTGCAGATAAATTATAAGCAACATTTGCTGTTGTTGATATTGGAGATCCCCATGTATATGAATAAGGGGATGTGCCTCCGTCAACAGATATAGTTGCATAGCCAGTGCTTTCTCCAAAACAACGAATGTTTAGAGTGTCGCTCCATTCGCTTTGTAACTTATTTACAATAATTGTAATTTGATCGGTGTTTTTACAACCTTTCACATCTGTAACAGTTAATGTAACTGTAGTGCTTGATGGCGGTGTTATTGAAATATTTTGACCTGTTAAACCATTACTCCATTCATATATTGTTCCCCCGCTGGCACTAATTAATGCACTATTTCCATCGCAAATAGTTTGATCTGCACCAGCATTTGCAGTTGGCAGAGGATTTATAAAAACAGAAACAAAATCAACTGCCGAACAATTATTTGATGTAACTGTTACTGAGTAAGTGGTATTGCTTAGTGGATGAATAATAATAGGATTTGTATTTTCATTTGTGCTCCATTGATATGTTCCTCCACCTGTGGCATTTAATGTTGTTGAACTACCTAAACAAATTGTTTGATCTGTTCCCGCGTATGCAATTGGTAGAGGTGTGATGCTTACACTTATGAAATCTTGAGCCGTACAGCCATTATTTGTGACAGTAACAGTATAATTTGTGTTTGTAGTTGGATTTACTGTTATTGAACTTGAGTTTGCATTCGTATTCCATTTATACGTTCCACCACCTGAAGCTGTTAGTATTGTACTCGATCCATAGCAAATAGTTTGATTGCTTCCTGCATCTGCAATAGGTAGGGGCGTCACATATACTACAACTGAATCTTTAGCAGAACAATTATTGTTTGTTACAGTAACAGTATATGTTGTATTTGACGTTGGACTTACAGAAATAGAATTTGATGTTTCATTTGTGCTCCAATGATATGTTCCACCACCACTAACTGTTAAAGTTGCAGAGTTTCCATAGCAAATAGTTTGGTTAGAACCAGCTTCAACTGATGGTAGCGAGTTAACACTTACAACAACAAAATCTTGGGCTGTACAATTATTGTTAGTAACTGTAACAGTATATGTTGAGGCTGTGGTTGGATTAACAGAAATTGGGTTTGAATTTTCATTTGTACTCCAATGATATGAACCACCGCCTGTAGCAGTTAAAGAAGCATCAGATCCTGAACAAATTGTTTGATTAACACCTGCTTCTGCAGTTGGAAGTTGTGTAACATATACATTTACTAAATCTTGGGCTGTGCAAGTATTTAGGGTCGCCGTTACAGAATAAGCAGCAGTGCTTGTTGGAGATACAGTAATTGGATTTGTGTTTTGTGATGTGCTCCAAACGTAGGTAGATCCGCCACTTGCTGTTAAATTCGTTGAATTGCCATAGCAAATAGTTACGTCGTTTCCTGCATCAACATTAGGCAGTGGATTGACGGTTACAAGTACAGATGCGGTTTCTGAACAAGGGCCGTCAGTTACAGTAACCGAATAGTTTGTTGTTATAGTTGGATTTGCTATAGGAGCCGAAATATTTGTAGCACTTAATCCTGTTGCAGGACTCCAGCTGTATTGTGTTCCCCCCGAACTGCTTATTTGAGTGGAGTTTCCAAAACATATAGTAGCTGGACTGGTTAATACTGTTATTCTTGAATCTACAGATACTGATATTGAACTTGATGCAGTACAAGAGTTGGCATCTGTTGCTGTTACATTATATGTTGTATTACTCGATGGAACTACTGTAATAGGCGAGCCCGTCTGTGAATCACTCCATAAGTAAGAAGCTCCATTAGTTGCTGAAAGAATAATTGATTGACCTTCGCAAATATTAGAAAGTGTAGGGGTTATAACAGTTGAATTTGAAGGATAAACTCCTACAATGACTTGATCAGTTGAACTACAACTATTAGAAGTGCCTGTTACAGTAAATGAAGTAAGTACTGATGGCGAAACAGATATTGTAGCATTGTTAATAGAATTACTCCATGCATAACTTGTTGCTCCTGTTGCAGTTAATGTAGTTGAGCCATTAGGACAGATTGATACATCGCTTCCCGCATTAGTTACAGGTAAAGGAGTAATATTTACTGAAACAACATCTTGTGCAGAACAATTATTGCTTGTTACAGTAACATAATAACTTGTGCTTGTTGTTGGGTTTACAGAAATAGAATTTGTATTTGCATTTGTGCTCCAATGGTATGTTCCCCCTCCACTAGCTGTGAGTGTGGCGCTTGTTCCATAGCATATTGTTTGATTACTGCCAGCTTCTGCAATTGGAAGTGAAGTAATATTTACTGCTACAATATCTTCAGCAGAACAATTATTGTTGGTTACAGTAACAGTATAGGTGGTATTGACTGTAGGGTTAACAGAAATAGAATTTGTGTTTTCTAATGTGTTCCAGTGATAAGTTCCACCGCCGCTGGCAGTTAGTGTTGCACTTGACCCTGAACAAATAGTTTGATTGTTTCCAGCTTCTGCGGAAGGAAGAGGAGTTACAACCACAATAACTGAATCAATTGCTGAGCAACCTCCCGTAGAAGTAACAGTATAGGTAGTTGTTTGAGTTGGTGTAACTGATATGCTTGCGGTGTTTCCACCTGTTTCCCATACGTAAGAGGAGCCTCCAGAAGCCGTTAATGTAGCTGATCCTCCGCTGCAAATAGTTTGATTGTTTCCCGCTTCAACTGTTCCAACGCTAATGTTTAAAGCAACTGCATCATTAGCTGTTGAAGCACAATGATCCGTCACAGAAACAGTATAGGTAGTAGAAGATGCAGGATTAAAAGTTGCACTATTTGATGCTCCTCCGCTATTGCTCCATAAATATTGATATGGTGTAATTCCCCCAGAAGCAATAGCATTAAATGTTACTGGTGGTGTACAAGTGGTAACATCAGTGCCTGCGTTAACGTTTAGTGTTGTATTGTCTCTAATTAATATTGTATATTTTTCAGTTCCACAGGGAGACGTTTGCACATCTAATACTACTGTTTCATTTCCTTCTGTAATACCATCGAAAAGAGGAACAATATTTAAAGAGTAAGTATCTTGACCCGCAGGTATAACTACTCCATTTGTCGGTATTGCAGTATAATCAACTCCATTTGTTGCTGTTCCTGATAAGGTATAAGCAACAGTGGTATTTGTTGCTGCCGGACTGGCTAGTTTAAAGGTTACAAGTCCATTATTGCAATTCTCAATAGCAATAGTATCTATTAATGTATTTTGATAGCCAGCAGAGACTGATACTGCACCAGAAGTAAAACTATTTGCTTCTAAAAATACTCCTGAATCAAGAATATGGTCACCAGCATCAGCAATAGCAATTTTTATTGAATAGGTTTGACAAGGAGTTACTTTGCACCATGCTGTTAAAACATGCGTAAAACCATTAAATACAATAGTTGCACCTGCACTATTGTTTGTGAAAAGAGATGAGTAAGCTAGTGATTGACATCCTGATGAACTGTAACTACTGCCTGGTGAACCAGAGTTTACTGTGTTTATAGCTACTGGAAGGTTTGTTCCTGGAATAAGAGCAATATTTTTATTTGTGTAATTGCCGCCAGCAGGATTTGGTCCGGTAACAAAAAAACCAAAAACATCATTATATCCTGAACATACATATACTGGGTACTCTTCTGAACCAAAGACATATCTAAATTTAATAGTATCTGAAAGAGGGACAAAATCGAAAGTAAGAATAGCTGCATCATGTGTACTTGCCGAGCAAATAGCATCTAATTGAGGGTCGCTACCTCCGCCAACATTGCTTGACATTGAATTGGAGCCAGCTTGACCAATACTATTAACATTTCCTGATGCCAAAACAATGCCACTCGTAAGCCCTAAGTTAGTTGTGTTCCCATTAGAAAAAGAACCAATTGTATTTGTGCCGCCGGTGTAACTAATGTTTGTAACAGTAACTCCTTGACCAACTAGAACGTTTTGTACTAGTTGTTGAGCTGTCTGAGCAGTAGAAACATTTAATTGAGAATATATATTTTTAGTACATAAAAAAGCAAACAGTAGGATAATATGTATTTTGTAGTTTTTCATATATTTACTAATAAACAAATTTTATGTAAAGATAAACAATAGATATTTATCTGCAAAAATGTTATGATTAGTTAACGAAAATTGTTACAGTTCCAGTTTTTATTTGTTCTTTATCAGAACTGTCTTTAATAATAACCTTCCAAATAAATACATCTGTTGTTGTTGTAGCTTGCTTGTTTGTTTTATAATTTATACCATCCCATTTTTTGTTTGGGTCGTCAGTTTCAAATAAAATAGCCCCTGATTTGTCGTAAATAATAAAGTGGTACTTTAAATTTACTAATTCTTCACCAATTGGACCAAAGAAATCATTATTGCCATCTCCATTTGGAGTAAAACTATTAGGTATTTGAAAGTATTCCATTTCAACTTTAACGGGTTTATTAAAAGTGCTAAAACATCCGTTAGAATTTTTTGCAGTTAATTCTACTTTGTAAACATCACTTTTTGAAAACTCTTTTTCTAATAAATCATTAGTGCTAATAACCTCGTTATTAATTTTCCATTCATAAGTATTTGCATCTGCAATAGCTGGTTTGAATGAATAATTTTTATCGTTGTTAGTCCAGCTAAAATCGGCTGTTGGTGTTTCCTTAGCATTTATATTTGAATGATATGTATATGTATTATTTTCGTACTTAACAATTAAATTTACTTTAAAAATTCCACCAGATGTATAATTATGCGACACATTAAAACCTTCTGCAGTATTTCCATCGCCAAAATCCCAAATATAGCTTGCGTTTTGTATCGAATTAGAACTGTTAAAGTTAATACTTAAAGGAGTGCAGCCTTCTTTTGCTGATTGATTAATTGAGAATGATATTTGTTCTTTATTGTTCTTAGTAAACTCTTTATTTTCTGTTGGCTTATATGCATTGTTTGTATTTTCAGTTGAAGAGTAGTTAGAAGATACATTTTGAGTGTTTATTTTTTCTTCAGTCAAATTAGATGGAGCATTTTGTTTAATATCAGATTTTTGAGTATAAACTTTTGCGCTATTTTTTTCTAGGAATTGTGTATTTGTATTTTTAGTTTTATTATTTTCTGTTGTTATATTATCGATTTTTTCAATAGAGGGATTGTTTACTACTTGTTTGTAAATATTATTTGCACTAAAGTAACTGTATGTAAAAACAGAAGTAACTGCAACTAAAGTAATCGCAGCACCAAAAATAGATAAATTTTTAGCAGAAAAAGGATTTGAAGAACCAAGCTTCTTATTGAGCTTTGACCAATCTTTTGGGTCGTACTCAAATTCAAAGCTATTTGCTTTTTCTTTTATAATATCGTCAAAATTATATTTCATGGTTAGCCTGATTTATATGGTCGTCGAATAATTTTTTTAAGTTTAATTTTGCTTTGGCATAATTGGATTTAGAAGTTCCTTCACTTATATTTAACAATTCTGCAATTTCTTTATGCGAGTATTCTTCAATTACATAAAGATTGAAAACTGTTTTATAAGCTGGAGATAGTTTTTGAATAAGATTTAGAATTATTTCTGCTCTCAATTTAGCATAATCGCTTAATTCGTCGCTAGTATCAGCAATTGATACTTCGTTTTGAACAGAATAATCGGTAATATCAACAAAAACTTCCCGTTTTTTTCTAACGTAATCAATAGCTGTATGAACTATTATTTTACGTATCCAACCTTCCAAAGAACCTTTGTTTTCAAAGCCATTCAGGCTAGCGAAAACTTTTATAAAACCTTCTTGAAGTATGTCTTTTGCTTCATCCATGTCCTCGGCATATCGAAAACATACATTAAGCATTTTACCATAAAATGACTGATATAGTTTTTGCTGGCCTCTTTTGTCTCCATTTTGGCAAGATTTGATTAATTTTCCAGCTGTTTCTTTATCCGTTAGGTTCATTTTTATGTGCTTCTATTATAAGACGAACATTTTTATAGATGGTTGCTTTATTTATAGATAAAAAAAAGTTAATTGTCAAAAAAATAAAATAATGTGTTATTATCAGACGCATTTCCTCTATTCATCACAAATATGAATGGCGAAATTAGCTAAAAATTCGAATAAAACAGAAAAAAGTTTTAATAATAATTATAAGCCAGCCGATAAAATATCTATCAAGTGTATTGTTTTTATTGGCAGGTTATTTTTCTTGGCGTAAGCATTTAAGTGCATTAGGCAAGTAGGCTCGGTTGAAGCGATATATTCAGCTCCGGTATTCATTGCATTTGTTATTTTTTGTTGGGCTAAAGATATAGATATGGGTTCATTTGTAATAGAGAATGATTCGCCAAAGCCACAGCAAACATCGCTGTCTTTCATTTCTCTTAATTCTAAGCCTTTAACGTTCTTTAAAAGTATTCGGGGTTGTTCAAATGTTTTATATTCTCTTAAAGAGGCACAAGAATCGTGATATGTAACTACTCCATCGAATCTTCCTCCTATTGTTTCAATATTCATCACATTAACGAGAAAATCAGATAATTCATAGACGTTTTTTTGAATTAATTTATATTCGTTATGGAGAGCTGTGTTGTGAAAAAGTTCGGTATAATAGTTTTTTACCATCGACGAGCATTTGCTAGAAGGGACTACAATATATTTGCTATTAGCAAATTCTTTAATAAACTTTTCGCCAATTTCTTTAGTTTCGTCCCAATGACCGCAGTTAAATGAGTGTAAGCCGCAGCAAGTTTGCTCAGGATTATACTTTACTGTAACACCAACTCTTTCCAAAATTTTCAGCATGTTAAAAGCTGTTTCTGGATAATATTGGTCAATTGTACAAGGGATGAAAATATCTACTACCATACTATAAATTAATACCACAAAATAACAAAAAATACTAATATGCTCTGTTGCTTTTATTTTTATTTTTATTTTTATTTTTTAACAATCCAATATGATGTAGTGTTATCAGCTATTTATATGAAATGTTGTTTTTTATTCTTATTTTTGCGAAGAAATAAATTATCATGTATTCAGCCGTTTTTTTTGATTTAGATAGAACATTATGGGATTTTGAAAGCAATGCTAAAGCGGCTTTTGAAGCAATTTTTGTTGAATATAATTTAAAAGCAAAAGGAATTCCTTCTTCTTCTGATTTTTACGAAAAGTATTCGCTTCATAATAATGAGTTGTGGAACTTATATAATAGAGGCGAAATTATTAAAGAAACACTTAAAACTGCTCGATTTATTTTAACATTATTAGACTATAAAATAAACGACGATATGCTTTCTATAGCATTAGGCGATTCATACCTTAAATATAGTTTAACCTTCAATAAATTATTTCCTGGGGCTGAGGAAATAA
Organism: Bacteroidota bacterium; assembly: GCA_037139195.1. Lineage (GTDB taxonomy): Bacteria > Bacteroidota > Bacteroidia > Bacteroidales > JAHJDW01 > JBAXGW01. The sequence goes on from JBAXGW010000015.1 coordinate 12,721, forward strand.
TTAGTTATCTTAAGAAATCATATAAGCTAGGAATTATCACTAACGGGTTTGAGGAAATTCAATATCACAAATTAAAAATTTCTGGTTTAAATAAATATTTTGATGTGGTTATCACATCCGAAGAAGCTGGTTTTAAAAAGCCAAATCCACGAATATTTGAATATGCATTAAGTAAGATAAATGCCAAGGCAGAAGAATCAATAATGATTGGCGACGATATTGAAATTGATATTTTAGGTGCTAAAAATGCGGGTATTAGTCAAATTTATTTTAATCCAGAAAAAAATAAATGTCCTGAAGCTAATTTCTCTATTAGTGATTTAAATGAAATTAAAACGATATTGTAGTCCTTTTGTAATTAACTCTAGTTACTTTATTCTAGCTATTTCAGTTATACCACCAACAGTTTTCTGGTTTAAATCAACTAAAACTTCATACGATAAAGGAACAAAAACATCCACTCTTGAGCCAAATTTAATAAATCCAAGCTCTTCATTTTGCTTAACATAAGTGTTTTCTTTTGTATAGCAAACGATTCTTCTTGCTAATGCGCCTGCTATTTGACGAATTAAAATTTTGTCTTTATTCTCGTTTTCTAAAGCTATAGTTGTTCGCTCATTTTCTGTTGAAGATTTTGGATGCCAAGCAACTAAATATTTGCCTTTGTGATATTTGTAATATAAAATATTTCCGCTTTGTGGGTATCTATTTACATGTACGTTTAATGGCGACATGAAAATTGAAATCTGACGACATTTTGTTTTTAAAAATTCTTCTTCAAAAACTTCTTCAATAACTACCACTTTGCCATCAGCAGGGGCTGTAAGAATGTTAGGATTATTGTTGTGCCTTCTATTAGGCATTCTGAAAAAATAAACAACAATAAATAAAACAGCTCCAAGTAATAAAAATATGGTATATGATAAAACAGTTAAAGCTGAGGGGATAAAATAAAATGATGTTGCATTTAAAATAATAAATAATATTAATGCCAATAAAATACTGTTTCTTCCTTCTTTGTGCAGTGTCATAAGCGTGATAAAATTTCTATTGTTATATAATAAAATGGTGCAGCAAATAGAATGCTGTCGAATCTGTCAAGAATACCGCCGTGTCCGGGTAAAATCTTCCCCGAATCTTTTATTTCTAGTTGTCGTTTAATCATTGATTCGAATAAATCTCCGTAAGTTCCAGTTATTACAACTACAAAAGCTGCTATTCCCCATTTCCAAAATGGCATTTCTATAAAAAATTTAGACAACACATAAGCAATAATTATTGAAAAAAGCATACCTCCAAAAAATCCTTCCCAGCTTTTTTTCGGTGAAATTCGTTCAAATAATCGATGTTTTCCTAATGTAATACCTGAGATATATGCTCCGGTGTCGTTTGTCCAAATAATAAAGAAGAGTGAAAGACTAATATGATATGAATAATTGAATAAGCCAGAGTTGTTGTTTGTTGAGTTTAAAATCATAGTAAACAAAGGTAGCGAAACCAATATTGCAGGGAATATTGATATTGCCATATTAGTCAATGGACTTGTATGTTTAGAATATAACTCGCTAATAAATAATATTAAAAAAGGAGTGAGGCATAAAATAGAAATGAACTCAAGTTTATCGCAATAAAAATATCCAAAAACTAGAATAATAAAAGATATTACATTTGTTATTGCTGATTTAATATGGCTTATTGAAGGATATTTTGCTTTAATCATTTTGAAAAATTCATAAGAAGCAAGAATCTGGATTAAGACTATTAACCCTACAAATGATTCAATTGAAAAATAGAATGAAAAAAGAATTATAGATATAAATATAATACCTGTTATAGTTCTAGTAATTAGGTTGCTCACGAATTATTATTTTTAATTAAAATTGATCTAATAAAAACAAATACATTTCTTTATGGCCAATTCCAATATCTTTTACTTCGTAATTTGGGAGCATAGTTTTAGATGGACCTGTAATCATTGTTAGCATTGAAGGTATAATTGGGTATTTTGTTCTTATTTTTATCATTGCATCTTTTATGTCAGAAACCAATTGGTCAAGCTCTGCTATAACTATTATTACAGGAGCGCTTAGCATAGATTTTCTGCCACCAGTTTGTTTCGAAGATATCATAATTGAACCTGATCTTGAAATTAAGAATTCGCAATCTGTAATGCAAGCATGAGCCTCAATTTCGCCTTTAAAATTGCTTATAAAACTAATGCCAGAAGGCTCAAGCATTTTCAGCAGCTTAGGATCGGCACATATTATATTGCTGATATCAATTTGTTCAGAAAGCATTTTTATTTTTTCAGCCAAGTCTTCGTTGTCATCGCAAAAAATAAATTGACCGCCTTGTTTATTAAATTCTTCAACAAATTGTATTTCAAGTGGTTCTTCACTTAGATTGTAAATAGTGTTGTCGAAATCAATATCAGCGGTAGAAGTAGGTAAGTCTTGCATAAGGGCATTTCTTACCTTTTTCAATATTTTTTCTTTTGTGGTGCTTTCTTTCATTTTCGTATGTGTATTAGCTCAAAGGAATATTTTCAACAAGAGTCGAATTTAAATCTTTGTTTTCTTGTTCAGTATTAAAGTCTACAGGTCTAGAACCAAAAATTAATTCTAAATCTTCTCTAAATATTACCTCATTTGTTAATAGTTTCTCAGCCAAAGTATGAACATTTTCTTTGTTATCAATCAGAATTTGTTTTGCTCTATTATAAGCTGTGCTAATTAATAAGCTTACCTCTTGGTCAATAACTTCTGCTGTATGTTCGCTATAAGGTTTCGAAAAAGAATATTCGTTTTGACCCGAAGAATCGTAGTAACTAATATTTCCAAGTTTATCGTTTAATCCGAAGAATGCGACCATTGAATATGCTTGTTTTGAAACTCTTTCTAAGTCGTTTAAAGCACCTGTAGATATTTCATTAAAAAACACTTCTTCTGCTGCTCTTCCACCTAGCGTAGCACACATTTCATCTAGTAGTTGCTCTTTAGTTGTTATTTGGCGTTCTTCGGGTAAATACCAGGCAGCTCCTAACGCTTTGCCTCTAGGAACAATGGTAACTTTTATAAGTGGATGTGCATATTTCAACATCCAACTTACAGCTGCATGACCCGATTCATGATAAGCAATTGTTTTCTTTTCCTTTACTGATATTATTTTATTTCGTTTTTCTAAACCACCAATAATTCGATCAATTGCATCAAGAAAATCTTGTTTTTCAATCGACGTTTTGTTTTTTCTAGCTGCTATTAAAGCAGATTCATTACAAATATTGGCTATATCTGCACCCGAAAAACCAGGTGTTTGTTTAGCTAGAAAATCAATTTTAATTGATTCTAATTCGTATTTTAGTGGTTTTAAATGTACTGCAAAAATAGCTTTGCGTTCCTCTAAATCAGGTAATTCAACATGGATTTGTCTGTCAAAGCGTCCAGGACGTAACAACGCTCTATCTAAAACGTCGGCACGGTTAGTAGCAGCTAAAATAATTACTCCTACGTTCGCTGTAAAGCCATCCATTTCTGTTAAAAGTTGATTTAAGGTGTTTTCACGTTCATCGTTTCCACCAGTCATAGCATTTTTCCCTCTTGCACGACCAATTGCATCTATTTCATCAATGAAAATAATACAAGGAGCTTTTTCTTTTGCTTGTTTGAATAAATCTCGAACACGCGATGCACCTACACCTACAAACATTTCTACAAAGTCAGAACCCGACATTGAGAAAAATGGAACTTGAGCTTCGCCAGCAACAGCTTTGGCTAGAAGTGTTTTTCCAGTTCCAGGAGGTCCTACAAGCAAGGCTCCTCTTGGAATTTTACCACCTAAGTCTGTATATTTTTTTGGGTTTTTTAGGAAATCAACAATTTCCATTACTTCAACTTTGGCTTCTTCAAGTCCTGCAACATTTTCAAAAGTAGTTGTAACACTTGTGTTTTTGTCGTAAAGTGATGCTTTCGACTTCCCAAAATTAAATATTTGTCCAGCGCCGCCTCCGCCTCCGCCCATTCTGCGCATTATTAATACCCATACGCCAATTATTAGAGCTATTGGTAGTATTGTCCAAAATAAATCAGCAGTCCAATCTTTTCTTATAGCAGGAGCTATAGGAATGAAGTCATTAGCAATTATATTTTCTTTTTCTTCAGGTGTTTTACCAACAGTATCTTTGGCTAAAATTTTGTTTTGTGCGTCGTTAAGGTCTTTAGTAAACTCTTCAACAGTAATAAATTCTAACAGAAAATGAGGTCCTAAATTAGAAATGTTGCCCAATCCTTTTTCTGTTAGTGATTTATAAATTGTGTCAGTTTTCATAGAATCTTGCTTAATATATATTTCGGCATATTCCTTATTAACAACTACAATTTTCTGAACATGGTGTTTTGCAAGCATTCTATTTGCAAAAATTTGCCAATTTATTTTTTCAGGGCTGTTGCTCGTAGAATAAAACTGCATAGCTAAAAACACAACTGCAATTATCCCATAAACCCAATAAATACTGAATTTTGGTGCTTTTGGAAGTTTTCCCATTGGCTTATCTTTGTTTTTTTCTTTTGCTTCTTCCTTGTTATTATCTTTTTCCATCTGAGGTAATTATTCTACGTTTTCGAATTTTTTAATTTCTGCATCTGCCCACAATTCTTCAATATTATAAAATTCTCTTTTTTCTTCTTGAAAAACATGTGCTACCACATCAACGTAATCAACTAAAACCCACTCTGCATTTTCGAAACCTTCTATATGCCAAGGTTTTTGACCAATATTTTTTCTTACATAATCTTCTACAGAATGAGCAATTGCATCAACTTGTGTGTTTGAAGCAGCATGGCATATAACAAAAAAGTCGCAGATTCTACTTCCAATTTTTCTTAAATCCATTACTACTACATCTTTTGCTTTTTTCTCATGCATAGCTGAAACTATAGTTCTAGCAAGTAATTGACTTTCTTCGATGTTTTCAGCTTTCTTTTTAACTGGAGCTTTTTTAGCTTCTTTGTTTGTTTTTACTGATAATACCGAAGCTTTAGTTGTTTTTGTTTTTACTTCTACTTTAACTTTTTTTGTTACAGTTTTTGGCGTTTTAGCTAAAGGTTTTATTTTTTCAGTTTCGGCTGTTTTTTCAGTTTTTTTTGCTTTACTAGCAGGTTTTACAGCTTCTTTTGCTTTAGCGCTTGGCTTCAAAATTTCTTTTGTTGCTACAGTTTTTGGGTTTTCTTTTTTTTGTTTTGCAGAAGTAGTTTTTTTTTCTTCTGATACTTTCTTTATAATTGACTTTGCCATTAAAATCTTCTTAAATTTTATTAAAAAACAAAAATAGTAAAAAAACAGATTAATAGCAATTACTTATTTAGATAGTTTTTAAATTGTTTCGAGTGTTATTAAAAGCTTCTTTTTATTTTCGAGTAATTTGCTTGGATTATTTATATAATCAATATGGTTAGGCGTAAGATTATACATGTTGTATAGCGTGTTTTCAAGGAATGAATTGGGTGATTTTTTTATTTTTTCTTTTAAAAGATTTAACAATTCAAAATCTTCAATTCCGTCTCTAATATTTATAAATCTAATTGATGGAAGCAGTTCGTTGTTTTTTCCCGGATAAATTAATTGACCGTCGCCATTGTATTTAGTCCAAGTAAAGCTATTCCAAGGAACATTTGGCCAACGTTTTCCTAGTTTTAGCGCTTCGATGGTTTGTTTATTATCTGATATTTCGGCAGGAGAGCCTATTGGTTCGGATTTAGACCAACAAACATTACTTTGCCATAAGATAGTTTCGTAGTATTTAAAGCCATCTATATTGTATTTACTGCCTTGCCAAAATAATATTCGGGGCTCTATAGCATTGGCATCTACAAAAAAGGTTGGATATGGCGGTGTAGTGCTCATTGTAACGCTCCACCATTGCTCTTGATTAGGCTTTATGCATTTTTTTGCTTTTTCGGGCGTATAGTAGATGTTTATAGGCATCCACCAATCAATATAATCAGATAAACTTTCGTCATATTCTGTTGTAATAGCTATAGGAATGGTTTTATCAATTTTTCTTATTTTAGTGTGCATTGTTTTGAATAAACTATTGTAAAATTCTTTGTTTTGGTAGATTTGATTATAATTCATTTCATCAAAAGCAAATAAATAGGCATATTTCTTAAAATTATTACTGTTTAGTGTTTTAATATCCTTTTTGAATTCTTTTTCGAATTTTGGGTATGATATGCTATCTGAATTAGTAATTGGTCTGTAATATCCAATGCAAAATGCTTTTGAACCTCTATCAATTAAGTAATTCCAATCTTCAAATGGAGGGAAAAGTTTGCCATATCTATTTAATTCGGTAGGTGTTGCTCGAAGGCTTAAAAAAAAGTCGTAGATTTTTTTTCGTTCATTAAAAGGCAAATTGTATATTCCATAATACCATTGATAAAGTTCATAGTTGAAGCTAAATCCTGTTTTCAGTTTGTTGTTTTTTGGATAAATAACATTGTAAACATTGATTCTAATTTTACAATTTTGGCGAAATATCTTGTTTTTTGAGTCTTTTGCTGAAATTTCAATAGGTAATATATATTGCCCTCTTTTTATATTTTCAGGGATGAATATACTGATCCAAAACGAATTAACTTTATTTTTTGAAATTGCTATTGAATAATTTTTTTCTTTAAATAAACCTGAATTAGAATCAAATTCCATAGTCATTAAAGGGTCAATATATTCTCCAGAGCGAGGTGTTGTATATACTGGCGGACGGCAATTGATCCATCCTGCTTGATAGCATTTGATGTTTGAAGCAGGAAATTGAGAGTTGCCCAATTTTATTGTAATATCATGCAAGTCTACATCAGAATAGGTTAATAATTGGAAGTTTTCATATTCTCCTTTTGCAACTTCCATTGTGAAGTTTGAATCAGCTAAAGGTAAATCTGAGCCATCAGGGTTTGGCTTATAAATGGAATGAAAAGGGTAGACAATAAAACTATCGTTATTTGTTGGGAAATTTGACTTGTAAGAATTTTTAATTTCTTTTAAATGAAAGGTTGTTAGTTGCTCCGAATAAAAATATTTTAGTTTTCCAAAAGGATTATTAAATTTAAATTCTGATTTTAATGAATTTAAATTTGAACCAATTGAATCAAAAAATGCAATTCTTTCCATTGGCTTTATTCTTGCATTTTTATCATTAATAATTTTCATCGTTTCCTTTGCCGAAAAAACATTAAACTTAAGTACACTCGAATCTATCCATAATAATGATAAAACTAAAAATGTAATTGAAATTATAAAGTATTTTATATTCGGTTTAAACCTGAATTTTGATTCATAGAAAAAGCCGGCAAAGCTTATAATTATTATAATTACAGTTAAATAGTTGGCTCCAATTGACCAAAGTATAAAAAATTCGTTATAGTAATTAAAAAGGCTTTCTATGCTGATTAAACCTTTTATAATTCCTTTTAGGTTTCCAATGTTTTCAACTCTCAGAATTAGAAGTGAAAGAATAATAAACATAATAGTGATGAGTCTGCTTAGATACTTGTTAATTTTTCTTTTATCAAACATTAGAACTGTTAATATTGCCAAAATATTCACAAATGAAAAGAAAAAGCTATTTGTTGAAAAATTAAAAAATATCGGAAGGAAAACAAATGGAATTAGGATTAAATATTTTTTTTCAATTGAAAAAACAGGGGAAAACAGGGATTTCCAAAATTCTAAAATATTGTTTTGATTAAAAGGATTTGTAATTCTATTTAATTTGTTATAACCAGCAAAAATTATTAGTGCATTTAAAATATTAATATAACCTAAAACAATAAATACTAATTCGAGTGTATTTGAAAATGTGAAAATCCATGCTTGAACAAAATTCATAGAAATGCATCTTGAACCTTCTAGAAGTGTAATTTCCAAAAATTGCGATAAAATATGTAATTGAAATAAGCCTAAAGAAATTTTAAAAAAACCAAGTGAAAAGGGTTCTTTATTTTTGATATTAACATTTGACAAAATAAAAATCTTTGGAAAAATATTCCTAAGAAAGGTAACAGTCAGTACAACAATTAATAGAATAACAGGATTGTTAAGCAACATACTACTATACTATTTATTTCTGTATATTTCTGATAGGTTAAAGTTTTCTGGAAATTTTGCAGTTTTATCTTTGTAGAAATCTGTTATTTTTTGAAAATCTTCCTCATAATTTCCTGTTGGATGAAAAATGAAACCTACGCCACCTTCTTTTTTTTCGTAGTTTAGATAAGATACAACAATAGGTACTTTTGCTTCATAAGAAATATGATAATATCCTTTTTTCCATGTTTTCACAAGTTTTCGGGTTCCTTCAGGCGTTATTAAAAGGTAAAAGCGTTTTCTTTTTGCTAAACTTTCTATAGAATCTTTTACTATTGTGTTTTTTTTTCTGTCAACGGGATAGCCACCCATTGCTTTTAAGAAGATTCCCATTGGGAAAAAGAAAAGTTCTTTTTTTATTAAAAAAGTTACTTTTGGAATTCCAAGTGTATAAAATGCGGCTCTGCCAATAATAAAATCGGAGTTAGATGTATGAGGGGCAGCAATTATAACGCATTTTTTTATGTCAGAAGGGAAAGTGCCTTTAATTTTCCAACCTATTGCTTTTAAATATAGCTTTGAAATAAATTTAAGAATCATACTACAAAAATATTGTATTTTTTTTTAAAATTTGGATTTTATCTTAAAAATAACATTCTTTGTATAATTAAAAATTAATATTTATGAAAACAGCAGAAATACATACCCCAAAAGGTATAATGAAAGTTAAATTTTATGAAGAAGATGCTCCTGGAACAGTAGCAAATTTCGTTAAACTAGCAAAAGAAGGATTTTATGATGGGTTAAACTTTCATAGAGTTATACCAGATTTTGTAATACAAGGTGGATGTCCAAATGGAACTGGTGCAGGTGGACCTGGATATTCAATTAAATGTGAATTGAATGGCAATAACCAGTATCACGACAGAGGTGTTCTTTCAATGGCTCATGCAGGAAGAAATACAGGAGGTTCGCAATTCTTTATTTGTCATAGCAGACAAAACACTCAGCATTTAGATCGTCAACATACTGTGTTTGGTAAAGTTTATGAAGGACTTGAGGTTATTGACCAGATAAGAGTAGGTGATGACATTGATAAAATTGTTATCATAGAAGAATAAAAAAAACAAAAAAAGGAGGCTTTTCAAATTTGAAAAGCCTCCTTTTTTTGTGCTTTGATTAATTATTCAACAATAAGTTTTTCGGAATAAGTTTCATTATTAATTCTGATTTTAACAAAATACATGCCTTTATTAAATGATGAACAGTTAATTGTTGTTTTGTATTCATTTAATTTAGAATTAATTTGTTCAGAAAATAATAAACTTCCAAGCATATTGTAAATAGAAATATTTCCGCTATTATTATTTATATTGTTAATTGTAATATTAACATTATTCTTTGTTGGGTTTGGGAAAATACTAACATTGTTAGAATTAAAGTTAGCATCATTAATACCAACACTTACAAGTGTGTCATCTGACATTGGAGATGGACATCCACCAGTAGTAACAATAACAGAGTATGTTCCAGATTGAGTTGGAGTATAATTTTTAGAAGTAGCTCCTTGAATAATAACATTGTTCCTGTACCATTGATTCCCGAGGATAACACTTGAAGCTAAAAATGTTCCATTCCAAGTTATTGTTGGTTTTGCTGGTGTTGGTTTAACTGTAATTTGTTCCGATGAAGAAAGTGCTGAGCAAGTGTTGTTGTTTGTAACCTCAACATAATAGCTTCCCGATTCGGTTGCATCAAAAGCATTTGATGTCTGATTTGGAATAATGGTATCATTTTTATACCACACATAGGAAGCTCCAGCTATATTGCTTGCTGTAATAGTTGCGGTTTCGCCATCACAAATTACATTTGTGTCGCTAACAGTTAATGTTACCGAAGGCAATGGATTTACATTTATTGCAATTTCATTGCTAAGGATGCTGCATCCTTTGTTAGATTTAATTTCTACGCTATAATTTCCAGTTGTTGAAGTAATTAATGAAACTCCAGTTTGATTCGCAATTTCATTTCCCCCTTTAAACCATTTATAAGTGTAATTTCCAGTTGGAGCATTTAAAACTGCTTGCCCACCCATGCAGAAACTTAGAGGATCTGAAGTAGCTAGTGTGTTCTGAGGTAATGGATTTACAAAAACAACAACTGAATCAACAGCTAAACCACAACCACCAGTAGCAGTTACGATATAGGTTGTAGTAGTAGTTGGATTAACTATATTTTGTTGATTGTTAATTTGATTATTCCATTGATACGAGCTGCCGCCATTTGCTGTTAGAGTAGTACTTTCTCCATTGCAAATTTCTACATCCTGACCTGCACTGGCAGTTGCAGTATTTGTTAATGTTAAAATCATTGTGTCTTTTGTTATTCCACAAGTTGAGTATGCAGTGAGAACTATTTCATGAGTAGTTTCTACGGTATTGTTAGTGTTATATACTGTATTTATTGATTTAGCATCTGCAAAGGTTGCAGTAGTATTATCTGTAGTCCACAATACAGAATCTGCTCCAACTGCTATCCCGTTTAAAGAAAAGTTATTAGCAGCGCATATTTGATTGTCAGGACCAGCATTAGCTGTAGCAGCAGTATTAATTTGTATGTCGATGCCATTATCAGCACTTGTATATGCTGGAGTTGAACTTAGAACTCTAACTCTGTATTGAGATCCAGCAGATGTATTTGCAGGAATAACTGCTGCAATAGTGTCAGTAACATTACTATTTAATGTTCCAATGTTGATTGGATTAGTAAAGCTGCCATTTGCATCCGAGAGTTGAGCAGTATATTGGTTTCCACTTGTAAAGTTTGTTAATAATCTAACTGCAACATTTATAGGATCGCCCGCACAAACAGCGTTATTTAAAGATTTTACTTGCATAATACCTTTCCACTTATACATGCCTTCGGTTGTTTCATCAAGATTATATCCGCCAGCCCAGCCAGTGTTAATATCTAAAAATTTAACATTAGTATATTGAGTTGTATCAATTACAGTCCAAGTTTGACCATAGTCAAAACTAAAAGCAGAGCCATGTTCATTAGGTTGATAGCTGTTTCCGATACAGACAAGCATTCCTGGTTTTCCTGGTACAGCATCAATTCCGCCTTTCCAATATGTGCCCGTTGGGGTTACTGTTGTCCAAGTTTCGCCACCATCATGTGTAACTTTCATTGCAAATGTTGTTAACGTATTAGTAGTTTGGTCATAAGTTAATTGTTGAACAATGCCATTTAAATTGTCGTTGAATGCAATTTTATTACATTCAGGTAAGCCTGTAGCATATTTTGTCCATGTTACTCCTTTGTCAATTGAACGAAGAATGCTTCCTTTATTTGTTGGCCACCACATAGTATCTCCAACAACGTCAAATTCACCCGTAAATCCAAATTCGCCACTTACACTTGTCGGAGTATTAGCTTGAGAAATTCTTACCCAATTATCGCCACCATCTGTAGTTGTATACATTTCATAATATCCTCCAGTTGGATCTCCCATGCAATAACCATTGTTAGCATCCCAGAAATAAACAAAATTTGGAAAAGCAGCAGCATCTGTGAAAATTGCAGTCGGTTGTTTTGTCCAAGTTACGCCACCATTTATTGTTTTGTAAATTCCGCCGCCACCAGGGTTTGCAGTATTGTTGTTATACATAGCAGCCCAAGCAATTTGATCTGAAATAGCATGTATATCTGAAACAACATAAGTTGCCGGAACTCCTGTTATTGATCCTGGAGTCCATGTATTTCCGCCATCAATTGTTCGTGTAAAATCAAAAGTATTAAAATCTGCAGTAGTTTGCGCTGCGCCATTAAATGCTCCAGCCCAAACGATGTTTTTATCTACAATTGAAATTACATTTATCCCTCTAAATTGTTCTGTAAATGCCGATGATTGTTCAATCCATCCGCTTGAAGAAGGGGCTCTAACAGTAATAAATCCATGTTTAACTTCTACAGCTGTATCTGTTGCTGTAGTTATAGTTAAAGTAACATCATAAAAGCCGGATGTTGTATATTTTATGCCTTGTGGGTTTTGTAAGGTTGAAGTAGAAGGATTTCCACCTGGAAAATTCCATTTCCAAGTTATAGGATTACCAATACTTTGGTCTTGGAAATTTATTAATCCGCCTTGACTTACCATTATAGTATTGGCTTTAAAGTCAGAAACTAAAGAGCTTGCTTGATTAACTACTGCGGTAACTGCAGCAGCAGCGTTGATTCTGCCAGATCCAATTTTGCCAACTTTTGCAGTATTTAATGAGTTAATATTAACGCATGTGCTTTTTAATATGCTTTCAACTTTGTCTGGTGTAATATTTGTGTCTGCTGCAATCATTAGAGCACATAAGCCAGCTGCTATTGGGCATGCCATTGATGTGCCTTGCATTTTTGTGTATCCAGCAGTTCCTGTTCCAAAAGCCAAACTATACACACTATTTCCTAATAATTGATCTAAAAAGCCGCTAGTTTGAAACCCACCAGGAGACATTACATCAAGCCATGTTCCATACTGTGAGAAGCTAGATACTTTATCATCACCATCTGTTGAACCAACAGAAATTACATGGTCGCAGGCTGCTGGATAAGAAAGTACTTCTGTTCCATCATTTCCTGCAGCAGCTAATAGAACAATGCCTTTGTTGTATGCATAGTTCACTGTTAGTTGCATTGTAATGAAATATTGAGGTCCACCCCAAGACATGCTTATTACATCAGCTCCATTATCTGCAGCCCATGTGATACCTTCAAATCCATTAACCATGGCTGCATCAGAATCTCTACCAATTTTACAAGCTAGTAAACGAGTGTTAAATCCAATTGAAGAAATACCTGTAGAGTTATCAGTGTTGGCAGCAATTAAGCCAGATGTGTGAGTGCCGTGAGACCAAGCAGCATCAGTTGTGCCTGCTGGAGGATTTGTATTGTTATCAATATCAGCCAAATCAATTTTCAAATCAACTTTGCCTACTAAATCTGGGTGATCAGTCCATATAGCATTGTCAATAACAGCAACCTTTACAGAAGCCAATCCTTTGGTTACATCCCAAGCTCCTTTAGCATTAATTTTTGTTAAATGCCAGTTGTTTCCTGCTGTACTTCCATAATCATTTGGAGTGTAAAATGGCTTAAATATTGGTGCATTTTCTGCGTATTCAACTTGAGAATTTTGAGATAAATCTCTAATTAATTGGTCAACCATGTCAATATTAGAAAATGTAACTCTATAAACTCTATGTAGTTTAGAATCAGAAGTGCTAAAAAATGTGTTTTTGACACTAGTGATGCCATACTTGCTAATTAAAGTGGCAAGTTCTTTAGTATTTCTTGGATTTACAATCCCATTTGATTGAGGGTAAGGAACTACATTGTCCTTAAGTTTGAAATAAATTGTCCCATCAAGATGATTGGGATTAATTGTTTGACTTATTGCAATATTTCCAGAGAAAACTAGAAATAGCATGCAAACAATTAACTGTTTAAAGTTAATTTTCTTCATTGTTAGTCTATTTTGGTTTTGTGTTTTAATAATTTAAGACCAAATTAGAATATATTTTTATCAGGTAAAAATTTTGGAAGGTTCTTTAACATTAATTAACAAGAAGTTGAGCTTATTGTTTCTTGTTGTTGAAAATAGTTTGTTTTTCGATCAATATTGGAAGTAATTTTTGGTAGGACTCATCTAATAATCTTGGGTTTTGACAATAATATTCTAAACTTAGAATAAAACGTTCGCTACTCTGTTTATGCTTCTCAATAACTTTTTTATAAAAAGGGACTATATAATTGGATTCTTTTACTCCGTTGTTGTGTGCTATTCCTAGTCCAGCTTCTATTATTTGTATGTCATTAAGAATTAATACCATCGAATCTTTTTCAATAATTGTTTTGGGAATTTGTTGGTTATTTCTACATGAAATAAAAATACATATTATACAAAGACAGGGGAAAAATATTTTCATAGTTTATCTATTAAATAAAAGCATTTTTACATTTCTATTTGGTTGAATAGAGCCTTTTGAATAGCTTATTTTCCCATTAATAATTGTAGTATTTATTGATGAGTTTAACCTCATTCCTTCAAAAGGAGACCAATTGCATTTATACAAAATTTGTTTTTTGTCAACAATTTCTGATTTATTTAAATCAACCAACACTAAGTCGGCAAAATAGCCTTTTTTGATAAAACCTCTATTCTGAATTTTGTATGCTAATGCAGGAGCATGACACATTTTTTCAATAATTTTTTCTAAAGTAAAAATTTGCTTATGATAAAATTCAATCATTATTTGCAAAGAGTGTTGTACCAAAGGTACACCAGAAGGTGATTTGCTGTAGATATTTGCTTTTTCTTCTAAAGTGTGAGGAGCATGATCAGTCGCTATTACATCAAGCCTATTGTTTAAAACGCCTTGAATAAGGTTTTCTCTGTCGAGTTCAGTTTTGATAGCAGGATTACACTTGATTTTCGAACCTAGTGCTTTATAGTCTTTGTCGTTAAACCATAGGTGATGAACACATACCTCGCCAGTTATTTGCTTTTGTTCAATTGGCTTCTCATCAAAAATGCTAAGTTCTTCTTTGGTTGTTAAGTGAAGAATGTGTAAGCGGCTGTTATATTTTGTTGCAAGTTCAGCAGCTAAAGATGAAGATTTGTAACATGCTTCGTTATTTCGAATAATTGAATGCTGTTCAACTGGAATATTATCACCAAATTCTTTTTTTGCTTTTTCTGTATTGATTAAAATTGTTGCTTCATCTTCGCAATGGGTAGCAATTAAAACAGGGGATTCGGAAAATATTGCTTCTAAGCTCTTTTTATTGTCAACTAGCATGTTTCCTGTAGATGAACCCATGAAAACTTTTAACCCGCAAACTTCTTTTGAATTTATTTTATTTATTTCTTTTATATTATCATTGCTTGCCCCAAAATAAAAGGAATAATTAGCGTATGACTTGTTGCAGCCTAGTTCGTTTTTTTTATTCCACTCTTCAATACTGGTGGTTTGTGGATTTGTATTTGGCATTTCCATAAAAGACGTTACTCCTCCTGCAATAGCAGCTCTGGATTCAGATTCTATATCACCTTTATGAGTATTGCCAGGTTCTCTAAAGTGAACTTGGTCATCAATAATGCCTGGGAAAACGTGCAATCCTTTGGCATCTATTATTTGATGTGGTAATTTGTCAATAAAATGTTTGGTTTCAGCAGACAAAGGGTAGGGGTAGATATCAGAAATAATGTCGTCGAAAATTAGAATATCTGCTTTATATATTTTGCCTTCATTAACAATGGTTCCGCCAGTAATAAGTGTATGTGTCATTAAAGAATATTCGGTTATTTTTTGTACGAACGAAAGATGCTTCTTAATTTTAATTGAATTACTCCAAATATTGCTTCTTTAAAAATTCCACTGCTCATTTTTGAAGTTCCTTCTGTTCTGTCTGTAAAGATTATTGGAACTTCTATAATATTGAACCCTAATTTCCAAGTGGTAAATTTCATTTCTATTTGAAATGCATATCCAATAAATTTCACTTTGTCAAGGTTAATGGTTTCAAGTACTTTGCGGGTATAGCATTTAAAGCCAGCTGTAGAGTCTTGAATTTTCATTCCAGTGATGAATCTTACATAAGCTGATGCATAATAAGACATAATAACTCTGCCCATTGGCCAATTAACTACATTTACGCCTTTAATGTATCTTGAACCTATTGCCAAGTCTGCCCCTTTATTTGCACATGCATCATGCAGCTTTAATAAATCTTCCGGATTGTGAGAGAAATCGGCATCCATTTCAAATATATATTCATAATTATTTTTAAGAGCCCATTTGAATCCATGAATATATGCAGTTCCTAACCCGAGTTTTCCTTTTCGTTCTTCAATAAAAAGTTTACCTGAAAATTCAGGAATTAAACTTTTAACAATTGACGCCGTTCCATCTGGAGAATTGTCTTCAATTATAAGTAAATGAAAATCAGAAGGCAATGAAAAAACTTTTCGAATTATTTTTTCGATATTTTCTTTTTCATTATACGTAGGTATTATAACTAATTTGTCCGACACTTTAGGTAGATTTTGGCATCAAATATATAAAATATTTTGCATATTAAAACAAAAAAGGTTTGCAATTGCAAACCTTTTTTGTTTTTGCGATTTTTCTGGCTAAATATTAGTTAATTACAACTCTTTTCACAGCTTCTCCCTTATTTGTAAATACATGAACAAAATATAAACCTTTATTCAATTCAATTGAATTAGCATTATTTTTGTTAAGAACAATTTGTCCTAAAATATCAGTAACCTGAATGTTTTCAATTTGCATGCCATCACAAACTATGTTGACAATTCCATTTGAAGGGTTTGGATAAACTAATACGTTGTTATTTATATTGTTTTCTTCAGTTCCTACAAGTGATACTGTATAAAAATCTATTAAATTTGCCCATTCTGGATGGTCAATAAATGGATTTCTGTTTGTTTGTTTAGAGTTAACATAATCATTTCTTGCAATTTCATGATTGCTAACTGGATCTTGGGTATTCCATGTTTTCAGAATATCTTGATTTTGATTTGTTGGAAGTTTCCAAGCGCCACCAGTACCATTATAGCACATTATCATGTGAAACATTGCTCTAGCAGCATCGCCTTTATGTTCGTTTCTTGGTTCGAAAACTGTATTTCCATTTGCATCAGTACCATATTTGCATCCTAGGTAAGTAGAGGTTGCATTTGCAACTACTCCCAATGGATTATTGCTTCTCTTGGAATTAGCATTATCAAATTCAGTTGGATAAATATTATACAAATCGGAGTACTCTATTGCATTTACATCCCCGTTTGAAGGCATCCAGCTTGCACAAAAAGTGTGCTCTCTACTTAAATCGCCATCAACAGTAGAGTTTGCCCAATAAAAAGGCTCAGAGTATACTGAATTAAAACCAGAATATACACATGTTACAACTTTTTGTCCGTTAGTTGTGTCACGTGCGTAAAACTCGCTTATTATTGTTGGTGCATAATTGCTATAGTATATTTGGGTATGAGGATTAATTAAATTATGAAGGTCTTGAATAAAGGTTGAACTTTGACTATTTATTGAAGAATAATAGGTTCCCATCATATTTCCAGAAGATGCAGTATTGCCATTTAATGGCGTCGTAGTTAAATAGTTTTCAAATCCGTGAGGTCCATTGAATGAGAATGCTGAAAAATGATATATATTATTTGCAATAATACCAGAGGGCTTAAAAGTTCCCGCATCCCCAACATATACAACTTGAGCGTTTCCAATATAGTCGCCAATTGTGTATGAAACTCCGTCAACAGGAATTTCGGTTACAGCAGAATTGATTTTTTTCAAAACTATGTATGAATCTGGTGCTGTTGATGCATCACTAAATCCAACTGTTAATGAATAGGATTTTACTGAGGTGAAATTTAAATTTGTTGGTTGACTGCTTGGTTCTGTTGCGTATTGTCCTTTTATTCCATATAGATTGATTATATAAGGATTTTCATCCGTATCATTATTGTATATTGTTAAAATTGCCTTTTTTGTTCCATCAGCACCTGTTGGATTAAAGTTAACTGTAAAATTTGCTGTAGCTCCAAATGCTACTGAGGCAGGAATATTAGCAAAAGAAAAATCTGAAGCATTTGCTCCAGTTAAAGTAGTATTTGCAATATCAAGACTACCAGAGCTTCCGTTGTTTTCTAAAGTAAACGTTGAGCTAGCTGTTGTACCAATTACTACTTCCGAATTATTAATTACATCAGTACTATTATATTTAATATTTATTTCAACGGGTCCTGCAGGCGCTGGTGCAAGGTTGACTTGGTCAAGGGCAACATTGCTCCCTGAAACTTTAGTTGTATAGTAAAAGCGAACATATCTACTAGCTGAATTTATATTGCTAATTGTGTAAAGTGTAAAAGCGGCATTCATAGTTGTGTAATTTGTTAGAGTGTCCCAATTTGTTCCATCTACAGATTCAAGTAATGAAAATTTACCTGTAAAAGCGGGTACAGAAGTTGCAGTTCCTTTCATGTAAAATGTTAAAGGGCCAGGAACATCAGCAAAAAATATTTGTACGTACTCGCCTGCACCATCCAATCTGCAAGAGGGGTTTCCGTCGCTTCCTGTAGTGTAAGTTGTATTTCCAGCAACTACATTTAAATTTAATGTCCAGCCGTTAGGCGGTGTAGCACTATTAAAATCAAATGATGTTGGCAAGCTCGTTTGAGCAAAGGATATAAAGCTTATTGCTAAAAATCCTAATAATAAATTAATCTTCTTGAAAATTTTCATCGTTATAATTATTAAAATTTATAAAGTTATTTGTAATGAAGTTGTGAATCTACGACCCATACCAAAGAAAACTGCAGCTGATTTGGCATCAAAATCATTAAAACTTTGAGTGTAACTATCATTATTAGCAGCATCTGATATATACATTTTGTTGAAAAGATTTAAAATGTTAAAACGGAAGTCGACTTTTTTCTTCATTACATAAAAGCGATATCCCATGTTTAAATCTACCAAAGTATAATTTGGCATCATCCAAGATTCTCTGCCTGCGTTTTCACCGCTTAAAGAGAATGGATCAAATTGTGAATAATATCTTCCAAAATAAGTTAGTCTAGGTTTGATGTATAATCCTTTAATGATTTCGTATCTAATTCCGCAGCCTAGCTGAGTTTGGGCTGCATCACCGACGTGAACCCCTTTTGCATCAAATGAAATTTTATCTCCTGTAGGTATTCCAGTATTTGGATCTTCAACATTAAAAGTGTCTTTTGATGTCCAAATCCAATCTCCATAAGAAGCTAGACCTTCTAATTCAATTTTCTTTGTGACTTTATAAATAAAGTCTCCTTCAATGCCCGTATGTCTTGCATTCATTCCATTAACATTAATTTTGTATTGTTCATCATTTATTGTTACAGTAGAAGGGAAGTCGGCAGGACGATTAGACCATAAGGTGTAATATGTATTTAAATTTAAACTGATTTTTTGTTTTGAATAACTATAGCCAAGTTCTAAGGCTTTTATGTTTTCATTTTCTATGTTTTCGATTTTTGTGTTGTTGTTATCGAAAACATTTGAAAATCGGGGTGCTTTTGAAATATACCCTAAATTCAGAAAAGCATTTTGAAATTCGTCGATATTATAATTCAAACCACCTTTTATTGTAAATCCAGGGCGCCATACCCAATTAGTTTCTGAATACCTAGCTTCTGCAGAATTCTGTGTGTATTGTTTGGCATTTACAATCGAAACGGTGTCCTTATTGCTTCCATTTATTTTTACTATAAATGTAGTATCACCACTAGTGAACATTTTGTCTTTTCCATCATTTCCACTATTGAAGGTTATATTATCAGTTCCATTTGTTAAAAATATGTCGCCAAAACCTACCGCCTGATTATAAGTTTTTCCATCTATCACTAAATCTTTGTTCTTATAAAAATCAATTCTTTTGTAACCTGTATAAGCGGCAGAAAGATTGATGAAAGTTGTTATATTGCCATTTTTGTATTCTAATTGTGTAAATGCACCGCCCCATTTCACAAGTCCTTGGTAATTGTACCCAATTGTATCGCCAATGTGTTTTACTAAAGTTTGAGTCTCGCTAGTGTAGTTTCCTGCTGTTGTTTTATTGGTGTTATCCATAAAATAGTCCCCACCAAGTAAATCGTATATAGTTTTGTAATGAATTCCTTTATAATTTCTGAAATCTAGACCTCCCGATAATTCTAACTCATCATTAATAGTGTAATTTAGTGTTGTTAATAAACCATACCATCTGTGTTCATTGTGTTTGCTATTTAAAATTCCCCCTGCCCATCTTTCATTTGGGTCAACTAGAGTATTTATTTGATAAGGACCGGTTTTATTTGTATTGTAAATACTTTGAAAATCAATTAATCCATTAACAGTATCTAAAGGATATGATGTTGAACTGCCTGCAACTCCATTTTTAGTGCCTGCAGCATAACTTACGCCACCGCCATTTCCAATGGATGCATATAAAATATTTGACACATAAAGTTTTTTATTTACATTCCAAAAATCGCGAAGGCTAAATTGTGGTTTGTGATAATAATTGTATTGTTCACTTACCACTTCCGATGCACCATCTCTATTTAATACTCCCCAATGTTGATTGTAGCGTAATCCTCTTTCTTTGTTTAAGTTGATAACGCTGTCGGGAATGCCAATTTTTTTAGCGTATTCGTGGCTGTATAATGCCACTGGTTTTTGAAAAGCTCTTTGAGCATGGTTTTGAGGTGCTCCCATTGCACTTATGCTTATTATATGTTTTTTTATTTTTTTATCTACTTTTAAATAGTAAAAATATCCTTCTGATTGGGTGTTGTCAACCCAGCCATCTCCAAATTTATATGAAAGAGCTGATGTGAAGGAGAATCCATGTTTTAATTCCCCAGAAGTATAGCCTAACGTTGTTCTGCTTTGACCTTCAGACGTGATTTCTTCTTTAATTTTAAGTGATTTCTTTGTTTCGATTCCGCTAGTCATTATATTCATTGTTCCTCCGATTGATGGAATTGCAATTTTAGATGCACCTAAACCTCTTTGAACTTGAATGTTTCGTGTTACAATGTCTAATCCGAACCAATTCGACCAGTAAACCCAACCATTTTCCATGTCATTTACTGGAATTCCATCAAGCATTACTGCTACATTTCGTTGATTAAAACCTCTTATATTGATTCTCGCATCTCCATCTCCTCCACCTTGCTGTGTTGCATATACTCCTGGGGTTGAATTGAGCAGCATTGGCATGTCTTGTGAAGCTAAATTTTCTTCAATTATTCTTGGTGTTATGTTAGTGAACGCAACAGGTGTTTCTCTTGTTTTGGCAATATCAGCAACAACTTGAACCTCGTTTAGCATTGTAGTTTCTAGTTTTACATCGCATATAATGTTTTTGCCTGCAACTGTTATTTTTTTTTCTATTGGTTTATATCCGATATACGAAAATGTTAAGGTATATTCCCCATTAACTAGCGAAATTGAATAGTTCCCATCAATATCAGAAACAACTCCTTTCCCTGTAGCGTAAGTTATATTTGCTCCAATTAGAGTTTCGCTCGATGTAGCATCTTTTATATTTCCTTTGATTGTATATGTTTGTGCTTTTGAAAATGAGCAAAAAAGAGCCGAAATGAAAATTAGTAATAGTACTTTTTTCATAATTTTTTAGATTAAAAAACCAGTGGAATCTTTAATGCCACTGGTTTTGGTTTAGCAATCAGTTGATATGTTTAGTTTTTTACAACCTTTTGAGTAATTTGGTTTTCTCCTGCATTAATAATAACAAAGTAAATTCCATTTTCCATACTTTGGAAATTTATTGAAATTGTATTTGTTTTTGGACAAGAAGAATAAATGCTTTTGCCAAGTACATCTATAACTTTAATAGATTGAATATTTTCCTTTGATGTAACAACTAGGTTAGAATTTACTGGGTTTGGCAAAAAAGAAGCAGATGTGCTTGATATTTCATTAACCGAGGTTTGATTACAAGAACAGTCATGTGTTTGCAGATTAGTAAATGTATTCATGTCAAAAACATCCCACTCGGCAAGTGTGTTAAAAGAAGCTGGATTTGTGGTTACACCTGAAGTAATTGTTGATTTTCTAACAAGCGATTTGTCTTTAGTTAAAAATTCTCCAGTTCCATCATTGTATGGGTCTGTATCAGTCCATGCTGTTGTTGGTCTTTCTCCGATAACACCAAATATATCAACATTTGTCCATGTTCCGCCATTGTTTTTTTGCAATGACATTGCATCATCGCCATTAAAAGAAAGGGTGCTGTTTACATTATAATCAGGACAAGCAAAAGTATCTGCTTTAGCTTGCAAATCTGCAAATACAACAGTGTCTTGGCCTGTAGCGCCAACTACTCTTCTGTCAATAACAAATACTTTAACATCATGAGAAGCAATAGAACCGGTTAAATTTAATACAAAAGTAGCTGTTTGATCTGCTGTTGCAGAACCGTTTTGCCATCTAATCAAGCGATATGCTGATAAATTAATAGGTGCTGATGTTGGATTATAAATCTCAATTGCCTTATTGTTGTAGTTTCCTTCAACATATTCCGAAATAAATAATTCGCTGCATTGTGAATGAGCATAGCTAAATGATGCAATAGCAAAAACTGAAAGTAAAATTTTTTTCATTTGTTGTAGATTAGTTAATATTTCTCTCAACAAATTTAGTTAAGAAAAGTTAAACTAAAAAGCAATATATTGTTAATTAATTGTTATTAATACGTCTGTTGCCTTTTTTTATTGAAATAACATGATATTAAGGATAAACAGAACATTGATTATTTAACATCAATCATTTTAACATTTATTAACATTTCAAGCGCTTCCGAAACCGATTTAATATTTTTAAAAGTTAATGTGGCTTTGCCGTTTTGGCTTAACATGCTGCATGTATTGTAATTATATTTGATATGTTCGATTATTTTACTAAAATGCAAAGATTGGTAATAATCTGAATCTTCGTTAGAAATTAAATATGCAACTAATTTGCTGTTTTTTAAAACCAATTTTTCGAATCCTAATTCTTTTGCAATCCATCTTAAACGAATGGTATTTAGTAAATCAACTGTTTGTGATGGTGTTGCTCCAAAACGATCATTTAAATCTTTCTCAAATTGAATTAATTCAGCTTCATTTGAGAGGTTGTCGATGCTTCTGTATAGATTTATTCTTTCAGAACTTTCATTAACGTATTCATCAGGTATATGTATTGCCAAATCAGATTCAAAAACACATTCTTTTACAAAATCTTTCTTTTTATTTTCTTCTTCAAATAATTCTTTGAATTCGGTTTCTTTCAGCTCTTCTACTGATTCTTGAAGTATTTTCAAATAGGTATCATAGCCCATTTCGTTAATAAAACCGCTTTGTTCGCCACCCAAAATATTCCCTGCCCCACGTATGTCTAAATCTCGCATGGCAATATTAAAGCCACTTCCCAAATCAGAAAAATCTTCAATGGCTTTTAATCTTTTATTCGCTTCGTCTGTTAGCATTGAACTTGGAGGTGCAATTAGGTAGCAAAACGCTTTCTTGTTACTTCTACCAACTCTGCCTCGCATTTGATGCAAATCGCTAAGACCAAAGTTTTGAGCATTATTTATTATTATTGTATTAGCATTTGTAATATCTAAGCCCGATTCAATAATTGTTGTAGCAATTAATACATCAAAATCACCTTCAATAAAGTCGAGCATTACTTCTTCTAATTTTTCGCCATCCATTTGTCCATGGCCAATTGTAATTCTGGCTTTTGGACAAATTCTGTGGATATGGTCTTTTACTTCGTTAATATTTTGAACTCTGTTGTGAATAAAGAAAATTTGTCCACCTCGTTCAATTTCATAATTAATAGCATCTCGAATTATTTCTTCCGAAAAGTCGATTATTTCTGTTTTAATTGGTTGTCGATTTGGTGGAGGTGTATTAATTACTGATAAATCTCGCGCTCCCATTAGCGAAAATTGCAAAGTGCGAGGAATTGGGGTAGCTGTTAGAGTTAATGTATCAACATTCGTCTTCATTTCACGCATTTTCTCTTTTGCAGCAACTCCAAATTTTTGTTCTTCATCAATAACTAATAATCCTAAATCTTTGAATTTTATGTCTTTACTTAATATTCGGTGAGTTCCTATAACAATGTCTACTTTTCCATTAGCAAGTTTTTCAATTGTTTCTTTCTGTTGCTTTGCCGATTTAAAGCGATTTATATAATCAACGTTACAAGGCAAATCTTTTAGTCTTTCCGATAGTGTTTTGTAATGCTGAAGAGCTAAAATTGTTGTTGGAACTAAAATTGCTACTTGCTTACTGTCGCAAACTGCTTTAAATGCAGCACGAATTGCAATTTCTGTTTTCCCAAATCCCACATCGCCACATATAAGTCGATCCATTGGATTTGGAGCTTCCATATCCTTTTTTACATCTATCGTTGATTTAATTTGATCAGGTGTATCTTCGTAAATAAAAGATGCTTCTAACTCATTTTGAAGGTAATTATCAGGTGCAAAAGCAAATCCCTTTTTCATTTTTCGTTCGGCATACAAACGAATAAGGTCAATAGCAATTTCTTTTACTTTGCTTTTTGTTTTATCTTTTAGTTTGTTCCATACGCCAGAACCTAATCTGTGCATGCTGGGAGCCGTGCCTTCTTTCCCTGTGTATTTGTTTATCCTATGAAGCGAATGTATGCTAACATATAATATATCGTTATCTTTATAAATTAAGCGTATTGCTTCTTGGCTTTTGCCATTAACTTCAATCTTTTCTAGTCCATCAAAACGTCCAACACCATGGTCGATGTGGGTTACAAAATCACCTGGACTTAGGTTTATGATTTCTTTAATAGTTAGCGCTTCTTTTCTGGCATATCCTTCTTTCAGTCTGAAACGATGATGACGTTCGAATAATTGATGGTCAGAAAAAAAAGCTATTTTCAAGTCGTGCAACAAAAAACCTTCATGAATTGCAGTTTTTATTGGGCAAAAAATGGTGTCGATATTTTTTGTTTCTTTATTTATATCATTAAAAATATCTTCAATTCTTGTGAATTGCTTTGGATTATCAGAAAAAACAATATTTTCAAAGCCTTGGTTTTTGTTTTCAATAAAGTTATTTAGAATTAAATCGAAATTTTTATTGAATGAAGACTGAGGTGATGTTTTAAAAGATATTTCTTCTTTTGCTAAAACTTTTTTGCCAAATTCTACAACCGAGAAGTTTATTATATCTTTTAAAAACGTTTCTTTCGAAAGATATAATTCTTCAGGACTTTTGTGTTTTAAAACTCCTGTTTTATTTAAATCAGTATAAATTGATGTTGCTTTTTCAAATTCAGAATTTATTCGGTCGGCTGCGAAAATTAAATCTTTAATAAATATAATGGTATTCGTAGGCAAATAATTGAAGAAAGATTCTTTTGTTTCAAATATTTCATTGTTTTGAACATTTGGAATTATAGAAAATTTAGGCACTTTATTAATTGACAATTGCGAAGTAGCCTCAAATATTCTAATTGAATCAACTTGATTACCAAAAAATTCTACTCTGTATGGATGTTCATTTGAGAACGAAAATACATCTATAATACCGCCTCTAATACTAAACTGACCTGGTTCGTAAACATAGTCTACTCTTTCAAAGCCATATTCTATCAACACATCTAATAAGAAATCGAGCGACACATTTTCGCCAACATTTAATGAAAGGGTATTACTTGTTAATTGTTTTTTAGTAAGTACGTTTTCAATTAAAGCTTCGGGATAGGTAATAATAATGTTTTTCTTCTGAAGATTAATAGCGTTTAGTGTTTCGGCGCGCATTAAAATATCAGAGTTGTCGGATTCTTCAGAATTATAATATTTTTTTAATGATTTTGGGAAAAACAATGCAAAATTATGCTCATTTAATAAGTTTGAAATGCTTTCGATGTCGTTTAAAAGATATGCAGCTTCTTCTTTGTCGTTAAGAATAACCACAAAATTACTTTGTGCATTTTTAAACGAAGCATTTATTAAAAAACTAATAAAACTTCCTTTTACGCCATCAATAAAGATTTTATTATTTTCTGCATTTGAGCAAAAGTTGTTAAATATACTAAGCTGTTCAAGTGTATTTATTTTTTGTATTAGTTCCTTTAGTCCCACGCTAGATAATTTTGTGCAAAAATACTAATGATTTTATAAAGAATTCAGGAAATATATTAGAATTAAAAAAAATGGATTATTTTTGCTAAATAATCACGAATCTATTATGATCAATTTAGAGCGAAAACCTAATTATCAAAGTGCAAAAGTAACCAAAGCAAGAATTATTAATTCTACTTTATTATTTATTTTTTCATTTGTAGTAATTACTTTTCTTCAAGATTTTTTTCTTTTTATTTTTTCTACTGCTTATGGCGCAAAGCCCAGTTGGTACTATTATGGCGTAGAAATGTCGTTAGGCTTTAAAACGAAGAAATATTTTATACCTTTTTTTGCAGGTTCTTTTTTATCAGTGATTCTTGGTGGAGTCTCATTGTTTATTTATAAAAAACGTAAGCTTTTCTCCGATTTTGCAAATATTATATGGCTTTGGTTGTCAGTATTTGGAATTTCTGTTTTTCTTTCTCAACTTTTGTATTTAAATATAGATATTGACGAAGATTTTGGTGCTATTTATAAAAATATGTCATGGGGTTCTAATTTCTTGGTTTTTTCAAATCTTTTCGTTGTTTTTGTTGCAATGATTGTAGGGATTATTTTCTCCGTAAACCTTATTAGGCTTGCCAATACAAAAAAAACAATTGGAAGTTCAAGGAGTAGAAGACAATTTGTTGTTTATTATGCTTTAGCACCTTGGTTTATTGGTTCTTTAGTTTCATATTTTTATTATTACCCACAAATTTCAAGTTATAAAGCAATTATACTATTTGTTGTTTTATTCGAAATAATTATAGCCTGGCTTTTTGCAAGCAGTGGAGCTTTGAAGAAAGCTGTAATTATTCGCTATGCATCATCCGAAAAAATATATGCTTATCCAATAATGATTATCATTTTTGTTTATTTATTGTTTCATGCATTTTTTATTAAAGGAATAAGTTTTAGCTAGTTAGTTGTGTTGAATGCTTTAGTTGCTATTAAGCTATAATGTAATTGGGTAGAAGGCTTGTAGTAAACCAAAATGGTATATTCGTTATCTGTTTCATAGTGGGAACCTTCGATAAAAGAAACGTCGCCAACTTTTTTGCCGTTTTCGACGAATGAATATATATAATTATAGTATCCTTGTTTCAGAAATAGGCTAAGTTCATATTGTTTTTTTTCATAATTATAAATCATTTTTGAAATAGAATTATAACTGTTATTAGTCAAATCGCCTAAAACGTAGATACTTCCATTTATTAAAGGGCTAGCATAAGGCAGTGCAAAATGAATCCATGCATAATCGCCGTCTATATTCCCATCATTTCCATCGTTGTTTTTTATAAAAAAACGCCCATTAATATCTTTTGAATTTAAAAATACTTTAAATGTTTTACGTTCATCTGTTTTTAATTGAACATTGTTTTTCTTGTTTTCGAAATATATAGAAAGAACATTTTCCGACAAATATCTAAGCGTTCTGGTGTCAAAAAAACGATATTCATTTCCTGCAAGAAATGTGTTTATTGTTTCATAATCAAAAACTAATTCGTTTCCTTTTATAAATTTGGGTTTTAAATTGTTAATAGCATTATCCCATCTGAAATTTTGCAACAATAAAACACTGATATTATCATTTGGGTTTTCTAGATTATTTGAAATAATTGAAAAATCGATTTCGTGTCGTGTTGATCGATCATCAATGTTGGTAGCTTGTTTAACTTTTGAAACTATGTCTACTTTCTGTTCAGTAATAAGAATTCGCCACGATATAATTATTTGTTCGGGATTATCTTGAGCATACACAATTAATAGGTAATTTCCAGATTTTGTGGGTTTTAAATTGTCGTTAGGAAATGATGCGGAGTAATGAACATATCGTTGAATAGTATTTCTAGAATATTCATAGCTTGTAATTCTATCATTTGTAAAGCTTTCAAAATATTCGTTCGGTTCGAGTGGCGATTTTTCCCATTTATAATCGCAATGAACTAAAGTATACTCATATTGTTTAACATCCGAATCTAATTCATCAAAAGAAAAAACCAGTTTTTGTTCCGAATTTAATTCAATAATTGGGGCAGAAAATTCCCAATCTTGAGTATGAATATTAAATGATTTTATGCTGTCGTTGTATATGAAATTTTCAAATCTGAGAAATTTATTTTTAAAATAATCATCGCTTTGTGCAGAAGCTTTAGCAGATGCGAAAAAGCAGATTATTAACAAAATGTAAATTACTTTATTTTTTAAAATATTTGGCATGTCGATTTTTATATTATCTTTATTTGTACAAATGTAATAAATTTATTTTTTCAATTCTATTGATTATGAAGCATATTAATACGATTTTTTAATTATTTTAGTATGATTTCGTTCGAATAGTGGTATTAATATAGATGGAAATGAATATTGTTAAAATTAAAAGAGGTTTAGATATTAGAATTGAAGGGGAAGCAGACAAGGCTTATGCATCGCCAAAACAGATCGATTTTTTTGGAATATCACCTTTGGATTTTGTTGGTTTAGTTCCTGATTTGAAAGTAGAAGTTGGCAACAAAGTATATGCAGGTTCAGTTTTATTTACAGATTTTAATAATCAGCAAATAAATATTGTTTCACCTGTAAGCGGTTATATCGATAGCATAGAAAAAAAATGCGATGGTCAGGTTTCACATATTGTAATCAAATCTGATGAAAAAATAATATATGAACATTTTTCTGAAGCAAATCCAAATGAGCTTTCTGCAGAAGAGATAAAAAATAGATTATTGAAAAGTGGTGTATGGGCTTTCATTCGCCAACGTCCTTTTGATTTTATTGCCAGCCCTAATGATATTCCAAAAGCAATTTTTGTTTCAGCTTTCGATTCTTCGCCTTTAGCTCCAGATTTCGATTTTATTCATCATGGAAAAGGCGAAGTTTTTCAAACGGGAATTGATGCTCTTTCCAAATTAGTTGATGGAAATTTGCATTTGTCCATAAATGCTGATATTACAGCTACTAAGGTTTTTACAAAAACAAGAAATGCTCATATTCATTATTTTTCAGGTCCACATCCTGCTGGAAATATTGGAATTCAAATTCATCATATTAGTCCAATCAATAAAGGCGAAGTTGTTTGGTATGTTAATGCTCAAGATGTTTTAATAATTGGACGTCTTTTTATAGAAGGAGTATTTAATGCAGGTAGAATCATAGCTCTTGCTGGTTCTGAAGTTCGACATCCAAAGTATCATAAAACCTTTATTGGAGCTCAAATTAAACCTTTGTTAGAAGAAAATCTTTCAGATTCTAAGTTGAGAATTATTAATGGAAATGTTTTAACCGGTAAAACTACTAATGAAAACGGATTTTTAGGGTATTATAATCACCAAATTTCTGTTATTCCAGAAGGTGAAAATGCGGAATTTTTTGGTTGGGCTCAGCTTAGATTAGACAAATTTAGTCATTCGCGTTCCTATTTCTCTAGAATAATACCTTCAATGAAATATAGAATAGATACAAATATTAACGGTGAGTTGCGTCCATTCTTTATGTCTGGACAATATGAAAGCGTATTGCCAATGGACATTTATCCAGTTTTTCTGCTTAAAGCAATTTTAAAAGGGGATATTGATCAAATGGAAAAACTTGGAATCTATGAAGTTTCGGAAGAGGATTTTGCTTTATGTGAATATATATGTACTTCTAAAATTGAAGTACAGGAGATTATTCGAATGGGATTAGATTTATTAAGAAAAGATAAACAGAAAAAAATTAATATTTTCAAATAGATGGAAGCATTAAGAGAATTGATAAATAATTTTAAGCCCAAGTTTGATAAAGGTAAAAAACTTGAGCGCTTTAAATTCCTGTTTGATGCTATTGAAGCATTCTTTTTTGTTCCAAATAGTGAAACTACTAAAGGTTCGCATATTCGAGATGTGGTTGATTTGAAAAGAACGATGGGAATTGTTGTTTTGGCTTTAATACCGCTGTTTTTATTTGGCATTTGGAATGTTGGTTACCAATATTATTTGTCAATAGGGCATTTGAACGAAGATTTCGTTTACCAGTTTGGATTTGGTTTTTATAAAGTATTTCCTATGCTTTTAGTATCTTACTTTTCTGGCTATATTGTAGAGGTATTGTATGCAAAGATAGTGAAGAGAGATGTTAGCAAAGGTTTATTTGTTACAAGTTTGCTTCTAACTATGTTAATGCCAATTAATATTCCACTTTGGTTGGTCGCGGTATCAATGGCTTTTACAATTCTGATAAAAGAATTTTATGGAGGGACAGGAAAAAACATGTTTAATCCTACTGCTTTAGCTTTTTGTTTTATTTTTTTTAATTTTCCAAACCAGATGTCTTCTAGTTCATGGGTTTGTTTGCCTGGTGAAGGGAAATTAATAACAGATGGCTTTGTAAATACTACGCCACTATTTTCTGCTGTGTCAGGAAACTTTCAAAATTTACCAAGTTTTTTCGACTTGTTTTTTGGAATGACTCCTGGTTCGGTTGGTGAATCATCAAAATTTTTGATACTTATTGGTGCTACAATTTTAATTTTTACAGGAATAGGAAGTTGGCGAATTATATTTTCGGCTTTATTTGGCGGAATATTAATGTCTATTTTGTTCAATTTTATTGCTGCAACCGTCTTGATGCGAGTTGATGTTTTTACTCAACTTTTATTAGGTAATTTCTTATTTGGTGTTGTATTTATGTCGGTTGACCCAGTTACTGCTTCAAAGACAAATATTGGGAAATTTATTTATGGCTTTTTGTTTGGATTGCTTGCTATAACAATAAGGATTTTACTCCCATTGGAAGTTGATGGAATGGTATTTTCGCTACTTATTTCGAATATATTAGTTTTAGCTATCGATTATTTAGTAGTTTATTATAATATTAAAAAGCGAATAAATAGAATTTATCATTAATCAGTGTTAATGAAATAATTTTTTCAAGTCAAGTTTTTAGTTGTATTTTGGTCAATTATTCAATCCCCATTTCATTTGCTCCAATTATGAAAAAAAATATATTTTATGTTTGTATCACACTTATACTTGTTTTTTCTTGCAAAAAAGAGAAGGAATACAAATCAAGTTTTAATGGTTCTTGGCATTCAGACGATGATTTTTATGGAGCAACATTGCAAATAAAAGAAAACCATCATGTCACACTTGTTTTGGGATCAGAGGCGAGAACCGATAAACATACCGGTAGAGCAAGGATAACAGAAAATCGCTTAAAGATAAATGCATTTATATATTTTGAAATCATTGAAGCCCCTCATCTTATTGATACAAATATAGAAAAACACATATATTTTGATGGCAAAAAGCCTAACCTTGCGAATTGGAAAATGGTTTTAAATGGTGCTCATGGTTTAAACCACAAAGGAATTGATCGGACCTTTTATAAAAGAGAATATTAATTTTTTGGTTAATACCTTGTTAAGTAATTTTCTTAAAACACTCAGATAAAAATTTGAATATTAAATAATTTAATTAATTTTGTCAACTATACTAAATCTGTATGAAATATAGTTTAAGATGAATTATTACGAATTATTAATAAAAGATATCCGAATAGAAGAAGGAGCCAGAGCTTGCATTAAGTGCGGAACTTGTACTGCAATATGTGCTGCATCTTCGTTTTATAATTACGAGCCTCGTACAATCGTTGATATAGTTTTATCCCGAGATAATGCTAAAATTGAAGAGCTTTTAAAAGGTGAACAAATTTGGTATTGTGGCGAGTGCATGTCTTGCAAAACCCGTTGCCCCAGAAATAATGCGCCAGGATTGGTAATTATGGCTTTGCGTTCGCTTTCGCAAGAATTAGGCTTTTTTGTTGAATCAGAAAAAGGACGACAACAGCTTTGTATTAAAAGAACCGTTGGCGATTGGATTTTGAGTACAGGGTATTGCATATATTTAGATGGCGTTGGAACTAACTTACATCCCGAGCAAGGTCCTGTTTGGGATTGGATTCAGAAAAATTGGAATGCAAATCTTGAGCGTTTAGGCGGAAACTATAAAGGCGATGGTCCTGGTATTCTTAGAAAAATTCCAGAAGATACATTGGATGAAATAAGAAAAATATTTGAAGTTACTGGCGGAAAAGCCCGATTCGACAAAATTGAAGCTTGTTCTAAAGAAAAAGCTAAAGAAATGAATTTAGAATTTGGCGATGGTTTGGATAATGAATATTTCCAACATATATATTCTCATAACAATCAAAAGCATATTAAGTAATGAAGTTAGAAGGAAAACAAGCAATTTGGAACGACTATCAGAAAGAGATTGCTGATGACAACTATTTTTATGTTAGAAGTTGTATTCGTCAGAATTTTTTCCCAGGTTCCGAAACCGCTTTTATAAGAATTTTAAGAGATGAATTAGGAAAAGATGTTTTCGAACATCCTTGTCATACCACTTGCACAGGAATAGGCTATCATGGAGATATAGTTCCTATTGATACCATGATGACAGTAGTTGCTCGTCAGTTTGCTTTGATGACCGAAGCGGGATATAAAAATCTTTTACCTTCGTGCATTACGTCTTTTGGAATTTACACAGAAGTAATTGATACATGGCATCATTTTCCTAAGGAAGAAGAAAAAGTTAGGGAATATCTAAAAAAAGCTACAGGAAGAGAATTTGAAATACCTCAAAATCTGGCTCACGCAAGCGATGTAATTTATAAATTCAGAAAAGAAATTGCCGCAAAAGCAAAATTCAAATTAGTAAATAAAGAAACTGGAAAACCACTTAAAGTTGTGGAACATATTGGTTGTCATTATGCTAAAATGTTTCCTAATAAAGGCGTTGGTGGTGCCGAATACCCTTATGTTTTAGTTGGAATGATTGAAGAGTGGGGTGGGGAGATAATTGATTACCCAGAACGTCGTCATTGTTGTGGTTTTGGATTCAGGCAATATTTGGTTCAGGCTAATAGAGGCTATTCTATTGCTTGTACTCATAAGAAATTTGAATCAATGGAATCGTATGAGCCAGATATGATAATTACAAATTGCCCAGGTTGTCCAATGTTCCTTGATAAATGGCAATATGCAATTTCTGAAATGGAAGGAAAAGTATATGGCAAAGATGGAAAAGGAATTCCGGTTTTTACGTATGAAGAAGTTGCTGGAATGGTAATGGGTTACGATCCTTGGGATTTAGGTTTGCAAATGCATCAGGTATCTTGCGAACCACTTTTAGATAAAATTGGTATTCCTTACGATTCTTCAAAGAAATATTTAGGAAAAGATGGACAGGATTTAGGGTTGCCAAATAAACCAAATGTGTTAAAGTAAAGGTTATAGGTGACAGGTACGCGTTGGCTGAGCATCGTTCACTGAGCGGAGTCGAAGTGAATCCGCGATGCCTTCGACTCCGCTCAGTCATCGAAAAGCACATTTGACTGGAAACTAGGTCTCAAATTATATTAGATAGTAAAAATAATTTAAGAAATGAATAATAAAATATTAGTTATAGGTGGCGGAATTGCTGGAATGGAAGCTGCTGCCGAATTAGAAAGAATGGATTACAAGGTCATTCTTGTAGAAAAAGAAGATAAATTAGGTGGAAAGTTGTTGAATTGGGATCGTCTTTTTCCTACAAAAAGGTTAGGTAACGAAGTCCTAGATTATTTAAAGAAAGGAGTTTCTGAAAGAATTGAAACCCATGTTGGAACCACAGTTACTAAAGTTGATAAAATCGGAGACTTATTTAACATTGAATTATCGAATGGCAAGAAAGATACAGTTGCATCTGTTGTTCTTACAACTGGCTACGATACTTTTGATGCTCGTAAAAAAGAAGAATATGGCTATGGAATTTACGATAATGTTATCACATCAGCTGACTTAGAAAAGATGTTTACTTCTAAACTTCCAATTAAAACATCAATAGGCTCAACCCCAAAGCGCATAGCGTTTATTCATTGTGTTGGTTCTAGAGATGAGAAGGTTGGAAATATATATTGCTCTAAGGTTTGTTGTGTTACTGCTGTGAAACAAGCTATTGAAATTAAAGAACTTTTGCCAGAAGCTGAGGTTTTTAGCTTTTATATGGATTTGCGTATGTTCGGAATGCAGTTTGAAGAATTATATAAGGAAGCACAAGAAAAGCATGGTGTAACTTTCATTCGTGGTAGGTTATCAGAGGCTTGTGAAAATCCAGATAGCTCAATTTTAATGAAGTTTGAAGATACGCTTCTTGGCAAGCAAATGAAAATGAGTGTTGATATGATGGTTCTTATGGTTGGATTTGTACCAGCAAAAGGGAGTAACGAGATGGTTAAGCTTATGAACTTAAAAGTTTCAAATAATGGTTTTGTGAAAGCGGAAGATGAGCATACAAAAACTAATGTTTCTAGCTTGACCGGTGTATTTTTGGGTGGCTGTGTTTCTGCTCCTAGAACTATTGCAAATACAATCACTGATGCAAGAGCTGCTGTTTTGAAGACTCATTTGTATGTTAAGAAGTTAAATAATAACTAGCAACTCGATACGCTTCGCACTCGATGAGACTTTGGTACGTTGGATGGGAGTTTTTAATAAATATAAAATGACAGAAACAAATCTACCATCTAAGTCCTTTTTATACTGCGTAGCTGTGTGCGGGCTTGAGAAATTTTTAGGTGGTGTGCGATGGACTGTTATATGAGCGATTAGAAGCGGGGCTTGTGTGAAAGGCGAGTATAGCAGGGCTTAAAATTTCTCTTGATTTTTTGTTTCTTTTATTCGCATTGTTTAATTGTTTTATATAGGTGCTCATGAGGGCTTCGCCGTTTATCAAGAAAAAGAAAGTAAGTGAATTTAAAAAATATATATGATAAATTTTGGATATTCAATAAGTAAAGACGCTCAGGTTGATTACGACAAGCTTGATAGAAGTTTGTCGAAGAAAATTGAAAAGCTGGAGCCAACTTTTAGTCAATGCATTAATTGTGGCACTTGTGCTGCTACATGCACAGCTGCACAGCATACTGATTATAATTTTAGGAGAATGTCCTTAATGATTAGAAGAGGAATTTCTCAAGATATTGAAGCACAAGTTTCAAAATGTATGCTTTGTGCAAAATGCAAATTGCAGTGTCCTAGAGGTGTAAATACCAGAAACGTTATTGTGTCGATTAGAAAAGTTTTAAATGATTAATAAGCCCTTCGACTACGCTCAGGGTGACAATATTGTGTCACAGTGAGCGTAGTCGAACTGCAAAAATATATAATTATGAATTTTAATTTATTTGTAGTCCCTTTTGTTGTCGGACTTGTTTATATAATACTTTACGTTGTTATTCGTTTTTTTATTTGGATAATGAAACTCGAAAAAGAGGAAAAACGAATGTTTCGCAAAGCTTTTTTCAGTTTTAAGCTTTTTAGCATAATAAAAGAAATTTTCTTAGAAAGTTTAATTCATAGAAAAATATTTAAAACCAATCCAGTTCTTGGATTCATGCATGCAAGTTTTGCTTTTGGTTGGTTCATGTTAATATTAGTAGGAACGATTGAATCAAAAATGCATAGTCCAAATTTCTTTAGCGCACCATATAATCCAATATTCTTTCAATTCTTTGTTCATGATTATAGTGATTTTAAATATGCTTCGCAATTTACATTTATCATGGATTTTATCCTTTCAATTCTACTAGTTGCTACATTGATGGCTTTAGCAAAGCGTTTGTATTCAAGCATTTTTGGAATGAAGCGTACTACAAAACAACGCCCAGTTGATAAAATTGTTATTACAGCATTATGGTTGATTTTCCCTTTAAGATTTTTAGCAGAAAGTTTTACTGCTGGCATATATAATAATGGAGGATTTTTAACTCAGACATTTGGAAACGCTTTTGCTAGTTTCTTGCCTCTTGAAAGCATTGAATTGCCTGCATGGTGGGCATACTCGCTTGCGTTATTTGCTTTCTTCTTGGTTTTGCCTTTTACAAGATATATGCATATTCCAACCGAATTGCTTTTAATTGCAATGAAGAAAGCAGGATTAAGAGAAAACAAAGTATTCAATTCTGTTTCGGATGTAGCAGTTCATTCTTGTTCACGTTGCGGAATTTGCATTGATGCTTGTCAGCTGAATAGTAGTTTGGATAAAAAAAATATTGTACCTGCATATTTCTTAAGAACGATAAGAGATAATGAATTAGATGTTGAAGCTGCTGAATATTGTATGATGTGCGGAAGATGCGAAGCTGCTTGTCCTGTTGGAATTGAAACTACGATGATTAGAGCTAGTAAAAAATTTGAAGAACGGAAATCTATAGCAAAAGTTAATATTGATTATGTTGGAGAAATAAAATCAAAAACTGCAAAAGTAGCTTACTATGCTGGTTGTGCTGGTCATTTAACGCCTTCGGTTTATAGGTCGATGATAAAGATTTTTAAAAATGCAAATGTAGATTATACTTTTTTAGATGAAGCAGACGGAATATGTTGTGGTAAGCCCATGATGCAAAATGGTGATTACGAAGGTGCTGAAAAAATGATAAGTTTGAATAAAAAACTAATTGAAAATTCGGGTGCTACTGTTTTAGTTACATCTTGTCCATTTTGTTTGAGCGTGTTTAAAGACGAATATAAATTAGATATCAGGGTAATTCATCATTCACAGTATATTCAAGAATTATTAAATGAAGGGAAAATAAAGGTTTCAGCTTCAGGTATTAAAACATACTATCACGATCCATGCGAGCTAGGAAGAAGTTGTGGCATAGTTGACGAACCACGCCAGGTTATTAATAAAGCTTCAAATCTAATAAATAAAAATTACGTAGAAAAGCTAGCCTTATGTTGCGGTGGAAGCATTGCAACAACAAAAGTTGATATGCATGAAAACGTGAAATTAAATTTGGATGTTTTAGCTCAGTTTGAAGTAAATGATTATGAAATGCTTGTAACGGGCTGTCCTATGTGCAAAAAAACTTTTGCGACCAATAGTTCACGGCCAGTTATAGATATTGCAGAGCTTGTTGTAAATCAAATGGCAAATTAATATTTGCTATTACAACTTTAAAATTAAAACGGGCAATCATTTTCTTGATTACCCGTTTACTAGTTAACTCGTAACTATTTATTTCTTATGCAATTCTGAAGCTTCTTCAAAAAGCTTTTTGTCTGCTTTTGTTATCGGGTTAAGTGTAACAAAATGAGGAGCTGGAAGTGTAGATTCATCAACGTGAATGAAAGTAACAAAAGCGCTTAGAGCATGTCCTTTGGATTTGTTTTTATGTGCTTCAACTTGCACAACTATACTTGTTTTTCCAGTGTAAGCAATGCGCGAAGTAAAACGTAATACTTCCCCTGTTCTTGTAGCTTGAGAGAAAAATAATCCATGAATTTTAAGGCAAACGATGTTTTTTGGATTTAAAATAGATGAAATAGCTACAAATCCAGAATCAACAACCCATTCAGCTGTTCTTCCAGCATACAGAGTTCCATGATGATTTAAGTCTTCATTTTTAACCAATCGTGTGGTAACACATTCAAAAGGTTCTACTAATTGTTTTTCCATAATTTGTTTTGTTTGTATTGAATTACAAAAGTAATTTGTTTTTTTAGAATAGCCATAAATAAAAATTAAAAAATCCCCCTTACATTGATGGATTTTATTTTTTAGTTGAATGTTAGCTTGGCTATTTGCTGACCTCTGCCCCAAAAGCCAAATAAAACCATTTCATTATCATTTATTATTCCACTTATTTTTGGTCGAATCATCATCTGAGCTTCCTTTGAACTAAATAATGCACTTTTAGTTTGAGAGCCATCTGCACTTAGTTCTACTATGCTTGCTATAGACTTTCGTTTGCTTTTATTAAAAGCATAAACGCCCTTCTCAGCCGGATTTATTATATTTTTAATATTGTCATTAAATATGAAATATATTTTATTGCCTTTTATGATTTTTGCATAAGAAGAAAAATACCCGCCATCATCTGTGGTTCTTTGACGTTTTACTATTTTTTGAACCCAATCAATTTCGCCGCTAGGAGAAATGTTTACAACTAAAATATCGTTATAATTATATGTATAATGAGTAGTAGTTGTTGTAAAGCCTTGAGCATTTGTTGTAGTAGTTGTTGTTACATCAACTCTATATTGTTCTGCTATTATCAGCGCACCGCCATCGCTACGCATTATTATATCATCAATATCATAATCATCTAATTCTACTTTTTTGCCTTTCATCTTTCTTTTTTCAGCTTTTTTCATCTCTTTTGCAGACATGTTTTGTGTGATTTCTGCAAAAGAAAATTCTTTAGAGCTTTTATTCATGATTTGTTTAGTTTTATGATCAATACTCATATAAAAGGTTCCTTTCATCCCATACGAACCTTTCTCTGAGTAAAATCCAGCGCATACAAAATCCATCTTAACATTTATATCAAACTGCATATCTGTGATAAATTTGTCGCCAAAATTCAAATCATACTCGTCTGTTTTTTCGCCAAAATCAAAATAAGTGAAAATTTTATATCCATAGTTTGCTTCGCCTAATTTTTTTGAAGCTCTTTTATCTTTAAAGTAAACGCCAAGTAAATATACATTTCCGTTGTTGTCTACTTTGTAGTTTTCTACTTTAAACTGCTGGTCTTCATAAGGAAGCGACGCTTCTTTTTCCCAAAGTTTTTCAAGATTTTTATTGAAAACAATATAGCCCATTTTTTCTTTTTCACCTTTTTTATACGGAAGATTATAGTAAATAAGGAGTTTCGACTGGTCGTTCGATATATGGTAATCAAAAGAGCCTCTATTTCCCCAACGACTTTCGCCAAAGTCGATTTGTCCTATTGTTACTGGCTTGCTTGTTGGACTAAGAGTGCTTTTGTCAATCTTTCTTGCTAACAATGTGTTTTTTTTCGTTGTTTTATCAATAAAAGAGGTAAATAAAAACATTTCGTTATCCATAAAAAAAATAGATTCAATATTTTCTTTTTTATCAGATGCTCTCAACGGAAAAATGGCAGTTTTTGCTAATATTAAATTGTTTATATTGTACTGTTCAAATATTAAATCAGATTTTTTATGCTTAAGAACATAAATGCCATTATCGTCGCTTCCAATAATATTGTCAACGTCTCGGGTTTTTTTTATTTTCAAACCCCATGTAACTGTAACACCTGATTTATTCGCAATTTGCGAATATCCAACTTGGCAAAATAAACTTATAATTAATGCTAATAGGAAAGCTTTTTTCATTTAATTGTTTTTAATTGTATAATTATTTTAGAATTGCAGTAAAGGTATAAAAAAATATAAAAAAAGAACCAAAAGGTGAGAATTTTAATTTTTTTTTTGAATCGATCATTTTGCTGTTATTCAATTTGTTTTATGGAGTTTAGTTTCCTCGTATTTGAATCAATTGTTAAATTTAACTAATATAGGTTTGACGGTATACCCTTTTTTGCGTAAAAGTTCTACAACGCCTTCTTTTCCTCCTAGGTGTGCCGCTCCAATTGCATTAAATGTTATTTGCTCTGTGCAGTATTTAGCAATGTTTTTTGCCATTTTTTTATTTCGGTCAATTAAAAATGCTTTGTTGAAGTTTTCTGGAAGAGTTGTGTCGTTTGATAGTTTAAGCATTTCATCTAGGTTTGAGTTTAGATAGGCATCTAACAAATCTTCAAAATTGTTTTCTTGTTTTGATGTGTCTTTCACGGCATCCATAAGCATTTTAACTTGTTCATCGATTGAAATTTTTTCAATTGCTCCTAATTGATCTGATAATTCTTCAATTCCTAAAGTTGTTTTATTAGCTTTTTTTGCTAGTTTCAAAAAGTACATGTCTAGAGCATCTGGCATATCTTTGGGCATTTCATTTTGCATTAATTGCGATGAAATGAAAAATGGCTTCATCCTGTTTAATAGTGCAAAATTGCCTCCATAATTGGCTTTGTAGCTATCAAAAAGCAAAACAGAATCGGTTTTTGATATGAAATTTGTTATAACTTTATTGCCTGGAAGCATTATCATTTCTCGCATTTTCACAGGATCAATTTTGTCGATAAGCAATTCCATGGCATAAGCTTGGCATAAATTAAATTTTTTCATAACAATTGTATCCATTGAAAAAACTCTTTTATCTTGTATGTGAATTGTGCCATACAGATAGGAAGGGCTTTTTAATCCATTGCCAGATATTTCCCAAAATATAGAATTATTGTTTGTATTATTTTGAGCCAATATGTTGCTCAAAGGAATTATTATAAAAAGCGAGAAAAGGTGGATTTGTCTCATAACTTTATTCCTTAATTATGTGAATAGTTAAAATATTATATGCCTATAATAATTGTCTTTTAAATTCAGCAACAGTAATTGATGTTGCAATTGCAGCATTTAAAGATTCTGGATTGTTTTCGGTGTTTGTATGTGGATATGATGGAATCTTTATTTTGTGAGTAACTAGTTTTTCAATTTCAGGAGATATCCCATTTGCTTCATTTCCAATGACAATTATCGAATTTGATTTAATATCTGTTTTGTAAATATTTTCTCCGTCGAGTAAAGTGCCATAAATATTTTTGTTAGAATCTTTCAAGTAGGATGCAAGTTTAGTATAAAAGAGCTTAACCCTAAGGAATGAACCCATAGTAGCTTGTATAACTTTGGGGTTATAAATATCTACTGTATTTTCCGAGCATATAATTGTATCAATGCCAAACCAATCGGCAATTCTAACTATCGTGCCTAAATTACCAGGGTCGCTAATATTATCAAGAGCTAAAGCTAACGAAAAATTTTCGCTGGGCTTTTTGTTTTCAAGTTTATGGCAAAGAGCCAGTACTTTATTTGGTGTTTGCAGTTGACTTATTCTTGAAAGTTGTTCTTCTGTTATAATTTGATAATTAATGCCAAAATTTTCGAGCAGTTTTTGGTTTTCAATAATCCAGTCTTCTATTCCAAAAACAGTTTGAATTTTTATAGAATTTGAACTTCTAATTAATTCTTCCGTAATTTTTGCACCTTCGGCAATAAACAAAGAATGAAAATCCCTGTTTTTCTTGAGCTTAAGAGAGCTAATTAATTTTATCTGGCTAGTTGATATCATGAGGTAAAAATACAAAAAAACCTGTTTGAGTTAACAAACAGGTTCTTATAAATTATTGAAAAAGTATTTTAAAGTTCTGATTCGAGGTTGTGAAATTTTTGATATTTAGGAGTTTATATGAATAAATGACTAAATTCAAAAATGAACAAAACGATGAAGCTGGACTTTAAAAGGCTTTTTTATTATTCGCCAACAACCTCAAACTGAAAGCTAGCTTCAATTTCTTTATGTATTCTGATGGTTGCATCATAAATTCCAACTTCTTTCACGTGGTCGTTTTTAAAGATAATTTTCTTTCTGTCCACTTCGTGATTAAATTGTTCTTTGATAGCCTCAGCAAGTTGAATATTAGTAACTGAACCAAATATTTTTCCAGTAGAACTAACTTTTGCTCCAATTTTAACAACGATACCGTTTAATTTAGCAGCAATAATTTCAGCTTCTTTTTTAATTTTTTCAGCTTTAAACGCTCTTTGTTTAAGATTTTCGGTTAAAACTTTTTTGTTGGTTTCAGTTGCTAATATTGCCATTCCTTGAGGAATTAGGTAATTACGACCGTAGCCGTTTTTTACCTTAACAACATCGTCAGAGTAACCAAGCTTTTGTACATCTTGTTTTAAAATTACTTCCATTTTTTTTCCTCCTAGTTTATTTTAATAAATCCGCAACATAAGGCATAAGAGCGATGTGTCTTGCTCTTTTGATAGCTTGCGCAACTTTACGTTGATACTTTAATGATGTTCCAGTGATTCTTCTAGGAAGAATTTTACCTTGCTCATTAACGAATTTTAGAAGGAAATCAGCGTCTTTATAGTCAACGAATCTGATTTTGTTCTTTTTGAAACGGCAATATTTTTTCTTTTTAACATCAACTGCCGGTGGGTTTAAATATCTTACTTGATCTTGTTGGGCCATTGTAAATAGAATTTAAATTAAAAAAATTACTTGTTTTCTTTAGCTTCTGCTTTAGCTCTTCTTTTCTTTTCAGTATAAGCAACGCCGTGTTTGTCTAACTTGATAGTTAAGAAACGTAAAATGCGTTCGTCGCGTTTTAGAGCTACTTCATAATCTTTAATAGTATCACTTTCGCAAGTAAATTCTAACAGTTGATAAAAACCGGTAGATTTCTTTTGAATTGGATAGGCTAATTTTCTTAATCCCCAATTGTTTTCAAGAACAATTTGAGCACCTTTGTCTGTAAGTATCTTAAGATACTTGCTTACCGCTTCCTTCATCTGTTCTTCAGATAAAACGGGAGTCATAATGAAAACGGTTTCGTACTGATTTCGCATTGTTTAATAATTTGAATTAATAATTAATTGTTTTAAGGGGTGCAAATTTATGAACTTATTTTTGAATACCCAAATATTTGTGTGATAATATGATAAATAATATGATATAGTCTACTTTCAATATTCTTAATACTTAAAATACTTTTCAAACATCACAAATCGTTATTGCATTCTAACAAATCTGTTTTCCTCGTCTGGAGTTAATGCGTTTTCATTCATG
Organism: Bacteroidota bacterium; assembly: GCA_037139195.1. Lineage (GTDB taxonomy): Bacteria > Bacteroidota > Bacteroidia > Bacteroidales > JAHJDW01 > JBAXGW01. Next base: position 55,101 of record JBAXGW010000015.1, read on the forward strand.
AATTCAATAAAAGCATCGTATTTATCTGTGTTTTTTTCTTTCCATCCGTTAAATGCTTTTGCATCGGCATAGCGGAGCAGCCAGTAATTATACGCTTCTAAGTAATTGTTTTTTAGTAACTGTCGGTGCCAATTAAAAACAATGCTAGGGTGTTCTTTGTCCATGCCAGTTTCGAAAAGCTTAGTAGTGAAGTTGATTCTTATTTTACTAATTGTTTCGGTATTTATTTTTTCTTGATTTATAAAAATTGGTTGAACTGCAAAAAACATTAATTTTTCAAAAATATTAATAAATGGAAGCTTAATCTTTTCGTTGGTTGTTGGCATATTTACATTGGTTTCGGTAATTAAGTCAACAGTAAAAGAATCGGGATAAATTTGAATGTTTTTTGTGTAAATAGCATGTAACGATTTGCTTATTTCAGCAGCTTTCAGCGTGTCTTTTGTCAAACATAAAAAGAGTTCGCTGTAAAAAATACCCCAAACTTTTTGTGGCGAATTTGCAAAAAGCTTAGCTTCGCAAAAATAATTTCCATCGTATTGTGGACTGGCAGAAATTCCCATATCCCAATATTTTATAGCATTTTGGAATTTTCCTTCTTTCAATTCCATCATACCTAATTCTTCAAACATCAAGCCTGAGTTTGGAAATTTGCTTAAGCCCTGTTTAATAACAGCAACTGCATCTTCTTTTTTCTTACTTTGAAAATAGGCATTTGCAAGGTATTTGAATTCTAATTCACCAAATTTCTTGTCTGCTTTAAGTTTTTCAAAAATCTGAATTGCTTTTTTCTCTTTCTCCGATTTTAAATAGCATATTCCTAATGTTTTATTTGCATCAAAATCATCGGGCGCAGATTTTATAGCATTTTCCAACATAGGGATGGCCTTAGAATAAAGGTTTTTATTCATTAAAGCATTTACAGAGTCGGCTATTTCTTTGTACGACTGAGCATTTAATTCGCAAAAACTTATGCAAATTAGTAATATTGGAATTATTCTTTTCATATTTCTTCTTTTTTGTAAAATTACTTTTTTTCATAAAACTTTCAAAATATCAGCAAACAATTTTATAGTTCTACTAAGTAACTGAATACTAAAGATTGTTAGGTTTTTTTGAAATGAGCTGCTAATTTTTTTTGTTAATTCTATTTAAATGGTTTTAATTTGTATAATATTATGTATGATTGTTAAATCATTTTTTTATTTTTGATAAAGATTAAGCAAAAACAATGGAAAATTTTATAGTTTCGGCCAGAAAATATCGTCCGGTAACATTCGATACGGTGGTTGGGCAAGCTCATATTACCGAAACACTAAAGAATGCTATTAGGAATAATCATTTGGCTCAATCTTTTTTATTTTGTGGACCACGTGGCGTTGGTAAAACTACATGTGCACGTATTTTAGCAAAAACTATAAATTGTTTTAATCCAACACCCGAAATGAATCCTTGCAACGAATGCCCTTCGTGTAAGTCTTTCAACGAGTCGAGTTCATTTAATATTCACGAATTAGATGCTGCATCTAATAATTCGGTTGATGATATAAGAAGTTTAATCGAGAAGGTTAGAATCCCTCCTCAAGTTGGAAAATATAAAATATATATTATTGATGAGGTTCACATGTTGTCAACGGCAGCTTTCAATGCTTTTCTTAAAACACTAGAAGAGCCACCAAGTTATGCGAAATTTATTCTTGCAACTACCGAAAAACATAAAATAATACCAACGATACTTTCGCGTTGTCAGATATTCGATTTCAAAAGAATCACTATTGATGATATTGCAAAACATCTTGCTTTTGTTGCTAAAAGTGAGGTTGTAGTTGCTGAGCCTGATGCATTGCATGTTATTGCTCAAAAAGCAGATGGCGCTTTAAGAGATGCACTTTCGATTTTCGATCAGATAATAAGCTTTTCGGGAAATACCGTTACTTACAAAGATGTAATTGATAATTTGAATGTTCTTGATTACGATTATTATTTTAAAATAACTGATTTTCTTATTAAAGGCGATGTTTTTAATGTAATACTTCTGTTTAACGAAATATTATATAAAGGATTTGATGGACATCACTTTTTAATGGGCTTAGGCGAACATTATAGAAATTTGTTGGTTTGCAAAGATGTTGTTACGATCCCTTTACTTGAAGTTGGAGAAAATATAAGAGAAAAATATAAGGAGCAATCAGCGCAATCTTCGCTTACTTTTTTAGCAAAAGGTTTAGATATTTTCAATAAAATTGACGTTCAATATCAAGCTAATAGAAACAAACGTTTGCTAGTAGAAATTGCATTGATGCAAATGGCTGGAATAAACACAGATAGCTCGACATCAACTCAAAATGCAGTAGTTAAAACTGTAGATGCAAATATCCCTAGAATACCAGTGGATGAAAAAAAAAACCCAATAATTAGTGAACCAATAAAAAAAATAGATGTTCCAGTTAAGCAAAATGTAGATCCAAAGCCCGAAACGCAATTTACAACTGTAAAAATGCCTATCGATTCTATGGGTTCACTTTTTTCTGCAGGAACAAGCAATATTCAAAAGACAAATCAAGAAGAAAAAAAAAATGAAATAATACAGTCAAATGATAAAAGGGACACTAAATTTTCGGCTGAAGAATTAAATGTAGTTTGGAATGAATTTGCAAAGTCAATTCAAAAAGATAATCCAAGTTTTGCAAGTACATTAACCATATCAAATCCCGAATTACTTGATAATTTTATTATAAATATTAATATTGTAAACAAAGCACAGGAGATTGAATTTGAAGAGAAAAGAAATGATTTGGTAAATTTTTTAAGAGAAAAATTAAATAACTATCAAATTATGGTACAATTGGTTTTGAATGTTTCTACTGTAGAGGCAAAGCCATATTCGCCAAAGGATAAATTTATACATTTATTAAATAAAAATCCCTTACTGAACGATATGAAAAATGCGTTCGGTTTAGAACTTGAATACTAATTTTAAAACAACTAAATTTTTGCTATGAAAAAAAGTAAGTTTATTATGAATGCCGTTGTTGCCCTCTTCTTATTGTTTGGGGTTAGCAATATTTATGCTCAGAAGCAATATGCTTTTAAAACTTTTGAGAACGACCCTCTAAAAACAAGAATTTATACACTTGATAACGGGTTAACTATTTATACATCAGTATATAAGAATGCGCCACGTATTCAAACATATATTGCTGTTAAAGCTGGAAGTAAAAACGATCCACACGAAACTACAGGTTTAGCTCATTATTTTGAGCACATGATGTTTAAAGGCACTTCACATTTTGGATCTTTAGATTATGCAAAAGAATCTGTAATGATAGCAAAAATTGATAGTTTATTCGAAATATACAGAGTTACTAAAGATTCAGCTAGAAGAGATTTTTTATACCATAATATAGACAGTATTTCGTTTGCGGCTTCAAAATTAGCTATTCCAAACGAATACGACAAAATGATGTCGATTATTGGTGCAACAGGAACAAATGCATTTACTTCATTAGAGCAAACAGTTTATGTAGAGGATGTTCCTTCTAATCAATTAGAAAATTGGCTAGCAATAGAATCAGAACGTTTTTCTTCACCTGTTCTTCGCTTGTTTCATACAGAACTTGAAACTATTTATGAAGAAAAAAACATGACTTTAACAAACGATAATCGTAAAGTTTATGATGCATTATTAAGTGGTTTATTTCAAAAACATCCTTACGGAACTCAAACTACCATTGGCGACGCTGAGCATCTAAGAAATCCTTCGATGAAAAATATTCGCGAGTATTTTGCAAAATATTATGTGCCAAACAATATGGCTATTTGCTTGTCAGGAGATTTTGATCCAGACCAAGCAGTTGCATTAATTGATAAATATTGGGGAAAAATTAAATCTTCTCCTGTTCCTGAATTCACATTTGAGCCAGAAACTCCAATTACAGCTCCAATTATTAAAGAAGTTTTAGGCCCAGATGCTGAAAACATTACTTTATCGTACCGCTTTGATGGTGCAAACTCTGATGACGCTAAGTATATATCAATGATTGATATGATCTTATCAAATAGTGCTGCTGGTTTAATTGATTTAAACTTAAATCAAAAACAAAAAGTGTTAAATGCTACTTCGTATTCAATGATACAAAAAGATTATTCGGCTGAAGTATTAACTGGCAAAGCTAAAACAGGACAGTCGCTTGACGAAGTTAGAGATTTATTATTAGCACAAATAGAATTGATAAAAAAAGGTGATTTCCCTGATTGGTTAACTTCTGCAATTGTTAACGATTTGAAGCTTAAACAAATGAAAAGCTACGAAGACAACAGCAATAGAGGTATGGCTTATGTAGAATCTTTTACTGTAGGTTCTTCTTGGGATAAAGAAGTTACTAAATATGATGAAATGGCAAAATTAACAAAACAACAAATTGTTGAATTTGCAAACAAACATTTTGGAAATAACTATGTTTTAGTTTACAAAAAAACTGGTAAAGACAAAACGGTTCATAAAGTAAAAAAACCAAAAATTACTAAGATTCAAATTAATAGAGATATGTCTTCAGATTTCTTGAAGAAAATTGAAGCTAATAAAGTTCCTGATATTGAACCTGTATTTATCGATTACAGCAGAGATATGAAAAAACTTACAATGAAAAATAATATCTCAGTTTTATACAAGGAAAACATTGACAACAAAACATTTGATTTATATTATGTTTTCAATATGGGTTCTGATAATGATAAAAAGTTGCCTTTAGCAATTGATTATTTAAAATATCTTGGAACATCTAAATTCACTCCAGAAGCATTAAAACAAGAGTTTTATAAACTAGGTGTTTCAATGGATGTATCTGCTTCTAACGATAGAGTTTATGTTAGCTTAAGTGGTTTGTCAGAAACAATGGATAAATCATTAGAACTATTCGAATCATTATTAACTGACCCACAGCCTAACAAAGAAGCTTTAGATAACCTTGTAAATGACAAATTGAAAAAAAGAACGGATGCTAAGTTAAATCCACAAAATATTTTTAGTTCAATTGTTATGTATGGTATTTATGGACCAAAATCGCCTAATAAAAATATCTTATCAGAAACTGAATTAAAAGCTGTAACACCTGAAGAATTAATCTCTAGAATTAAAGAATTAAATTCGTTCGAACACAAAGTTTTATATTATGGAAGCGAAACTACTGATAATGTTGTTAATATATTAAATAAACAACATAATGTTCCTGCACAATTTAAGCCAATTCCTGCACCAGTTGTATTTACTGAAGCTCCAATTGAAAAATCTCAAGTTTATTTTGTAAACTATGATATGAAACAAGCTCAATTATTAATGTTATCAAAAAGCCAAGTTTATAACAAGGACTCTGAACCTATTGTTACATTATTTAATGAGTATTTTGGTGGCAGCATGAATTCAATCGTATTCCAAGAATTACGCGAAGCTCGTTCATTAGCTTATACTGCTGTTGGTTTTTATCAAAACATGTTAAGAAAGAAAGAATCTCACTATTATAATCTTTCTTATATTCAAACTCAAACAGATAAATTGAATGATGCTATGACTGCATTTTATGAATTGATGGATAATATGCCTTTAGCTCAGAAAAACTTTGATTTAGCAAAAAATGCGATTGTTCAAAAGTTAAGAACTGAAAGAGTAACTAAATCAGATGTTTTATTTTCATACTTAGACGATTTGAAAATGGGAATTGATTACGACATCAGAAAAGATATTTTCACTAAAGTTGCTACATTTACTTTAGACGATGTTAAAAAATTCGAAGAGCAATATATTAAAGCTCAACCAAAAAACATTATGGTAATGGGCGATAAAGCTACAATCGACTTTAAAGGATTGAAAAAATACGGTAAGGTTACAGATTTAACAATGACTGATATTTTTGGATACTAAATAGTGTCTGTCCACTGAGTCAGAGGCTTGTCCATAAAGAACGAATTATTCACTTATTAAATTGTTTTTATAAGTGTTCATTAACTCCCGGTGGTCGGTTCGAGGCGTTCGCAGAATTGAAAATTAGGAGTTTACTGGATTAAATGCGATGCACTGAGCGAGAGTCGAAGTGACTAATTTTCGATGCCAGAACAACAATGAAGGCGACTTTAAGGACAGACTCTAAATAAATAATCCGTTTTTTAAACAGAAAAGCTGCTAATTGGCAGCTTTTTCTGTTTATATTTGTTTTTTAATATGCTATAAATGATAACTCCAACATACATTTTCGAAGAAAGCATTGATTCTACTAACAGTTATTTGCAAAATATTGTCGATACGGGCAATTGTAAAGAAGCAACAGTCGTCTATTGTGCAAAGCAGACATCGGGTAGAGGTCAAGGCTCCAATAAATGGGAAAGTAATCCTAATGAAAATTGCACTTTTAGTGTTTATATTAATCCTTCTTTTTTAAAAGCATCGGAGCAATTTTATTTTAATAAAGCTATATGTTTGTCGGTTTGCGAATTAGTAGAAAAATATTCTAAAGTAGATGAAGTAAAAATAAAATGGCCCAATGATATTTATGTACAGGATAAAAAAATAGCAGGAATATTAATTGAACATGCTGTGCTTGGCGATAACTTATATTCTTCAATAACGGGTATAGGATTAAATGTAAACCAAACCATTTTCAAACATGCTCCAAACCCAACATCTTTAAAGTTGTTGAATAATGAGGATTTTGATGTATTATTGGTTTTAAATGATTTAGTGGAAATAATATTAAAAAATTACTACACACTAAAAGTCAATTGTCGTACGCTTGATGAAGCATACAAAGATAAGCTATATCGACTAGACGAGTGGGCTGAGTTTTCGTATAACAAAGCAAAAATTGTTGCAAAAATAATTGATGTAAATACTTTTGGACAGCTACTATTACTAAACGAAAATAATGAAGTGTTGAAATGTAGTTTTAAGGAGATTGCTTACGTGATATAGTTATTTTTCAGAAACCTCTTTTAATTTTTCAATTAAAGTGTTTACAAAGTTATTTAGTGGGCGTTCTGCCATTATTTTCAAAAATGGATTTAAATCAGCATTCATTACTATTTGACATTCGGTTTTATTATCAGGCAGAGTAGTAATATTTGTTACTAAATCAAAGTTAAAAGGGGTTTTACCAGCAGATACATAAATAATTTTCGAATTTGGAATACAATTACCCAGTTCAAGTGATACATCAGCCATTCCCTCAATTGTGAAATTACAAGTAGAGGTGTCCGACGACCAGTTTGTTATTTGAGGAGGCATAAGCTTTTCGAAATTATTAAAATTTTTCAAAAACTCATACAACTTCACATCAATTTGATTGATAGTAAGTTTTTTACTTTGAATTGTAGTCATCAATTAAGAGTCGGATTATTTATGTAGTTCAGTCCAAGCAATAGGGTCTTTATGCCATTCTATAAGAGAAGCGTATTCCGTTTCGTTTATATAGTTAGATGAAAGAGCTTGTTCCAAAATTACTTCATAATTAGTAAGAGTAACTAAAGGGCATTTAGCTTTTTTAAATGCAGCAACCGCAGTTTCAAAGCCATAAGTAGATATTGCAGCCATTCCTTTAACAGAACAACCTGCATTTTTTAATGCTTCAATTGCCTTTAAACTACTTCCACCAGTAGAAACCAAATCTTCAATTACTATAACAGTTTGTTTAGGCTCTAAGTAGCCTTCAATTTGATTTCCAAGACCATGCGATTTAGCATCAGGACGTACATATATGAAAGGAAGGCCTAAATCTTGAGCAACCAAAACGCCTACAGCTATAGCTCCTGTAGCAACTCCAGCAATTACATCGGGTTTGCCAAAGTTGTCGGTTATTGCATTAGCCAATTCTTGACGAATATAATTTCTGATTTTTGGATATGACAAAGTAATTCTATTATCACAATATATAGGAGATTTCCAGCCAGAAGACCAAGTGAAAGGATTGTTTGGTTGTAATTTCACTGCTTTAACCTGCATTAAAAACTGTGCAACTTTTAAAGCTGTTTCGTTGGTTTTTTTCATAATACAAACCTATCAATTTTTTTTTATTTTAACAAATAGATTATCGAGTTTTTTATCTGTATTAAGTAGTTTTATAATCAAATATATTTTACTTTTGTTCTAATCATAAAAAATAATGTATAGATTTTACTGTCAAGAAAAGGAAATAATATTAGATTCGATTGCTTTTTCAGAAAAAGATTCAATAGTAATATTAAATTCTTTTGAGTTAAGAAATTATTACCATTTGTTTTTCGAAACAATTAATTCTTCGTTGATCATATATTGTAAAGATATAAATGCCTGTTGGAATCAGCTTTGCAGTGATTTTTATGTTATAGAAGCTGCTGGTGGTTGTGTAATTAAGAATAGCAGTCAACTTTTATGCATTTATAGATTCGATAAATGGGATTTGCCTAAAGGAAAAATTGAAGAGGGAGAGTTGCATAGCGAAGCAGCTTTGAGAGAAGTAATGGAAGAAACTGGGTTGAATGGCATTTCAATAATTAAAGAATTACCATCTACATTTCATATTTATCGATTGAATTCTAAAAATATTCTTAAAAAAACATATTGGTTCGAAATGATATGCTCATCTTCCGAAAACGCTGTACCGCAAACAGAGGAAGGAATAACTGAAGTTAAATGGGAAGATTTTTCTAGCTTAAATGTTCAGTTGAGCAATACTTATGCATCGCTCAGATGTTTATTTGAAGATTATATTAAAAGATAAATGCAGATTATAAATTGTGCGTGGTTCTGCTAAATCGCCTCAATTATGTAGGCTATGTATTGTCATAAAATTAGTTTACAGGTTAATATGTAATAGATTTTATTTTTATCAGAGCCCTGAAAGGGCATAATATGCTAACACAGGGCGAAGTCCTGTGAAGTGGCGAAGCCACGAAAGAGTGAGCCCTGAAAGGGCGCAATAATCAATCCCAAACATATCGCTCATCATATTCTACCTGATATTTTTCGAGGAAAGCTCTATATTCGTTTTGAAAGTTCTTTTTTTGATGATGTTCTGTTTGGTTCGCTATGTAATTTATTACTACATCAATTTCTGAAGGATTTACCGAAAAAGCACCATACCCATCTTGCCAGTAAAAGTTCCTTAGCAACTCTTCTTTTGTCTTAATCCATTTTGAGCTGTGCGACTTCAGTTCTTCCAGCAACTTCATTAATGGAATCTTTTTAGAAAGCATGCAAAGTATATGAACATGATCGGTATAGCCGCCAATTTTTAATGGATGGCATTCCATTTTTTTGCAAATTCCACCCAGATAGGCATATAACTCATCTTTAACCGATTCGCTAATAAGTGCTTCTCTGTATTTTGTGCTAAACACGATGTGTATATAATTTTTTACGAGCGATTGTCCCATAGATTTTTTTATTGCGCCCTTTCAGGGCTTTGTTTCTGAACTTCGTTCTTTTCGCAGGGCTACTCCCAGCTTTAGGGTATTACGTCCTTTCAGGACTTATGCAGCAAAAATAACTCGTTTTCATTATAAAATCTGCTACTAATCCACCCACTAACAAATCTGTCATCAGAAAAAGAGAGGTTGCCATCAGAAAAAGAGAAGTACTCATCGGAAAAAAGGAAACTGCTCTCTGAAATGGTGAAACTATAGTCTATTAGAACGAGTAAGTAATACCTCCTATTAAATTAAACTTTTGCTTAGGATAGTTTAGCCATGGGTAATGACGAACTGCTACTATATTATTGAAATTAACAAATGCCGATAGTATTTTTGAATATCGGTATTCTATTCCAATATTAAAATCAAATGCTGCTTTATTTATACGGTATGATGTATTTAAAGTAGTGTCGTAATTTTTGCCATACGTTTGTCCTAAATAGTAAAGCTCAGCTTTGGTAATAATTTTATCTTGTATATTATACTCAGCAGCAATTTTTCCTGCTATTGTTGGTTTATACCAAGCGTAAGCCTCCTTTGAAGTTTGGTAATTATTGTATTCGCCACCAATTAATATTTTTATTTTTTCATTTTTCTGATATGCTATTTCTCCACTTGCTTTCAGATATTTTACATCGTCGTAAATAACGTTAAATCTATTGTGAAGCAATTCCGATGTGTCTGCTGTATACATTGCCATATTTATCATGTTATGGCTTGACAAATTCGCATTAAACGAAATCTTCGAGTTTATATTCCCTTTTAGTCCAAAGTATGCATAAAGCTTTTCGCGTGTGTTGGCATATTCTACAAGTGGGTTAATAAATGGATTTTCTGTGCTTAAACTTCTAAAAGAGTTTTTCTGAACATTTCCATCAATTCCTCCATAAACCATCAGTATGTTTTCGGCAATTTGAAGGTTTACATCAATACAAGGAAAAAATCTTAAATAAGATGTGGTATCAGCTTCTACAATTGCTTTAACACCGCCTTTAATTGTAATATCATTTGCTTTAAAAGAAACAGTTGGAATAATTTTAATAATACCATCTGAAAGCGTGTCTTTGGTATTGCTTAAATTATTATAGTCGGCTTCAATAAGTAATCCAATTTTTTCATCTTGCATGTCGGCATCCAAATTTATTTCTTTGTCTAAATCGGCTGCAAATGAAACATTGTTTTCGAATGTTTTAAACATATCAAACAAATTATAATAGTTAAGATTAATCTTATGATTTAATTTGTCGTGATTTGTATAAGTGCTATAATACGTATTTTTAATTTCCGATAAGGAAAAGCGTTGTTTAATCTCATCATTTTTTATATCAGTGAATTTTCGAGTGTCGAAGCCATAATAATGAACCACGTTACGATTCCAGCTAATATTTGATTTAAACGTATGGTTTTTAAAATATTTTTCGGCATTTCCATTTAATAAGTTCATGCTATAACCAGGGAAACCTACATTTTCAATTTTTCCATTTGATGATAAATGGCGATAACTAAAGCCAAGCGAATGCTTTTTAGAACGACCATTGTTAAAATAAACTTCTGCCATTGGCGTTTGATAAGGTCCGTATCCAATTTTAATAAGCGATTTATATAGCTTAGTTAATGGCTCACCGCTCATTTTAGCTGCTGAAATAGGCTCAACTTCGAATTTCGTATCGATACGTTTTGGCTGATTTACATATTGAATATCAGGTTTTTTTTCGGTAGGCTTAATAACAGTAGGGCGTTCACTTACTTTAAAAGCATCTTTTATTTCGGGCTTATAATCCGAAAAGTTATAAATAACATCATTTATTGTATCTTGAGCCGACAAATTGAGGCCAATTAGTAGAAAAGTCACACATGCTATTGATATTATTGTTTTCTTATTCATTGTTACCTCCCTCATTTGGGTTAGTTTCATTCTTTTTATTTTTATCTTCTTCTGTTGGTTGAATCTGATTGCTTGGATCAGCTTGCTCTGTTTGTTTAGCAGGTTGAGTGGTTTCCGGAGTAACCGTATTTGTAGTATCGGTTTTTTCTTCTGGTTTCACTTGGTTCTCTGGTTTCACCTGATTGCTTGGGTCAACATTATTTGTAGGTGCCAGCGAATCTGCTTTAATAATTTCTTTCTGCACAGGAATTGAATCTAAAACAGGTTCCTTGAAAAGTTTGTCCTGTTCTTTACTGTTATTATCAATATACTTTATCGATTCTTCCTGTTGTTGAATTCTTAATTTTTCTAATTCTATTTTCTTCTTTTCTTCTTCTTCTTTTAAGCGTTTTTCTTCAAGGAAAATAGCATCTAGTTTTTGTTGAGCTTCCATTACAAGGTCTTTACCATCGTAATTATCAATTATGCTTTTTAATGTATGCTTAGCTTGGAAAGTATTACCAACTTTAACATAATTGTCGGCTAATAAAATAAAAGCTTTTGCCACCCAATAATCATAAGAAGGCACTTGGTTAATTAATTCAAATATTTGTTTTTCGCATTCGCTGTTTAAACCTTGACGGAAATATATAAGCGAAATATAATATTTCGATTCGGCGCCTATTTCGGTTTTAGATGATTTTGCAATATACTGAAATTCGCCAATTGCCATTGTTAGGCTGTCCATATTGTAAGCTGAGCGAGCAATTGTAATTTGAGCTTCGTCTTCGTATTCTTTTGTGATTTTTTGAGTGCTTAGCACTTTTTTCGAAGCTTCAATTGCTTGTGTATAATTTTTCAGTTTATACGAAGTGCGCATCATCCCAATTCTCGAAATAATAATATTGGTTTTATCTTCGGCATATTTTTCAAGTAATGCATAGTTTTTATAGGCTTTATCGAAGTTGCTTTTTTCGTAGGTTATCTTACATGCCTTGATAAGAGCTGTTTCTGTAAATTTGTTTTTGGTTTGGTCTATTACATATTCGTAGCCAACTAGTGCATTATCTAAATTGTTTTGCTTGTATTCGCATTCTGCTTTGTAGAAGTTAGCATTTAAAGCGAATAAGCCTTTACTAAATTTGCTTAAATAATTTGCAAAACTCTTAACTGCATTTTCGCAATCGCTATCGAGGTATCTATTAATCGCTGCTTGATAAGTGATTGAATCTTGTTCGTTTTCCGAAACATTTTGGTTTGATAAACCTTTTACAATATCGAAAAAGTCTTCTGGCTTATTTCTATCAACGCTTATGTTACGTATACTAACAAGTGCACTTTTAGATTCGTCGGTATTTGGATAATCAGCAATTATTGTTTTAAAGGTTTCTAGCGCATTTTCGTATTCCTTGTCATTATATTGAATCATTCCTTTTCGCGAAAGAGCACTCTTTACTAAAATGCTATTTTTATTGTTTTTAATAATATCATCAAAAACTGCAATTGCTTTATCGTTTTTCTCTCTTAGCTGGTAAGTACGGCCAAGCTCAAATTTTGCATCTGCAATATAAGTTGAGTTTGGATATTTGCTAAGCATTAAACTTAAGATATTTTCTTTTTCGTCAAATTTTTGAGTTAAACCAGCAGCCAACGACTGTTGATACATTGCATAATCGGCATCGTAGAAGCTTTCCTTTGTTGCTTTTGAATAATAATCGTAAGCCGTTGAATATTCTTTATTGATAAAATAGCAATCACCAACGCGTAACGATGCATCTAAAACTCTGGTCGATTTTTCGTTTTCTGGGTCTTTTAAGTATTTTCTGAACCAAGTAATGGATTCTGGATAGTTTTTCTGATTGAAATAGCAATAGCCAATATTATAATTTGCAAGGTTGAATTCATTTAAAGCAACTGCTCCTGGAGTGAAAAGAAAACTTTTATAATTGCTAAGTGCTTTATTATAATCGTTTTTACGATAGAAAGATTCGCCAAGCCAGTAATAACTAAGGGATTGAATGGTTTTATTATATAAAAAACTACTTGATTTTTCGAATAATGGTAATGAGCCTTTTATATCATTTGCATTAAAAAGTTCAACTCCTCTATTGTAAAGAATTTGTTGATAGGCCGTTTTCAATTGTTCATCTTTAATGTCAATTTTTTCAATTGATTCAAGAGCGTCTTTATAATTGTTTGTTGTTAAATAAAGGTTCATTAAATAATTGTAAGCTTCAAATCGTTTAGGTGAATTTGGATATTCTTTCAAATACAACTGAAAAGCATCAATTGCTTCGTTGTATGGATTGAAGGAGATGTCGTACATAACTTTAGCAAAGTTGAATAACGCATCTTCTTTTATTTCTTTATCAAAGCTCATTTTAGATGCTTCCTGAAAAGCGTTCTTTGCGTAGTTTTTGTTTTTTGTGTTTAAATAGCAAGTGCCTAAAAGATACAGTGCATTTTGTGTAAGCGAGTCTTTTTCTACAATACATTTAGAGAAGTTTGTAATTGCAGTGTGATTATCACCCGATTTATAATAAGCAAAACCTAATTGGTAGTAGTCTTCACGCGTTGAAAGTCCATTTGCTTGAATAAATTTTTCTAAATAAGGTATTGATTCTTTGTATTGACCAATTCCGTAGTACGATTCACCAAGAATTCGAGTTATTTCATTAGAGCGTTTAACGTTTGTAGAATCAAGTAGAGCAGGAGCATATTCAATAACTTTATCGAATTTATTTTGCATATAATAAATTTGCACAATATAATAAGGAACGATAGGACCAAAGTTTTTATCTTCTTTAAGTGTTTGAAAACCTAATAAAGCAGTTTCGTAGTTCTTTTCTTGATAAGCAATATGAGAATAATAATAAGTTGCAGTTTGTTTAAATGGCGTTTCTTTATCTTTTACATCAAAAAGAAAACCTTTTGCTTTTGCAAAATTGTTTATGGTAAAATAGCTATATCCTAATTTGTAATTATATTCTATAATTTCGTTTTCGGTTAGCATTTCTTTATCAGTGCGTTCCATCCATTCTATTACTTTTTCGTAATGTTTTTGACGATAATAGAATCTGCCTAAATGGAAATAAGCTAGTTTAATTTTTGGTGATTCGGGGTGAAGCTCGATGAAATTTAATAGCATTGACTCTGCATTTTCATGATATAATTCTACCGCACATAAAGCAGCATAATATCCAGAATTTGTGCTAATTACAGAGCTGTTGTTGCCTGATAGCTCTAAGGCTTTTAAAAAGTATTCCTCGGCTTGTCCATATTTTTGTTTGTTGAAAAGCTCGTGAGCAATTCGATATGTTAAATTTGGCTCGGAATAAAACATCGTTCTTTGCGAAAAAGACTGCGATGCTACTAATAAAAATGCAAAAACTGCAATAAATTTTTTAACCATAAACAATTTATTATGATGTAATATATTGATATACAATGTTATTTTGTGTTTCGTGTAACATTACAAAACACAGAATATTGAAAAATAAAATTAAATATTGAAAGCCAGTGAATAATTGATTGGTGGATTAATTAATAACAAACGGGTGTTAATAACACAATAATGGTGCAAGGTGCACGGTAACAGGTAAACGATTTGTATATTTGCCCATAAAGTGGTTAATAAGCCTTTCGGCGACGTAACTATATGAATTTGCCATTCACCATTCACGAAAAAAAGCTGCAAAACTATAAGCCGGGTTCTGTATCCTCGACGAATCAAGGCTTCTATCATTTATCTAGGCGTATTATCACTAATGCGCTCAATCAACCTACCCTCCGAGATCAGGCGAGCAACCCTCAAGCCTCGGTTTATTTGGTCTTTCAATCCATAAGGTTTACCCGCAAAGTTTGTCGCCAAACTTGCCGTGAGCTCTTACCTCACGTTTTCACCCTTATCCGCCAGCAGGCGGACGGTATATTTTTCTGTGGCACTTTCTGTTCCTCAAAGATTTCTCCGTGAAGACCTTCCCGTTAGGAAGTATGGCGCTCTGTATTGCCCGGACTTTCCTCTCTCCAAATTAATGAACAGCGATAGAACGTTTTGCAGCAATGCAAAGATAGCTTATTTCTTGAAATGTGACGTGTGAAAGTTTAAAAGATTTCGACAATAAAAAAAGAGCGTAAAATCTTCTTTTAATGATTATTTTACGCTCAGTTTTGAATTTTTTGGATTTATATTCACTATTGTCCGATAAAATATTATTAAACAAAAACTTAAAAGATTTCTCACT
>JBAXGW010000016.1:0-66073 GCA_037139195.1 Bacteroidota bacterium
GCTGCCGTCAGGTCATCCGTATGGTGTTACCCTGAGCGAAGTCGAAGGGCACCCTTTGCCCTGAACCTTTTACCGTGCACCTTGCACCCTTTACTTATTTCCGTTCACCCTCCACCAAGTTCACACTTCCCGTCTTCGTTTCCACGCTTCCATCTTCGTAGCTCACAGTTATTACATAAAAATACGTTCCGCTGCTGCACGTAGTGCCATCTTTGGTTTTGCCGTTCCAGTAGCCATCAGTTTTGTTCCAGCTATATATTTTGTTGCCCCAGCGGTTTATTATTTGGGCATCAAGGCTTTTAAAGTTGCTCTCTTTTGGGCGAAACACATCGTTTACGCCATCGGCATTAGGTGTGAAGGCATTGGGCAAAGTAATGCTTTTTATTATAGGCTCAATAGGCTTTATGGTATCGCAATTTTTTATTGTTATATAGGTGGTATCGTAGCTAGTTTCGGTTTTAAAGTTTATGGTTTTAAGCACATAATAAGTATTTTGTGTGGGGCTAGCCCAATAATAAGCATTGGTATCTACAAGAGCACCTTGCTCATTGTACCAAGCGTATTTAATATCAGTATAATTATATATGCCAAGCCTTACGCTATCGTTTGGGCATATACTAGTATCATTGCCCGAGTGGGCTTGCATGGCATCGCAATCATATAAGTACACATCATCAACATAGTAGTTAGCTGTTTTATAATACATTGGTACAGTTCCAATATCAGGCATTGTATCAATTGTTATCAGATTATATGGGCTAAATGTACCCATAAACATATATTTTTCGTTTCCAGTAGCAGTTATGCTGCCAGCAATTTTAACCCAATTAGCCGTATCTTTTATTACGCCATTAGGATTGGTAAAATAGGGAACAAGAGGAAGGTTAGAAACATTATATTGATAATAAATAGAATCATCGGAAAAAGAAACTTGCAATTTATCAATGGCAGCCCTGCTCGAATCATTTAGCTGAACATAAAATTCTATGCAATATGTTTTGTTTTGTATTAAAGTGCTTTTTAATTTTGTTGCAACCATCTCTTTCCCATATTGACCTGCAACTGAACCAAGAGCTAAATAATCTATATTTAAATAAGATGAACCCGAACGCGGAACGCAATAACCACCAAAATTATAAGGCGTTTGATGAAAAGTTAGAATTGGATTGATTGGATCGATTTGAACACATGGATTGCAATAATCAGGACTCCCAAAAGCTACAGGACAATACCAGGAAATGGCATTGCCACATACACCCCCCGAGCAGTCATACGAAGGTATTTCAAAATCAGAGTATTGAATTAAATTTTGAGCAACAATAAATGTTGTATAAAAGAATGATAAAAAGGTTAATATTCTTTTCATGTTTTAATAAAAATGAGATAGCTACTGTGTAGCTATCTCTTTCTGGTTTAAATTATTTGCTTATATTAATACGATTCGAATATAAAATTGCAGAATTGGAGCGTATACAAATATGATACATTCCACTAGTTAATCCCGATATATCCAATATGTTTGAATTTTCACTGCTGCCCAACGATTGTTGCATTACTTCTTTGGCATTAATGTCAAAGATAATTACTGTTATTTCTTCGCTTGGACGCTCATCAAAATCGATATTTAGAATATCAGAGGCAGGATTTGGATAAATATTTACCGCAAATGCAGCTTCTGCTTCTTGCTGTATTGGGGCTATATTTATTCCCTTGTTCATTGTTTTTAATTGAGAATTAAATTCTACCGCTTCGCATGGGTTTTGGTAGGTGGTGGCATCGCCATTGGCAAACAATAATGCTCGGGCTTCGTACACTGCTGCACCATATTCAAATGGGCATTGCATAGCTAAGTCAATTAGCGTTTGTTTGTCGCTTTGGCTATTTACAATTATATTGTTTTGCATGGCACCAATCAAAATAGCATTTATGTTTTTGCTAGCCAATTCGGGTTTATTGCTTGGTACAATGCTATTGTTTTGTACCTGTGCAGCATTATAATTACCTGCTTTTATTTTTTCCTTCACCTGATAAGCTTCTTTTACATTTTTATTTGTCGTAGCCGTTTCAAATGTACTAATGTTTGCATTGCTAGCACTCAAAGTTCCAGTTTTCAATCCTTCATATACCGCAGCTTTGCTTATTGCTTTGCTTTCTACATTATATTCGGGAAATGCAATTGTTCCGCTAAGCAAGGATGTGTTTTGGTTTGCAGCCATAGCTCCCATTGGCACCGGTGCAAGAGCACACATAAAAAAGGTACTAAGCTGTGTACTCATGATCGTAATAATAGGAGTAGGATTTCCAACATCATTATATCCTAAGTTTAATAACGGTCTGTAAGGCAAACCCGTTGCATTCTTGCGGTAATAAATTTTTGATTGTAAACCATCAGAATTATAAGCAAAAGTATGAGCTTGCATAACGCCCAAATTATCGTTCCATTGGTTATCATAAGTGTTGCTGGCATCTCCTTGTGGTCCTATTACGCAACTATTATCAAGCATTAAACCCAATGTACTGTTGTTCATTTTGTTTAAAATTAACGAACTGCTTGGCATAGAACCAGAGCATCTTATAGAAACGCCGCAGTTTTCCATACTATTACAACTAAGTTTGGCAGTACTACTAAGCGACATGCTTATGCCTTCGTTGCGAGTATTTAAATACGATTGAGAAGCACCGTAAACAACAGTGTTGCCATAAATCATTGTATTTGTCGATGAGCTAACTATAATTCCTTTAGAATAAAGGGATGGATATTGATTGTCAGATTCTCTAACAGTAATAGGATTCCATTTAACAGTAGCATTGTTGCATGTAGTTAGGTCAATTCCTTTCACATATCCATTAATAGTATTTTGCTGAATAACCACCGGTGTTCCTGAAGTTTGCATTGCAGTAATTGCAGTGCCTCTGCGTGATGCATTTTGCAAGCTAAAGCTGTTTTCAAGTATTCTTAATTCTTTGCCACCTCCCACTGCTATAGCATTTTCGCATTCGTCAAAGTAATTTTTCTTAAAGCTAGTAGATGAGTTGGTTCCTCCAATAATAGTTCTAGAAGGGCTTGTAGTTCCTACATTGCCTAAAACATAAATAGATACACCTGATATATTTAATTCATTTGGATACGTAACAGGATTTACAAACAACATATTCTGAAACTTATTATTATAAACACGAATATACGAATTTAAACTAGCAATACCACAATCTAAATTATCAAAAGTATTAAATTGTGTTGAAGTAACTGAATCACCCACAAAAGCATATTTAATATTGCTAAAATAAATACCAACTTTTGAACGTTGATTTTGATATGGAAGTTTCATTAAAGCCGCATTACTGCATTTAAATGTATTCTGTTTAACAATAAAAGTACCAAAATTAGCACTATTGTCCTTTACTGTCATCGAGTAGTAATTTCTGTCAAATGTCGTATTTATTACACTTAGCTTACCTCCATTTGCAGAAACTATAGCATTTTTGGCATCGTAAATACATGTGCCTCCAATTATATTTAGCGTCGATGTAGCATTGCTAACATATATACCATCCCACATATATGCAGAACATGCCTGCAAATTACAACGAGTAATTGTAAGTGTTTTATATGAATTAACAACTATTTTTGCATTTTTGCCAAAATATATATTAGCTATGTTAAAGGTTACATTTCCATTTATAGTTAATACACCATTAACTACATAGTTCCCTGTATAAGGAGTAGTAGATGTAAGTGTTGCATTATTCAACATTGTCATATTTGGCTTAGAACAACATTGATACATGTTAATTGTTTTCTCAGCAGTACATCCATTGTTCGAGGCTATAACGCGTATTACTCCATCTTCGTTTGTTCCAATATTTCCCCAAATAATATTTGTATTTTCAGTTGCTGGGTAGGGTCCAAAAATTGCGCCATTTGAACATTCAAATTGCCACGTATAATTATAGTTGGCATTATAAGGATTTATTGTTAGAATGGTTGTTTCACAAGAAGTATTATTGTTTGTGGTAATACTGAAAGTTGGTGGGTTTGTTATACTTATAGCAATCACCTCGGAGTCAGAACACCCAATTGCATCAGTAGCAGTAACAGTGTACGTTGTATTTTCTTTCGGCGATATAGAAATAGCTTGAGTATTTTCTCCTGTATTCCATATATACGAATTATATGAAGCACAAACATTATTTTCTGCACTTATAAGCTGAGTAGCTCCAGAACATATTGATGCAGGAGCAATTGGAATAATTTCATCACTAATTGGAACTAAGCTTATATTGTCTATTGTTATTCCAGTTTGGGCTGCCTGGTTTGCTATTTGTCTTGGCAAAATGCAAATGCGACTGTAATCATCATTGCTAGTAACTGTGCCTGAATAATGTTGAAATGAACCAGCTGAAGTTGGTTGAATGGTGATTTTTTGTCCACTTACATCAAGGCACGGACCCCCTGAAAACGGACAATAATCTTGTCCCCATCCTGTCCAATAACCAGGACTGTTAACCCACCAAGCAGCAACACCCAACCATGTTAATTGGTTTGTCAACCAAATATCTAAATTCACATCCGTTTTGGTAACTTTATAATCAAACGACAAGGTGTAACTACACAGTTTTTTTGTTTTTTCTCTTAATTTTTGCTGAACACCTTCGCCTTGATCTGAATTCGATTTTTTCCATGTCCACATATAGACACCAAAATTGGAATTACCTGGTTGCATTTGAGGTGTTCCTAATGCAGTTTGCCATGAGCCTATTCTGTCATAGTAAAAAGGTGAATATGGCCAGTAAAGTTCTGTTGTAAAATCTAAATAAGAATTAAAATCTCCATTATAAACTAAATCACAACTTTTTATAGACCCATCCCATAGGTTTGCCCCAAAAATAGATAATTGAAAGGCAGAACTTGAAACGTTCTTTCTTGTACAACAAATATATATATTGTCATTAATATTAATGTTTGAATCCAATTTTATAATTATAGAATCCTTGCATGTTACTGTTTTAAATAGATTGCTAGTGTTTCCATTATAAAATTTTATGTTATCAATATCAACAATATTTGATGGAAATAAAAAAGAATAAAATAGATGATTAGTAGTGGCAGTTGTTTTAAACCAAATTTCATTACTTTGGTTAAAATTATACGTCTGATAAACAAAGCCTGTTGTTGAAGGTGTTACAATTATAGGATTTGTAGGACTTTGCCCATAGGCAAATTGTGTTGCTATTACTACACAAAGTAATAATGTTGTTTTTAGCCATTTTTGTGGCATGGAAAGTTTCCTTGTCAATGTTTGTTTCATAAGTGGTAGATTATTTATTCCACCTAGTCCCCAAGCAGAGATTAATATTAGGTTAGAGATAAAAAAAGACGTGGGACTATAACTATATTCGCAATAGAGGCACTGGTATACCTATGACGACAAATAAGTTACGCCCACGCCGTAGCGCGAGCGTTCTACTTACCTATTCCTATCGTCATTGAAAGTTACCAGTTTTCTATTGCAGGAATAAAAGCTAAACGCTTTTCATTTTTTTAATAAAACACTTAATTCATCTTCTTAAAGAATATAAATCAAGCATATAAAGAACTCTTTGTATTATCAGGGGGCATGCAAATATAGAAATTATTTTATAAAACAAGAGAAATAATAAATTATTTTTGAAAAAAATATATTAAGCGTGTTTATTAGTATCAATAATGAATACTTTTGCCTCCAAGATGAAAATAATTGTTTCTGAGAAGAGTTCTTTTTCTCCTAAGATAGATATAATTGCTCCTAAGATTGATATAATTACCTCCATGATTGACAATAATTGCTCCTATGATTGATATAATCACACCTAAGATGCATATTATTACTTCCAAGATGAATATAATTGCCTCCAAGATGCATATAATCGTGCCTTAGAGGAAAATAATTGCTCCCAAGATGCATATAATTGCAGCTAAGACGTGTGCTTTTGCTCCTAAGATTGATATAATTGTGCCTAAGATGAAATTAATTGC
The DNA here is from genome assembly GCA_037139195.1 of Bacteroidota bacterium. Taxonomy (GTDB): domain Bacteria; phylum Bacteroidota; class Bacteroidia; order Bacteroidales; family JAHJDW01; genus JBAXGW01. Next base: position 6,017 of record JBAXGW010000016.1, read on the forward strand.
CTCCAAGACGAATACATTTATACCTAAGATATGTATATAATTGTTTCAAAGTCATATTATGGCTCGCCACTTTCTGAGATTTTAGACTTGCACACAGAAATTACTCAACAATCATAATATTAACAAAACTAACCCAACAATTTACCCCAAAATTGCATTATTTCAAACAAAAAAAATAAAATGCACATAATAAAGCAACCCAATTTACAACAAACTCATTTCATTTTACTTAGACTAATAAATCAACTAATTTTTGCACAATAAAATCAAAATATTACGTCCCAAAACATATCCATTTATCACAGATTTTGTAGTTCACCACTAATACCATTCACTGACCCCTCTTTTTTGAACAACTCTGCGTCTTTATTTAAATTTGTGGTTAGACATTCATAGCATTAAATGTTGTTTTTGCAAAACCACCTAAACAAAAAAATCATGAAAAAATTACTTATTATTATCTTCGTTTTATTTAGCACAATAAAACTATTTGCTCAAGACAAGGGAACATGCACTGCACCTTACGCTACACTAACAGCTTATGCTGATTTTGCAACAGCAGATGCAACAGCAAATTATCAAAACCAAATGACATCTTGGTCGCCAGATGCAACTGGAACAATAAACACTTTTGCAAAAATAAATTCGGGTCCTAGCGGTAAAATAGGAATTGATTTATCGCATAACGTAGGTGCAGGAGCAGCTGACCCTAATTGCGTAGGCAATGCACAACGTGAAGTTAAATTATTTTTAGCAAGTGATGGTGCATGTAACTGGGCAAGTGGAATTCCTCTTTCAGCAGCCGATGTAAATGCTTCTGCAACTGTAACATGGTCGAATCCTGAATTTTATAATTTAACCCCAAATACTGATTATATTGTTCAGGTTAGAACCATAATACCAACTACAGGTGGTTGTGCTGTTCAAAATCAATATTTAACTTATTATCAAATTATAGACCCTGTTAATTGCACCACCTGTGCAGCCCCTTCTTGTGATGTGAAAGATATTACAGCTACAGATGTAGTAACTGCCAGAGCTAATATCTCGCCAGTATTAAACGCACTTACTAGCAGTTTATATAGTAATTCAACACTAATACCTGGAGGCGCTTCAATTACTGTATGCGTACCAGTAACTGTTCCTACAGGATCAACCGTGTTGGGGTTTAAACAAAACACAAGAGCCACTGCTGGTTGTGTTGTTGCGGCAAATCTTACCATTTCATATCAGCTTACCTTGGCTTCATCTTGCTCTACTCCAATTGCTCCTAATAGCACAAATGCTGACAATGTTGGTAGCGGCTTTAATCCAGAATGGAACAATTTAGCACCTGGCAACTATGTATTATGTTATACGATGGCTGCAAAAACTTCTATGTCTTGTACTTCTATCGATTTTTTCTCTTTGGGATATTATAATGTTATACCTCCTTGTACACAACCTGTAATATCATCACAACCTAGCGCACAAACTAAATGCAATGGAGAAGCTGCTAGTTTTTCGGTTACAGCAACTGGCGGAAATGGTTACCAATGGCAAGTAAGCACTGACAATGGTGCTACTTGGACTAATGTAACTGGTGCAATTTATTCTGGGGCAACAACTTCTACATTAGCAATTAGTGCTGTTATTTCTTCCATGAATACATATAAATATCGTTGCGTTATTAGCGAAAGTGTTGGCTCATGTCCTAACACTTCAAATGCAGCTTTATTAACCGTAAATTCTGGTGTAGCTCCAACATACACTATAAATAAAACCGATGCAACCTGTGGACAAAGCAATGGATCAATAAGCATAACTGGACTCTCAGCCGGTGCTACTTTAAATTGGACTAGCGGTCCTGCTGGTGCAACAACTCAGGCTTCACTTGCAAGTGTTCCTGTTGGAACTTATACAGTTAATATAACATCGCCTTCAACTGCTGGTGGAACCACAACAAGTACTTTATTTACAGAAGATTGGGAAACAGGTGGTACAGCATGGACTATTGATAATACTGGGGGTTCAAATATTTTTGTGATAAACAATGCTTATCTTGGCGGAACGTGTGTGTCAGGTGCCGGAAATTTTACTGTGCCAGATGTCCCAAATCAAAGTGCAGCAATTACAACAGCAGTTCAAAGCAACTATCTTCATATAAAGGCAACAACAACTACAGGTGCAACTTGTACTGCTGCATCAACTAATTTTATTCCTTTGTGTGCAAATTTCGATGCACAAACATCCGATCAGAAAGTAACTATGAACGGTGTTGTTAATACTACTGGCTACACAAATATAATTATTAGTTTTTATTGGTTAGCAAAAGGTGATGCTTCGGGAAATGACTATGGAGCAATAGAATATTCAACAAACAATGGCACAACCTGGACTCAAGCAGGTGCAAAGCTTAATTTAAGTGGAACAAATTGGCAAACATCTACTAGAACGGTTGCCGCATGGGCAAATATTCCAAATTTAAAATTTAGAATACGTTGGATAAATAATGCAACATCTACGCCAGATCCACCATTAGCTATCGACCATATTGTTGTTACAGGCGATCAAACTGCTCCAGCTTCTTGCGGAAATACAGTTCAAGAAACCATAACCATTGCAACTACTAATGCACCTTTAGCTCCAACAACAACTCCTGTAAATTATTGCATTGGAGATGCTGCAACAGCATTAACAGCATCTGGAACTAACTTATTATGGTACAATGTAGCTACTGGTGGGACAGCTATACCTACACCAACTCCTAGTACCACAGCAGCAGGAGTTACTACCTACTATGTATCACAGAGCGTTTCTGGTTGCGAGGGTCCTCGTGCTCCATTAGCTGTTACAGTTACAGCTTGTTGTGTTCTTCCAACTGCAACTGCAGTAGCAGACTTTACTATTAGTTGTTCTTCATTCCCAACAGGAAAAACAATTGGCGACCCTAATGCTACTACAACCAATGTTACCTACAAATGGACTCCAGCAACAGGTCTAGACAATGATGCAATTGCAAACCCATTGGCAAACCCAACAACTACTACTGTTTATACATTGGTAGCAACAGCAAGTACTGGAACAGACTGTACAGCAGCTGCTTCGGTTACGGTTACGATTAATAAAACCATTCCAGCAGTCAATGCAGGAAGCGATATAACGATAAATTGTTTATCTCCATTATCTGGAGTTCAAATTGGAGCTACAGCAGTTAGTGGTGTAACCTGTTCATGGTCTCCAACAACAGGACTTGACAATGCTACGTTGTCAAATCCAACTGCTAATCCAAGTACTACTACGCCTTATATATTAACTACTACTAATACAGCAAATGGCTGTACCGCAAGTGCACCAATAACTGTTACTGTAGATAAAACTCCTCCAGTAGCCGAAGCTGGTGGCGATTTAAGTATATGTAATGGTGCGAGTATAAATTTAGCTGGTTCTGGTGGAACAACCTATTTATGGTCACCAGCAACAAATTTAAATAATGCAACCTTAAGTAACCCTAGCGCAAACCCTTCAACAACCACAATTTATACTTTAACTGCTATTAATGGTTCTTGTAGCGGCACTGATAATATGACTTTAACGGTATTCTCTTTACCAAATGCCAGTGCAGGGTCTGACAAGTCTATATGTGCAGGTGGAAGTGCACAACTTCAAGCAAGTGGTGGCACAAGTTATGCATGGGACAATTCAATTTCTGGTTTAGATTCATATACAAGTTCTAATCCAACAGCAAGCCCAACATCAACTAGTACATATAAAGTAAGTGTTTCAGAAAACTCTTGCTTTTCAACAGCTCAAGTAACGGTAAATGTGTATGCTATTCCAACTGCAAGTTTGGGATTAGATTTTGAAATTTGCCAGGGCGAGTCAAAAACAATAACAGCAACGGGAGGCACCTCTTTCTCATGGAATGTTGGTGGTACATCTTCCTCTATAACTGTCTCCCCTGCTGTTAGTAGTACTTATATTGTTACTGTTTCATTAAATGGCTGTACTGCAAGCGACGAGGTTACTGTTAATGTAAAATCGGCACCTGTAATTAATTTCGATGCAGATATTTTTTCGGGTTGTGCTCCATTAATTGTAAACTTTTTAGACAATTCAAATCCTACTCCAGACACTTATTTATGGGAATTTGGCGATGGTGGATCTTCAAGCACGCCAAATCCAATTCATGAGTTTACCGATGCGGGTGTATACGACATTAAGCTTACAGCGTACAATAATGGATGCCAAAGCACATTAACAAAAAATGATTGGATTACGGTATATCCTGTTCCAGAAATCGATTTTTCATGGAATCCTTTTGTAGGAGATGAATACAATAATAAAATTGATTTTTCATCCTACAGTAGCACCACAATTAGCACGTATACATGGGATTTCGGCGATCCATTTTCTAACGACAACAGTTCTAATATGGCCTTGCCAAGCCATAGATTTACAGCACCCGACAATTATTCCGTTTGGCTTTATGCTGAAAGTCCTTCTGGATGTAGAGATTCTGTAATGCATAATATTCTAATTAAAGATGTAACAGCAATTTATATCCCAAATTCTTTCACTCCTAATGGCGAAGGCTTAAATGAAATGTTTGGCCCGGTTACCTATAATTTAGAATTTGACACCTATAATTTTTACATCTATAATAGATGGGGCGATTTGATTTTTGAAACTAATAATCCAGAAACATATTGGGATGGTATTCCTAAAAATGGCAATACTATTTGTCAAGAAGGTGTTTATACTTGGAAAATGGTTTATAAAGAAAAAGAAGGAAAAAGCTATAATAGAATTGGTACAGTAACACTAATAAAATAAAAACTCGCTTTTATATTTGATATTTTGGTTAATATTTTGCAAAGTGATTTTTTTAAGCTCCATTTATTTGGAGCTTTTTTTATTTAAAACAATTATTATTAGCTAATTAATTTTAGTTTTTATCAATTACAAATAATATTTACAAACTAACAATTTGAAATAATATGGTTGTCAAATTTGGCCTAAGCCATGGGTAATAATATACTATTGATATCGGGTTTAGCCAAATTCTCAATAATATTTTCTGACAATAATGAAAAATAATTTGTTTTTTTATAAAATACCTATTATATTTGTTGCATAACTATCAATTATGGAAACAACATTTTTTTTACTTGAAGATTTAATTGGCTTTATTACTGGAAAAGCTAGTACCGCAATTGGAAGAAAACTCCAACGCAATTTTGTTGCTGCTGAAATTGATATTACGCAAGAACAATGGGCAATTTTAATGGTGCTTTGGAACAAAAACGGACTAAACCAACAAGAAATTTGCAATGAAGTTTTTAAAGATAGACCCAGTGTTACGCGCCTGCTTGACAATCTAGAGAAATACGGTTATGTTGAACGAAAAAAAGAAAAAGAAGATAGAAGAACAAACCTAATTTTTCTAACTGAAAAAGGAAAAAACCTAGAATTAAAAGCTAAAACAATAGCCCAAGAAACACTTAATCAAGCACTTAAAAATGTTTCTCAAGCCGAAATGATAGTTTGTAAATCAGTGCTCCACAAAGTTTTCGATAATTTATTATAAACAAAACATATTTTAATTAACCTAATTTTATTTATCCATTTTGTTGTTTATCTAACTATTATCTATGCAACTATTAAAACTACAAAACACAACAAAAACCAAATTATTTGCATTAAGCGCACTCATCACTTTATGTAATATAAATGGGTTCAGCCAGACAGAAAGTATTCCGCCAGAACTGAAGAATCTTATTGTTCACGCAATCGACAGCAGTTACACGCTGAAAAACAAAGAAATTGAAGTTCAACAAACTTTAATTCAAAAAACATCGGTATGGGAAACCTACCTACCAAAATTATCAGCAGACGGAATGTATGCAACTGGCGCTGCAGATATTACACTCGACATTCCAAAGAAAACCGGAATGATACTTCAACTACCACAATCTGGGGAAATGACTTTTAATAACAAAGCAAATTTTTCATTGGCTACGTTAAATGCTTCAATGCCATTATTTACTGGCTTTAAAGTCCCTTATTCAGCAAAAGCTTTAGAACAAAAGAAGGCAGCACAACAATTTTTAATTGAAAAAGACAAAGCAGAAATTGTACGTGATGTTATCAAAACGTATGATATGCTTGCTGTATTAAAACAATCTGAGCTTGTACTTGATGAAAGTGCAAAAAGGCTAGAATACGAGAAACATTTGTCGGACAAAGCACTTGAAAACGAACTAATTGCTCCTTACGAGCAAAAAAAGATAGAAATTGCTATTTTAAGCCTTGACGCAAAAAGAGTTGAATTAACTGGGAATAAAAAGTTAGTAATTCAAAAATTATCAATGCTAACTCATTTGCCCGAAGATACAATCAGCAAACTTAACGTAAACATTACTGCTTGGGTTATTGAAAATACAGAAGGAACAATTGAAAATAGAGCTGAATTAAAAGCCCTTGATGCAGCTTTTTTAGCCAATAAATTCAAAATGAAATCCGACCAATATTATTGGCTCCCAAAAATTCAAGCAATGGGAACATACGGATATGCAAATGTTGGCGATTTAAATATCAAAACCCCTTTCTATCACCCACTTCTAAAATCAAATATTGAATTAGATGTAACAAAAACAGAAATAAATCCAGCATGGTATGTTGGTGTGGGCTTTAAATGGGAGATATTTGATGGTTTCCATGGTCATCATATTAATCAAACGGCAAAGCTCGAAATGCAGAAAACGCTAAATTCGAAATATGAAGCCGAAAACCTATTGAATTTAAACCTTCAAAAATCAAAAGTAGATTTACAAGTAGCTAACCAACAACTTAAAATAAAGCAAAAACAAGTTGAATACGAACAAAGTATCCTCCAACAATCTATTAAAAGCTACCATGAGGGATTAATTTCTATAAATGAGCGTATTACAGAAGAAACAGAATTTCAGAAAATTCAGTTAGATTATATTCAAGCAATATATAACCAACGCCTGAATGCAGTTAATTACCTCGACGCAACTGGTTTGCTAACTAAACAAAGCTTCTAATTAAATAACTTAAAAAAAAACAATCATGAAAAAAATAACCATACTATTACTCATCTTCACCAGCCTAATTTACTCATGTAAAAATAAAACAAACGAAAAGAAAATTTTAGGTAAAGTAAAAAAAGAAACTGTTTCTGTTGTGCCTAAAATTCCGGGCAAAATAATTAAAATATATGTTAGCGAAGGTGATATTGTTAAAAAAGGCGATACACTTGCCCTACTCGACCTTCCAGAAGTGGCAACAAAAGTTGAACAAGCCGAAGGCGCTTTATTTTCTGCTAGTGCACAATACGATATGACATTAAATGGAGCTACTACTAATCAAATCAAGCAACTTCAATCTAAACTACTTGGAACTAAGGAACAATATGATTTTGCAGAAAAATCAGTCAATAGAATTAAAAATTTATTAACTGATTCATTAATATCTAAACAAAAATACGATGAAACCTATGCTAAATACATGGGTGCAAAAGCACAATACGACGCAGCATCAGCAGAATTAGCCGAAGCACTAAAAGGAGTTAGAGAAGAAAGTCAAAGAATGGCATTAGGTCAAAAAGACCGAGCAAAAGGTGCTGTTAACGAAGCAAATGTTGCACTTAAAGAACGTTATATACTTGCACCCGACGATATGTCGATTGAAACTATTACGCTTCACCAAGGCGAACTTGCTTTAGCTGGATATGCAATGTTTAATGGGTATCTAACAAACACTGCATCATTTCGCTTCACAATTGCAGAATCAGAAATTTCTAAATACAGTTTAAATTTACCTTTATCTGTTGAAATTCCATATTTGAAAAAAAGTACAGCTTGCACTGTTACTTCAGTTAAACAGCTAAACAAATACGCAGAAATGACTACAGCATTTCCTGATTTTGAAATTAGCGAAAGCGTCTATGAAGTCAAATTAACACCGTCTAACATAGAAGATGCAAAAAATATATACGCAAATGCAACTGCAATATTATTAAAATAAATTTCTAACTAACAACCCTACATTATGAAAGAAATTTTAAAAGATTGGCTTTTCCTTTTAGGCAGAGAGTTTGCCCATTTTTGGAGATATAATATCATTAAAATCATATTCCTTGGTGCGCCTTTGATATATGGAATACTCTTTGGTTATGTTTATCAAAAAGGTAAAGTTACTGATTTACCTATTGTTCTAGTTGACCAAGATCATTCGCCTACAAGTGCTAAAGTTATTGATATGCTTGATGAAAGCGAAGTAATCAACGTAGTGAAAATAAAAGATCAAGAAATTGACTTGAAAAAAGAGATGCTTGATAATGAAGCTGATGCAATAGTAATTATTCCAGAAAATTTTGAAGCAGATATATTGCAAAAAAGAATGCCCGAAATCAATGTAAAAATGAATACTGCAAATATTCTAACAGCCAATTTCTCAAGCAAGGCTTTGCAAATGGTTTTTGGCACTTTAAATGCTGGAATTGAAATTGAGGCATTAAAAAAACAAGGTATAAATCAAGAAATTGCTTCGCATTTATATGAGCCATTCAAAGTTAATTACATAAAATATTATAATAAATCATCTAATTACATGTATTTTCTTTGGCCAGGTATGCTTGGAACTATTTTACAACAAGTATTATTAATAGCATTAGCCTTGAGCTTCGCTCGTGAATTTGAACACCGAACTTTTTTTAAAAATTTCTATCCAAAAACACATAATCTATTAGCGGCAATATTAATTAAATGCATTCCTTACTGGGTTTTATCAAGTTTGGTTTGGGCTTCATTTGTAGGAATGTTTTATTTTTTCAAATTACCAATACCCGAAAACATGGTTGCTATAAATCTATTGGGTATGTTATTTATTGTTGCAGTAACTTTTTTAGGTGTGCTAATAAGTGTTGCTCTGCCAACCCAATTAAGCGCAACCGATGTTTTAATGATTGTAGCAACACCAAGTTTTGTTATAAGTGGATTTACTTGGCCACTAAGCCAAATGCCAACTTTTGTACAAAACATTGCAAATTGCATTCCACTAACTCATTTTTTAAACGGATTCAGAAAAGCTTATATGCTGAATGCAAGTTTAGCTGATGTTCAACCACAAATAAATGCTTTGCTAATAATGATAGGAGTATTTCTAACTTTAGCCCTCTCTTTACTCTATACTAAAGTGTATATACTAAGAAATGCTAAGATATAGAAAAAAAAAAAAAAACTCAGCTGTTCATGTAAACCAATACTAAAGTCTTTTGCAAAAAAGCTTTGTATTGGTTTTTTGTTTGATTATTAAAAAAAAATAGTTAGGTTTGTAAACAAAAGAACAGGATTTATGGTTAACAACGATATTTTAAAGAAATTAAGAGTAGCTCTTCAACTCAGAGACGATGATATAGTAGAAATATTAAGCTTAGTAGATTTTAGAATCACTAAAACCGAGCTAAGTGCCTTTTTTCGTGCCGAAGACCATCCAAATTATGTTGAATGTGGAGACCAGATTTTGCGTAATTTCTTAAATGGTTTGGTTATTTATAAAAGAGGACCAATGCCTCCAAAGAGTGAAAAAGTAAAAAGTGAAAAGTAAAAAGGTGATGAATCACTCACTTTATAAACTTTAAGAACTTTGGCTTCGACTCCGCTCAGCTACCAAATAAAACTTTTAACTTTACAACTCTATGAAAGTAGGCTATCTTCAATTTCAGCCAAAGATTAATTGCTTAGCTGAAAACATTCAAAATATTAGTTTCTTTTTAAATAATTGCGAAGATTTTGATTTAGTAGTTTTGCCCGAATTAGCTAATTCAGGTTATAATTTCTCATCAAAAGAGGAAGCATTAGCTAATGCCGAAGAAATAAATAAAAGTAAATATATAAATGCACTTACCGAAATTTGCAAAAAAAGAAAATGCCATATTGTAAGCGGCTTTTGCGAGTTAGAAAATGGCAAACTATATAATTCCTCGGTTTTAATAAACGAAAAAGGAGTTCTAGGAGTTTACAGAAAATTGCATCTTTTTTTCAACGAACAAGATTATTTTGAGCCAGGCAATCTAGGTCTTCCTATTTTTTCTGTTAATGGCGTTAAAATTGGCATGTTGGTTTGTTTCGATTGGATGTTTCCAGAAGTATGGCGAATACTAGCTATGAAAGGAGCTGACATCATTTGCCATCCGTCAAATCTAGTTCTTCCTTATGCACAAAAAGCAGTTCCAATTTATGCGTTAACAAACAGAGTATTTACAATTACAGCAAATAGAATTGGAACTGAAGGCGACTTAAAATTCACAGGGCAATCTGTTATATCAGATACCAGAGGAGAAATTTTGTGTAAAGCTTCAGAAACAGCAGAAGAACTAATGTTTACATTTATAGAGACCCTTGATGCTAAAAACAAGATGATTACAGCTAAAAATCATATTTTCAAAAGCAGAAGACCCGATGAATATCTGGATTTAATAAAATAATTTTATGAAAAACTACTTTTATATTATTGCGTTAATTGCGGCTGCTTTTGGTTTAAACCTAATTGCTCCAAGCATCGTTAATTATTTGATAGCACTTGGTGGTACTGATTCTATTATCACTCAAACACTTTGGTGCATGGTAATCCTTTTCGGATTTGGCTGGGTTGCCTCCGAAGTTAGCGAAGGCACCATATTTCCGTCATTCACCTTACAGCTTATGCTAAGTATAGTTCTTCATAATGCATTATCTCCTTTATCACTCAATGTTGCAATGATTGTTGTTATATGTACTACAATGGCTGCAATTATATTAAAATCGGGTGGAGACGAAGTAGTGAGAAAAGATTTTGCTAAAATTGCATACCCAACAATTATGATTGCTGTAGTTGGCTACTTGGCAACATTCTTTGTAGCATTTGCTCTGTTTTTTTACACAGGTCTACTCGACCTAAAAACTGCGGCTCTTTTATCAGCAATCATTGGCTCTACCGACCCTGCTGCACTTATCCCAACATTAAAGAAAGTTACTTTTAAAACTGAATACACTCGATTAACGGACATCTCGGTTGCTGAATCGGCGTTAAACGATGCCGTTGGAGCAATATTTACGGGAGCCGTAATAATGATGTTCTCTGCTTCAAATGCATCATCTATTAGCTCAATGGGCAGTTTAGCTAGTGGTTTGTTTTCAGGCGAAAACATGTTAAAACTTGGCGAACAATTTCTTTTTGGAACCATTGTTGGAGTAATTTGCTGGGGAATAATGATTTGGTATGAAAAGCTTACAAACAAAAGAGCTGAAACTGCTTATGATTATGCTATTCATCTTTTCGTGCCAATTTTTGCTTATTTATTAGCTACTGCCATTCATGGCAATGGTTTTTTAGCAGCTTTCGTTTGCGGATTATTAGCAAACTACAATTTTAGTAATTCAAACTTCCACAAAACGCTTAACATTACTGAGACTCAGATTGAATCAATTGCAAAACCAACAATTTTTATGATGGTTGGTCCTTTAATTGGCTTAAACGAATTATTTCAATATGCAGGAGTTGGTTTTGCAGTAGCAATGCTATTTATAATTATTGCCAGACCTATTGCTGTATTTGTAAGTCTTCTACCTACAAAAATCTCTTTAAAAGAAAAAGGGTTTTTATGCATAATCCGCGAAACAGGAGTTATTCCAGTAGTTCTAGCAGTTTTAACAATGAGTCAATTCCCGAATCTAAAAATGTTAATGCCTGTTACAGCTTGGGTTGTAATTTGGACATTAATTCTTTTACCTGCAATAACTCCATTTTGGGGGAAAATATGCAATGTACTTGAAATCAACAAATAAAAAAATTTACAATTAATTTTTGAAAAACTCAACGAAAACAGATGGCAAACAGTTTTTTTACAACCAAGCCCATTAAACAATTAATGGAAGAGTCCAACGCTAAAAATGGACTAAAACGCTCATTAAATGCTTTCAATTTAACCACTTTGGGTATTGGAGCTATAATTGGAGCAGGTATATTTGTATTAACTGGGCAAGCAGCTGCACAATATGCTGGTCCTGCTATTGTAATTTCCTTCATTGTATCAGGTATAGCATGCGCCTTTGCTGGTCTCTGCTATGCTGAATTTGCCTCTATGATTCCAATAGCTGGCAGTGCTTACACTTATTCGTATGCTACAATGGGAGAATTCTTCGCTTGGATAATTGGATGGGATTTAATTCTTGAATATCTGTTTGCAGCATCAACAGTTGCAGTAGGCTGGTCGGGATACGTGGTTAGTTTTCTTAAAGATTTGAATATAAATATCCCCGCAGAATTTGCAAACGCCGCAGGCACAAAGCTAGTTGAAGTTCCAGGTCTAGGCTGGAAACCACTTACCGAAACTTTAACCAGCAAACTTGCCAAATCAGGAATTGCCACTTCTGCCCTTCCACACCTTACTGCTATTGTAAATCTTCCCGCAATTATTATTATTGCACTTATCACAACACTTTTAGTTGTAGGAATAAAAGAATCTGCGAAGTTTAACAATATAATGGTTATAGTTAAAATTGCGGTAATATTAATGTTTATAGGTATTGGAATCATGTTTGTGAATACTGCAAATTGGCACGACTTTATTCCTAAAAACACAGGCGATTGGGGTCATTTTGGCTGGAGCGGTATTTTTAGAGCTGCTGGTGTTATTTTCTTTGCATATATTGGTTTCGATGCGGTATCAACAGCTGCTCAAGAAGCAAAAAATCCTCAAAAAGACATGCCAATAGGCATTTTAGGCTCTCTAGGTGTTTCAACAATTTTATATATTCTAGTTGCGCTCGTATTAACGGGTGTTGTTTCATACACAAGCTTAAATGTAGCCGACCCAATTGCTGTTGGAGTAAATGCCATGGGCGATGGAATGTTTTGGCTTCGTCCAATTGTTAAAATAGCTGCAATTGCAGGATTAAGTTCTGTAATTCTAGTAATGCTTATGGGACAACCGCGTATTTTCTTTACTATGTCGAAAGATGGATTATTACCACCCGTTTTCTCAAAAGTACATCCAAAGTTTCAAACACCCTATATTGGCTCAATTGTAACAGGTATAGTAGCAATGATTGTTGCTGGAGTAGTTCCAATAAGCATTTTAGGTGAATTAGTTTCTATCGGCACTTTATTAGCATTTGTAATGGTTTGCATAGGAGTTTTAGTTTTAAGATACAAAAGACCTGAACTTGAACGACCATTTAAAACACCTTGGGTTCCATTTGTTCCAATTGCAGGTGCATTTGTATGCCTAGTTCAAATGGCATTTTTGCCTATGGACACATGGCTAAGACTAATAATATGGATGGCTTTAGGAATTGTTATATATCTTTTCTACGGCAGATTCCATAGCAAGCTAAATAATCCGAAATAAAAACTCAGATTTACTGTTTTACATTCCCAAAATTTAAAAATGGTTATGTTCTAGAATAATTTGAGTTCCGTATATCCACAAACTTTTTGAACGCTTATATTATGAAAGCTCTTCGACTTTAGTTTATATTTGTCGAAGAGTTTAAACTTACTACCAGGGTGAATCGAAAGATAATCGTTGGACTATTATATAATGCTTGTTTGGTATTACTTTAACCACCAGAGGTTGAACAAAATGGACTAAGCTAGGTTATATTCCAAACTTAGTCCAATTTACCTTTATTTACTAACCATCAATATTTTAGGAGATGGAAACCTTTTGAATTGTAAAATATTGTATTAAAATCAATATCCGTCTGAAATCACAATTCTTTTTGAAACACTCTGTTTTTCAGTATTTATAACAAGTGTGTACATTCCTGATGCAAACCCTTTTAAGTCAATTTTACAATTTGCAGTGCTGTATATATTTTCAAATACTTTTCTACCAGTTGCATCATATACGCTGATAAAAGATTTATTACCGGTATTTCCTTTAATCTCAACATTAAAAATTCCGTCGGAGCTAGGATTTGGACAAATATTTGTACTGATGGTGGCATTAGAAGTGGATACCCCAGCACAAACATCTATAGTTATTGAAATTGTGTCAACACCTGTACATACTCCATCTGTTACAATTACGGAATAATTATATTTGCCCGATGTCATTGCTGATGAATTTACAGTAAGGTTCTGATTCGTTGAGTTGTTGTTCCACAAATAAGTCATCCCAGGATTTCCTGCATCCAAAACAAGCACATCGCCATTGTTTGAACACAAGGTTTCATCGCTGCCAAGATCAACTGTAAACGAATTGTGAATTGTCAAATTTAAAGTAATTACTGAGTCACAACCAGTTGTATTAGTTAAAGAATGCGTTGCAGTTGTATTACTTGAAGTATAGTTAACGCCATCAATCCAGATGAATGAATCGCAGGCTGAAATTATATCAGTTGTTGCATTTGAGTTATTAATAGTTAAGTGCAAAGTTACAACAGAATCGCATCCTGCATCATTAGTGAATGTTTGTGTGAAATCGCCTGTTGCGTTGTAATCAACATTGTGCCATTTAAAAATGGAACAAGCAGTGGCTGTTGTATCACCCGTATTATTATTGTTTGGTAAGACACTAAAAGAGCATTCAGTAAAGTTTCCTTTTGAATCAGTCGCTTTTAAGGTAACATTTGTAATTGAGGAAATGGAGGTGCCTGCAATAGGAAGTTGAGTAACTACTGGTGATAAATCACAATTATCGCTTACATTAGCTGATGCAGTATAATCGGGCAATACATTACCACAAATAGTCTGATCTGACAGACAGATAATAGATGGTTTTGTAGTATCATTAATAATTACACTTTGTGTAGCCATAGTTGAACTTCCGTGCCCATCATCGAAAGTCCAGGTTATTACTGTAGTGTCTTGGCTTGAAATTGGAAATATCTGAGTAGTTGTTCCTGTAATTGTTCCGTAACAGGATTTTGCTGTCGGTGCTGGAATAGATGTTACAATGCATTCTGAGGTAATATTTGCAATTGGGTTATCCATAGTAAAGAATACAGGACCATAGGGAGCTTCTAAAACATTTGCTGCAAATAAACTTTGTGGATTGCTTCCATCAAGATTTGAAACAACCACATTATTATGAGCACCATCAGTAGTATATAAAACAGCATTGGTTGTATCAACATAAAATCCCCCAGCAAAAAAGTCGAAAAGCAATATATCATTGGAACCATCAAAATTTATCTTTCTACATTTGCCATTGTCATCATCACAGTAGTAAATTACATTGTTTTTTACGTCCAGCCCCAAATTACGAATACCGTATGCTGTAGTAATAGGTATAAGATTAGTTCCATCCAAATTAATTCTATACAATCCCTTAGTTGAACCTATCCAATCGCCAAAATATAGATGACCATTTTTTAAATCAATATCCACATCAGAAAGATATCCTGTAGTTGAATAGATAACAATCTGATTGGTTCCATCTAGGTTGGATCTGTATATTTTCTTGTCAGGACCACTTGCCCAATATACATGACCATTAGCAGCATCAACTGCAACACCATCACTATAACCATCAGCACCAATAACAAGCGTATCTAAGGCTGTACCGTCGTAATTCATGCTATATATCCCATAATACCAAGACATATATATTTTTTTATTAATGGGATCAACATCAGCATCATAAAATGATTGATACAATCCTCCCAAATCAAAAGTATCCAAAGCGGAACCATCAATGTCAGAAGAAACTATTTGGCCATGATTGTTATCGCCAATTAACACCCTTACTCCTGTATTAACAACAATATCAGAGTTGATGGTTACATTCTGCGTTTGAGTTGATGTATTTCCTTTACCATCATTAAAAGTCCATGTTAAGGTAGTAAGTCCCTTTGTGGTAATGGGAAATGTAGTAGTGGTAGTTCCGGTAATAGTTCCAGCACATGCATCTGTGGCTGTAGGGGCTGTCAATGATGCCAAAGAGCAATCAGCTGTAACATCATTAAGACTTGATACATTGGGAATAGGAGCAGTAACATCATCAATTATTACATTTTGATTAGCAGTAGTAATGTTCCCGCGTCCATCATTAAAAGTCCAAGTAACAAGTTTTGAAGTTGTAATTGGAAATGTTTCAGTATTGGTTCCCGTAATAACAGTTCCTGGAACAGGTGTATAAACAAAATTATCAATCCCAATAAAATCAGAATTTGTGCCAGAAGGACCGCCGTTAGGAACATAATACCTGAAAGCAAGACGACCAACCTTAGGCTCTGTCATTCCGCTTATGGTGTACGTATACAAAGTCCATACATTAGGATATCCAGATGTGGATAATGATGGGTTTATTTCATCAATCAAAGTTGTAAAATCACCTATACTTTCATTTGTTGAGCCAACATCAGAACTTGTTCCATTTGTACTTAATCTAACCTGTAATCTATCTGGATAAGCTGGAGTAGCAACAGTACGCGTGTAAAATGAAATAACATCTCCGTTGTTAAATGTAATTTCAGGAGATATAAGCCATGCGCTGATAGTATTTGCGCCTTGAACAACATTATAATTTGCATAAGCAAAACCAGTTCCCTCTTCAGGACCAAACTGAGAACTAGCATCTCCCTGAGCCCAATTAGGAAGTATACCTACAGGCGTGCTCAAGTTTTTCATTACCCATCCAGAAGAGGCTATATTATCAAAACCTTCGCTAAATTCAGTTAATGCTCCAGATGTACAGTAATCCTTTGTTACCGGTGCGGTTAATGAAGTTATTTCACACTCTGAGGTTACATCAGCCAATACCGGAGTAATAGGAGGAGTAATATCATCAATTATAACATTTTGTGAAGCTGTGATTGTGTTTCCGCTTCCATCATTAAATTTCCAAGTAACTACAGTGGTACCTTCTGCTGTAATTGGAAATACTTGAGTGGTTGTTCCTGTCATAACAGCACCGCAATTATCTGTTCCAACAGGATTTATGAGCGAATTTACAACACAAGAAGAAGTATAATCAGACAAAATTGGTACTACGGCGGCTGATGGCTGAGTAATACTAAAAGTTTTTGTTGCTGTGCAACTATTTGCATCTGAAGCTGAACAAGTCCATGTGCCTACTGTAAGTCCAGTAACAGATACCGTTCCATCGCCAGTTGGGTCGCCTGGAGTCCAGTTATAAATATATGGCAATGTACCACCACTAGCCGAAACACTAGCAGCTCCAGTTGCGCCACCATAGCAAGCAATATCTGTTTGCGAGGCAGCTGTCAAAGAAACCGTTTTAACAGTACCCGTAACAGCAATATTTTGCATTGTAGCACCAGCAGAACTGCAAGTTACATTTCCTGAAGGAGATCCTGAAGCAGTGGAACTTAATCTAACATAAACATTAGTATTGCCAACGCTTCCACTACTTGGAGTCAGACTAAGGCTAGACGAATAACTACTTCCAGCACTAAGTGATACTTCATAACCTACAGGGGCATCCACAGCTAAGTTGCTTGTTAAGTTTGTTCCGGAAACAGTAAAACTTCCGGCTGTTGAAGCAAATCCATTACATGAAGTAAAGCTAGATAAAGTACCTGAAGATAAAATTGTGGGATTAGGGGCAGTAGCCCATTTCATAGCATCTAAAGCAATGTAGGAAATATTACCAGGTGTTGAATTAGTTGATATAACGAATTGATCAATATTTACATTTGCATTATTACTTCCTCCAAAAGTAGACATGTCAATTAATGTGAAACCATTATTAGTAGACCAGCTTGCAACAAATCCGGAACTGGAAGATGCTGTATATTGTGTTACACCCCCCAGTTTTCCAGTTATAGTAAGAGTGCCTGACACAGGCCATGTAAGATCTGATTTAGAAAGAAAAAGATACATGCTTTTCAATCTAAAGGGAACACTTCCCGCCGTCGATATAGTAAATTGAGATCCTTGGTTTGCAATGCAGTATCCAGTATTATCGATAAATACATTATCAACTGCAGTTCCATTCCAACCAGCACCAGCCAGCACATACATATCAAATGGACCCTGTGCCTGAGAGGTAATGTTAAACACCTGCCCATTATCGATAAAAGAGGTTGCATCTGCAGCTTCAGTTTCAAATGTTTCTGTAGTTTGCCCAAAAGCAAAATTAATAGTAAAGAAAAAAGCAAATAGAGCAATCCTGTTTAACGTTTGTTTTCGATTCATATTTATATTATTTGTAAGATTAAACTTGAAACACTCAACAAAACTAATAAAATTAGAATAGATTCCAAAATTAATAACATGAATAACCACTTTTTTATACGCCAAACTTTAAGGCATAAAAAAGCAAACTGCCACGTTGCATATATAACACACAATAGACATTACTTCAACCCAGAATCCGTATTACTGTTTTTTATTAAAAGATGTGAATTTTAAACAACTGAAAACATCTGATTTTAATGATTTTCAGACGATTTATTAAATTAAATATTCTAACGCTACGCATTAGAAATTCCTTGAAAATTAATTGTTTAAATTATAATTTCAGAAACAAGATAAGGGAGAAAAATCAGAAAGCTGAATACTGCGTAGCGTGGGTTGGCTTGAAAAATATTATGGCGATGTGTGAAGGTGATGTGATGGTCGGGCACATGTCTTGTCATAAAATAAGTTTACAGGTTACCAAAGTTTACACTGAGCGGTGTCGATGTGCAGGCTTTATATTTTTCTTTTATTTTTGTTTGATTAATCAAAAGAAAGTAAAATAAAACCTAACGCTTAATCAGGGTTCAAATTACATACGCAATTTAAATACTATGTTGCTTATAATATCACCTAAATTATTATAATAACATTTAAAAAGTCGCTTATAAACTAACTTAACAACGTAATATATATACCGGCAATAATCGCTGTAGTAATAACTCCACTTATATTCGCACCAATCGCTTCAGGCAAAATAAAAGATTGAGGGTTAATTTTAGAAACTTCTTTTTGTGCTACCTTAGCGGTTGTAGGAACACAGCTAACAGCTGCAATTCCTATTGTTGGATTATATTTTTTTCCTGAAAGGAAATAAAGGATATAACCGCCCATAATTCCACCAATTCCAGATAACAGAAGCGCTGTAATACCTAATATCAAGAGTTTTAATATTTTAGGATCTAATAACAATCTAGCATCGCATAATACACCTAATAATAAACCGAGTAAAAAGGTTGAACCATAAAGAAGCGGACCGCTTATAAATTCTAACAAATGTGTTAATCCAGACTCACGAATGGCAACACCTACAAATAATGACAGAAACAAAGGAGCTGCTACAGGAAATAAAAATGATAGAACTGTACAAATAAATACTGCAAATGCTAACTTCATACCGGAATTAACTGGCTTTCCTTTACGTTTGTATGGAGGATTTTTAATACCTCGTATATGTTTTGGTATTAGCAGACGTATTAAATATGGATATCCTCCATAAGTTAAACCCAAATACAAATATGCAACTACTGTGATAGGCACAAAAAGATGCTTAGCCAAACTAAGCGATGTAAATAACACCATTGGTCCATCTGCACCTCCTACCATCGCTATCGACGCCGCTTCTTTAATATTTAACCCAAAATAAATTGCTATTGGAATAGTTAAAAAAGTTCCTAATTCGCCAAACATTGCTAAAAACATACTCGAAAAAGGTCTATCTAACAAATAACTAACATCTAACATGGCGCCTATACCCATAAAAACAAAACAGGCTATTAAACCATTACTAAACATAAGAACATAAATTGGCTGAAGAAAGTCTATCTGCATTACATTCATAAGTTGATCTGTATCACTCAACAAAGGGTCAAGAAACAAGTTTCCTAAACTACCATCTGGCATAAGCATAACACCTGCATTTATTGCCGACATACCAAGTCCCATTGGAATCATCAACAAAGGTTCTAATATCCCTTTTTTTCCTAAATAAACCAATAACATCCCTAAAATCATAAAGCCAAATCGGGCAATTGATAATGAGGCGTCTGATTGAGCAATTGTCCCAAACCCTTGAAACAACTTGAAAAAATCTAAATTTTCCATTAATATATATTTTGTTTTTTATTTAAGTCATTATTATCTCCATAATGAAAATCGTGTGAATCTTCACGCATTTCCTTATGCATTTCTTTCATCATTTTTTTCATTTTTTGTTTTTTTAAGGAACGAATTCTTTTCGCTTCCATTGCTTCTTTTTTCACATCTTCATCAAAAAAGCTAATTATAAATATGGATGTTAGCACCTTTTTAATTAAATATATTAAAAATGCAACAAACATAGATATGGCAAATGCCAAAAGAAACATAAACAGTGTTTTAACTAAAACATCAATCATAATTTTCAATAATTTATTTTAATAAAATAAATGCAAGTCAGAAGCGAATGCAACTAACAAGTTTTTAATAATATGCTTAGGAGAAAAAATTATAGAATTAAGAATAAATTCTATATCTGGAATTTATGAAGAAATGATAGTGTTCTAAACACTTTCCTCCAATAAAATATCTTTAATGGGATAGCCGACTTGTGGATGAAAACACTGTGAATATCTGAAAGATTTAATGATAAGGCATTCCAATTTTTCTTAAATTTAAAAACTTCTGTATTAAAATCTGAGACTAATACATCCAATGTATAATCCGATGCTAATATTGTAACTGTTGACATAACAACGCAATCCGACTTAACAACAGGGAAATCTGAAAAATTTTTGTCTACTAGGGGACAAAATAATAATAGAAAAAATGATAATAGAAAATTAATCATTAAGCTCATTCTGTTTGACTAGGCAAATATATTACAAAATATCTGAAACAATAAGCAAAACAAACAATATTTTTCTTGTTTTTTCTTAATCGAAAATCATCTATAATATGTTAATCTACTCTAGACAAACAAATGTTGTCATTACTAGACATTATTAAAGGAACCTTTTCAACAACGATATTACTAGTATCAAGTCCTAATGCTTTAATTTCTGTTATACCAAAGCGCTTTAAAACATCATATAAATCCATGATAAACTGGTCGTAAGGCTTAAAGTCAAAATCAAAATTTTGAATTCTATCTATTACTACAAATCTAAAATCGCCTTGAAGATTATTTTTTCTTAATGACTCATACCTGCTTAATATATCAATTTCATTTTTTTGTACCATATCCTGGCAAACCTGTCTGAAAAAATAATTAATACGAGGCTCCACTCTAAATCCAATCTTAAAATCAATACGTATTACTTTTTGATCGACCATCTTTGTTACTTTATACTCTGACGAATACGGCTCATCAACGATATCAACATGTATAAACCAATAAACATCGGCGCGCTTAGGCTGTTTATTTACAATAGAATAGATAATTTTCGATTCAATCTCATGAATATTAGTTGAGCGAGTTATATACACTAAATTAGTCGCGTATTTGGGAATAGTTAAATCTTCGCTAACTTCCTTTAATATCGGCAAGAAAGAATCAACATCAGAATATTCAGACAATTGGAACTTTAATTTTCTTCCATTGTGCCAAATAAACATAATAACTAATAAAATACTAGCAATAATAATGGTTACCCAACCTCCATGGAAAAACTTAGTTAAATTGGCTAAAAGAAATGAAATTTCAATAGTAAGAAAGACCGTTGCCATTATAGCCACCAACGACCAATTTGTTCTTTTTGTACGAAGATAGATACTCAACAATACAGTGGTCATAAGCATTGTAACTGTAATTGACAACCCATAAGCTGCATCCATTTTATTAGATTCTTGAAAAAATAAAACCACTAGAATACAAGCAATCATTAGCATTGTATTTAAGCTTGGAATATACAACTGACCTTTCACCGTTGTTGGGTACTTGATTTGAACCTTTGGCCAAAAATTTAATGAAATAGCTTCACTAATAAGCGTATAAGAACCACTGATCAGCGCCTGACTGGCAACAACAGCAGCAAAAGCAGCAATAACTACACCTGGAAGTACAAACCATTGAGGCATCAAACTAAAAAAGGGATTAGTACTTTTAGTTATTTCAGAAGCATGACCTATTATCCATGCCCCTTGACCTAAATAATTCAATATAAGCATGGATTTAACAAATATCCAACTCATTCTAATATTTTTTATCCCGCAATGTCCTAAATCAGAATATAGAGCCTCTGCTCCAGTTGTACATAAGAAGACAGCCCCCAATAATACAAAACCATCTGGATACTCAGCTAAAAATTTAAACCCATAATAGGGATTAAAAGCTTTAATAATATCGGGATGTCCAATTATATTGATAAAACCAAAAAAGCCCAGCATAGAAAACCAAATAAGCATTATTGGACCAAAGGCTTTACCTAGAAAAGAAGTTCCAAAACGTTGAATTGAAAATAATCCAATAAGAATTGCAATTGCAATTGGGACAACATATATTTCAGGATTGATCATTCTCAATCCTTCAATTGCAGAAACAACAGTAATAGAGGGCGTAATAATTCCATCAGCTAAAAGCGTGCAACCTCCAATAATTGCAAAAATATAGGCCCATCTCGCCTTTCTTCTAATTAAAGCGAAAAGAGAGAATATTCCTCCCTCTCCCTTATTATCAGCTCTAAGAGTAATAATTACATACTTTATTGTTGTTAGAAGCGTTAAAGTCCATATAATCAAGGACACCGCTCCATAAATATATTCATTTTTAATAACATCTAAACCATTTAATATTGCTCTAAAAACATACAAAGGTGAAGTTCCAATATCACCATATACAATTCCCATTGTAACGAGCATTCCGGCTACACCAAATTTAACTCCGTGTGAACTAACAACTGACTTTGATTTCATAATTTTATTATAAAAAACTGGCAAATGTAATTCAAAATTTCGAATATTAAATGAAAATAGCAATATTTATTTTCAGCACGTAAAAATGCTGAAAAACAATCATTTAAAAACACAAAATTTACCTATGAATTTTATAAAATTGCAACAATAATTTACAAGATATTGCATTATATTTGCAAAAACAAAAGCATGTTAAATACATCTTCAAATTTTGTAAAAGGAATTTTTCTAGCATTTATAAGCTATCTTATGTGGGGTTTGTTTCCTTTATATTGGAAACAGTTATCATTTATTAAACCAACAACATTATTAGCTCATCGTATTTGCTGGTCGATGTTATTTCTTTTGTTAATACTTTTTATTAGTAAGAATAAAAATATTTTATCTATATTAAAAAACAAGAAAACATTATTATTACTTGTTTTAACAGGAGTTTTAATTGGGACAAACTGGGGAACCTATATTTTTGCTATTAATACCAACCAAATAGTTGAAGCTAGCTTTGGCTATTACATTAACCCACTAATAAATGTGCTGTTTGGTGTTTTATTTCTTAAAGAGAAGTTAAATAAAATTGAGTTAACAGCCATTGGATTCGCCTTGCTTGGCGTGGCAATCATGTCGTACCAAATTGGAGGAATTCCAATTTTATCGCTAGTTTTAGCAATTACCTTTTCACTCTATGGTTTACTCAGGAAAATTATTAATGTCGATTCTATTTCTGCACTTAGCATAGAAACGCTAGCACTTTTCCCAATAGCATTTTGGTGGATTATTCACACATCTGTAATTGGCAACGAAGCATCAAATTATAGCACCACAAATATATTGCTTTTATCAATGAGTGGTGTGCTAACAGCCTTACCATTGGTTTGGTTTGGCAGAGCAGCTACATTAATCCCACTATCAACCATAGGTTTTATGCAATACCTATCTCCCACTCTTCAGCTACTAATAGGAATAATTGTTTATAAAGAAAGCTTCGACCTAAACCACGTAATAAGTTTTGGAATTGTTTGGATTGGATTAGGCATTTATAGTTGGAGTATGATTAAAAAGATGAGGGAGAAGAAAAATGAATCAATAAAGAATTAATAAATGCTTTTCATTTCTTATTTTTCTTTAAAATCTTCAATTTCTTTGACTTCTTAATTGGCGTTAAATTAATATCCATAAAAGTTATGTTATCTTCTTAACAAGAACTCCAGTAATTCGGGTTGAAACATATCCTTTTTTATTAGCAGTTACGACATATTTGGCATCTTTAATATTCTCAAAAAAGTAAACCCCAATTCTTGAAGAAAGCTCAATAAACTTGTGAATACTATCAAAACTAATAATAGTAACACAAACACTATCTATTTCTTCATGAGATACAGCATCATATATTACACCTTTTAATCTCGAATTCTGAGAATAACAAACTTCTGAAACAACTAGAATTAGCGAAAAAATAAAAAATATAAACCTCATTAGATATTACTTTAATTTACTTAATAAACTTTTTTCTCTACACAATATTCCTCAACTTACTATGCTTATAACTGTACAAGAAATATATCACTAACCCCACAATCAACCATATTCCAAATCGAAGCCAGTTTACAACTGTTAGCTCTGACATTAAGTATAAATTGATAATTAAACCAAGCGTAGGTATTAAAGAAAGTCTTTTAATAAATGCGAAAACGCTTATTACTACTAAAAGTATTAAAAACATGGTTAATGGAATATTATTATAAAAATTAGTAAAAACATCCTTGACAAATGTTGGTTTTAAGTAATTTACCAAGGCAAATAATAATACCGACAAAGCTGGAATAATGTATTTACCATTAATATAGTATACTTTAAATTTAGGTCGCTGCTCAGAGCTTTCATTTCCATAAGATAAAACTCCTAAACAAATAATAACAAAGGCAAACAGAGTTCCAATACTAGTTAAATCAGTTACAGCCTCTAGGTTCATAAATAATGATGGCACTCCAACTACTAAACCAGTAACTAATGTAGAATATGAAGGGGTTTTGTATTTGGGATGAATCTTAGCAAAGCGTTTAGGCAATAAACCGTCTCTACTCATGCTCATCCAAATACGAGGCTGTCCTACTTGAAAAACCAACAAAACACTAGCCATCGCTATAATTGCGCTAAAAGCAACTAAGCCACTAAACCAATCTAAATGCACAACTTTGAAAATGTAAGCCAAAGGGTCGGCAACAGCTAATTGTTGGTAACTAACCATACCAGTCATTACTAACGCAATTAGAACGTACAAAATGGTGCAAATAATTAAAGACCAGATCATTGCTTTAGGCAAATCGCGCTGTGGATTTTTGCATTCTTCTGCGGTTGTAGAAATTGCATCAAAACCAATATAAGCAAAAAATACCGCCGAAACTCCTTTCATAACCCCCACAAAACCATTGGGAGCAAAAGGTGTCCAATTGTCGGTATTGATATAAAATGCACCAACCGCTATAACCATCAATATCACAATGAGTTTTAGCAGCACCATCAGGTTACTTGCATTCTTACTTTCTTTAATGCCAATATAAACCAAAAAAGTAACAAAGCTAACTATCATAAAAGCAGGAATATTCATGATAATTTTATAATCGAAAAGCGTTGGAGCATTAATCCATGCATTATAACCATACATTGCACGCTGAGGAATATCTTGAATCAAAGTTCCTTTAGCCATAAGACCAATCACTTCATTAAACCCTTCTCGAGCAGTAGCAACATTCATTGCCAAATATTCGGGAATATGAAGCCCAAATCCATGTATAAATCCAGTAAAATATTCTGACCAAGATATAGCAACCGCAATATTTCCAACCGAATACTCCATCAACAAATCCCAGCCAATAATCCATGCAACAAGTTCGCCCATCGATGCATAGGCATAAGTATAGGCACTTCCACTCAATGGAATTCGAGAAGCAAATTCTGCATAGCATAACGCCGAAAACGAACACGCAAGTGCAGTGAAAACAAATAAAAGCGAAACAGCTGGGCCACCATCATTAGCTGCAGTGCCAATAGTGCTAAATATTCCACCACCAATAATTGCCGCTATAGCAAGAGCTATTAAATCAATTACGCGCAAATTCTTTTTCAAATGAACCTCTGATTCTGAAAACTCAGAAGCATGAGCCATTATATCCGAAAATCGTTTTCTTCTGAACAAACTTGATATATTCACAATAGTATGTTTTTAAATAAATGAATTTTAGCCTGTAAAAATACTATTTATTTTTAAACGGTTTGAACTAAAAAATTATATTATTAATACACTTAAATACAACACATTTGCAATTCAATTTATTACAACTCACCATACAATTTCAGCAATTCAATTTGGGTTTTTAGCAATTCAAAATATTTTTCTTTCAATTAAAAGTTTTCTATTGTAACTATACATTATATAAAAGTATTCTCCAAAACCTAAATCGATATAGTATATGAGACTAATAAAAAAAATATTTTTACTTTTAATTATTTTCGAAAGTCATTTTAGCTATACGCAAGAAAATAATAATCATTTCCCTTATCCTGTTATTTTAATACATGGAATTGCAGATAGCTATGGAAGATGGTCAACAATGGTTGATTATAGCATTCAGGAAGGTTGGAGTTATGGTGGAGAATTAAATATATGCCTAAATGCTGATTCAAATAACAGCACCAGCGATATTTTCTCAGTTAATTCAAAAGAAATAAAAAGTTTTATACCAAATAATTTACCAGCAGCTGATTTTTATTGTTTGAATTTTGATGTAGATCCTTCTGGTATTGCACATAATACTTATGGTGTAAGTTCGAGTTTTTTGAGCAATCAATCGGCAATATTAAAGCAAGGGAAAGCAGTTGGAATAGCCATTCAAAAAGTTCTTGCAGCAACTGGTAAGGACAAAGTTATATTAGTAGGACATTCAATGGGAGGTTTGGCTTCACGCACCTATTTGCAAAATAGCATTTTTTGGCAAGCTGACGCTCAAACACATGTTGCAAAACTTCTAACATTAGGCACTCCACATGGAGGCAGCAATACAACAGCAAATGGATTGGGCGCATTACTTGCTATAGACGAAAGCTCAGAGGCTGTTCGCGATTTAAGAACTTCATACTATTATTCTAATGCTTCAGGAGTTTTTTTATTCGGGGGAACTGAAAGCGAAACCGTTATGGATGACAGACTAGTAGGATTTTACAACTATGATGCAAACTGCAATGGCGTAATTGGAGATAATGTAGTAGGATTAAATCAAAAACCAATGCAAACAAATATTGATTACACATGTGTTGTAGGTGATTACACTTTAGATTTAGCTGGTGGAGATATGATTGTTCCTACTTTTAGTGCAAATATTAAGAATTTTTATCCTAACCTTATTTCTGAAACTTATACATTAAACGAAACTCATGTTGATTTGCCTTATGATATTGAATACATCTACAATGGAATGGACGAACCTGATTATGCAAATTTAGCTTATGCTATTGCTCCTAATAACATTTACAATGCATTTATAACATTGCAAGCAAGTGATGCTAGCTCATTAGTTGACAACGATTTTTTTAGGTTTACAATTGCAAATTCTAGTAATTATAGCATTAAAATAAATGATATTCCAGTAAATGATTTTAACTTCTCAATAATAAAAACAACTGATAATTCAGTAGTATACAGTTCTAGTTCAAATGGAAATTCAAACATAGAATCTCCAATTTTGGGATTTAATGCTGGTGATTATTATTTAAAAACATGGGGAACCGCAAATGACACTTCTTGGGAAAATCCTTATCGCTTTATTATACAAAACTCATCTTTTGTTGTTAATGCAAGTACAAATCAAAACACAATTTGCAACGGAAGCAGCACTCAGATTTCAACTTCATTAGCAGGAAATAGCGGCACTTGTTCTTATTCATGGCTTCCAGCAAATGGATTAAGCTCAACTTCTATTGCAAATCCTATTGCAAGTCCAACTACAACTACTACTTATACAGTTACTGCTTCCTATTTATCACAAACGGCTACTAATTCTGTTGTTATTACTGTTAATCCAATTCCTAGCATTACTTTTACGCCCTCAGTTACTTCTATTTGCGTGGGGCAATCTGCCAATATTTTAGTTTCTGGTGCTAGTTCTTACTCTTGGAGTCCGGCTTTGGGTTTAAATCAAACTACTGGAAATTATATTATCGCTTCTCCTTCTTCTAATATTACGTACACGGTTACTGGAACTTCTAATGGCTGTTCTACTTCTGCATCTACTGCTATAAATGTCAATGCTTTACCCGTTGTTTCTACTAATGCAGCTTCTGTTAATATTTGTGCAGGGCAATCTACTTTACTTTCCGCTACTGGCGCTAGCTCTTACTCTTGGAGTCCTGCTTTGGGGTTAAATCAAACTACTGGAAATTATATTGTTTCTACTCCTTCTGCAAACACAACTTATACCGTTACTGGCACTAGCAATACATGTTCTGCGTCTTCAAGCATCATTGTTTATGTTAATCCTATTCCTTCTATTTCAGTAAATCCTACCACTTCTTCTATTTGCAATGGCGAATCTATTTCTTTATCTGCTAATGGCGCTAATTCTTATGTTTGGTCGCCTTCTAATGGCTTAAATCAAAGCGCAGGAAATTCTATTATTGCTTCTCCTTCTTCTAATACTACTTATACAGTTACTGGAACTTCTAATGCTTGTTCTGCTTCTCAAAATGTTTATGTTTTTGTTAATCCTATTCCTAATTCTAGTTTTAGCTTAAGCAAAGCAAATGACATTTGCACAAACGAAGCAATTACGATTACTTACACTGGCACAATAAATCCTTTTTCTGTCTATTCTTGGAATTTTGACAATGCATATTTATTAAGTGGCAATATTTCCAGCGCAGGTCCATTTTTAATTAAATGGAACGTTGAAGGAAATCACACGATTTCTTTATCCGAAAGATTAAACAATTGTCAATCGGATACTTTTACTATCAACGCTTTTGTTGAAGTTTGCACAAATATAGAATTATTAAAAACCGATGACATAAATGTTTTTCCAAGTCCTGCAACTAATTTTATTACGATTGAGGGCATTAAACCAAATTCAACTATCCGAATTTCTGATTTAACTGGAAGAACAATCTATTTCAAAGACAACTACTGCTCAAATACTTTAAACATTGATGTTTCTAGTTTTGCTGTTGGTAATTATTGCGTTATTATTCAAAACAGCAATTATTCTGTTTATAAAGCTTTTGTTAAGAAAGATGAATAAAACAAACATTGCTTTTATATAGTCAAATATAAACCGTTTATATATTAACTTTTTTGGCTGTAGATAAATTTTCTATTTTTACATTATAAAAGAATTTAAATATTATTCTTTATACAATAATACGTTCCACCATGAATAGATATAAGACATTTTTGGTATTTGTATGTTTTTTCGCCTTTTTACAAAATATTATTTCACAAACCAGACAAACTAACACTTCTGCCTCAGAAATTTTTGCTGACGCACCCTATCTTTGTCAAAAATTTGATTTACAAGGCAATCAACAAGGAATACCAATCACAATTATTTGTCACGACGCCTCATCCTCTGGCGTTGACCTAAAATCGATAGATATTTCTATTAAAGATATTTCACAAACAACTTTTGGAAATTCGCTGAAATTTTCAAATATGTCGGACATCGATTTTTACAAACAATTTAAAATCAAATCAAAAACTAATTCTAATTTGGGGATTCAAAAAATGGATACTGCAACAGTTTTTAAAGACAATTCGGTATCATTGAAATTTTCAACAGCGTCAAACGATTTCGAAGAAATAAGAGGAACGTGGTGGTATTTTGTATTTGAAATTCCAGCATCTTATCTGCAATCATATTCAGACACAATAGATATTAAGGTATATTTTTCTGAAGACTGGTCTACTGATGATGCAGTATATTTAAGAGTAGTCAGAAGCACTGACACTCCTGTGAAATTAACAAATTGGTACCGAGGCGACACGCATGTGCATAGCTCATTTACTCAAAACAACGTTGAGTTGGGATTTCCAACAGAAGTAACTACTTATATGGCAGAACAAATGAATTTAGATTGGGTAAGTTTCACTGACCATTCTTGCGATTTTGATAATTACGGAATAAATATGAAAAGTAATTGGAACGAGTTAGGAACAAATATTCAACTAAACAACAATACCAACCAAAATCTCAAATTAATTCGAGGTATTGAAATGTCAGTAGACAATTCAAAGGGAGATATTGTTCACACGCTCGTTTATCCTTCACCCCAAAACCCTTATAGTCTTGCGTATATTGGTGATGGTGGCGGCGACATATCTGGCACTGATGTAAACATTGATATGATGTTAGATTCGTGCATAAAATATGATGCTTTTGGGTATGCGGCTCACCCTTTTGCAACTGGAGATATTTTAAGTTCTTCAATTGGAGGCGGAATTTGGAATATAGGTCATAACGGATTCAAACAGAACGGGGCTGCTTATAATTATGCAGGAACAGTTTCGTGCAATTACCTTAGTTCCCCATCTGATATATATTCAACTAAAAGCGGAGAATATTTCAAAAAAGGGCTGATTGGTGGACAATTACTAAATTGGAGAAATAAACTAAGTGTTGCTGATGACTATAATAATCCATGGAATGCCGCAAATGAAAACCTTGATGCTTTCGCATTAATAGATACTTTAGACGACTTACAATATCAAAAAAGATACCAACAAGGAAGAGAAGCCTTTTTCTTTATTCTCCAACAAGCACTAAAAGATGCACAAACAAATGCTTTAGACAGTGTAACTAAATTTTTTCAACTTGCAGGTTCAGACGCACATGGCTCATACAATTATTCAAATACTGATTATACATTTGGATATGTTGGTGCAGTAACAGATAATACACTTGGGAAATTCTCAACTTTAGCATATTGCCCAGATGGCATGGGTCAGAATGCTGAAAATATTCTAAGAGCATTGAGAAAAGGGAAAGTTATTATTAGTGATGGTCCAATCGTGAGTTTTGAATTACAAAATTCGCTAGGAGCAAAAGCAACAATTGGAGATGAAATTCACATAAACGATTTAGACCTCGAATCTTGGAATATTAATAACAATGTGATTACAAATGAAACTTTTGGCACAATAAAATCACTACGTTTTATAATTGGATTTAAAAACAATATTTACTATTACAATTACAGTAGCACAAGCGCGAACTTGTCGTTATATACCATTTTATATTCTATTTTTGGAGATAATATTCCAAACGAACGATTTTTTATTATCGCTGAACTTTATACCCACAAAAATTCAAACTCATCAACTTTTAATGGCGACTTTTTTTCGGCAACCAATCCTATTTGGATTAAAATAAATCATGAGAATTTAATAGTTGATGCTTTAGCCTCAAACAATTCATTATGCATAGGCGAAACATCTCAACTTAATTCGAATATTAATAGCAGCGGCACTTGCTCCTATTCATGGCTTCCAGCAAATGGATTAAGTTCAACTTCTATTGCAAATCCTATTGCAAGTCCAACTACAACTACGACTTATACCGTTACTGCTTCCTATTTATCACAAACGGCTACAAATTCTGTTGTTATTACTGTTAATCCAATTCCTAGCATTACTTTTACGCCCTCAGTTACTTCTATTTGCGTGGGGCAATCTGCCAATATTTTAGTTTCTGGTGCTAGTTCTTACTCTTGGAGTCCGGCTTTGGGTTTAAATCAAACTACTGGAAATTATATTATCGCTTCTCCTTCTTCTAATATTACGTACACGGTTACTGGAACTTCTAATGGCTGTTCTACTTCTGCATCTACTGCTATAAATGTCAATGCTTTACCCGTTGTTTCTACTAATGCAGCTTCTGTTAATATTTGTGCAGGGCAATCTACTTTACTTTCCGCTACTGGCGCTAGCTCTTACTCTTGGAGTCCTGCTTTGGGGTTAAATCAAACTACTGGAAATTATATTGTTTCTACTCCTTCTGCAAACACAACTTATACCGTTACTGGCACTAGCAATACATGTTCTGCGTCTTCAAGCATCATTGTTTATGTTAATCCTATTCCTTCTATTTCAGTAAATCCTACCACTTCTTCTATTTGCAATGGCGAATCTATTTCTTTATCTGCTAATGGCGCTAATTCTTATGTTTGGTCGCCTTCTAATGGCTTAAATCAAAGCGCAGGAAATTCTATTATTGCTTCTCCTTCTTCTAATACTACTTATACAGTTACTGGAACTTCTAATGCTTGTTCTGCTTCTCAAAATGTTTATGTTTTTGTTAATCCTATTCCTAATTCTAGTTTTAGCTTAAGCAAAGCAAATGACATTTGCACAAACGAAGCAATTACGATTACTTACACTGGCACAATAAATCCTTTTTCTGTCTATTCTTGGAATTTTGACAATGCATATTTATTAAGTGGCAATATTTCCAGCGCAGGTCCATTTTTAATTAAATGGAACGTTGAAGGAAATCACACGATTTCTTTATCCGAAAGATTAAACAATTGTCAATCGGATACTTTTACTATCAACGCTTTTGTTGAAGTTTGCACAAATATAGAATTATTAAAAACCGATGACATAAATGTTTTTCCAAGTCCTGCAACTAATTTTATTACGATTGAGGGCATTAAACCAAATTCAACTATCCGAATTTCTGATTTAACTGGAAGAACAATCTATTTCAAAGATAACTACAACACAAATACTTTAAATATTGAGGTCTCTAGTTTTGCTAATGGGAATTATTGCTTAATTATTCAAGGTAGTAATTATTCGGTTTATAAAACCTTTGTTAAGAATAAAGAATGACAATTTATTTCTTTAGCCAATTGCTCCAATCTTGTGTAACTTTATTCCAATTGAAAACGGAATAATCGGGCTTGCCATTTGATTTTATTGGAAAAAAATTATGTTCGCAACCAATATATGCTTTGAACGAAAAATTTGTTTTATTCTTTCTAATCATATCAACACGTAAATAGTCATTATATGGCATGCTGTAATCCTTGGTTCCATAGCAAACTAAAACTGGTATTGTTAGATTTTCCAAATAATTAATTGGGGGAATTGAAAAATCGTAGGTTGCCTTGTAAGAATCACCTTGCGAAGCATCTAAGCTAGTTTTGTCTTTTACTACGTAATTCCAATAATCTATCTCAAATTCGGCAAAACGCGTACTATCAGTATCCGATTCATGTAATCTATTTTCTTGAATAATTGATAATATTCTTCCCATTGGATTTCCTGAAGCATATATTAATTGTGTTATTTTTGGATATAAAGCTGCCATTTTTGCAGCAACTGTGCTTCCTTCTGAATGTCCAGCTACTACTAATTTATCTTTATCAACCCAATTTTGTTTTTGCAAATATTCTATCACCTCAATATTTCGGTTTACATAATAATCTAGAAAATTTCTTTCTGAATACTTCTGAGGGAAATTCCCTGTGCTATCAATAAATGTAAAGTCATTCCTCAAACTTTTTGCTTCGCAAATTAATGGGATAAATGGTTTTCCAATAATAACTATATGATAATATAAGCTCAAGCTATCGGGATTAAAAGGGAAAACGCCAAACTCTCCTATTTCATCATATTTTATTAATGGCATCGGCATACTGCCCTGACAGAATAAAAACAAAGGCTTAGGCTTTTGCTCATCTCCTTTTTTCGATTTGATAAGTATTTCAACAGGATCGTTATTGTACTTTAATTTAATATGTTTATATCCAAAATCTTCTGCTTTTTTTGTTTGAGCAAATAAACTAGTACTTGCGAAAACTAGAATTAATAATTTTGAAACAAATTTCATAAATAATAAATATTTCACGAAAATAATAATTTTAAATGAAATGCTACTAAGAATTATTTCAATAAATTATACATAATTACTAAGTATATAAAAAACACCCGTCAAAAGAGAAGATTTGACGGGTGCATATATTCTGAAAAATTAAAGCTTTATAAATCCAAATTAAATTTTAATAAATTTTTCTTTGCTTGCTTTACAAAATGAACAATTATTATCTGCATTTGCAAAATCGTATGTATTTCCGCAAAACGGACAAACAGCATACTCAAATGGCAAAGCATTTTCGGTTTTATTATTCAATGCGGTTAGAGCTTTTGAATAAAAATCTTGATGTTTTTTCTCAGTTTCAAATGCCCATGTAAATGATTCTGTTGCTTGTTCTACTTTCTCTGTTTTTGCATCATCAAGAAATTTAACATACATTGTTGAAACCTCATACGTTTCGCCATCAATTGCTGCTTGTAAATTTTCAGCAGTTGTTTTCACTTCAAACTCGGGTTTGAAATCTTCCATTTTTTCACCTAATCCTTCTAGTACTTTTAAATGATTTGCAGCATGAATCGCCTCAGCCTTAGAAGCTGCCATGAAAAGTTTTGCTATTGTATCAAAACCTTCTTCATTTGCTTTTTTAGCAAAAGCATCATACTTCGCACTTGCTGTTGTTTCACCTTTTATTCCAGCTTTTAAATTCTCGATAGTTTTTACTGGTTTTGCATCTTTACAACTTGATAATGCAACTAAAGCAACCATTGATAATAATAAAATTCGTTTCATTTTTTTTTTATTATTGTTAATTATTTGATTTTATATCTCACTCAAATTTAATAAGAATAAAGATAAATAAAAAGCAAAATCTGATTTATTTCGTATTTAAGTATTTTTTTGCTCATTAAATAATTTCAATAATACTACGTATAAAAATTGCTAAAAAACACTATTTTATATTTAATTCAGTCTTCATTTTATAGTTTTTTCTGAATATTACATATATTTGTTAAACTCAAGTTAAAAAAATCATTATGAAAGTTCTTATTGCAGACGACATGTTATCAAGCAGAATGTTTATAGCCGACCTTATTCAATCACTTGGTCATACTAGTATTCCTGTAAAAGATGGCAGAGAAGCCGTAAATTATTTAGAAACAAATAAAGTTGATGCTATTATTCTTGACATAGAGATGCCGAATATGAACGGCTTGGAAACTGCTACACATATCAAAGACATATTAAAAATTAACACTCCGATAGCTTCGTTTACTTCACATGACTCAAACGATTATTTGCAACGCATGAAAAATGCGGGTTTCGACCACTGCTTATTAAAAAACCCAAAAATCATTGATAATATCAAAAACTTTTTAGTCGACATCCCAGTTAACTAAAAAAAAGATTCTTTTCATTTTTATATTATTTTCTCAAACAAAACATTCTGTTTTTTTGAGTTGAAAAATCCCTTATCTTTGCACATTCAAGCAAATAAGATGATTTATCCTAAAAATTTTGAAGAAAAAATAGGCTTCTCGCAAATTAGAGAAATGATTAAAACCGAGTGCATTAGCACTCTGGGTGCTGCTTTGGTAGAAAAGATGTCGTTTCAAACTAATATATCTAAGATTGAACGCCTACTTAATCAAACCAATGAACTACAGTCTATATTGCTGAATGGCGAACATTTCCCTAATCAAGATTATTTTGATATTTACGAATATCTTGATACAATAAAAACGCCTGGCAGATACGTTGAAGCAGAAAATTTATCAGAAATCAGAGCCGTTTTAAATACTATAAATCAAATATTATTATTTTTAAAAAATAGAGACAAAACGCTGCCCGAAGTAGTTTATCTTAACCAATTGGCAGCTCCAATTTTTGTTGATTTAACTATTATTCGCTGCATCGACAAAGTTATTGACGACAAAAGCCAAATAAAAGACAATGCTTCGGAAAAACTTCATACCATCAGGAAAGAATTAGAAGTAAAACATCGTCAATCGGAAAAAAGAATAGTTACATTACTTAAAAAGGCAATTAACGACGGTTTAATTCCTAGCGATACACAGCTTACAGTGCGAAACGGACGAAGCGTAATTCCTATTCCATCATCAAACAAACGAATATTGCATGGTTTTATTCATGATGAATCGGCCACTGGACAAACTTCGTATATTGAACCATCTGAAATATTTGAGCTTAACAATGAAATTGTCGAACTTAAATATCAAGAAAAACGTGAAATAATAAAAATTCTGACCGAAGTAGCCGATGAAATTCGCCCATCGTTAGAATCAATTTCTGTAGCATTGAATTTTCTGAGTGTTATCGATTTTATTAGAGCGAAAGCTAAATTTTCTATTCGCATAAAAGCTAAAATACCAGCAATATCAACAGAGGACAGCTTGTACCTCAACAAAGCATCCCACCCTTTGCTGTATCTCAATAATATTCAGCAAAAAAAAGCGACCATCCCGCTTACAATTAGGCTAGATAAAGAAAATAGAATTGTATTAATCTCTGGACCAAATGCAGGTGGAAAATCAGTTTGCTTAAAAACGATTGGATTGCTACAGTATATGTTTCAATGCGGACTGCCACTTTCGGCCGAAGAAGACTCGTCTATGCGAATATTCAATAATCTATTTATCGATATTGGCGATGAGCAATCAATTGAAAACGACCTCAGCACCTACAGCTCGCACTTGCGAAACATGAATCAATTGTTGCGCAATGCTGATTCTTCAACGCTATTTTTAATTGATGAATTTGGAGCTGGCACCGAACCTTCGCTTGGCGGAGCTATTGCCGAATCAATACTTGATGCTTTAAATAGGAAGAATGCGCTAGGCGTGGCAAATACCCATTTCGCAAATCTAAAACATTTTGCAGAACAAACCAATGGAATCGTAAATGCAGCAATGCTTTTCGATACAAAAAACATGTATCCGCTATATATTTTAGACATTGGAAAACCGGGTAGTTCTTATGCCTTTGAAATAGCACAAAACATAGGTTTGCCAAAAGAAATTATTGATTTGGCTAGAAATAAAGTTGGATCTACGCACTATAACTATGATAAACAGCTGAAAGAATTAGAGTTTGAAGCAATAAAATTAGGTCAGCGAGCTAGCGAAATAGACCAAAAAGATAGACATTTGAAATCGCTAATTGCTCAATACGAAGATTTAAAACGTGGCAACGATCAGCTAAAAGCGAATATTGAAAAAAGCAAAACGGAAATATTAAATAAAGCAAAAATTGATGCTTTGGATATTATTCAGTCGGCAAATACTCGTATTGAAGAATCGATTAGAGATATAAAAGAAAATAAAGCCGAAAAAGTTAAAACCAAGGAAATTAGGGTTGAACTAGAGAAAGCTAAAGAAGAAATAAAGCAATCAATTATTCCTATTAAGAAAGCTACAGAAACTGTTGATAATACGCCTATAAAAGAAGGCGATTATGTGAAAATTGAAGGAAACAGCGTAGTAGGCAAGGTTATTTCGATAAAAAAAGATATGGCATTTGTTGAATTTGGTAGCTTTAAAAGTTCAATGGATATTAAAAAGCTTGAAAAGTCAAATAAAAACGAGCATAAAAAATCGCAAAAGCCTAATTATTCTGATAATATTGTTAAAAATATTTCCGATAAACAAACTAATTTTAAAAGTCAACTTGATATTAGAGGAAAACGTGCTGAAGAAGTGTATACATTATTGCAACAATTCATTGACGAAGCTGTATTATTGAGCGTTAGAGATATTACTATATTGCATGGCAAAGGGAACGGCATTTTAAGAGAAGTAGTTAGACAATATCTGGGCGTAATGAATGATGTAGACAGCTACAAAGACGAAGACTATGAACGTGGCGGACCTGGCATCACGGTAGTTAAATTACGAAGTAGTTTATGAAAATTCATTTCATCTTAGTTGAGCCAGCAGTACCGGAAAATATTGGGGCAAGTTGCAGAGCCATTAAAACAATGGGATTTGAATCGCTGCGAGTTGTGAAAACTAAAGCACATTTAGAAGAAAAAGCTAGGTGGCTTGCACATGGTTCGGGCGATGTTTTAGAAAATATAAATCATTTCAATTCTTTACAAGAAGCAATAGTCGACATGGATTTAGTAATTGGCTCAACTGCCCGTAAAAGAACAAATCACGACGAACATATTCCATCCAACGAAATTGTAAACTTCATTAAAGAAAAATCGAGTATAACTGATAATGTTGCAATTGTTTTTGGCAGCGAAGAAAGCGGATTAAGCAGTTCGGATATTGAGCTATGTCATGCACTAACAAAAATTCCAATTATCACTACTCACCCATCTTTGAATCTTTCGCAAGCAGTGATGCTATATGCTTATGAACTTTCTGTTTTCAATATCAGCAAAAATGAAAACCAAAATTGCGAAGTAGATGTAATTAAAATAAAGCCATTATTAGAAATGGTGGATGAACTTGCTACATTGATAAACATTAATAAAAGTCAAAAATTATATCATCAGATTAAAAACAGAATCGTTTTATTAAACAAAGAAGACTTGCATTTAGTGTATTCTGTTTGTGCCAAAACACTTGGGAAGATTAAAAGGATTAAGAAGTAAGAAGCAAGAAGCAAGAAGCATAACGGCGGCTGATCGGCGGTCAGTGAGCGTGAGTCGAACTGAGTCGAAGCCAGAATTAAGAAGCTTAACAGACGAATCTAATGAGAGCAAAAAGTTGGAAACTGTATTTAATAATTTTGCTTCCCATTCAATGGCTCATTTTTCTTATTATCAAACAGTTTCCTGATTTTATTGAAAACTACTACTCAACTGGTTTTTATAATCATTTTTCTTCATTGCTTCGCCATATATTTAGCATCATAAATTTCCCAATGGGGCAATTGCTTTTCTTTGGATTTATTGCAATATCAATGTTTTATGTTTCAAAATTCGCTTATAAACTTTTCAAACAAAAAACAGAAAGAAAAGCTATACTGAAAAATGGTTTAATAAATACATTTGCAACAATTTCTATAATCTATTTTATTTTCATGATGTTTTGGGGATTAAACTATCATCGCTACAAACTGGATAAAATATTAAGCTATAAAACATCTGAAATCAAGCAAGAAGAACTTATTGCAGTTTGCAAAAAGCTTATAAAACAAACCAACCACAGCAAACAGGAGCTTGTAGCATTCAAAAATATGAATAACAAAGAGTTAATTATAGCTTCAATAGATGGTTATGCTAAATTAGCCGTTACTAATTCTAAGTTTGTTTATAAAAACTCATCTGTAAAAAGCGCTTTGGCACCTAAAACTATGTCGTATCTCGGAATTAGTGGCGTTTACTTTCCTTTTACTGGCGAAGCACTTGTAAATACAGATGTTCCGTATCATGTTTTACCTGCAACAATTTGTCATGAGATGGCTCATCAAATAGGATTTGCAGCCGAAGACGAAGCAAATTTCATTGCTTATTTAGCATGTAAAAACAATCCATCGCCAATATTTCAGTATTCAGGATATTATATGGCGATGCGATACGCCATGAATTCATTAAGAGCAGATAATGATTCCGTTTACAAAACACTAGAATTAGAAATATCTAGCGAAGTAAGATACGACATTGCCATAAACAAACAATATTGGCAACAATTTGATACGCCAATAAGCACAATTTCTGAAAGCATAAATAATATATTTCTAAAAGCCAACAATCAAAAAGCAGGTGTAAATAGCTATGGCTTAATGACTAGGTATTTGGTGGAGGAAGACCGAAATTGAGAAAGAACAAGAGCGGCAATTGCCACTCTTGTTCTCAAATTATTTCTGAATGACTAACCTTTCTGTTTTTGTCCATTTATCGGTTCGGATAGCAATATAATAAACACCGTTAGCAAATTCTGAAATATCAATATTATGTATTTCTTTTTCAATAACACCATCTTTTATTACTCTAACTATCTTCCCTATAGAATTATACAAACTAATGTTTCCAACTAGCTTTTCGCTATATGAGAAATCAATGTTTATCTTTTCATTTGTAGGGTTTGGATAAATAATAACATTTTCATTATTCGAAATATTACCATTTGGCAAATGCTCTTGATCGTTTTCAGAACTATCAGCGTTGTCATTGTTTAGCATTTTTGGATTTGGACATGACGTTGTATTATTTTGCTTAACACATTGTTTAGAATCCACAACTGTAACAGTTACAGAAGTTCCTGCGGGCACACTTATAGTGCTTGATCCTCCACTGTTTACAGGAGTAACATAAAAATTTGGAGATGTTTGCCATGAAAAATTATATTGTTGATTACTAGGAAACGGTGTACCTCCAGTAGCGATAGCAGTAACCTTGCAAACACCTTTAATACTTGCCGATGTCAATGCTACAACTATTGGTGCAGGAGCTGTAATTGTGCCTATACTACTTTCAACTATAGTTCCACAAGCATCAGTAACCACAACTTTGAAATTATAATCACTTTGAATATTATTTAGAATACTTGATTGAAAAAACTGATTTTAATAATTTTCATGTTATTTTCATTACAGCTCACGATGACTATGCCATTAAAGCCTTTAAAACAAATGCGGTTGATTATTTGCTTAAGCCAATTGACATTGAAGAACTAATTTCCGCGGTAGCTAAAGCTAAAAATATTATAGATTCTAAATTGAATTTAGATGTTTATAAGAAACTAGCACTTATTAACTCCGATGAAAAAAACAACCATAATTCAAAAACAAGTAAAGCTTCTAAACGATTAATGTTTCCGGTAAATGATGGCATAGAATTTTATGATGCCGACGAAATAGTTCTGATTAAAGCGGAAGGAAGTTATTCTGTGCTTAGTTTGGTAAATGGCAAAAAAGTAACCATCTCAAAAAACACCTCGCAAATTGAGGAAATGCTTGATAGCACTATCTTTTTCAGAACACACAAATCGTATATCATCAACCTTAGCCATGTAAAAAAATACAACAAATCAGAAGGCGGCTCTATCGAAATGACGGACGGCACTAGCGCCGACCTATCTAGAAGGAAGAAAGATGAATTTTTAATGACTATGAATCCTAATTACATAAGCAACAACGATTAGAGATATTAAACATATACTATTTTACCATAATAATTTTATTAATCTATATTATCACTTAAATAATTCGTATTTTTGTTTTAGAGTGAGAGTAGAAACAAAAAAGCACAATGAATACATACAAAAGTGATTTTGGCAAAATGATTATAGAAGACGGAATTTGCTTCGTAACATTTTTAGCTGAAACTACTACCTTGGAAATTGCAAACATACTTGTAAAGGAAAGATTATTATTAACCCAAAATATAGCTTACCCTTTACTTTCTGACATAAGATTAACAAAAAAAATCACTCGTGAAGCACGAGAACGATTAGCTGACAAAGAAGCGGAAATTGGGGTTAGTGCCTGTGCAATTATCCTCAATTCGAAATTTCAAATTATTATATCTCAATTCTTTTTATCTATTTCACAAAGTAAAATTCCAACCAAATTTTTCAATAATATTGAGGATGGTGCAAAATGGCTTCAAAAATTCAAATTGTAATATTAGCGGGGCTATGCCCCGATAATTATAAATAAAAAAAGACATTAAAAATAAAGAATTAATAGGAAACGACCGATGACTCCATATTTTCCAACAATATTGTACTGTAATGATCTTTCAATTGAATATATGCCACTTGCCTAACCACATCAGCCCCTAATTTGCGTTTGCTTTCACTTGCAGTAACACCCAAATGTATTCTTTTAGCATTTAATTCGAAACCTCTTTTTATTACATGATACAAAGATTGCTTATAAACTACAAAAGGATTTTCAACAGAATAATCCATTCCTAAAATCATAGGACAATAGCTATTTTCAGTTTTCAAACAAAAACCAACCGAAACAAGCTTTTGAGATGATTTTTCAAATAATTGAATTATCTCCCAATTTTTATTTTGCGAGACTTTTTCAAATAATTTAATTGGCAACTTAAATGTGTTTAAAGCCAAATTATTATTTTTAACATTCAAATATAGCTCGTAAAACCGATTAACATCAAGCATTTTGCAATTTTCAATTTTTGTTTCATATAAATCTAATTTACTAAGAATATCACGCTTTAAAAAATATCTTTTTTTTCCATCCAATTTTGTCTGAAAAAAAGTTTCTGAATTTCCCTTTTCCTTACAATTAACAACACAATTATCTTCCATATCAACTTTAACAAAACCATTATTCATGAAAAAATCACGAATTTCGAAATCAGATTGGTTAAAATCTCTTAAAAACAAAACAGTAGCCCCATTATTATCTTGTTCATTCCAAACAGCATCTAACATTAACATTAGAGCATCTTTCCAGTGCGGCGAATTTTTATCTAAAAAGAGATGCTCTCCATTTGTGAGCTGAGAGCCCATCATATACGTTTTTGAAGTTAAATAATAAGGTTCGCTTTTTCTTGTTTCTTCGATGGCTAATGAAACTTTAGCTGGCGACATCATATCGTCTTTTACTAATGACAATGTAAAAAAGGTTGCTAGTATAGGTTTATGGGCACTATCTCTAACAATAAAATATTTAAATTGCCAATTATTCTCAATTTCAATATTATTCAAAAAAATGGACTCTAAAAATAATAAATTATCATAATCAAACGCTCCTCTATCACCTAGCAAATTGTTCCATTCTTTTTTATCAATCTGATTTATGCTTTCGAAAATTTCAATATTAATTTTATTATCCGCATTAGTTTCATTAAGTAAATTAGTATCATTGTTGGTCAATAGAAAATCTAGATTTGCAATTTTTTTGAAAGCACGAACAATATCATTCATTGTCCGTCCTTCTTCTTCAAGTGCTTTTGGGAAATGAAAAGCTATATTTTTTACAAGCATTTCTATATCAGAAAATGAATGATGATTGGTAATTGTAAAACGAATTCCAGTACAGCTTTCGGGTACAGCAGGAAAAATACCTAAATTTGTATAAAAGCCTTCATTCATCAGCCTATGTATCATATTGTAGCCCATTCTAGTCAATCCTACCCCTACAAAAAAAATTGGTCCTTCGGAATTTGAAACAACTGGAAGTTTATACTTTTCTAGCAATTTGTTACAATATATAATTTTGTCTCTTAATGACTTTTGCAATTCATCAATTTCTTTAGAAAGATGTATTTTGGCCGATGCTATAGAAGCACCAACAGTAGCGGGCTGCTGAGGCCCTGAATACGTGATTGGTCCGCCCCAAAATTTTACTTTATCTCTCAAATTTTCATTTGGAAAAACAAAAATTCCTCCACAAGATCCGAAACCTTTAGCTAAAGATGTGGCAAGAATCATTCGTGGATGAAGTTCAATTTGACTCAGTACGTATCCACAACCATTCTTTCCTGCCCAACTCATTCCATGTGCATCATCAACATATAAATATAGTTGCTTGTATTTATTCATTAATTCTATTAGTTCTTTTAATGGTGCAAAATCGCCATACATAGAATAAACGCCATCAATAATATACCATATTTTTTTACAACTATCTCGAAATTCAATAATTTTATTTTCTAAATCTTTTAAAATACTATGTCTAATCATTGTAATACGACTGCCATTGCTACTTAATTTATATGACATTTCTTGCATGCTAATATGTGCCTGTTGGTCGTATATAACAACGTCATCACTCGAAATTACTATTGGCATTACAGATTGATGCCCCAAACTTGAACAAGTTGAAAGTAATACAGGATAACCAAAAACTTCTTGAATTAATTGCTCAAATTCCTTGTAGTTGCCGCATGATACGTATGTTCTAGATGAAGAGAACTGTGTCCCAAATTTCGTTACAGCATCTATAGCTCCTTTTTTTAATCTACTATCTACTTCTAACCCTAAATAGCTACATGAGCCAAAATTTATCAATTCTTTGTTGTCAATTGTTATAATTCTACCATTTAGAAACTTATCTTCGGTATATAAATGAACAATCCCCTTGTTTTTTGCATTCAATGAAATCTCATTTACAGTAGTTATTAATGATTCAACTTTACCCATAGTATTATTATAAAAAATTAAAACGGTTTCTGAAAATTTCATTTTTCTAGGCAGACTTAATAATAAAACCATTTTAAAACAAATGCATGATTTATATGTTTAAGACCAACATTGAAAAATTTTTTTTATACTTGCTGTTAAATATAGTTTAATTTTCTACTAAATGCAATAAATAAATACAAAAAAATACATGGATTTTTATGTATTTTTATATACTACAAAAAAAATATCTTCTAATTGCCTGATTACTATATATATATATATATATATATATATGATATTTCTAATTTATATTAACTTTTTCGCTAGTATAATAT
Organism: Bacteroidota bacterium; assembly: GCA_037139195.1. Lineage (GTDB taxonomy): Bacteria > Bacteroidota > Bacteroidia > Bacteroidales > JAHJDW01 > JBAXGW01. The sequence goes on from JBAXGW010000016.1 coordinate 50,090, forward strand.
GCCTTTTTTATTTATATTTGTTTTAGCATTAAAAAGACTCAATAAATGAATACATTTGAAAATGAAAACTGCAAAATATGGATTGATAACGGTGTATGTCATATTATTACATTGGCAAAACATGTTACAAAAGACATTGTAGAAAACATAATAAAACACAGATTGGAACTTATTGATGGAAATAAATATCTTATGCTTTCTGATATTAGCAGAGTGAAAGTTATTGATAGAGAGGCTCGCCAGAGGTTTAGTCAAAAAGATGGCGCAATCGGAACTATTGCTGTTGGAATAATTGTTTCGTCAAAACTACAAGTTATCATGTACAACTTTTTTAATTCAATATATAAAGCCCCAACACCAGCAAAACTTTTTACTGATACAAATGAGGCATTGAAATGGCTTGAAAAATTCAAAAAATAAAACAATAATGCTAATATGGATTTTGAGTTACTTAAATATTTAACTAAAAAAATTGAAAATCAGAACGTTGATTCTGTTTTAAATGATTTAAATATTACCGATTCAGAAACAAAAGATTTATTAAAAAATCTATTTGGAGCATTTAAAAAAAATTATATTGAAGCTTCTTTTATTGAACGTCAGGCAGACCGATTCAACTCTACATTATTAAAATATGCAACACACGATTTCGCAAATAGTATCGAACTAAGTGAAGAAAACGACTTACTCGACAGTGTTGCAATGTCGATTAATTTACTGGGCGAAGAACTCAATTATTCTACAATAGCTAAAGATTATTTAACCGATTTATTTAATTCTATTACAGATATTGTTATAACAATTGACAATACTGGTTTAATTCAGTCGCTCAACAAATCGGCACTTCAAAAATTAGGTTATTTAGAGGAAGATTTAGTTAATAAAAACATCAATATATTAACAAACATGCCCCTTTTTCTTGACACCACGAGCTCATCAAAAAATTCATTTCTCACATTAGACAATGAACAATTATATGTATCAATAAAAATATCACCTTTTGTTAGAGGCAATCACGAAAAAATAGGCTATGTAGTAATTGCACATGATATTACTGAAATACTTAAATATCAAGAATCAATTGAAATTCAAAATAGAAAGATTAATGAGGTTAATAGGATTTTAATCGAAAATAATATTGAATTAAAAAAAGCTAAAGAAAAAGCAGAGGAAAGCGACCGATTAAAAACATCATTTTTGGGAAATGTGAGTCACGAAATAAGAACTCCATTAAATGCAATTGTAGGATTTTCTGGCATGCTTAAGTGTGAATACAATAACGATCAACACAGCGAATATATTGAAATTATAAATAGCAGTTGTAATAAATTGATTACTATTGTTGACGACATTATTGACATTTCAATGATTGAAACAAAACAAATAAATTTAAAAAAAACAAAAACAAATATTTCAGAACTAATATATTCACTTCAAAAGTCGTACTACAATAAATTTAAAATTGAAGTTATCATCAACAATCCAGATAATGAATTCGAATTATTGATTGACCATATCAGGATTACACAGGTACTTGAAAAGCTTTTGAACAATGCAATAAAATACACAGATTCAGGAACAATTGAATTGGGATGGGAACAATCTAACAACGCCATCATATTCTACGTAAAAGACTCTGGGATAGGCATTTCAGAGGAAAAGCAAATATTAATTTTTGATCGATTCAGACAAGCATACGAAGGACACAACCGACTTTATGGCGGAACGGGCTTAGGCTTGCCAATATCAAAAGGTTTTGTTGAGCTTCATGGCGGTAAAATTTGGGTTAAGTCAAAAGAAAATTTAGGTTCTACATTTTATTTCTCCATCCCATTATCTTAAAAAAACATTATTGCAATTAGGTCTATTTCTTTATCACTTTAAACTCCACTCTCCTATTAATATCACGAGCTTTGTGTCCTGTTGCTGGTGTAAGTGGTTTTGTTTTACCGTACCCAATTGCCTTAAGTTGTGAAGAATTTGCGCCATTTTCTGTTAAAAATCTCATTATAGCGTCAGCTCTAATCTGCGAAGTTTTCAACGATGTATTTCCATTATCAAGATGAACGCCAATTTCAAGCATCATTGTTGGATTTTCTACTAATACTCTAACAACACCCCTCAACTTTTCAATTGAAGCGGGAGTCAATATCTCGGTGCTGTCAAAAAACTGAATATCGCCTACACCAAAAGAAGACCCTTTTGCAGTTTTTGTGGCAACATCAACTGTTTTTTGTTCTTGAACTATATCATGTTTTATGGGTTCATATTTTTTTAAGTTTTCAACAATTATGGTTTTAGGAGCATCATCACTTTGTTTAGTCTTAGTTGCATCAAGAACTCTATTTTCAGTTACTTCCTCATTTTTTTTAACTTCATCTTTAACTGAATTAGATTCCGCATCTTTAGTAACAACAATTTCTTTCACTATGTAAGTTGGCTTCGATGCGTTTTTTTCATCCTCTTCTAATTGTTTGATGTCGGCAGCAATAATCGCTAATATATTTGCTGAATTCAAGCATTTAACAGCATATAAATCATCACTCCCTTTTCCATCTTTTCTGTTAGACGAAAAATATCCTTTTTGCAAATCGTCATTTAGCAATAAAGCAAAATCATCATTTAGCGAATTAATCGAAGAACCCAAATTTCTAGCAACACCAACTTTGTCATTATATAATGCAGCCATAAAAAGGTCTAAGCCACCCAATCCAACATGTCCATTTGAAGCAAAAAACAAAACTCCATTTTTATTAATATATGGAAACATCTCGTCTCCTTCGGTATTTATAGCTTCTAAATTAATAAGCTTCCCCCAAGTGCCATCAGCCCTTCTTTCTACTTTAAAAATATCTATTCCACCTTTACCACCAGGCATATCAGAGGCAAAATACATAAATTTTCCATCGAAAGATAAACATGCTTGACCAGTAGAATATTCCGAATTATTATAAGGAAATGATTTCAACACCGTCCATTCATTATTAACAAGTTCTGATGTGAAAATTTGCTGTTTACGAACACCATCTGCGCTTTTGCTATTATAGTTATTGATAGAAACAGCCATAATAGTTCCCTCTTTATTGAAGCTAATTGGTCCGTCATGGTATTTTTTATTTAATTCTTTATAAAAAGGTTTAGGATTCGACAATTCATCATTGCTATCGATTTGAGCAATGAAAATATTCAAAAATGGAAGTTCATTGATATTCCAGAGACGTTTGGTTGATGTTTTCTGTGCTCTTGTAGATGCAAAAACAATTGAATTTTTATAATAGCTAGTTCCAAAGTCTTGAGAGTTATTATTAAAAATAAGGTTTCTAATTTCAAACAAAGCTGCCTCTGATTTCATTTTTTCGTAATATTTTCCAGCAGCTAAATACTCTTTTATTCTTGAATCTTCTGGCTTAAGTTCCAACATTGGCTTCAGTTGAAGCATAGCCAAATCATAGTTCCCCATTTTCAATAAAAGAGAAAAATAATTCCACAAATCATCAAAGCTCTTGTTTGGCTTTGCAATAATAATTTCATATTCGGCTTTAGCCTTATCAAACTGATTTGTATAAACATAACAATTTGTAAGCATTCGTTCCGTTTCAATATTTTTATTTTCAGCTAGTTCGTAGAATTTTATTGCTTTTTCGTAATTATCAGAAAAATAATGCTTGTCTCCGTTTTTAATAAATCTATTTTGAGAAAAACAGAATTGACTTGAAACTACTATTAACGTTAAAAATATAATTTTGATTGATTTCATATTTGTAAGTTGAAAATTTATAAAATTAGGGGCTAAAAAATATCAGCTAAGCTATTAGTCATTCAATCTTTTTCGCATTTATTCTTTATTCTTATATCCACAAGCTATTTTTCCTTTTTCTTCATAGACTTCGACTTACTTCGACACTGCTCAGCAACCACCGTTCAGTCTGCGGACACTATGAGTAAAGTAAAAGAGTATTATTGTTAGCTCAATATAAATTCCTTGCGGGTTTATGTTTTATTTAAAAGTATCTTGATGATTTAATCTTCTTCTCATTACTATATACTAAGTTATATTTTATCATAATTTCATGGCTACCCTGATTATATTTTGCCATATTATTAGTTACAGAAAAATCGAAAGAATAGCCAAAAACTAATTGTTCGGTAATATTTAAGCCAATAAGCAAGCCAGCAGATTCTCCTGGGCGGAACATTGCCCCTGCTTGCACTTTTTTATTAACTTCGAACAATGCTGATAAATCGGCACTAATTGGTGCACCCGAAGTTACTTTTATTAAAGCACTTGGTTTAAAATCTACTGCTTTTGAAACAAATACGGTTGAACCAGTTACAAAATAAAGATGTCCTTTCTCTTTTGCAATTGAAATTCCTGCCGATGTGGTTCCTTCCGAATAATTATTTTCAAATAGCTTTGGGGTTGAAAGACCTGCATAAAATCGTTCGCGATTATAGTACAAGCCAAAACCAAAATTAGGCATCACTCTATTATCAATTTTATTTGCAAAAGCAGCATCTTTTTGTTGGTTTAATACTACGGTAGTTAAGTCGGCACTATAGAAGCTAACACCTCCTTTTAAACCAAATGACAATTTGCTTTTTTTAGTAAGGTTGATTCTAAAAGCAAAATCAGCATATACCGATGTGCTTTTAGCTGGACCTATTTTATCTTGAATTACAGAAGCACCCAAGCCTATTCTTTCAGAACGTATAGGTGAATGAACTGTAAAAGTTTGACTAACGGGCGCACCATCAAATCCAACCCATTGATTTCTATTTAGCAATGTCATTGATAAGGCATCGCTACTACCAGCAAAAGCAGGATTAATAGAAAGCGTATTATCCATATAATGCGTAAACATTGGATCTTGCTGCGCATAAGCTGTCATGCTTGCTATTAGACTGAATATTAGTATTATTTTTTTCATATAAAAATATTTTTAGCTTCTTATTTTCTTTTAATAATCTTCCAATTTACTATCTACTCAAATAAATTGAGCCTTTAATTACTTCCTGTCCAGGAACGCCGGTATCGAAAATATAGAAGTAAGTTCCATCTGGCAGTTTGTTTCCATCTACTTTAACTCCAAACATAGCAGTTCCGTCCCAATCATTATTGTAATTAATAGCTTCGTATACTTTTATACCCCAGCGATTTAACACGGTAAATTTATGATCTGGATATCTTTCTAGTCCAGTAATTACAAAAACGTCATTTTGACCGTCTTCATTAGGAGAGAAACCTTCAGGAATAAAAGGAAGAAGTAGAGCTTCAACTCTAATTTTTTCGAACACTGTATTATTAGCCATATTAAGGTCGCTAGTAACACTTGAAACGCTTGCCTTGTTAGTTACTATGTTATCGCCAACAATTTCTCTTTTCAACTGAACTCTTAAATTGAACGTAATAGATTCATTATTTGCTAATACTGGCCAAGTCCATATTACCATATTGCTATCGGCAGTAAAAACGCCATTGCTACTTACAGAAACGAATACCAACTCTTGAGGTAATTCGTCTTTGATAACAATATTATATGCCGCTGCTGAACCGTTATTTTTAACCGTAATAGTATAATTAAATTGGCTTCCAGCAATTATCATATTGTCTTCTGCATTTTTAGTTATTTCTAGGTCGGCAAAGTTTGTGATTGTGATTGTTGTTGTTGATGTATTATTAGCCACAATAGAATCTAAAGTAATGCTAGTAACAGTAGCTGTATTAGTAATAACAGAGTCGGTTAAAACGCCTGAACTAACTTTTGCAACTATTTTTATCGTTTCCTGAGCATTAAATGCAATAGTACCTATCGTCCATTCCGGATTTGTCCATGTTCCAGTGCTAGGTGTTGCACTTATTAAAGTTAAACTAGGAGGAAGAATATCAGTAACTACTACTTCCTGAGCATCACTAAGTCCATTGTTCTTAACTGTTATGGTATAAGTTACATTCTCACCAGCAACTATAACACTTGCATTAGCTGTTTTAGTAATCATCAAATCTGCTCTAGCATTTACAAAAGTAAATTCTTTTGCTACATTGTTTGTTAAAATTGGATCATAAGAAGTAGTAGTTACGCTTGCAGTATTTCCAATTGTAGTACCATGCGGAACATTTGTTTTTACAAGTGTAACAATTTTAAGTGTAGCCTCGAATCCATCTGCCAGAGTTCCAATATTCCATGTTTGAGTATTCCAATTACCCACAGAAGGTGTTGCACTAATGAAAGAGGTTTCGCTAGGCAAATTATCAGTTACCACTACATTTTGTGCATCGCTAAATCCGTTGTTTTTAACCGTAATAGTATAAGTAAGTGTATCGCCAGCAATAACAGGATTACTTTCGCTGATTGAAGTAATTGAAAGCTCAGATTTAGCGTTTACAATAATAATTACAGATGAAGTATTGTCTGACATATCTGGATCCATCGTATTGCTAGTAATACTAGCCGTATTTTGAATCAATGTGCCATTAACTAAATTAGGATCTAATGCTGCAGTAATCGTCAACACTTCTGTAGCACCAACATTCATATTCCCTATTGTTAAATTTGGTGCTGACCAATTACCAACCGTATTTGTCTCACTAACAAAAGTCAGTCCCACAGGCAAAGCATCATTTACAACAACATTTTCTGCAATTGATGGTCCATTATTTTTAATAGTAATAGTATAAACAACATTTCCAATCACTGGATTTGCATTATTCACTGTTTTCGTGATAGATAGATTAGCTAAATGAACTATAGTTAAAGTCATTTGATCAACAACAGATGCGCAAGGTGAAGCAGAAGCTACCGTTAAAGTTAACACAACAGAACCATCATCGATATCATTTTGTGATGGAGTATAAACAGGCTGTGCAATAGTTGCATTGTTAAATGTCCCAGTTCCACTTGTAGTCCACAAAATTGAAGCTCCATTTGTTACAACTGATGTGCTAAGTGTATAAGAAACATTTTCTGTTATTGAAGCATCAACACCCGCATTTGCAGTAGCTTGTTTATTAATATTTAACACCATTGAATCTCTTGCTACTAAGCATGTAGCTGCAGATTGAGCAGTAAGTTTCAATGTTACATGACCATTAGCAATATCTGCAGTTCCAGGAGTATAAATTGGATTTTGAATTGAGTTAACCATAAAAGTTCCATCACCACTTGTTGTCCACAATAAACTAGTTGCATAACTTGAAGTAGCATCTGCTATAGTGAATGTTGACGTTTCGCATATAGTAGCATCTGAACCAGCATATACTATTGCTTGTTTATTGATTGTCAATCTCATTTCTGTTATTGATTCTGCACAAGGTAATGATGAAATAGCTTTAAGCGTTAGAATTACCGAACCATTTAATATATCGGCAGCACTAGGAGTGTAAATTGGATTAATAACACTAATACTATTAAAAGAACCAGTACCAGAAGTAGTCCACAATAAAGAAGTTGCATGAGTTTCTATTGCAGTAGATAATGTATAAGTAGAACCTTCGCAAATTGTAGCATCAACACCAGCATCAGCAACAACTTGATGAATAATAGTTAAATTCATTTGGTCAGATACAACAACACAAGGTGCATCGGATTGAGCTGTAAGTGTAAGAACAACATTGCCTGATGAAATATCAGCTGCACTTGGCGTATAAATAGCATTAAGCGAAGCCACATTATCAAAATTTCCTGTTCCAGAAGTACTCCACGCAATAGATGTATAATTACTTGCAGTTGCAGAGCTTAATGTGTAATTAGATGCTTGGCAAATTGTAGCATCAACACCAGCATTTACAACTCCTTGTTTGTTAATTATTAATGTCATATTATCAGAAGCTATATCGCAAGGAGTAGCTGACCAAGCAATAATAGTAAGAATAACAGAACCATCAGCAATATCGGCAACGCTAGGCGTGTATATTGGTCGTAATGCAGTTTCATTATCAAAATATCCAGTTCCTGATGTTGTCCATTTTATAGTTGTATAATTACTAGCAGTTGCAGTATTTAAATAATAATCAGAATTTTGACATATCGTAGCATTAACACCCGCATCAACCGCAGCTTGTTTGCTAATAGTTAAAACCATTTGGTCAGAAACAACAACACAAGGAGCGGCAGATTGTGCTGTAAGTGTTAATATCACACTTCCCGCAGTAATATCAGCATTACTTGGTGTATAAATTGGGTTAAGTGCTGAAGTACTGCTAAATGAACCAGTACCCGAGGTTGACCATAAAATTGAAGTGTAATTACTTGCTGAAGATGTACTTAAAGTATGAGTTGTTCCTCTGCATATTGTTGCATCAACACCTGCATTAACAGCTGCTTGTCGTTTTATTGTCAATGTCATATTATCACTTGTAGGCAAACATGAGGTAATTGGCTGAGCAGTGATAGTAAGAGAGACTGAACCAGCTGTTATATCTGCTGCACTTGGCGTGTAAATTGGTTTCAGAGCAGCTGGATTACTAAATGTTCCAGTTCCACTTGTTGTCCACAATACTGAAGTATTAAAACTTACGCTTGCTGAACTCAATGTATAATCAGAAGTTTGACAAATTGTTGCATCTGCACCAGCATTTACAAGGGCTTGTTTGTTTATGTATAGCGTCATTGCATCTGCACTTGTATTGCATGGCGAATTACCTTGAGCAGTAAGCGTTAATACAACAGAACCAGCAGCAATATCAACATTGCTAGGCGTATAAACAGGAGCAAGTAGAGCATCATTATCAAAAACACCAGTTCCAGAGCTAGTCCATAATAATGAAGAGTAATTAGAAGCACTTGCACTACTTAACGAATAAGTGCTAAGCTCGCAAATTGTTGCATCTTCACTGGCATTAACAATGGCATTTTTATTTATAGTCAAAGTCATTGAAGCAGTAGCAGCTGGACAAGGATCAGCAGATGTTGCAGTAATAGTTAAAACGACTGAACCATCAATAATATCGGCTGAACTTGGTGTATAAATAGGATTTAAAACACTATTATCATTAAAAGATCCGCTTCCTGTAGAAGTCCAAAGGATATTTGTTGTATTAGCAACTGTAACAGGAGCTAATGTATAAGTAGAACCTTCGCAAATAGTAAAATCTATAGGAGCAAGAGTAATTGAAGGAGCTGTATTCACCTCAACAGTAACTTCTGATGAAATGGCACTTGCACAACCACTACTTGTTGATGACATTACTACTCTATATTTTGTTGTTGACAACGCTGCAGTTGTATATTCATTGGTTGTTTCTCCTGATCCGCCAGCGCTAACATTATTCCAAGTTGCACCATTTAATTGTTGCCATTGATACTGAGTAGAAACGCCTCCAGTAGCAGCAACGCTCATTGTATGAGTGCTTCCATTACATATAGCAGCACCAACAGGCTGTGTTATAATTGCTATATCAGGCAACACTTGCACTGGAACACATAAGGTAGTTAAGATTGGGCAATCGGGGCTTGATTTAACAGAAATATTACATCTGAAATATCTAGTATCGGTAATTGGAAGTGAGCTAACTGTTAATGTATTTGCGTTAGCTCCAGTAATATCGTTCCATCCAGAAGCACAATCGAAATCGGTATACTGCCATTGATATTCAATTGTAGAGCTTCCTCCATCAATAATCACCGACATTGTATGCGAACCACCTGCACATATAGTATTTCCAACAGGTTCTGTTACAATACGAGGGACAGAAACTCTCACAACATCTGATGTTACAGAGTTACAACCAATACCAGTAGCTGAAACTATTACTCTATAATAGGTAGATTGAATTAAACTTGTGGTTGTATAAGTAGCACTGTTACCTCCAACTGTAGACCAGCCCGAAACACCATCAGCAGAAGTTTGCCAAAGGTAATTAAGAGAAGGAGTTCCACCCGTTGCAGTAACGCTTAACATATTTGTAGAACCGCTACAAATAGTAATCGATTGCGGCTGAACCGTGATTATTGGAACAGGAACAATACTTATTTTAATTGTATTCGAAATATTATTGCCAGAAACTGAAGATGTAGAAATTCTTCTATACCAAGTATCAGTTTGCAAGGCACTTGTAGTATAATCAATTCCAGTAGCACCAAGAATATTAGTAAAATTCGAAACACTGGTGCTATCTTGCCATTGATAAGTAACAGTTCCAAGAACAGTAACAGGCGAAATCTCAGTTAAATTTGCAATACCATCATAACATATTGTTTGATCAGCTGCAATAGTACCTGCGGCATGGTCGTTTACGGTAACTTTCCACTGACCTACAGAAACTTCAGGAATTATATTACAAGTTCCATCATAAGCCAAACGACGATACCAAGTTGTAGCCATTAATCCAGCTGGTGGATTGTAGCTATCAGATGTTGCTCCAACAATATCGGCAAAGGGAGTTCCTGGAATTGCAGTAGTGCTTTGCCATTGATAATAAATGGCTTCATCTCCACCAGAGGCTAACACTAAATTTCCAATTTCAGCAGGATCGCCTCCGTCTGAAATGGTTTCGCCAGTAGTTAAAATGCTTCCAGGATTAAAATCATTAAGCACTGTAACTAGCCATGTATTGGTAGAATTTTCAAAAGTCGTATTACACAAGCCGTCATGCGCTTGTCTGCGATACCATGTACTTGTAGTTAGTCCAACTGGAGGAGTATACGTATCCGAATTAGCTCCACTTATTTCGTCAAATTGAATATTATCAGTGCTCGATTGCCATTGATAAGTATAAACTCCATTTCCGCCACTAGAAGACACTGAGTTCCCAATAATATTAGGTTCTCCAGCATAACAAATTGTTTCACCTATTGAAAGAATAGCACCTGCAGAAAAGTCATCGTAAACAGTGACTTTCCAAACGCCTGTTGAAGACAAGAAGCTCAATTCACAAGTTCCATCATGTGCCTGACGGCGATACCAAGTTGTAACAGTTAGGTTTGAAGGAGGATTATAACTAGAAGACTCAGCACCGCTAATATCAGAATATATAATTCCATCTGTGCTTGATTGCCATTGATATACAATTGCTCCATCGCCTCCACTTGAAACCACAGAATTGCTAATCATGGCAGGATCACCATTGTAACAAATTGTTTCGCCAGCATTTAAAATACTACCAGATGTAAACACCGGACGAACTGTAACCGTTGCAGAAGCACAATCATTGCTTAATAATCCACCCGAGAAATTTTTTGCATAATAAACAGTAGTTGTTGTAGGAGAAACCGTTATTGGATTTCCAGTAGTAAACTCATCGCCTAGCCCACCACAGGTTGAAGTAAACCAATAAACTGCACCAACAACGCCCTGAGCTGTAAGTGTTGTGCTATTGCTTGTTGGACCATCACAAATAGAAGGCGAAGCAGCAATTACTCCACTAGGATTTGCTGGTTGTGCTTGCATTGCAAGCGGTGTAAAAATAAATATTGCAGCAAATAAAATAAGCAATCTTTTCATCTGACTAATTGTGAGAATAAAATTCTTCACACTTTCGTTTTTTTTCATCAGAGTATTTTTTGTCATAAGTATTTTGTTTTGAAAATTGAAATCGTTTAATTACACCTTGTATCCGCAAGCTATTTGTCATTCTCATGATAGACTTCGACTTAGTTCGACACCGCTCATCCTGCTGTTACGCTGTGTATAGTCGAAGAATATTAATAGTTAATTCCTTAATGAACGACTAGTACTATAATAATTATCTAACACGCATAATAAAGGTCATTTGGCATGAGCGTTGCATATTATCAACTGCTGTTCCACTTCCAGTATTATCAACTGTAACAGAATGAGCATGATTACCAACAGCATTCATATATAACCCATGACCATGGTCGCCAACACCATTAATTGAAATACCAGTAGCTGCACCATTTGTCATTGTCCAAACATTTACACCTCTATCAGTTTGTCCAGCATTAATACTACCATGATTCCAACCACCGTTGTCGTGCCATGAAAGCGAATGCGAATGACCTGGGTCATTAATACTATGGCTATGGCTTCCACCTCCACCAATCGATCCAGAAGGAGTAAAAGCACCAGCTGCACCACTAGAAGCAGTATGATTATGAGCAGGCAATTGAGCTGTAGACAGCGTTGTACTATTAGAACCAACAAAACCTCCTGCACCAGTTGAATTACCAACCACAGTAGCAGCTTGTCCATTCAAATTTGGAATTACCAAACCATTCAAAGGAGACGCTGCGTCATTTAATGTTTGACCATTGCACTCAACAAAACCTGCTGGCAATGCTGGAGTTGCTCCCGATCCTTTCCACCAAGATAAAACAGCTCCTATTGGCACTAAGTTATTTACATTAGCTGCAACCACCTGTGTTACCCCATCAGGATATTTAACACCCGCATTTGTTTCAATAACACCATTCACATCTAATTTTTGGTCAGGCACCGCAATTCCAACACCTACATTTCCATTTTGCAAAACTGTTACATCATTTGCTCCATCTTGAGCCATGTCTATTATAAATTTACCCGTTGCATCTTCAAGTCCAACCGCTGTTTTATATGCACCATTTTTTGCATTAATATCTAAACCTGTCCATGTTGTTGTTCCTGTATTATTTAAACTGATAACTGATTGAACACCCGACAAAGAAAGCAATCTGCCAGGAGTATTCGTTCCAATACCAACATAACCAGCACTTGTGATACGAACAGTTTCTGTAGCAGCATTTTTGAATATTATATTTGCTTCAGCTGCATTAAGCACAGTAGAACCATCAGAAGATTGACGACCTAAATACGAACCTAAGCTTCCAATTTTAAGAGAACCTACACTTATATCATCTGGTATCAATATAGAACCTACTACTTGTAGTTTTTCAGCAGGTGCTGAAGTTCCAATACCTACATTTCCATTTGTTCCAAGCATGGTAACATAAGGAGTGGCAGAACTACTAAAAAGCTTAACATCTTTTGCTGTTGTAGCAGAGCCAATTCCAATATAAGAACCGCCAGCATCTGCACCAATAAGCCAATCGCCATTTGTTGAGCGAAGTGCATTTCCATTATTAAATTTAATATCTCCTGTAACTTCTAATTTATATCCAGGAGCAATTGTTCCAATACCCACATTTCCATTTGTAGCTATTCTAACTCTTTCGAGGCTATTTCCATAAAACTCAAGTTGTCCATCAGCCGAACTATACATGCCCGCATCATTATCTCCGCCATTTCCAGTGAATGCATAACCATTATTATTAACGCCATTTACACCTGGTGCACCTCCGCGAGCCAATATTCCACCAACAACTTGCAGAGAAGCAGCTGGCGAAGAAGTTCCAATACCCACTTTTCCAGTAGCGTCAATTCGCATTTTTTCACTTGCATTTATTTCAAATCCCATTGCCGTTGAAGCTCCATTTGTAGAAATACGACCCAAATTTGCACCCGAACCTATTGCAATACCTTCGCCTGTAGTCGATGCTGAATTCAAAAACTGAACAAATAAGCCATTCGAGCCTGCTACATGAAACTTAACACCTGGAGTTGTTGTTCCAATACCCACTTTTCCAGTAGCATCTATTCGCATTTTTTCACTTGCATTTATTTCAAATCCCATTGCAGTTGTCGCTCCATTTGTAGAAATGCGTCCTAAATTTGCAGCCGAGCCAATCGCAATCCCTTCTCCTGTATTATCAGCAGAATTAAGAAATTTTGCAAATAATCCATTTGATCCTGCTACATGAAATTTTTCAACTGGAGTTGCTGTTCCTATTCCAATATAACCAGCACTTGTAATGCGCATACGCTCTTCTCCACTTTGCAAAAATGCAGTAAAAGCATTAGCCGATGTTTCATTATTATTGATTTCAAAGGCTCCAGTTCTATATTTAACAATATCAACACTTGTTTCAGCAGAGTTTGCAGCATCTTTTGTAATCAAACGTATACTATTTCCAGCTGAATTGCCCGAATTAGTATTTATTACATCTATATATGACAAATTATCGCCTGTGGATTCAAAGCGAGCTAAATTTGTTCCATTTCCTTTTACATTCAAAAGGCTTGTTGGCGTAACAGTTCCAATTCCTACATTTCCATCGTTATAATAAATTTCATGACCAGAAGTAATCCACTGACTATTTATGATAGTTGGCTGATTGCTTAAATCAGTATAGCTTCCACTTGTAGCAACAGAAGCAAAATTAGGTTTATCAATTACTTCTGTCCAAGAAGGAACCCAACTAACAGGACGATACAATCCTGCATGGTTTCCCCAGCCATAAGCACTGTTCCAATTAGAAATATTTGCTGAAGAAATTGCATTTGCAGGGTGCGAAGTATTCATCGCATCTGTAATTCCATATCCCAGCAATGTAGTAGGCTTATTTGTTAAATTATTAAAATGCAATAATGAAGCACCGCTGGTTTGCATATCAATTTTATTATAATAATTTACAGAGGCCGCATTCCAAATAGGATCGGTTTCAGTATAACTTGTTAGATACCCTGCAGAAGCATGATTTCCCCACGTATACGCATTATCCCAATTAGAAATATCAGATGAAGTAATGCTATTAGCAACATGCGAAATATTCATTGCATCAACAATTCCGTAACCAGCCAAAGTAACAGGCTTGTTAGTAATGTTATTAAAATGCATTAATGACATGCCACTTGTTTGCATGTTATTTTTCGAATAATAATTTGCAGAAGCAGCATTCCATACTGGATCTGTTTCAGTATAGCTTGTCAAGTAACCAGCTAAAGCATGATTTCCCCAGTTGTATGCATTATTCCAATTTGCAATATTGGTTGAAGTAATTCCGTTTGCAACATGAGTAATATTCATCGCATTTACAATTCCATAACCTGCTAATGTATTGGGCTTATTGGTTATATTATTGAAATGCATTTGAGCAGCACCACTTGTTTGCATATTTGTTTTTGTGTAATAATTGCTCGCAGCAGCTGTCCAAATAGGGTCAGTTTCAGTATAATGAGTTAAATAGCCAGCAGAAGTATGATTTCCCCAACTATATGCCAAATTCCAGTTTGCAATATTAATTAATGAAATAGAATTAGCCGGACTAGATGTATTCATCGCATCTGTAATTCCATAACCTGAAATAGTAGTAGGCTTATTTGTAATATTATTAAAATGCATTAAAGCCGAACCGCTAGTTTGCATATTATTTTTTGTATAATAATTGAGTGAAGCAATGCTCCATACTGGATCTGATTCAGTATAACTAGTAAGATAACCGGCATTGGCATGATTTCCCCAGCCGTAAGCACTGTTCCAATTTACAATATTTGACGATGAAATACTATAAGCAGGAGAAGCAGAAAAAAGAGGGTCAGTTTCTGAAAAAGGCACTGCAAGCGACTCGGCAGTTTTTGAATGAAAAGCATAAGGCACACTAAGTAATTGACTAATACTTGTGATGCTGTATGCTGTTCCGCCTAATGGATCGGTTTCTGTTTTAATAAAATAAATTCCATCTCCCCAATTTATAGAAGAAAAAACACCTGAAACAACTGAACCCGAACCAATTTCTATAGTTACCAATCCATTTGCGTTGGTATTCGTTGTTTGCGTTTCTACATACACAGGAACAGTACTTGTACCCTTCATAATGCTAATTCGCATACCTATAGGTGCAGAAGGAACTAACGCATTATTGCTTTTCCTAATCACCGCCTGATAACTCATCTTTTCAGGACTTTGAGCTTGGAGAGTGAGTAGAGAGCAGTGAATAGTGAATAGAATTGATACGAGTACTTTTGTAAATTTCTGATTCATTTTATTATGATTTATGGAACAAATAGTTAGTCTTTGTTATTTTGCAATTTTAAAGGTGCAAATGTAAGGCTTTTTCTAAAAAAACCACTTGACTTATATCAAGAAAACTAAAATAAAAAGAGATAAAAAACATATATTTTATTGTGAAAAACATTTTTACTCTGACTAATACCCCAAAACAACAAAGGCCACTCTATTGAGCAGCCTTTGTTTTTATTTCAATATAGAAT
>JBAXGW010000017.1:0-65597 GCA_037139195.1 Bacteroidota bacterium
GAAAAAAACGAGTATTTCATAGTAAAAATCCCTTTGATTTCATAAATAATATTATATTTGTACATACCTAATCTTCACACCATGTTAAAAGTATTAATTATTGAAGATGAAAAGCATGCTGCCGAACGTTTAAAAAAGGCACTGAAAATAGTAGCTCCAAATGCAATAGTTTTAGAAACATTTGAAACAGTGGTTGATACGCTTTCTTGGCTCGAAAATAATGCTGAACCAGATTTGTTTTTTATGGATATTCAATTAGCAGATGGGTTGAGTTTTGAGATTTTTGAAAACAGAAAAATTAAAAGTCCAGTTGTATTTATTACAGCTTATGACAACTACATGATAAATGCTTTTAAAACCAATGGTATTGATTATTTGCTAAAACCAGTTAATGAAACAGAGTTAGCTAAAAGCATAGAGAAATTCTTTTTGTTAAAAGAAAACCTAACATCCATAAATTTAAATAATATAAATTCCTTAATACAAAATTCCATTAATAATCAAACATTTAAAAAACGGTTTTTGATTAAAATTGGAAATTTTTATCGTCCAATATTATCTGAAAATATTGCTTATATTAGGGTTGAACCTGCAGGACAATGCATGTGTACTTTTGATAATAAAAAACATTTTTCGGATATTTCATTAGATGACTTTGAGAATCAACTCGATCCAGAAGCATTTTTCCGTATTAATAGGCAAATAATAATTAATATAAATTCTATTCAATCTGTTCAAACATACTTCAATAGTAGGTTGATAATTTCAACTATTCTAGCAATTGAAGAAGAGGTTATTGTAAGCAGAGAAAAGGTTTTGGATTTTAAAAATTGGATGAATAAATAAACCTAGAAGAAAAGGTAAATATCCTAGATTGTAATATTTAAGATGTTATATTGTGCATATTATTTATAATACTTTTATAATAAATAGCATAATAATAAAACTTTATCGCCGAAAAAAACAAGGGAATTCCCATTACAATATAAAAAACAGAAAAATACTCAAGTGAAATAATTCCTGATTTTCGGAACAATATTCCAATAGAAATCATTATAAACATCATAAAATAGCTTTTAAAACTAAAAAAAGAAAATATACAAGGTTTAGATTCATTTAAATTAATGATTCGCAATATATACTTGAGAGATATTTTAGAAAAAAGCAATACATAGAAAGCAATTCCACCAATAATACCAATGCATGTTTTCAATATTAAAAAACGTTGAAAATCCAAGCCGAAAGTAATTCCTTTAAATAAAAGCATACCAGATGCAAAAGTCCACATAAAGGCTGCTATAAAAAGCAAATAGCGCTTTGCAATTCTAGGAGTAAGGCTTTTTATATTTAGATGATTCATTATTAAAATATCAGCATTGTTTTATTCTAACAAAAATAGAATATTAATTTCAATTTCCTCGAATAATATACTTGCCCTTTTTTATTTCCTGTCATTTTAATACCTTTGTACATTAATTTCAGGGCTGTGTTTTAAAGCAATGAGGGTTTCGAAGCAAAAGCTTGCTATTGCAAGCGCTTTATTTTTACAGTGCAACACAGAGTGGAAGTACAGTGTTGCACAGCGATAACAAAGAAAACCGTGAAACTCTGTGACAAAACACGGTGTTACACTGTGCAAGAAAAAGTTGCCTAATGCAACAGCAAAAAAGCAATAAAAATCTACAAAATAACATAAAAGAACTATTTTCAATAATAAGGAACATTCAAATGGATTATAATTTCAGAGAAATAGAGCCTAAATGGCAAAGCTATTGGAGCAAAAATCAAACATATAAGGCTGATAATAACTCTACAAAACCAAAATACTATGTTTTAGACATGTTTCCATATCCTTCTGGTGCTGGTTTGCATGTTGGACATCCACTTGGCTATATTGCTTCTGATATTTATACCAGATATAAACGTTTGACAGGCTATAATGTTTTGCACCCTATGGGATATGATGCTTACGGTCTTCCTGCCGAACAATATGCTATACAAACTGGGCAACACCCAGCTATTACTACTGAAAAAAATATAGCTCGTTATCGCGAACAACTTGATAAAATTGGCTTTTCATTTGATTGGAGTCGTGAGGTTAGAACCTGCGATGCAAAATATTACAAATGGACTCAATGGACCTTTATTCAAATATTTAATTCTTGGTATAATAAAGCAACAGATAAAACCGAAAAAATTGCAGACTTGATTGCTGAGTTTTCTAAAAACGGGAATTTAAATATCAAAGCAGCGTGTACTGAAACACCTAATTTTTCAGCTATTGAGTGGAATGCTAAGAATGAATATGAGCAACAAGAGCTTTTAATGAATTATCGCATTGCATATTTGGCTGATACCATGGTAAATTGGTGTCCTGAATTAGGAACTGTACTTGCTAATGACGAAGTAAGCGAAGGTCTTTCGGTACGTGGAGGTTATCCTGTGGTTCAGAAAAGTATGCGTCAGTGGTCATTACGTATTTCAGCTTATGCTGAAAGATTGCTTCAAGGACTAGAAAATATTGATTGGTCGGAGTCAGTTAAAGAAACTCAGCGCTATTGGATAGGAAAAAGTGAAGGTGCAATTTTAAACTTCCAAATAAAAGGACACTACAAACAAATGACAGTATTTACAACTCGTCCCGATACTGTATTTGGAGTTACTTATATGACTTTTGCTCCAGAGCACGAGTATGTTTTGGAAATTACCACTCCTGAAAATAGAGCAGCTGTTGAGAATTACATAGAAGAAACAAAAAACAGAACTGAACGCGAGCGTTTGGCAGATGTAAAACGCATAAGTGGTCAGTTTACTGGAGCCTATGCAATAAATCCTTTTACAAATCAGGAAGTTCCAATTTGGATTGGCGATTATGTTTTGGCTGGTTACGGAACTGGTGCTGTGATGGCGGTTCCTGCTCACGATTCTAGAGATTGGGCATTTGCAAATCATTTCAACTTGCCAATGAAAGAGATTATATCGGGTGGAAATATTGCCGAAGAAGCTTTCGAATCAAAAGACGGAATTGTTGTTAACTCAGGTTTTATTGATGGTTTAGTTGCAAAAAATGCAATGAAAGAAATCATTAAAAAGGCCGAAGAAATGGGTATTGGATTTGGTAAAGTAAATTATCGTTTGCGTGATGCTATTTTCAGTCGCCAAAGATATTGGGGCGAGCCATTTCCAGTATATTACAAAGATGGAATGCCTTATATGGTTGACGAATCTGAACTTCCAGTTGAATTGCCAGAAGTAGATAAGTATTTGCCAACAGAATCGGGCGAACCACCTTTAGCACGTGCTAAAAACTGGATAAATAAAGATGGATACGCATTAGAAACGAATACAATGCCAGGTTTTGCTGGTTCTAGCGCATACTATCTTCGCTATATGGATCCACATAACGAAAACGAAATCTTTTCAAAAGAAGCAAATCAATATTGGGAAAATGTTGATTTATACATCGGTGGGGCTGAGCATGCAACCGGACATCTAATCTATTCTCGCTTTTGGAACAAATTCCTTTTTGATTTAGGTATTGCTTGCAAAGATGAGCCTTTCAAAAAGCTTATCAATCAAGGAATGATTCAAGGTCGCTCTAATTTTGTATATCGTATTGTTGGAACAAACCAATTTGTTTCTCTTGGATTGAAAGATAAATACGAAACGCAGAAAATTCATGTGGATGTAAACATTGTGGATAATGATGTTCTGGATACTGAAGCATTTAAAGAGTGGCGTGAAGACTATAAAAATGCGGAGTTCATATTAGAAGATGGCAAATATATCTGCGGTTACGAAGTTGAAAAAATGTCGAAATCGCTTCATAATGTGGTGAATCCTGATTTATTGGTTGAGAAGTACGGTGCCGACACATTGCGTATGTACGAAATGTTTTTAGGTCCGCTAGAACAACACAAACCTTGGGACACAAAAGGCATTGAAGGTGTTTCGCGTTTTATTCGCAAGTTCTGGAAATTATATCACGATAAAGACAATAATTTTGTAGTTTCTGATGAACCAGCAAACGATAAAGAGTTGAAAGTTCTGCATAAATCCATCAAGAAAGTAAAAGAAGATATAGAGCGTTTTTCATTCAATACTTCAGTTAGCAATTTTATGATTTGCGTTAATGAACTTACTGATTTAAAGTGCAATAAACGTGAAATCCTGCAAGGACTAACAATCATTATTGCACCTTATGCGCCTCATATTGCAGAAGAATTGTGG
This sequence comes from Bacteroidota bacterium, assembly GCA_037139195.1. GTDB lineage: Bacteria > Bacteroidota > Bacteroidia > Bacteroidales > JAHJDW01 > JBAXGW01. The sequence continues at coordinate 4,231 of JBAXGW010000017.1, forward strand.
AGTTTGCTAGGAAATACAGGAAGTGTAAGTTATGCTACATTCCCACAATTTGAAGAAAGATATTTGGTTGAAAGTTCAATTGATTATCCTGTTTCATTCAATGGCAAGATGAGATTTAAAGTTTCTATTTCGGCACAAGCAACGGCTAAAGAAGTAGAAGAAATAGCACTAAGTTCGCCAGAAGCTGAAAAATGGTTGGAAGGCAAAGCTCCTAAAAAGGTGATTGTTGTACCAGGTAAAATTGTTAATGTGGTAATATAAAAGGTAAGCGGTTCAGGGTAAAACCATACGGACGACCTAACGGCGGCTGGTATCTTCGCTTGCTAAAGCAAGCACTTTATTTACAACGTGTTACACAATGTTGAAGCACAGTGTTGCACAGAGATAATAAAAAACAGTGAAACCCTGTGACAAAACACGGTGTTACACTGTGTAAGAAAAATTGCCTAAGACAACAGCAGAGAAAGCAATAAAGAAAACAGTGAAACAGTGGCAGGAATCTTCGCAACGGTCACTGAGCGGAGTCGAAGTGAGCCGAAGACAGAGTTGACGAGTATACAGATAAATTTATTACATTTGTTAAAATATTTAGAATAAACTATGAAAATTCTAAAGTGGCTTTGGACCTACCTTAAAGACTGGAAAAACATATTAGCTCACAGTATAGTTGGAGTCTTAATATTATTAATTGCTTTTTTCTTGCCCGTAAAACCTATATATCGAATTGGAATATTGGTTTTAGTGGTTGCTTTTAATGTTATTAGAATGAAATTAGCTAAAAAATAAGGTTATTCTTTTTTACCTTCTAGCACAATTACTATTTCGCCCTTTACGTCTTTTGCTTTGAAATACGAAAGAACTTCTTCTAGCGTACCTTTGACATTTTCTTCATAAATTTTTGTTAGTTCTCTTGAAATGCAAACTCTTCTATCTGGACCAAAGTGTTCAATAAATTGTTCTAATGCTTTTACAAGCCGATGAGGCGATTCGTAGAAAATAATGGTTCGGGTTTCGTTTGCCAAATTCAAAATTTTTGTCTGTCGTCCCTTTTTTTGTGGTAAAAATCCTTCAAAACAAAATCTGTCGCTAGGTAAACCCGAATTTACAAGTGCAACAATCACTGCCGACGCACCCGGTAAGCATTCAACATCAATATTATTTGCAATACATTCTCTAACAACTAAAAAGCCAGGGTCGGAAATTGAAGGAGTACCTGCATCGGAAACGAGTGCAATTGTTTCTCCCATTTTTAATTTTTCAATAACTTTCTCAAGAATTTTATGTTCATTATGTAAATGATAAGCCATCATTGGTTTTGAAATATCGTAGTGTCGAAGAAGCTTAGAAGTTGTTCTAGTATCTTCGGCTAGTATTAAATCTACTTCTTTTAATATTCTTAAAGCTCTGAGAGTAATGTCTTCAAGGTTGCCTATAGGCGTTGGAACAATATATAGTCTCGACATTTTTTCGAATGGTTTTATCAATAAACAAACGTACTGATTTTTTTGGAAAAGAAAAAACAGGAATATGCAAAAAAAAACTGAGCAGATTTCTCAACTCAGTTTATCGCCAATGAACATTTAAATAATCAACTAAAAGCCCATCTTTTCGGTTCCGAGCCTATTAATTGTTTGGTATTCGTTATTAATTTTAACATGATTTCCTACTTCTCCATAAGTTTTGGGGTTGCTAACGCCAGTAGACATTATTTCGTTATCTAGCCTATTTGTAATATCTATATCTTCAACTTCAGCTTCTTCTTTAGTATAAGTATAGGTTTTTTCTGTATTAACTACAGAAAGGGACATCATCTGATTATCCAATGCACTTGCAGACACTTTGTCTTGATCTTTAGGATTTTCTGCTGTATTTGTATTATCTGCGTATGATAATGTTAAACCTAGGAATCCAAATATACATGTAGCTATTATCTTTTTCATGGCGCTGTTTTTTAAATGTAAAACTTATATTGTAAATTTACATCCATTACAAAGAAATTATAAGAGAATTTGTACCCTATTGTTGGCAGGTAAATATGCCTGATTATTATATGTACAAGCTATTTCAAACTAATACTTTGTTTTCAAGTAAATTTAATACAACGTAAATTTATTCAATTTTGTATAAAAAAATATGTGTTTAAAAGATAAAAATATAAAAGGAAGGATAATGGAAAATGCAAAAAACATTGGATTTTCTTTATGTGGTTTTTCAAAAATTGACACATTAAATGATGAGAAAATTGTTTTTCAAAAATGGCTTAAAAAAGGATATAATGCCGACATGAAATTTCTAGAGCGAAACATTGAAATACGTGCTAATCCTAGCTTGCTTAAGCCCAATATAAAAACAATAATTAGTTTAGCCATAAATTATTTTCCTGGAAATACTGATTTTTCTGATTCTTACCAAATTTCAAAATACGCATTAGGCGAAGATTATCACGATGTGTTGAATGAAAAATTAAATGAACTTTTACAGTTTATTAAAAAAATGTATGATGGAGTAGAAGGCTTTTGTTTTGTAGATTCTGCTCCTATATTTGAAAAAGCATGGGCTCAAAGAGCTGGTTTAGGTTGGATTGGAAAAAATTCCTTATTGATAAATAAAAAGTACGGTTCTTATTTGTTTCTTGGAGAAATCCTTTTAAATATTGAAATTGAACCTGATACTTCATCAGAAAATTATTGCGGAATATGCGATAAATGTGTTAAAGCTTGTCCAACTGGAGCTTTAGAGTTCTATCAACTTAATTCAAGCAAATGTATTTCTTATTTAACAATTGAACATAAAGGAGAATTGCCTTCAGAATTAAAAAATGCTTTTGGAAATAAAATTTTTGGTTGCGACGATTGTCAAACAGCATGTCCTTGGAACGATAATGCTGTAATTACTGATATGCATGCTTTTAAGCCAAAGGAAACTCTATTAAAATTATCAATAAAGGATTGGAACGAACTGGATGAAGAAAAGTTTGGTGGACTATTTAATAAAAGTGCATTGAAGAGAGCAAAATATTCAGGCTTTAAAAGAAATATCGATTTTAACAGTTAAAATTATATTCATGGAAGAGGTATTGCTTTTAGGTTATTTATTAGACAAATCATTCTCCACCGCGAATATTAATTTATAATACTATATTTTTCTAATTTTTTTTATATTTAAACAATCTACTTAAATTAATATTTATGAAAAAACTACTAGTGCTTGCTCTATTTTCAAGTTTACTTATCTCTTGTTCTACAGTTAAAAGTTCTAGAGATAAATCTAATAACATTAATTCTACTACAGTTAAAGCAGATGGGACTTCATACGAGCATGCAGTTGTTATTAAAGAAAAAACTGAAACATCTGGTGTTGAAGCGGAACATAAATGGCTAAGTAAAAACTATCCAAATTACACTTTGTTAAGTCAGTCTTTATCGGAACATAAAAACAAACCATACGACTTGATGAATATTTCTTTACCTTCTGGAGAAAAGAAATGTATTTATTTTGACATATCGAATTTCTTTGGAAAATTTTAACCTTAGATAATTCTCAGCATAGAAGCATAGTGTATTGCTTCTATAATATTCCCAGCATTAAGTTTTTCTAAAATCCTTTGTCTGTGGGTATTAACAGTGTTTATGCTTATAAAAAGCTTATCTGCTATTTGTTTGCTAATTAATCCCTTTGCAATTAGCTTTAAAACCTCCGTTTCTCTTATGGTTAATAAATCTTCTTCTGTTTTGGGAGGGAAATGAAATACTTCTTTTGATTTTATGTTTATTAATCTGCTCTGAAAAGAAGTTTCAACATTTTGTTCTGGCGAAATATCCATAATTCCTAACGCAAGCCATACATTACCTCTTATATCAAGTTCTAGACACATTTGTTGCTCAATAACACGCACATATTCTTCTCTGCCATTAAGCAAGCGATATTCATTAACAAGTTTGCTATCCTTTTTTTCATCAGTTGGAAGTAAAAGACCATATCTTAAAAAATAAGTACCTGCCTCAAGAATTAAAGGCACATCGTTTGGATGTATTCTTAAGTCAAAATAACTTTCATCAGAACTAGCTAGTTCCAAATTAAAATGAAGGATTCTTTCAGCATTTTTAGAAACAAATAAATGTTTCTTTTTAAATAAATCAAAAATAACAAATATGCTATTACAGTATTCATCTATTTTTTCGAGATATTCAATATGTTTTTTCAAAATAGTATAATCTAAATCATTTTCATCGAAATTTAATAAATTGAAAACTTGATTGTACTCATTTTGAAGTTGTTCGATAGTCTTTGACATAAATATCGTTATAAATCAGTATTGCATGAGAAAATGGGTTCTCTGAAATTTGCATAAATATAATCAGAAAAAATCAAACCGATATGAAAGCAATTAAAATAATCATTATTTTTCTAATTTTCTGCACACTAAAATCTCAAGCTCAAACGGTTACTCAAACTATTAAAGGGAAAATAATAGACAAAGAATCGCAAGTGCAGCTTCCTGGGGCTACTGTTGTTATTTTAAACACAAATCCTATTAAAGGTGCTACGAGCGATTTGAATGGCGATTTTATAATTAAAGATGTTCCTGTCGGAAGATATAATATCCAAATAACATTTATAAGTTATGAACCCATATTGATAAGCGAATTGCTTGTTGGTTCAGGGAAAGAAGTTGTAATCACCGCGGAGATGAAAGAATCCGTTAAAGATATAAAAGAAGTGATTATAAAAGCAGATAAGTCAAGTTCTTTAAATTCTATGACAACGGTTAGTGCAAGACAATTTACAGTAGAAGAGGCTAGCAGATATGCTGGAGGCTATAGCGACCCTGCACGATTGGCATCTTCATTTGCTGGAGTATCTAGTAATATAAGCGATAATGGAATTGTAATACGAGGAAATTCGCCAAAAGGTTTATTGTGGCGAATGGAAGGTGTCGAAATATCAAATCCTAGCCATTTTGCCAATATTGGTTCGCTAGGGGCAGGGGCAATTACAGCATTGAGTAGTCAGGTTTTAGCCAATTCTGATTTTCTAACTGGTGCATTTCCTGCCGAATACGGAAATGCGCTGTCTGGTGTTTTCGATTTGAAGCTACGAACTGGCAATAATGATAAAAGAGAAAGTGCCATTCAGGTTGGTCTTGCTGGAATTGATTTTTCTTCCGAAGGACCTTTTAAGAAAGGGAGTAAAGCGTCTTATTTATTCAATTATAGATATTCAACTTTTGCTTTATTGGCTCCAATTTTGCCACCCGAAATGGGAAAACTAAAATATCAAGATTTATCTTTTAAAATGAACTTCCCAACCGAAAAAGCTGGAATTTTCTCTATTTGGGGGGTTGGAGCTTTGGATTATCAGGGAAGAGAAGCAGTTATGGATTCTTTGAAATGGGAAATGGATGTGGATAAACAACAATATGCAACTGACCTATATATGAATGCCATTGGAGCTAATCATAAATTTATTATTGGCTCTAAAACGTTTGTTAATACAACATTTGCTAATTGTGGAAATGGTCTAATACTTAATGAATCAAGCATAGACAATTCAATGATATTAAAACCAATGAATAAAATAAACAATAAAACTCAAAAGTTTACTTTTAGTTCGTTTATAAATCATAAATTTAACGCCAAGCATACCAACAAAACAGGATTTATTGCTGATCGTTTGCAATATAATATGTTGATTTCTTCGGCTGATTCTGCTCAAAACAAATTAATTCCTTTTGTAAATAGTAATGGATACAGTTATTTAATTCAGTTTTATTCGCAATCGCGATATAGTATTAACGAAAAACTAAATTTAAATATTGGAATTCATTCGCAATTCTTCACATTAAATAATCATTACTCTTTAGAACCGCGAATAGGAGCTAGTTGGAAGGTAAGTAAAGATCAAACAATTGGTATTTCCTACGGTTTGCACAGTCAAATAGAAATTCTTAATTATTATTTAGTTAGAAATGAGACTCTGAATGGCATTTCCGAGCCAAATAAGAATTTAGATTTTTCAAAAGCAAATCATTTTATTGCTTCTTATGAATTGAAATTAAGTTCAAATTCCCGATTAAAAATTGAACCTTATTATCAACAGCTTTTTAATGTTCCAGTAATACCAAATAGCTGCTATTCTTTAATTAACTTGCAAAGCGGCTTGTATTTTAATGATTCGTTGGTAAACAAAGGAAAAGGAAGGAATATTGGTATTGATGTAACATTAGAACGTTTTTTAAATAAAGGTTACTATTATCTAGTAACAGCTTCTATTTTCGATTCAAAGTATATTGGAGGCGATGGTATTGAAAGAAATTCTCGATTCGACAAGAATTATGTACTTAATTTATTGGGAGGTAAAGAATGGAATGTTGGAAAAGGCAATAATAACGTATTAAGCGTAAATGCAAAAGTCTGTTTTATGGGAGGCGACAAGTTTACTCCTTTCGATGTAGAACAATCTTACGCACAACAAAGCATTGTAGAAGACAACTCCAACGCATTTACGAAAAAGAAATCGGATGCTCAAGTTCTATCTTTGTCTATTTCTTACAGAAAAAACAAACCACATCACGCCAGTATTATAGAATTTAGTTTTATTAATGTTTTGGGTTACAAAGAAATAACAAGATATTATTTTGATAAAACAAGCAATAAAATTATGGAAGATATAAATCAGCTAGTGGTTCCAAATCTAAGCTATAGAATAGAATTTTAGAGGTTTTTCCTTTTTGATTTACAATAAAAATCATATAATTTCTTATCTTTGTCAGTTACAAAAGAAAAGCACAAATTATGGAAGAAATCAACAAAATCGAAGCTGCAGAAGCAAAAATCTCTAAAAACTTTATAGAACTTATAATTGATGAGGATTTGCAAGAAGGCAAAAACGGAAATCGCGTACATACACGTTTTCCGCCAGAACCAAATGGTTATCTTCACATTGGTCACGCAAAATCTATCTGTTTAAATTTCGGTTTAGGCAAAAAATATAATGGAAAAACCAATCTTCGTTTCGATGATACCAATCCTGCTAAGGAAGAAGTTGAGTATGTTGAGTCTATCAAAGAAGATGTTAAATGGCTGGGATTCAATTGGGATGGCGAATATTTTGCATCAGATTATTTCGAACAAATTTATCAATATGCTGTTCAGTTAATTAAAAATGGAAAAGCTTATGTTTGCCAACTTTCAGCCGAAGAAATTGCTGCAACAAAAGGTACTCCTACTAAACCTGGAACAGATAGTCCATATCGCAATCGCAGTGTGGAAGAGAATTTAGATTTATTCGCTCGCATGCGCAATGGTGAATTTGCTGAAGGATCTCATACTTTAAGAGCTAAGATTGACATGGCTTCATCTAATATGCACCTTCGCGATCCTTTGATGTATCGAATAATTCATACCGAACATCACCGTACTGGTAAAGCTTGGTGCATTTATCCAATGTATGATTTTGCTCACGGTCAATCTGACTTTATTGAAGCAATAACTCATAGTATTTGTACATTAGAATTTGAAGTTCATCGCCCACTTTACGATTGGTTTTTGAATGCACTGGAAGTTACAGGCGACAGACCACGCCAGATTGAATTTGCACGTTTGAATCTTACTTATACAGTTATGAGTAAACGCAAATTGCTTACTCTTGTAAAAGAAGGTCACGTAATGAGTTGGGACGACCCACGTATGCCAACCATAAGTGGATTGCGTCGTAGAGGTTATACTCCTGAATCTATTCGCAATTTTGCTGAAAAAATTGGAGTTGCTAAGCGCGATAATATTATAGATGTTGCTTTATTGGAACATTGCATCCGCGAAGACCTAAATAAAAAGGCTTTCCGTGCAATGGCTGTAATAAATCCTTTGAAAGTGGTTATTACAAACTATCCTGAAGGACAAGTTGAAGAAATGGATGCTGTAAATAATCCTGAAGACGAAAGTATGGGAATGCGCAAAGTTCCATTTTCAAAGGTTCTTTATATTGAGCAAGAAGACTTTATGGAAGAACCTTCGAAAAAATTCTTCCGCTTAGCTCCAGGTCAAGAGGTACGTTTGCGTTATGCATATTTCATAAAATGCGAAAATGTGGTTAAAGACGAAAATGGAAATATCCTTGAAGTCCATTGTACTTACGACCCAGCTTCTCGCGGAGGTAACTCGCCAGATGGACGCAAGGTTAAAGGAACATTACATTGGGTAGCTGCCGAACAAGCTGTAAAAGCTGAAGTTCGTTTGTTCGATAGATTATTTACCAAACAAAATCCAGATGATTTAGAAGAAGGTGAAGATTTCAAAGACAATTTGAATCCTGAATCAATGGTTGTTAAGCCCATTTGTTATTTAGAACGCCACTTAGGAAATGCCAAGCCAATGGAAAAATTCCAGTTTGAACGCATTGGTTATTTCTGCTGCGACAAAGATTCAACTTCTGATAAGCTAATTTTCAATAGAACAGTAACTTTGAAGGATTCTTTTAAAGGGTAACGGTATTAAATATGAAATTTACAATTAGCACTATTATTTGTATATTTTTTCTTTTTGGCTGTATTAATAAATCAGAAGGAAAATATAAATCAGATGTTATTCCTGATTCCCTAAAAGTAACCATTATATCAACTAAAAATTATTCAGTTGAAGATGTTTCTGCAAAGGATTTTGATGAGGCTGTAAAAAATTATGATGCTAAATTTGTTTATGATACACTTAAATATCCAAAAACAAATGGCGTTATTATGCTCCCAATTTCGAATGAAAAATATCGATTTTTAAAAGACACTCTTGAACAAGACCCCGAATTTGGGGACTACAGAGTGTATAAGTATTTAGGTCACTTTACAGATATTAACTCTTATTTAGTTTTAGGTGGTTTTTATGAATATCTTGAATATTATTTAATAAAAATTAATTCAGGAAAAATAGATACTATTTTTGGATTACCTAAAATCTCTCCAAAAAATAAATATATAATGACCATCAATGAAATGGGGGGAATGGGGGATGAATTAATTGGATTTCATATCTGGAAAATTGAAAATGATAGAATTGACTTCATTGTTACTGTAGATTCAGAAACGATGGGGTGGTATCCAGTTGACTTTATATGGGATAATAATGGAAATATAATTATCAAAGTTATTAGTACTAAAAGCAACGATTATAAAAATTACAATAAAATTAAACAATCTAAAGATTGTATTTATAAACGATTAATTCTAAAATAAAAAATCACAATATTTAAAAACTCTGACTCCGCTCTGTTGCTGTCAGGAACTTTAAAACTTTAAGAACTTTATAAACTCAACAAATGGAAAGAAAAGTAAGAGTTAGATTTGCGCCAAGTCCTACAGGACCATTACATATTGGAGGCGTTAGAACTGCATTATATAATTATTTATTTGCTAAAAAACATGGTGGCGACTTCCTTTTGCGCATCGAAGATACTGACCAAACACGCTTTGTGCCAGGTGCCGAAGAATATATTATAGAATCAATGAATTGGCTTGGAATTCCTTTTAGCGAAGGCGTTGGAATTGGCGGTCCTCATGCTCCTTACAAACAATCGGAACGTAAACCACTCTACAAACAATATGCCGACGATTTAATTGCTAAAGGCTTTGCATATTATGCTTTCGATTCGGGTGAAGAACTCGAAAATATTCGCAAAAGCATGGAAGCCGAAAAGAAAACATTTATCTATAATGCAGCTACACGTGGAATGATGAAAAACTCATTCACACTTTCAGAAGCGGAAGTTAATCAAAAATTAGCTGCTGGCGAACAATTTGTTATTCGTTTCAAAATCCCTGATAATGAAGAAGTTTTAGTAAACGATATTATTAGAGGCGAAGTTAGAGTTCATTCGGCTCAATTAGACGATAAGGTTCTTTTTAAATCAGATGGTATGCCAACTTACCATTTGGCAAACGTTGTGGACGATTACCTTATGGAAATTACTCACGTTATTCGTGGCGAAGAATGGCTTCCTTCTGCCCCACTTCATGTGCTTTTGTATCGTTCATTGGGCTGGGAAAATAAAATGCCTCAGTTTGCTCATTTACCATTACTTCTGAAACCAGATGGCAACGGAAAACTTAGCAAACGCGATGGCGACCGCCTTGGTTTTCCCGTATTTCCTTTGCAATGGAAAGACCCAAAATCAGGCGAAATCTCTTCGGGCTACCGCGAATCGGGATATTTTCCAGATGCAGTTGTTAATATACTTGCGTTTCTTGGCTGGAATCCAGGTACAACCCAAGAAGTATTTAGCTTAGAAGAATTGGTTGAAGCATTTTCTCTAGAAAGAGTAGGAAAAGCAGGAGCTAAATTTGATCTTGAAAAAGCCAAATGGTTCAATCATCATTATTTAGTAAATCTTTCGGCAGAACAAGTAGCTGAAAAATTTATACCTATTTTGAAAGAAAAAGGAATTGAAGTTAGCAAAGAAAAAGCAGCAACAATTTGTGGAATGGTGAAGGAAAGAGCACATTTCATTTCTGAACTTTGGGCACAATCAAGCTTTTTCTTCATTGCGCCAGACAGCTATGATGAACAAGTGATTAAGAAAAAATGGAAAGAAGAAACTCCAGAATTATTAAGAAAATCGATTTCTTTCTTTCAAGACTCAGCAAATTTTGAAGCTCAACCGCTACACGATGCATTTATGGAATTCCTTACTAGTATTGGCGTTGGTCCAGGTCAAATAATGAATATTATCCGTTTGGCTTTAGTAGGAAGCAGTAGCGGACCTGATTTGTTTGCAATTATGAATCTTTTAGGAAAAGAAGAAACTGTAGATAGACTGAATAGAGCTTTGGAAACTATCAAATAGGCGGTTCAAGGTAAAGGGTAAATGAATTTATGAAATCGAGAATTTTTGTTTTATTCTTATTCATTATATTGGGAATTTCTAATGTAATTGCAGACTCCATTTATTCAAACTATACAAAATGGGAAGTTGATTCAAAAGGCAAAAAAAAAGGAAAATCAGAATACTTTGAATTTGATAAATATGGAAATACCATAAAAAGAATTCAATATTTATCAAATAATACTCAACTAACTGATAGCTTTTCTTATGTAATAATTGAAGGAAAACTAATTGAAAAACTAAACTTTCATAATAATAGTCTATTTTGTCGAAAAGTTTATAAATACAATACTTTTGGTAAAATTGAGTCAATTACAGATTTTGATAAAAATAGTATTAGAGAGAATTTTGAAAAACACAGTTATATAGGTTTTTCTGAAATCATCGAGAACTTCACTGAAAAAATGGATTTATACTCAATTGATACGTTAGTCTATAATGAGAAAAATCTGCTTATATCTCATACTCAATACTTATCCGATGGAGATTGGTTTACAAGACATAACTATGAATATAATGATAAAAATAACTTAATAAAAAGTCAATCAGAGGCGAATCCTGAATTTGATGGAATAGGTATAGTTGAATATTTTTATGAAATAAATATTGAAGGAAAACCGACAAAAGAAATTGTTAAGTTCCCAGATGGAATGATTGAATATTATATATATGAGTATTCTAAAATATGACAAATACTTTATTAATCAATATTCACACTCATAAGCTTTCTGTTTCTGATGAAATAATCATCCTAAATATTCCAATTGGCTTCGAGAACCTCAGCGAACAAAGATTTCCCAATCAGCACATTAACACATCACCAAATCTTCAAATCCTCAAATCAGCAGGAATCCATCCTTGGCAAATAGAAAATATCGATATTTCTGAGCAATTGTCTATACTAGAACAAATGATTCAAGCAAAACAAATTATTGCCATTGGCGAAATTGGACTGGATAAAGCATGCAAAACAAATTTTGAAAAACAGATTGAAGTTTTTAGATTACAATTAAATTTGACAATGAAATATAAACTGCCTATTATTATTCATTGTGTTAGAGCGTATAACGAGGTTTTTGAAATTCTAACCGAATACAAACACTCAATTAAAGCAGTTTTTCATGGCTTTAACTCTAGCAAAGAAATGGCATTGCAGCTTTGCTCAAAGAATTATTATTTATCAATTGGGAGTTCTTTGCTGAATCTAAAATCTAAAATCTGGAATTATATTGGTCAAATTCCTTTGGAAAATTTGTTTTTTGAAACTGACGAATCGGAGATTTCTATTCAAGAGCTTTATAAAAAATATTGTAAAATAAGCATGTTTAAGGAAATAGAACTGCGAAAAAAGATAAAAGAAAATTTTGATTTTTTATTTCTTAAACAACTTTAAAAACAAGATTCTGCCTGTTAAATAGTTGTGTTTATTGTGAACACAAAAATCAATTTTTTTCATTTTACAATACATCCACATAAATGGCAATAAGAATAAATATGCTTTTGATGTGCCTTGTTTTTTATCAATAAATACCTGCATATCTGAAAATTTTGTTCTAATAGCAATATTACGATATTGATCCACTGTAAGTGAAGCAACGTGTTGCAAGCCGTTATTTAGCTGATGGTTCAAAGGTTCAAACGAATAATAAAAACCACTAAATAAAAAGCGAATTCTAGATTTCAGCGACAAAATATTTGGCGTGCTAAGCAATAAAATTCCACCAGATTTCATAATTCTAAAACATTCTTTAAAAAACTGTTCGTGGTCGTGAATATGTTCCATTACCTCAACTGCTATGACAATATCAAATGTATCGTCATCATAAGGTAATGAACTAGTAATATCGGCTTTTTTAAATGGAACCTTATCGTAATAAAATATTTCGGGGAATAAATCACAAGCTTCAACATTATAACCTGCTTCATGAATTTTTTTACTTAGTGCTCCATGACCAGCTCCAGCATCTAAAACTTTAGGATTATTAAATGACTTAGCCGATTCTTCAAAAAGTTTGAAAAAACGATTGTGAATGCCAGGAATAGCTATGGGTTGAATAATTTTTTGTTCCATATATTTATTAACCTTAATTCCGCAAGCTTTTTGTTCATTCCCTTGATAGACTTCGACTACGCTCAGTCTGCGGTTACTCTGAGCGTAGTCGAAGAATATTTACTGTTAGTATTTTAATAATTCCTTGCGGATTTATGGATTAATAAAAAGAGCTAACCTAATTGGATAGCTCTTTTAACTGTATTATTGTGTTTTTTCTATAGTTTTGCTTTTACTTCGAATTCGTCGTAACCTTCAACAATATCACCAACTTTAATATCATTGAAATTATTGATATTCAAACCGCAATCTTGTCCTACTACAGCTTCTTTTACTTCGTCTTTAAAACGTTTAAGTGTGCCAAGAGTTCCAGTATGAACAACAATACCATCACGAATTATACGAACTTTAGTGTTTCGCATAATTTTTCCGTCTAATACAAAGCAACCTGCAATTGTACCAACTTTTGTGATTTTAAATACTTCGCGGATTTCAAGATTACAAACAATTTTTTCTTGAACTTCAGGAGCAAGCATGCCTTCCATCGCATCTCTTACTTCGTTGATTGCGTCGTAGATGATTGAATATAAACGGATATCTATTTCTTCTTTTTCTGCAAGCTTTTTAGCATTCAATGAAGGACGCACTTGGAATCCAATAATAATTGCATTTGAAGCCGAAGCTAATAATACATCAGATTCTGAAACAGCTCCAACTGATTTATGAATAACATTAACCTGAATTTTAGAAGTAGATAACTTCAATAATGAATCTGTCAAAGCTTCAATTGAACCATCTACATCACCTTTAACAATGATGTTAAGCTCTTTGAAATCACCAATAGCAATACGACGACCAATTTCATCAAGAGTAATATGTTTTTGGGTACGAATACCTTGTTCACGTTGTAATTGAAGACGTTTTGTAGCAATAGTTTTTGCTTCTTTTTCGTCAGCAAACATATTTAATCGATCGCCAGCTTGAGGAGCTCCATTTAAACCTAGAATTTGAACAGGTGTTGATGGTCCTGCAACTTCAATTGGAACACCTCTTTCGTTAAACATAGCACGGATTTTTCCGTAATAGCAGCCTGCTAATATTGGATCTCCTACTCGCATTGCACCAGTTTGAATAAGAGCAGTAGCTACATATCCTCTACCTTTATCTAATTGAGATTCGATAACCGTTCCAACAGCTCTTTTATTTGAATTGCCTTTTAACTCAAGGATTTCAGCTTCTAATAATACTTTATCTAGTAATACTTCAATGTTTAATCCTTTTTTAGCTGATATTTCCTGACATTGATATTTTCCACCCCATTCTTCTACAAGAATATTCATGTTAGCAAGTGCTTCACGAATTTTTTCTGGGTTTGCACCAGGCTTATCTATCTTGTTTATTGCAAATACCAAAGGTACGCCTGCTGCTTGAGCATGGTTTATTGCCTCTACTGTTTGAGGCATAACGCTATCATCAGCAGCTATCACAATAATTGCAATATCTGTTACTTGAGCACCACGAGCACGCATAGCAGTAAATGCTTCATGACCAGGAGTATCAAGGAAAGTAATAGTTTTTCCGTTATCTAATACCACAGAATAAGCACCTATATGTTGCGTAATACCACCTGCTTCACCTGCTATAACGTTTGTTTTACGAATATAATCTAGTAGAGATGTTTTACCATGATCCACATGACCCATTACCGTTACAATTGGTGGACGTGGAACTAAATCTTCTTCATTATCAGCTTCTTCAAGCGATGTTTCTTGAACTTCGGCACTTACAAACTCTGTTGTAAAACCAAATTCTTCAGCAACTATAGTTAATGTTTCAGCATCTAATCGTTGATTAATAGATACAAATAAACCCAAACTCATGCAAGTAGCAATAATTTTTGTTACTTGAACATTCATCATAATAGCTAATTCGTTTGCTGTAACAAATTCTGTAACTTTCAATACGCTCTTTTCGCCTTCTTCACGTTCAAGTTGTTCTTGCATGTGTTGGCTTACCGAATCACGTTTTAATCTTCTATGTTTTGAAGCCTTAGATTTTCCAGCTCCACTTAATCGAGCTAAAGTTTCGCGTATTTGTTTTTGTATATCTTCTTCAGTAGGAGCAACTTTTGGTTTTTCAGGAAGTTTAGTATTTGGTTTTTTGCGATCCTTGCTAAATCTATTTTGTGGATTTAGTGGTAAAGCACTTCCTGTACCTCCCTGATTGGTTGGTTTACCAAAACCTTGTTGTTGTCTTTGTTGGTTTTGTGCTGCTTGATTTGGTTTTTGTTGACCTTGTGCTCCTCCTCCTTGGTTCTGACCTTGATTCTGACCTTGAGTTTGTGGATTTGTTCCAGTTTGTACAACGCCATCTTTTTTAATGCGTTTACGTTTCTTCTTTTTACCATGCTCAAATGAAGCAGATGAAGAAGCAACTGGTTGTTTTTTCTTATCATCTTTTTCCTTTTTATCAGGAAGAACAATTCTTCCTAAGATAGTAGGACCATCAAGCTTTTGATATTGTGTTTTAATAAAGTTTTCTGGATTTCCATCAGGATTTAATGCTGCTTCATCAAGTTCAATATCACCATCAAGCTCAATAATATCAGCAGGCGCATCGATAATTGATTCATTTTCAACAATATTTTCTTCGTCCTTAACACTTGATTTTGATTTCTTGATTTTATCTTCTATTTCAACCTCAATTTGAGCTTCAACAATAGCTTTAGTCTCAACCTTATCCTCAATAATTTCTTCCGTCTTAGCCTTAACTTTTATTTCTTCCTCAATTTTTTCTTTTTCTGCTTTAGATTTAGTCTTTTTAGGTTTTAAACTTTCCAAATCCATTTTGCCAAGCACCTTAATATTTACTGAATCTTTCGAATCATCAACTAGGGTAAGTTTATCTTCAATTGGTTTTACCTCAACTGGCTTTTCTACTGGTTTTACAGGAATTTCTGCTTCTATCACTTTTTCGATAGGTTTAGCAATTACCTCTTTTGAAGGTTCTTTTATTATTGGCTTTTTATGAGCATTTAAGTCAATTTTCCCAAGCACTTTGATATTAGATTCTAACTTAGGTCTTTCTTCTATGCGTTCATCAACAATAACATTGACATTCTTTATCAAAAGCTCAGCGGGTTCGTCATCATCATTTGAGGAAGTATCAACTTCGTCTTCGTTAATAGTAATTGTTTGTTTTTTGCTTGATATACCAATTACCATTTGGTTCGACTTTTCCTTGACGCTTTTTTCTGATTGAAATTCATTAAGCAACAATTCAAAGATATCATCAGATACTTTTGTATTTGGACTTGAATCAATGCCTTTCCCTTTTTTATTTAGGTATTCAACAATGGTACTAATGCCTACATTAAGTTCTTTTGCTACTTTACTTAATCGCCTTACTTGTTTGTTGTCTTCTGCCATATTAATATTTGTCATTTATAGCCTGAATAACTTGTTTTTATTTGAAATTGAATGCTACTTTCTTTAAAGCAAATGCACTAAACTATTTGCTAAATAGATTTTTATTCAAATTCTGCTTTTAATATTCTAACAACTTCTTTAATTGTTTCCTCTTCTAAGTCAGTACGTTTTACTAATTCGTCTACTGTTAATTCCAATACACTCTTAGCGGTATCGCATCCAACTTTTTTAAGTTCATCTAAAATCCATTGATCGATTTCATCAGAGAATTCGTCCATATCTACATCTTCGTAATCAGGATCAGTATCTCTATATACATCTATTTCGTAACCAGTTAATTTGCCAGCCAAACGAATATTGTATCCGCCTTTTCCTATAGCTAAAGAAACTTGGTCTGTTTTCAAGAAAACATCTGCACGTTTTGTTTCTTCGTCAATTTTTATTGAAGAAATTTTTGCAGGACTTAGCGAACGAGAAATAAACAAAGAAGGATTACTTGTGTAGTTAATTACATCAATATTTTCGTTTCTTAGTTCACGTACTATGCCATGTATTCTACTTCCTTTCATTCCAACACATGCTCCAACTGGATCAATACGGTCGTCGTACGATTCTACTGCTACTTTTGCTCTTTCTCCAGGTATACGAACGATTTTTTTAATAGTAATTAAACCATCAAAAACTTCAGGTACTTCTTGCTCAAAAAGTCTTTCAAGGAAAGCAGGAGCCGTTCTTGACAAAATTATTTGAGGAGTATTATTTTTTAGTTCAACTTTAAAAATAACAGCACGAAGCGTATCGCCTTTTCTATAATGGTCTGAAGGAATTTGTTCAATTTTAGGTAATAAAAGCTCATTGTTTTCATCATCTAAAATCAATATTTCTTTTTTCCATATTTGGTATACTTCACCAGTAACAATTTCGCCTACTTTATCTTTATACTTGCGATAGATATTGTCTTTTTCTAATTCCATAACCCTAGAAGAAAGGTTTTGACGAACAGCTAATACCGCTCTGCGTCCAAATCCTTCTAGTTTTAATTCTTCAGAAACTTCTTCTCCAATTTCAAAATCGGGTTCTATTTTTATTGCTTCAGAATATGCAATTTCCTGAATTGGATCTTGAACCATTCCGTCTTCTACAATAACTCTATTGCGCCATACTTCTAAATCGCCCTTATCAATATTGATAATAATATCAAAATTTTCAGATGTTCCATATTTTTTAGTAATCATATTTCTGAATACATCTTCTAGTATTCTCATCATGGTTACACGGTCGATATTCTTAAGTTCCTTAAACTCTGAAAAAGAATCAACTAAATTTAAGTTTTCCATTTTAACTTAGTCTATTAAATTTTTAAAACTGATGATTATTTTTGTTTCTGTATTTTTATAGTCAAATGGCAGTTTTTCAACTACTGTTTGTTTGCTTTTCTTTCCTTCTACTTTGCTAGTGCACTCAATCACAAATCCATTTTCGTCAGCAGAAATTAAAATTCCTTTGAAAATTTTATTGTCTTTTGTTTTTACCTGAACTTCTCTCCCAATATTTTTTTTATACTGGATAAGAACTCTAAGAGGCTGATCTAGGCCTGGAGAAGAAACATCTAACTCAAAATCTTCTATTTCGCGATCTAAATTACCTTCTATTCTACGGCTCAAAGAAATGCAATCATCAACGGTTGCTCCTTCAAAAGAGTCGATATAAACGGTTATTTTATTTCCGCTTTTTATCGAAAAATCTACTAAGAAAATAGACGTCATGTCTTCTTCTTCCTTTATTAGCGCACGTATTTTTTCTTTTGATATCATAGCAATTAACGTGTAAAGAAAGAGGGGACTTTTTAGCCCCCTCTCTTATTATCTCACAAATCTTGGGCAAATGTATAAAATAGTTTATTCATTACCAAATAGTTTGACAAAAATTTCTATTTCAACTCCTTTTAGCGATTTATTTTGTTTATAAAAATGTTTTTTATGTGCAAGTATTTTTTAATTTTGTGTTTCATGTTTGCAATAGGCAGGCAAACTAAAATAGTGTTCTTATTATGAAAAAGATATTGATACATAAATCATTTAAAATAATTTCATTGGCTTTATTGCTGATAAGCTTAAACAGCTGCTCTATTTTTGGACCTAAAAGGGAAAATTGCAACTGCACTTTTGGTCAAGTAAAACCTTCTCAAAAACAGATTGACCTTGCTAAAAGAAAAATATAGAAGCATTTTAGTAAAGTATTTGCCACCAAATACGGTTGATTATTCTATAGATTTGATATTTCAACATAATATAAGCCTTACCATTACAAAGGGAAGAAGCACAAAATTTGGCGATTACCGACCTCCTCAAAACTCGAAAGGGCACCGAATTACACTCAATTATAATTTGAATCAATATGCCTTTTTTATTACATTAATTCATGAAATTGCTCACCTTGTTAATTGGAATAAGCACAGAAGCAAAGTAAAACCTCATGGCGAAGAATGGAAATACGAATTTGGCATTTTAATGAGTCCGTTCATAAATGAATCAACGTTTCCGCCTGACATATTGAAATACTTGAAAGTTTATTTTCAAAACCCTAAAGCCTCTAGCTCTTCCGATGTACTTTTAATGAAATCATTAATTCAACATAATAATGAACCAGCAGGAACATTTATTGAAGAAATACCCGAAAATAGTCTTTTTACATTCAGAGGTAATAGGATTTTTAGGAAGGGAGAGCAAATACGGAAAAGATTTAGATGCACAGAAATAAAAACAAAAAAAATATATTTGTTTAATCCACTTGCAGTTGTTGAATTGGTTGAAGAAAGTTAAAAAAAGAGATGGGTGTTTAAAAACCCTATCTCTCCTTACAAAAAACTTCATTGATTTGGTAAAAGTCATAGTTTTTTCAAATCTACAAAAATAATATAGTTGATAAAAAAGGGGTTTAATCCCTTAAATCCATTATTGGTTTTTCATAAAATTTATACAAAAGGGTTGATAAAAGAATGACAACAATCCAATAAATGGTGTAGGTTAATAAAGGATTATATCCTATTGGCATAAAATTATCGCGAATTACTGCAGCTACTAATGCCAAATTAATTAAATACATAGAGTATGAAATTATACTAATATGAGTAATTACTTGCACTAAATATCTATTTCCCACTTTAATAGAGTCTGCAAAAGGCAATATTAATAAAATTCCAATATATATTAAAGGAGGAGAAAACACTTTGTTATAGTTCCCCCAATCACTCTTGTCAAAGTAAAGCATAAAAAATATTATTAGTAGACCAATAATAAAATTAAATGCCTTAGTTTTTTTCCAAATATTTGAATAATAGAACTTAATATATGCTCCAAGAATTCCATAAGCAATAGCATCTATATAGTATATTACTATTCCATGTGCATTTTGACCTGCCCAGATAGAGCTGTTTCCCAGTCCAATTATACGCATCGAAATAGGGAAAAGGATATATAATAAAACAACTATTAATAAAAGCAACTTTATATTTTTCTTCGTAAACAAAACATAGAAAAGACTAAAAATAAGAGGGAAAGATAGATAAAACCATTCCTCGATAGTTATGCTCCATGACTCCCAGAAAAATCCATAAAATGGTTTATACAGATTTTGACAAAAGACAAAAAAAGTATAATTGAATTGTGTAAAATCCTCTTTAATCACTCCATAGTAAACAAAAACAATGTTCAAAATAAGAATTAAATAATAGTTAGGTAGAGTTCGAAACCACCTCCTCTTCAAAAATTTTAGAATAATTGGAAGTGAAAGTCCTTCTTTTTCAAATGTTTTTATAAGAATAGAGCCAATCAAGAACCCACTCAAGACAAAAAATAGAGTAACTCCAGGTATAAGTTTAAACCAACCTAAATTAGCAGTTAAATCGCCTAAAATAAACCTCCCATGTTGCATAACAACTTCTATAATAGCCAAAGCCCTTAATATATCTAATCCAAAGGTTCTTTTAGAATAATCTAAATTAAAAAGAAACATATAAAAACAAAAATATAAATATTAGTTAAATCCACTTGCAGTTGTTGAATTGGTTGAAGAAATTTAAAAAGAGAGATGGGTGTTTAAAAACCCTATCTCTCTTTACAAATAACTTCATTGATTTGTTAAAAATCTACATTTAAAAAAATTTAAGCTTTTCCTAAATGTATTTTCAATAAACGTTCAACGTATTTTCCAATAATATCAAACTCTAAATTTACAATTGTTCCTGCTTTGTATGTATGAAACACCGTATGCTCATAAGTATACGGAATAATTGCTACTTGAAATGTATTTAATTCAGAGTTTACAACTGTTAAGCTAACTCCATCAATTGATACTGAGCCTTTTTCAACAGTGCAGAAGTTTTTGTACTCATATTCAAAAGTATAATACCAACTTCCATTTGCTTCTTCTACTTTAGTGCATTTTGCCGTTTGGTCAACGTGTCCTTGAACAATGTGTCCGTCAATCATACCATTAACAGTCATAGAACGCTCTAAATTTACTTCGCTTCCAACTACTAATTGCCCTAAACTCGATTTTTCAAGTGTTTCTTTTATGGCTGTAACCACATATCTACTTTTTTCTAAATCTACTTTTACCGTTGTAAGACAAACGCCATTATGCGATACGCTTTGATCTATTTTAAGCTCTTTTCCTATTCTGGCTTCAATTGTAAAGTGAATATTATCTTGGTCGCGATCAATGGCAACCACTTTTCCCATGTCTTCTACAATTCCTGTAAACATAATAATTATCTAATTAAGTGAATAAATCCGGTTAGTGTTCTTTTTTTAATTCCTTTTAATCTATATTCATATACATCGCAAACATAATAATATACCCCGTCAGAGCAATTTTGTTTGCTTAAATAATTTTTTCCATCCCAGTTTATATCAGGGTTTTTTGATTTAAACTCAAGACTTCCCCAACGGTTAAAAATGCTAATCTCTATTCTTTCTACAAAATCGTAAGGAAAAGGCACATAGAGGTCGTTTGTTCCGTCTTCATTTGGGGTAAATACGTTTGGCAATTCGTACAAATCGCAACTATCAATATCTACACAAATTGTTGTTGCATCAATACTTTCGTTATTAAAAGAATCTACCGCTAAAACTAAATAACAACCAGCAATTGTGTTAATATTATTATGCGTAAACGTAGTATCTAAAGGATTGCTAATAGTTGCTAAAAGCTCTAAACTTTGATTGTCGTCTTGCGAAAAATATATTTTATATGCTACCACATCGTTTGCGCAACTATTATTCGGATTTGTCCATTCTAAAACATTCTCAATAGCAGAGCAATTTGTTCTAACATCCAACTGAGGAGCACAAGGTGGTTCATTGTCAAGTGGCATATCGCATTTTATTTGAGAATTATTGATAATTGGATGAACAAACCCAGTAGTATTGTATTCTCCAGATGTTTTTATATAATAACAATAGTTTTGTCCATTTACCAGCCCTAAATCAACAAAATAGGGTTGGGTTGAATAACCAATAGAATCGAAAGATAAGTTTTGTGGATTTTGTTTGTAAACTACAAATGTGTCGTTGAGCCAAGGCACATTGGCGGTCCAAGTGAGTATAACTTTATTGTCGCTAGGCGTAGTTTTTAGAAATACAGAAGAAGCAATTTCTGAGGTTCCAATTAATGCATCGGCAGTAGCAAATTCATTGTATAATTCTATTCGGTACGAAATGGATGTGTCTTTTGTATTTATATTTAAATGGTTGTACGTTGTATCATTAATAGAATGAAGAGTATCAACTAAAGCTAGAGCAGAACCATTAAAACCATTTGATTTATATAATAAATAATAATAAGGTCCAGGAAACTGCAACAAATCAAAATCATTTGGTTTCGACCACGCGATATAAGCTGAACCGTCGCTTACTCCTGTTTTTGTGATACTTACATTTGTAATTACAGGAGTATCATCGCTAAGCGAAGTACATGTTTCATTTGAGGCGTAACTTTCAGAGCCGTCGTTATAATAAGCAATAATCAAATAACAATATTGTATACCATGCGTTAATCCAGTACCATTGTCATTATCTGTATACGAAGTGGTAGAAATATCATGTAACTCAGCTATTTGAACGTAGCCTGTATAGGCTGGCACTCCTGTTTCGCAATTATTCGGTGTAAAACCCGATGAACCAGCCTTTCGGTATATACGGAATCCATGTGCATTATTGCAAATATAGGAGTTCCATGATAAATTGATGTTATTTCCTAAAGGTGTTGCTAGCAAATTAATTGGTGCTGGAGCCACAATCCTAATATTCATTGATTTTATATCAACCAATTTAACCGGACTTCCGTTATCTTGTGCTTTGAAAATAATATTATATGGATTTTTGCGAACGTGCGAGCAATTAGTTTCCCATTCGAAAGCAGAGGTTACAGATCCGAAGCCAGTTGCGGGTTGTACAAAAGTTGCAGGGCTATTAGGCATAAGGAATGGTCCGCCAGAAGATGTTAGGGTGATTAAATCATTATTTGCATCTAAGGCTTTTACTGTAAAATTAAGAGTTTCGCCTGCAGTTATACAGGTATCATTGAGAGCAAAAATATCTGGTTTTACATTGTTACATGCCACAATACTTATTTGCATATCGCGAATAACAAAGCCAATCATAACTCCCGAACGCCACTCTTCTATTTTAATTGCTACATTATAGTCGCCCTGCTGCTGAGGACTATTCCAGTATAAATCGCCACTGTAAGAATCTATTGAAAAAGATATATTTGCCAATGGAACAATATAATTTGGAATATCCAAACCACTTTCGCCTTTGCATTTCACAATTTTATAGGCTAAACTATCGCCATCAATATCATAAGCAGCAGGATTGTGAATAAATGGTTGGTTTACACATCCATTATCAATAGGTGGATTTAATAATTCAGGGGAAGTATTTGGACCTAAAAAAGGATTAATTACCAACTCTGTCTCTACATAAAAAGGCACATTAATAGAATTTGGAATATTTAATACTCCTCCGTTTCTATTTGGATCCTCGAAAGAAAGAATATAAGTAGATGGAGCCGCGTAAGTATGAGTGCCGATATACACATTTTTTTTAACATCATTTGGAAGATATTCTTCACTTATACGATTTAACACATCTGTATTTCCATCGCCCCAAAGTATATCTAATGTAGGGCGGTCGGCAGGACTTGGAGTATAAGTATATGTAACAATTTTTGCTTCATAAGATAGGTTTCCAAGACTTCTATAGGTTATTTCACCAGCACGGTTATGAGTTGCATATAGATTATTTGATATAGCAAAGCCAGCAATTAAAATAAATATTTGAAAAATATATTTTAACTGTCTGGAATTAAGATATAAAAATAAGGTCTTTGCCATTAATTATTAAACTCTATAGAAACCAAAATTACAAATTACAAATTGAAAAAATAAGAAATATTGCGATTTATTAAAAAAAAAGTCAAAAATAATTTTTTCTTTGTTATTTTAATAGTAAAATTGTAGATTGATTTTGACCACATAAAATTATTAAGATGAAAAGGTATAAATTATTGAATATGATAGGAAAATCAGCTTTTATTTTGTGTTTTTTCTTTTTTTCTGTTTTGGCATTTGCTAACGAAGGAGCAATTGATACGGCTAAATCAGCTGAAAATGCGAATATTGAAAATACTCACAGCACTCCAGAACATGGATCAGAGGCAAAGTTTGAACCAGGCAAATTTATTCTTCATCACGTTGTAGACGCACATGAATGGCATATTTTACAGTACAAAGATTTTTATTTGACAATTCCATTGCCAATAATTTTGTGGTCTGAGAAAAGTGGCATAGTGGCTTTCCTTTCATCTAATTTTAAAGATGCAAGTGGCAATTCTCATAATTTACATGCCGATAAGTTTTATGGTGGTTATAAAATATCGCCTCAAGGACATATTTCAGCTATTGACGAAAGTAAAGTTTATGATTTTTCTATTACCAAAAATGTGGTAGGTATGTTTGTTAGTATTATTATTTTATGTTTTATATTTATAACTGCATCAAATAGATACATTAAAAAACCAAACAGTGCTCCAAAAGGTATACAATCACTGGTTGAACCATTAATAGTATTTTTACGCGATGATGTTATCAGGCCGTCTTTAGGTGAAAAAAGAACAAATAAATATGCTCCATTTTTGCTGACTTTGTTTTTCTTTATCTTTTTAAACAATTTAATGGGCTTAATTCCAATATTTCCGGGCGGAGCAAATGTTACTGGAAATATAGCTATCACAATGGTTTTAGCATTGTTTACATTTGTTATTACTACATTCAGTGGCAATAAGAGCTATTGGACTCACATATTCAATGCTCCTGGAGTTCCTTGGTGGTTGAAATTGCCAATTCCATTGATGCCAATTGTTGAACTTGTTGGAGTATTTACAAAACCATTTGTATTAATGGTTCGTTTGTTTGCTAATATTACAGCTGGTCATATTATTGCATTAGGCTTTTTCAGTTTGATATTTATTTTTGGAGCCATTGCTCCTGCTATTGGATATGGTGTATCTATTGTATCAATTGCTTTTACTGTATTTATGACAGTACTAGAGCTGCTTGTTGCTTTCATTCAAGCTTATGTATTTACATTGTTATCGGCAATCTATTTTGGAATGGCAACCGAAGAACATCATCATGTTGAAGAACATCATTAAAATTCAGAAACCTTTATTAATTAAATATAAACAATTATGTTAACATTAGCAATTTTATTACAAGTAGCAGAAGGCGCAGGTCTTGCTAAATTAGGAGCTGGTTTAGGTGCTGGTATTGCAGCTATTGGAGCTGGTTTAGGCATTGGTAACATTGGTAAAAGTGCATTAGAATCAATTGCACGTCAACCAGAAGCTGTAGGTGATATTCGTTCGAATATGATTGTTGCAGCTGCTCTTATCGAAGGTGTTGCTTTCTTTGCAATCGTTGTATGTTTACTTATACTTTTTGTATAGTACATTTAACAAACAAAACTTAAGGTGCAACGGTTGGTTGCACCTTACTTTAAAAAATTATTAAAAGAAAAATTTAAAATATTAAAAATATGGAACTCGTAACCCCTGGAATTGGACTTATATTTTGGATGACATTGTCGTTCAGTATTTTGCTATTTATCCTTGGAAAATTTGCATGGAAACCAATTTTAACTATGCTTAAGGAAAGAGAACAGTCAATTGAGGACGCACTGAATGCAGCTGAAAAAGCGAAAGAAGAAATGAGAAATCTTCAAACGAACAACGAAATGCTTCTTAAGAAAACTCGCGAGGAAAGAGATGAAATATTGAAAGAAGCTCGTAAGGCTAAAGATGCTATTGTTGATGATGCAAAAGTAAAAGCTACTGAAGAGGCAAACATTATTGTTGAAAGAGCAAGAGAAACTATCATGAATGAAAAGATGGCTGCAATTACTGATTTGAAAAATCAAATTGCTCAACTTTCAGTTGATATTGCTGAGAAAATTATCAAAGAAGAATTATCTGACGAAAAGAAACAACAAGCATATATTAGCAAACTTGTATCTGATATTAAAATAAACTAATTAATCTAAGGCAAATGAGAAATGTAAAATTATCAAAGCGTTATGCTAAAGCCTTGTTTGATTTAGCTCATGAAAAAGGCTTACTCGATGTAGTTACAGCTGATATGATTGTTATTCATGAAACGCTTGTAGCTTCAAGAGAATTACTATCTGTATTAAATAGCCCAATCATTAATAACGACAAGAAAATTGCTGTTTTAAGAGATGTTTTTGCTGCTCATGTAAATGAAATATCACTTTCATTTCTAAAAATTTTAGCTACAAAAAATCGCGAATCGTTTTTAGATGAAATAGCATTCCAATTTAAAGTGCTTTATAAAGAGCATGATGGAATTAAAACTGCTACTGTTAAAACTCCAATAGCCCTTAATGTTGAAACCAAAAATCAACTATTGCAATTAGTAATAAATGCTACCCAATCAAAAGTAGAATTAACAGAAGAGATTGATAAAGATATGGTTGGAGGTATTGTTCTTAAATTCGATGGCAAAGAATATGATGCAAGCGTTCATACAAAAATGGTTCAATTAAGAAGTGAATTCAACACGAACATATACGTGGGAAAATATTAAATTCAAGCATATAAAATATACAAGACCATTTTAGAAATAGAATGGTCTTTTTATTTACATCATAAAGAGAGCAAGAGGCTTGTTAAAAGGATGTTAGTAAGTTTATCTCAGCAAATGACAGCAAATTATCTGTCGCTTTTTTAATTATTTGTATTGAAAATTCTTGTACTTTTGCAAAAAATTAATTCAAAATGAAGCTAGTTCTTATTTTTTTATTTTTAATAAAAATTTCTTTTTTAAGTGCTCAAAATGTTACTGTTACATCTGATCCAGCAATAGAACAATTGGCAATAACTCATACATCATATAATAAACAAATAAAAGGAGTTGATGGTTATCGTGTTCAAATATACTTCAACTCTGGCAATGAAGCTAGAAAATCGGGCGAAAATATAAAAAACTCATTCAGCAACAAATACCCTAGCATCGATGCTTATTTGTCATTCGATCAACCATATTTTAAAGTTAGGGTTGGTAATTATAGAACTCGAATTGAAGCCGATTGTTTTTTAAAGCAAATTGAGAAGGATTTTCCAGGGAGCTTTGTTGTGAAAGATTTTATCGAAGCCCCAAAGCGCATAATCCCAGTGGAAACCACAGAATAAGTGATTTTTTTTAAGTTTTGAATAATTGTCAGGATATAAAATGGTTTTTGTATTGTTTATATTTACCATAAATCTGCAAGGAATTTAAAACGATATACTTCGACTTTACTCTGAGCGACCGCAGACTGAGCGGAGTCGAAGTCTATCAAGAGAATGAACAAATAGATTGCGGAATTAAGTTTTATCAAAAGACTCTATGAATAATAAAGTAAAAGAATTTAACGAATACAGAGCCAAAATGAATGAGAAAATATTGGCTCAAGATAATTTAGTAATTAAACGACTTTATAATTTAGATTCAACTACCTATCAAGAGGGAACTCTAAGTGCAAAAACAAAGGAAATGCTTGGATTAGTATCGTCAATGGTATTACGTTGCGACGATTGCATAAAATATCATTTAGAGAAATGCAAAAATCTTGGAGTTACAACTGATGAGCTTTTTGAAATTTTTTCCGTAGCCAATATTGTTGGAGGCTCCATCGTTATTCCTCACACCAGACGGGCTTTAGAATATTGGGAAGAACTTATAGAAAATTGTTAAGAATAAAAAGGATTTTTACGTTTTTTGTTATAAATTTGCCATAATTATTTTTCTAAAATAATACTAAAGTGTTGTCAAAATATAAAATTTTACTATTCTTCTTTTTGTTGTTATCAAATGCGGTTTTAAGCCAAACAACAAAAATTATGGGAACTGTAATTGATGCAGAAACAAAAGAACCTTTACCATTTGTAAATGTTTCATTAAAAGGCACAACTATCGGAACAACAAGCGATTTCGATGGCAATTATTCACTTGAATTTAAAATTGCATCAGATTCACTTGAAAGCACATTCATCGGTTATAATAAGCAAACAAAGCCAATTGTAAGAGGGAAATTTCAAACAATAAATTTTGAACTAAAAGAAAATTCAATAAGTTTAAATGAAGTAGTTATTGTTCCAGGCGAAAACCCGGCCGAAATCATTCTTAAAAAATTGATCAAAAATAAGGCAATCAATAATAGAGAGAAATTTGATGCCTATCAATATGAAGTGTATAGTAAAATAGAATTTGATTTAAATAATATTAGCGAAGATTTCAAAAACAGAAGGGTTTTTAAGCCATTTAAGTTTGTATTCGAAAACATGGATACATCTACTGTGAATGGAAAAGCTTATTTGCCTATTTTTTTAAGTGAGTCAGTATCAGATTATTTCTATAGAAAAAAACCTAAAACTGAAAAAGAAGTTATTAAAGGTACTAAGGTAACGGGCGTAGATAACAAAAGTATACAGCAATTTGTTGGAAACATGTACGTTAATATAAACTTCTACGATAATTATATCCCAATTTTTCAAAAGAACTTTGTTAGTCCAGTAGCTAATTTTGGATTAATGTATTATAGATACTACTTAGTTGATAGCACTTTTATCAATAATAAGTGGTGTTATAAAATTCAGTTTAAACCTCGCCGAAAGCAAGAACTTACCTTCACAGGAAATTTTTGGGTAAACGATACCTCATTTGCACTTAAACAAATTGATGTTAGGATAGCAAATGATGCAAATATTAATTTGATTTGTGATTTAACGGCTTATTTCGAATATGATAATATTGAAGCAACCAATTGGATGACCACCAAAGAGCAGGTAATTATTGATTTTAATCCACTTGAAAATATTACAACTGGTGTTTTTGGTAAGCGAACAGCTACCTATCGAAATTTTAAATTCGATAAATTTATGCCTGATGAGTTTTATAATACGCCAACAAATATTATTACCGAAGATGGTTCTTTTGAAAAAAATAAGGAATATTGGGATAAAGCTCGGCACGACTCACTTACCAAAGATGAACTTGCAATTTATAAGATGGTAGACACTGTTAAGTCTCTCCCAGCATTTAAAACTTGGTATCAAGTCGTTGAAATGCTTACTACAGGCTATCACGTTAGAGGAAATTTTGAGTGGGGCCCTTATGCTTCTATATTAAGTTTTAATGATACTGAAGGAACGCGCTTTCGTTTAGGCGTAAGAACAAGTAATGCCTTTAGTAAAAAAATTATGCTCGAGACTTATGGTGCTTATGGTACTTTAGATAATAGGTTTAAGTATGGCGGCAGCTTATTGTATATTTTTAATAAAAATCCACGTCAATCATGTGGGTTTGATTACAAGAAAGATTTAGAACAACTTAGTAAAAGCTCCAATGCTTTTCGAGAAGATTTTTTGCTTACTTCTGTATTTAAAAGAAGTTCATCTAGCCAATTATCTTCTGTTGAGGAATTTAAAGGATTTTATGAAAAAGAATGGTTTGCAGGTTTTTCAAATACATTAACTCTTATCCATCGAGAATTATGGCCTTCAAGAGGCGTGGTATTTGACATGCATCCACTTACATCAAATAGCATCAAACAAACAATTGTAAGTTCCGAAGTTAAACTTACCACTCGATTTGCTTTTCAAGAAAAGTTTGTTTTGGGCGAATTTACTAGGTTTAGCTTAGGCACTAAATATCCAATAATATCAGCCGATTTTACTTATGGATTTAAAAATATTTGGAACAGCGATTTTGAATACCAAAAGCTTGCTATAAATTTACAAGATTGGTTTAATGTAAGCCCTTTTGGCTGGTCTAAATATATTATTGAAGTTGGTCAAATATGGGGAACCATTCCATATCCACTTTTAAAACTGCACGAAGGAAATGAGACCTATGTGTTTGATGAGTATGCATTTAACTTAATGAATTTTTACGAATTTGTAAGCGATAGATATATTAGTGCATATTTTACACATCACTTTGATGGATTTTTCTTGAATAAAATTCCATTAATGCGCAAATTAAAATGGAGAGAAGTTGCTTTGGTAAAAGGAGTTGTAGGAAGTGTTTCTGATAAAAACAGAGCAATTATGACTTTCCCAAACACTTTGTCTGGAATATCTAAACCGTATTTCGAAGTTGGTGCTGGAATTGAAAATATCTTTAAAATAATTCGTATTGATGCACTTTGGCGCTTATCTTATCTCGACAAGCCAAATATTACTAAATTTGGTATAAGGGCTTCTCTTCAGTTTACATTCTAAAATATGGGGCTATCCATCCATTATAGCGGCCGATTTAATGAAAAAGCTTCATTGCCAGAAATGATAGAAGAACTGAAAGATATAGCAGAACTCTATAAATGGCATTATACAATTTACAAAACTAAATTTCCTTGTGATGCACTTGGTAAGGGAAATTATAACAATTCAATTTACGGTATTTCTTTTACTCCTCCCGAGTGCGAAACTATTTCTTTGTGTTTCTTGTCGAATGGGAGAATGAGTTGTCCGGCAAATTTGCAATTTTTCGGAAAAAAAGAAAATCAAAATGAAGATGCATTCCTTTATTTGGTTTTTGCAAAAACACAATTTGCTGGAATAGAAACACATAAAATTATTATTCATTTGCTAAAATATTTAAGCAATAAGTATTTGCTTGATTTTAAATTAGTTGACGAGGGAAAATATTGGGAAACTGAAGATGATATTTTATTAGCAGAGAAATTTAAACAATACAATCAATTAATTGATCAATTTTCGTTTGGCTTGGAACATTTTCCAATAAATAAAAATGAGTCGATTGAAGATTATTTAATGCGATTATTTAAAAAAATTAGAGAAGACAATAATAAAAAGCGAATAAATTAATAAATGTTTAGAGACTTAATTTCTTTATTTTTCCCCAATATTTGCCTAGCATGTTCGGCACCTTTGCAAAAGTTTGAACGATGTGTTTGTACATCATGCAACTATCATTTGCCAAAAACTAATTTTCATAAAGAAAAAGAAAACGCAATAACTCAGATTTTTTGGGGTAGAATTAATATTTACTCTGCTGCCTCTTATTTTTATTTTCAAAAAGCAGGGAAAGTCCAACATCTAATCCATCAACTTAAATACAAAGGGCAACAAGTGGTTGGCGAATATATTGGAGAAATATACGGCAACGAATTAAAAAATGCGGAGTATTTTAAAAATATTGACTTTATTGTTCCTGTTCCTTTACATCCAAAAAAGCTCAAAAAAAGAGGTTATAATCAAAGTGAATGTTTTGCTCGCGGAATTTCAAAATCGATGAATGCCCCAATAGTTAATGACCTACAAAGAAACTTTTTTACCGAAACCCAAACAAAAAAATCGAGATTTGAACGTTGGCGTAATGTAGGCAGCGTATTTGAATTAACAAATAAAGAGAAATATATTAATAAGCAAATATTAATTGTAGATGATGTAATAACAACGGGAGCAACAATTGAAGCATGTGCACAGCATTTTGCAGCAATTGAAGGTGTCAAAATTAGTGTTGTAACAATTGCCTATGCGAGTAATTTATAGGCTTTTAATAATTTTTCACTAAACATTTTTTGCGTATTTAGTTCTTTATTATATATTTGGCAGAATATAAACCGCCAAATTATGAAAAAAATTATTATATTTTTTCTAGTGCTATTCCATTTGTCAGCTTTTTCAGCTTATATTGAAAATGTACCTCAAACAATAAAACAACCAGACGGAACAATTTTGCAATGTTATGCCACTGGCGATGAGTTTTACAATTGGCTTCACGATGAAAATAATTATACAATTGTTCAAGATAAAAACACAGGATTTTATGTTTATGCTGATTTGGTTGGGGGGAAATTAGTTCCAACTTCGTATATTGCTGGAAAATCAAACCCTAAATTAATTGGAATTACAAAAGGGGTTAATATTACTGGAAATGAAATGGAAATAAAAAGAAAAGCCTCTATTTTAAATACAGAACTTTCGAAAAAAACAAAAATTTCAAACAATAAAACGGCAAGCATTGGCTTGATAAACAATATTGTAGTTTTTATTCGCTTTAATGACGATACTGAGTTTAACGAGCCAATTTCGAAATATAACGAATTGTTAAATGGCAGCAGCGCCAATCCAAATTCGCTTAAAAATTATTTTAAAGAATGCTCATACAATAAATTAACAGTAGAATCATCATTTTATTTGAAAGAAAATAATTTTGTCCTTTCATACCAAAACTCATATCCACGAAATTATTATGCAGTATATGATGCAAATACAAATCCTAATGGTTACGTTGATGAAAACGACCGTGCTACCAGAGAACAGCTTTTATTAAAAAATGCTATCGATTTTATTGCAACTCAAGTGCCACAAAATTTGGATATTGACAATGACAATGATGGATATGTGGATAATGTATCTTTTATAATAAAAGGCTCGCCAATGGGTTGGTCCGAGCTTTTATGGCCTCATCGCTGGTCATTAAGTTACGAACAGGCTTATATTAATGGCTCTCAGGTTTGGGATTATAACTTTTTGCTACAAAATTCTATACAAACTGGAGTTTTATGTCACGAAATGTTTCATTCGTTAGGATCACCCGATCTTTATC
This sequence comes from Bacteroidota bacterium, assembly GCA_037139195.1. Classification (GTDB taxonomy): domain Bacteria; phylum Bacteroidota; class Bacteroidia; order Bacteroidales; family JAHJDW01; genus JBAXGW01. Next base: position 36,776 of record JBAXGW010000017.1, read on the forward strand.
ATTATAGTCAAGACCAGCTTAAAACAGTTGGTTCTTGGGATATTATGGAAAGCACAAATAATCCACCTCAATCGATGGGTGCATATATGAAATTTCAATACGGTAGGTGGCTCGACTCTATTCCAACAATTTCAACATCTGGAACATATACGTTAAGTCCAATAACTTCTGCAACAAATAATTGTTATAAAATTGCATCAACTAATTATCCTAACGAATTTTTTGTGCTTGAATATAGAAAAAAACAAGGTTATTTCGAAACAGGCTTACCTGGATCAGGATTGCTCATTTATAGAATTACAACGATAGATTCACAGGGAAATATGTTGATAGGAAATGCCTCTGGACCACCGGATGAGGTTTATCTATATCGTCCAAATGGCAATACAACAACTTCAGGAAATATTCAAGATGCATTTTTTAGTGCAGATGTTCAACGTACTAAATTCAATAATAATACAAATCCTTATTGCTTTTTGCTAGATGAATCTTTCGGGGGTATTGATATATACAATATTACAGAAGCTAGCTCAACTATTTCATTTAATGTAAATATAGGAACTAAGCCAAAAGCCAGTTTTTCTGCATCTGCAACTAGCACGACAAGAAACACGCCAATTAGTTTTTTCGATGAATCACTGGGAAATCCGAGTAGTTGGAAATGGGAGTTTGTAGGCGGGAATCCAGCAAATTCAACTATACTAAATCCTGTAGTCTCTTACCCAAACTATGGCACATATCAAGTTAAACTAAAAGTTACCAATTCGTTAGGAAGCGATTCAATTGTAAAATCAAGCTATATTAAAATTTCACAGTTAAGTGTTGAAACAGGAGTAGACAAAACAATTGTTTGCGGATCAACTTACAAAATGAATCCTCACACATATTATTTTGCAGATTCAAATTCTCTTACATATCAGTGGTCTCCAGCAGTTGGATTGTCAAATGCAGCCATAAAGAATCCGATTGCAGCACCTTCTATAACTACAACATATCAACTTCATGTTACTGATGGAACATATCATGCTTACGATACAATAGTTATTAATTCTGTTCCTCTAATTATATCATCAAATAGTTCAAACGCTTCAATTGAATGTGGCGATTCATTATTTATTTCATTATCAACAAATATTCCAACTGGCGATTTTATTCGACTTAACTCTCCTACAATTGATAAATATATTGTGGGGCTGGCTAGTTTTGGTCCAACATTAATCCAGTCTTTTGTTAGGGGCGATGTTGTGTATATTAATGACAATGATAATAGTTCACTTGGATGCGCTAGTTATGCCACAAATTCATTATTGAATAAAATAGCTATAATTGATAGAGGAACGTGCAGTTTTAGTGTAAAAGCATATAACGCTCAAGTTGCTGGAGCAAAAGGAGTGGTGGTAGTGAATAATAATCCAAATGAAAATGTATTCCAAATGGGGGCTGGTGCTTATAACGATCAAATCACTATTCCTACAGCCATGATAACATACGAAGACGGGTTAACACTTAAATCGCTTGTTCAAAATAATATTACAAACGTTGTTTTTGGTTATGATTGCGATACAGTGTTCTACAACTGGTCTCCGCTTTCAAGCGTTTTCAAAAACAATGTTATTAATAATGTAGTGTTTCCTCAAACTACAACTACCTATACTGTTTCCGTTGGCAATAATAATTGTATAGAATCAAGTCAATTTACAATTACTGTTAACAAAAAAGTTCCTTTAATTACTCGAAGCAACGATACATTGTTTTCAGATATTGCATTTGGAAACCAATGGTATGACACCAACGGATTAATTCAAAATGCAAATAATTCGTTTTTTGTGCCTACAGCCAATGGCATATACTATTGTAATGCTTCTGAACCTAATACTTGCATAAGTGATACATCAAACAAATATAATTTTGTTTTTACCAGTATAAATAAACAAAATTTTGACTTAGTTAAAATTTTTCCGAATCCAGTTAACAAATCTTTTTTAAGCTTTAGTTCAACTAATACAATAGAGAATATTTTTTTGTATGACTCTAATGGCAAGGAAGTTGCAAATTATCAATCAATTAATTGCAATAATAAAACACTTGATATTTCAAAATTTAATGAAGGAGTATATTTAGCCGTTATTAGGTCTAAAAATTTTACCATATATAAAAAAATAGTTGTACTGCCTTAAATAAAAATTTTTAAAAACTTTAACTTTTAATGTTAATGTATTTTAACTTAATAAATTATATATTATGTAATTTGGCTACTAACTTTGGTGAGTAAATTTTAAAAAAACACGCTATTATGAAAAAATTATCAATTCTAGTTTCTGCTTTAGCTCTTACATTTTGCTTAACTTCTGTTCAAGCTCAAACTCCTCAAGCACCAGCAAAAAAAACAACAACTAAAGAAGTAGCTCCAGTTAAAAAAGAAGAAACAAAAGAAACAAAAACAACAACAAAAAAAACAACAACAAAAAAAACAGAAAAACCAGCAGCTAAGGCTGAACAAAAAAAGAGTTAATTAATAGTTAGAGTTAGATTCAAGGAGAAGAGCGGTATAATACGCTCTTTTTTCATTTAAATACTTGTCTTTTAAATTTTCGTTTTTTTATATAAATATCGGTATAGTATTTGTTAACTTTGGAGCGGTAAATATTATTATATCAATAAGCCATGAAAACAGTAATAAATTATTTATTAGCATTAGTTTTGTTTAGTTCAGTGCTAGTTTCCTGTGAGCCTGATACAGTTGCTCCAGATGCCTCTCAGCCTGATACAGATCCACGAGAAGTATACGTAGGCAACTGGCTTTGTACTGAAAATAGCAAATTAGCTGGACAACAAACATTCACAGTTTCTATAAGTCTTAATCCTTCCAATTCTACCGAGGTTCTAATTGCAAACTTCTATCTTTTTGGAAACGACCAAAAAGCAAGAGCTCTTGTTGCGGGAAATAATATTTCAATCCCATCGCAATCACTTTGCAACTTCACGATAAGTGGCTCAGGGTATATCGACAATAATAAAACCACTATAAATTGGAATTATTATGTTAAAGATAGCCAGCAAAATGACACTTGTACTGCGGTTTACGCCAAAAAATAATTCCACTTGAAGTATAAGCACTATTTTCTATTTTTAATAATTCTTTTGAGTTTATTATATTCTAATAATTCAAGGGCTCAAATATTTGAAATTTCAGGAAAAGTAGTTGATTCTATTTCTAAAATACCTTTGCCATTTGTTAACATTGTTGTTAATTCAAGTAAAACGGGATCTACAAGCGATATTGACGGCAAGTTTTCGATAAAATCTGCTGAACCTATTAATTATTTGAAATTGAGTTATGTTGGTTATTTCCCACAAGTTTTTAAAGTAGATAAATCAACGGCAACTATTTTTTTGACCAGTAAAAATATCGACCTTTCCGAAATAACCATATTGCCAGGAATAAATCCTGCATTACGCATTATTGAAAATGCCATAAAAAATAAAGAGAAAAATAATCCTCAAAATTTGTCTAGCTTTTCATATCAGTCTTATAATAAAATGGTTTTTACCGCCGACCTTAAAGATTTAAATATCGATAGCATCAAGAATTCAAAAGATACTGTAAGCAAGAGACTGATTGAGTTTCTCGAAACCCATGATATAATGCTTATTGAATCGGTAAGTAAACGTTTATTTTTAAATCCCAATTTTAATAAAGAGAAAGTAATAGGTTCGAGAATTTCTGGTTTCTCAAATCCGTCATTTACATTGTTAGCTTCTCAATTACAGTCGTTTAGTTTTTATTCGGATTTAATTAAAATTTCTGATAAAAATTATTTGAATCCAATTGCCAATGGCAGTGCAAACAAATACAATTTTTTGTTGCAAGATACTATTTATCAAGGAAATGATACTGTTTTTATTATTTCTTACCAATCACAAAAAAACAAAAATTTCGATGCGCTAAAAGGTTTGCTTTATATAAATACCAATGGATATGCTCTTCAAAATGTTATTGCCGAACCCGAAGATCCGTATAATGGCACCACCATGAAAATTCAGCAGATATATGAGTTAATTGATGGAAAATATTGGTTTCCAACTCAACAAAATGCCGATTTGAAATTCAACAATTTAATGATAGGTAAATACCGAATGGTAGGAATTGGCAGAACTTCCATTACCGATATTAAAGTGAATATTCCATTATCAAAAAAAGATTTCGATCGATTAGAGTTTCAAATTGATAATAATGCAACTGGACAAGATAGCAATTTTTGGGAAAAAAACAGAACCGACAGCCTGACAAAAAAAAATGTAGACACGTATAAGCTAATTGATAGTATTGGTAAAGAAGGAAAATTAGATCAAAAAGTGAAAGGATTAGAAGCATTAATAACTGGAAAAATACCATATCATTTTTTAGATTTAGATTTGGCAGAGTTTATTTCGGTAAATAAATATGAAGGCTTGCGATTGGGGATTGACGCGCAAACAAATTCAAAAATATGCGAACGCATCAGTGTTGGCGGAGCTTTTGCCTATGGGTTTAAAGATAAACAAGTAAAATACGGCAGTCGACTTTCGATTTTACTAAATAAAGCGCACGAACTAAATTGCACATTTGCCTACGCTAATGATGTTGAAGAATGTGGTTCATTGAGCTTTTATTATGACAATAAAATTCCTTTTCAGCAGAAGCAGCAAAGCGAAACATACCGTAAGCTATTGATAAATAGAATGTATAAATATGAAAAATATTCATTTACTACTGATTTCAGGATAATGCAATATGCAAATGTAAGTTTAAGCCTTTGCAATAGAACAATACAAGAGTTTAAACCGTTAAAATATGCATTTTCACCCGAACCTGTTCGTGTTATTAAAGATAATTATTTGTTAACTGAAATAGGCTTAAATTTTAAATTTGCGTATAGAGAAAAATATATGGAAAATTTCAGAAGCACTATTTCTCTGGGAACAAAATACCCAGTATTTTTGGGGCAAGTAATTAAAGGTTTTAATAACTTGTATAATGGCGAAATTGAATATACAAAGTACAATGCTAAACTAATTTATACATTTACTACTAAAACCTTTGGTAAATCTTTTATAAATCTTCAGGCAGGTTATATAAGTCAAGCTGTTCCATACAGTTTGCTTTATACTATTCCTAGCTCTTACAGCTCGTTTTCAGTTTTTTCTGCTAATAGTTTTGCAACAATGAGAATGAATGAATTTAGTTGCGATAAGTTTGTTTCGGCTCATTTCTATCAAGATTTTGGGAAATTACTTTTAAAAACAAAATATTTTCAACCCGATATAGTATTTTCAACAAGTGCCATAATTGGCAATGCTACAAACACAAGAAATCTAGTGAATGCCAATTTTAGCGTCCCTGATAATACTTATTTAGAGTCGGGTATATTATTTAATAGCCTTATTAAGTCTACAATAAGCGGAATTGGCTTAGGCTGTTTTTATCGCTACGGATATTACCATTTGCCAAAGTTTAAAGATAATTTCACATATACATTATCAATCACTTTTACGCTATAAAACCTGTAATTCCTAATAAAAGACACAATCTCCATCGCCGTCTTGAAAATATAAGTCTTCTAAAAAGTCAAATTTTTTGGTGATGAAATAAGGCTTTTTTATTGTCTTTTTAAAGTAAAATGGCGTTTTAATTTTGTTGAGCGAAACGGACAATTCATAATTAAAAACAGTAATCATATTTAGTTTTAACTCTAACATTTTATTTGTCAGAAACATACTAATTACATCAATATTTTTTTTGTCTACAAAAACAAAGGGAACATTTAAATTATTATCCTTAATGGTTAAAAAAATGATTCCAATTATATTGTTATCTATATCAGTAATTTTAATTTTTTGATTATAAAAATTTTCACTAAAGGCTGAAAAATAATATCTAGAATTAGCTGAATCTTTTTCTGTGCCTTTGATTAGCCAAGGGTATTTTGTAATCCAATCGAGTTCTGTTTTAGAACGTTGAGACCAATAATTGACTTTATGCAAATCAATAAAATCAGAGTCTTGCTTGTCTATATTTTCAATATTTTCAGCTCTATAATTGTCTAAATCATAAGTTCTGTATAACTTTATCCAAAGATCAAAGGCTAAATTAACTGATAAATCTATAAATTTTAGAAATGGAGAAATTCTAGCAAATATCTTTTTTTTAGGAGGTAGAATTTCTGCTAAGTTTGATCGCAAATATCCTCTAAATCCTTCCTTATAAACCGTGGGTTTAAAAATTTTTGTCTTTTGGTAAATTGGTTCGAGCCAAGGTACAATATTGGTAATTAATATTTGCTGTTTCCATGCTCTAATAACCCTTAGAAACAAACTAGCGGCAATATTTTGTGATTTATATTCATCGTCGACCCAAAAACAAGTAAGCCAACCAACTTTTTCAGTTTTATCATTGAAAAAAATATAATCAGGTAAAATCCCTAAATAACCAATTACTTTATTTTCGTCGAAACTAACTACAAGTAAAATATCTTCGTCGGAAGCTCTGGGATTATTTATTTGTGAAATTGCTCTGTGCTTACTTATTGGAATATTTATAAGATTATTAAACTGTTCAGAACAAATAAATTCTTCGAGTTGGGCTTTGGTATATGATTTTGTTTCCATATTTAGTTTCTAAAAATGGTGTTTTTATTTAAAAATGCCTTAAATATATAATATAAATATTCACCACGAACCACGTCTTGAGCTGAAAAACGATTGATTTCAATAGGAATTCGCTGAATATTTTTTTTACAGCTATCGTTTTTTAAGCCAGCACAACCAAATGTTAAATCCGAAATGGGTTTGTTGCTATTGAAAATAGTTTCAAAAAAACGTTTCGACACTCCAAAATCACTGAATGGAAATGAAAAAGTTTTATAGTTTAAATTAAATTTGCTGCAAATATCATTTATACTTTGCTCAATTTGAATCAATTGATCATTTTCTTTTAATAATGAAAATTGAGGATGGTCAATACTATGAGCTCCAAATTCAAAGCCTTGGCTTATTAATGCATTAATTTGATTAGTATTCAAATAAGGTTTGTGTTTTTGCAGGTATTCGTTAAAATCTACTTCTAAAATATCTGCTAATTCATCAATATAATGTTTATTCAGGTAATTTATTGAAAATAACGATTTATAATTATTCGAAAAAGAAAGCTGCTTTTCAGAAAACCAGTCGGTTATTATATTTTGATTCTTATTAGATTTTTGGAAAGAAATCAATTTTTCAATCAGAATACTAGTTTTGAATCTAAAAAACAAATCCTTGTTATCGATGAATCCGGAGTTTAGAAAACAAATTGCTGGAACACCTTTTTTTATAAGTATTGGAGCAATAATATCATGAAACTCTCTCAAACCATCGTCGAAGGACAGCAAGAATTGATTTTTTTTAAATGGTGTAGCGTTTTCAGTTTGATTTTTAAATGTTTGATAGTCAATTGGGGAGTAATATTTAAGAAAAAAATCTAAGTCATTTTCAAAAGCTTTAATACTTCTTATTTCGTACAAATGCTTAATATGAATCAAATCTTCGTTTGAAACAACGTGATAAAAAGGCAAAATAGTTCTTTTTTTCGTGCTATTAATGAGCACTTGTAAAGGCAAAATATTCAGAAAATGAGCTAATTTATAAAAATTCGAATTCATGAAAGTTTTATCAATTCTTAATTGACAAATGTAAAAAAAAAAGTCATGTTAGTTCTCTTTTTAATCAAAATAAGGGTCAATCAGAAAATTTCTTAATTTTATAAAAAATAATATCACAAACAAAAATTAAAAAGGGAATTTTTATAATTTAGCCAAAAATATGAAAGCTGGGTGGAGAATTTAATTTACAAAATTGGAATTGGTTTAATTCCAAAAATTGGCGACGTAACTGCTAAAAAATTAATAGCTTATTGTGGTGGTGTTGATGCTGTATTTCAGGACAATAAAGCGGCTTTAAAAAAAATTCCAGGAATAAATACTGCAATTTTAAACGAAATTGCAAATCAAACTGTCCTGTCGAAGGCAGAAAAGGAAATTAAATTCATTGAAAAAAATAATATAAAACCATTGTTTTACCTTGATGAAAACTATCCTACACGGTTAAAACATTGCAACGATGGTCCAATAATGTTGTATTATCAGGGAAATGCCAACTTAAATACGAAGAAAGTTTTGGCAGTTGTTGGAACTCGTCGTTCTACAGATTATGGGAAAATAATGTGCGAAGAAGTTGTGTCACAAATGGCAAGTCTCGATGTTTTAATTGTAAGTGGATTAGCCTATGGTATTGATATTTGTGCACATAAAAGCGCCATACACAACGATTTGCCTACAGTTGGCGTATTGGGACATGGATTAGATAAGCTATATCCAGCAGAACACAGAAAAGTTGCCGATCAAATGATTGAAAATGGAGGGCTTTTAACTGAATTCATGAGTGAAAGTCGTTTCGAGAAAGAAAACTTTCCCAAGCGAAACAGAATAATTGCAGGAATGGCTGATGCAACTTTAGTAGTTGAAGCAGCAGCAAAAGGCGGTGCACTGATTACAGCCGAAATCGCAAATAGCTATAATCGCGATGTATTTGCCTTTCCTGGAAGAGCAAGCGACACCTATTCTAAAGGGTGTAATTTTTTGATAAAAACAAATCGTGCAGCTCTTGCTGAATCTGGTGCCGATATTATTTATTTAATGGATTGGATGGAAAAAACATCTAAAAAGAAAACCATTCAACAACAGCTTTTTGTTGAACTCACAGAAGAAGAACAACTTATTAAAGATATCCTTTTGCAGCAAGAACATATTGCTATCGATTCTTTAGCAATAAAATGTAATTTGCCAGTAAGCAGAGTTTCTGCAATGCTCTTAAATATGGAATTTGTAGGTGTAGTACGCACTTTACCGGGCAAAATATATCAATTGGTATAAATTGGCTAAACGCATTAAACTTTAAGGCGTATAATGCAATCTAATCATGACTTTTTAAAAATATTTTTATGAAATATCTATTATTTATTTTAATACTGTGTCCAATAATTGTGTTTGCTCAACCACCACATGGCGGAGCTCCAAATGGCAATATGCCTGAGATAGGCATTGTTAAAGGGAAAATTTTTGATTCTCAAACACAAAAGCCTGTGGAGTATGCCACTGTAGCTTTAATTAGAGTAAAAGACTCTGCAATAGTTAATGGAACAACAACTACTGCTGCAGGATTATTTGAAATGAAAGATTTGAAATTCGGAAAATATAGAATACGTATCGGCTTTGTAGGATACAAGAATAAAATTGTTGATTCTATTTTTATTTACCCAAAGCAAACCACAGTTGATTTGGGTCAAATATTTATTGATAACGCTAGCACTAATTTATCAGAAGTAAAAATAAAAGCAGAAAACGATATGCTTATTACTGGCATCGACAAAAAAATATATAATGTAGAAAAAAATTTAGTGGCTTCAGGCGGTTCTGCTACCGATGTGCTACAAAACATACCATCTGTTAATGTTGATATGGACGGCAACGTAACTATGCGTGGAAGTGGAAATTTAACCATATTAATTGATGGAAAGCCTTCGGGTATGGTTGCAGCAAGTAAATCTCAAGCTCTTGAGCAAATACCAGCAAGTTCCATTCAAAGTATTGAAATTATTACTAATCCTTCGGCAAAATACGATCCTGAAGGTATGTCGGGAATTATTAATATTATTTTGAAAAAGAATTTAAAACAAGGACTAAATGGTACAGTTCAAGGTAGTGCTGGAACTGGCGATAAATATAACACTTCGCTTAATTTAGGTTACAGAAATTCAAAAGTAAACTTATCAGGAAGCTATAGCTATATGAATAATCAAAGTAAGGGCTGGTCTAATTCTAAACGATATAACACAGGAAGTGATACACTTTCTTGGTATCAACAAAAAGGACAAAGCTTTGGACATAGAGCATCGCATGTTGGCAAATTAGGCGCCGACTTTTATTTAAGTAGTACAAATTCACTAGGTGCAACCGCAGTTGTAAGTATTATGGATGCTACGCCTCATGGTAATACTAAATATTATACTTTTGATAATTCAATTGATAATAATCCAATTTCTCTATCGAAAAGAATCGATTCAGAAATATCTAAAAGCAATAGTACAGATTTAGCTTTAAGCTATAAACATACATTTAAAAAACCCGATCAAACTTTCAATGCGGATGTTCAGTATACTTTAGACAGAGAAAACGAAGATAATTATTTTAACACAAAAATATACGATCCTGCTACAGAATACGAATTGTTGATACCCGAAACAAAGGAAATTGATTATGGTACTGATAATGAAAAAGTGTTAAATGTTCAAGCTGATTATGTTCACCCTCTTAAAAATCCTGATAGCAAAATTGAAGCAGGCTATCGTTCTGTCTTTAAAACTTTAGATAATGATCTTAAAATAGATAACTTTAATTCAACAACTTCTGAGTGGATTACAAATACAAATTTTTCAAATCATTTTATTTATAATACTCAAATTCATGCTGCTTATGGAACGTATTCCAATGCAATTAAAAAATTGAGTTATCAAGCAGGATTGCGTTTAGAACAGGCATTATCGGAGTTTGAAATGAAAAATACAAATGAAACTTTTTCAAAAGATTATTTTAGTTTTTTCCCAACGATGCATGTTGCATACAAGCCAAATGAAAGCAGACAATGGCAATTAAGCTATACTCGCAGGGTAAATCGACCAGAATCAGAGTCAATAAATCCTTTTCATCACATAACCGACCCATTAAATGTACGCGTAGGAAATCCAAAAATTGATCCTGAATATATTAATGCTTATGAGATAAGTTATTTAAATATTTGGAAAAAATACACATTAACATCATCCATTTTTTACAGAAAAGTAAATGATATGATTTCTAGGTATAAAGTATCATTTAACGACTCAACAATGCTTCAATATGCCCCCAATTTGTACGATGCAAATAATGATTCAACTACTTTAACCACCTTTTTAAATTATTCAAACTCACAATCTTATGGATTTGAATTTATAGCATTAGCTAGTCCGTTTAAATTTCTGCGTTTAAATGGAAATTTTAGCATTTACGAGTCTGTTGTTAATGGCGATAATGTGGAAGCAGCAATGAATAGCAATAGCTTTAATTGGACAGCAAGAGTGAATGCAACTATAATTTTGCCAAAAAGCTTGAGTTTTCAACTATCTGGAAATTATATGTCGCCTATGAAAGGACCACAAGGCACATTTATTATGGGCTTTGGTATGGATGGTGCAATTAAAAAAGAAATAATGGACGGAAAAGGAACTATAGGTTTTAGAGTTAGTGATATTTTAGATTCAAGAAAAATGCACATGGAAATGGTTGGAAATGGTTTCTCCCAAGAATCTGAAAGAAGAAGAGATTCAAGAGCATTCTTCATCAACTTTTCTTATAAATTTGGCAAAATGGATAAAAATGATCGTAAAGCAAAACGCCAAGAAGAAAGAGATTCTCAGCCCATGGACGATGGAATGTAGATATTGTAATTCATTAATTGGTATTGCTAAATGATGATCATCAGCAATTATATTTCCAAATGAAGAGAATATTTCGTTTGGAAATATTTGTTTTATAACAAGATAATATGTTGTAATAATAATATTATCAATTAGTTAAATATTATTTGAATTTATATATGGTTTTTTTTTGAAAAAAAACGGAATAAGTTTGATTATTTGTAAAATATAAATACATTTGTAAAGACTCATTAAGAGATAATAGTAATTTTAAAAATAGAATAAAAATGGCTGAAATTAAACCTGCTGAAGTTTCTGCGATTCTGCGTCAACAACTATCGGGATTTAAATTTGATTCTGAACTTCAAGAAGTTGGAACAGTTTTACAAGTTGGTGATGGTATTGCTCGTATTTACGGATTAACGAACGTTCAATCTGGAGAGTTAATTGAATTACCTGGCTCACTTAAAGGTATCGTATTAAATCTTGAAGAAGATAATATTGGTGCTGTGCTTTTAGGAAATTCTAACCATGTTAAAGAAGGTGATACCGTTAAAAGAACTGGTAAAATTGCTTCTATAGACGTAAGTGAAGAAATGATTGGTCGTGTTATCAATACCCTTGGCGAACCAATAGATGGTAAAGGGCCAATTGGCGGAACAAAATATTCTTTGCCTCTTGAAAGAAAAGCTCCTGGTGTAATCTACAGACAACCTGTGAATGAGCCACTTCAAACTGGTTTAAAAGCAATTGACTCGATGATTCCAATTGGTCGCGGACAACGTGAGCTTATTATTGGTGACCGTCAGACTGGTAAAACAGCTATCGCTATTGATACAATTATTAATCAAAAATCTAATTACGAAAAAGGTGAGCCTGTTTTTTGTATTTACGTAGCTGTAGGTCAAAAAGGTTCTACAGTTGCTAATATCTATAAAACACTTGAAGAACACGGAGCAATGGCATATACTGTTATTGTATCTTCTACAGCTTCTGATCCTGCTGCACTTCAATTCTATGCTCCATTTGCTGGTGCTGCTATTGGTGAGTTTTTCAGAGACTCTGGAAGAGCTGCTCTTGTTATTTATGACGATTTGTCGAAACAAGCAGTTGCATATCGCGAAGTTTCTTTATTACTTCGTCGTCCTCCAGGTCGTGAAGCTTATCCTGGCGACGTTTTCTATCTTCACTCACGCCTACTAGAAAGAGCTGCTAGAGTTATCAAGTCTGATGAAATTGCACGCGAAATGAACGACCTTCCTGAGGTTCTTAAACCTATAGTTAAAGGTGGTGGCTCATTAACTGCACTTCCAATAATTGAAACTCAAGCTGGCGATGTTTCTGCATATATTCCAACAAATGTAATTTCTATTACTGACGGACAAATTTTCCTTGAAAGTAATTTATTTAACTCTGGTATTCGTCCAGCTATTAACGTTGGTATTTCGGTATCACGTGTGGGTGGTAATGCTCAGATTAAATCAATGAAAAAAGTTGCAGGTACATTGAAAATTGACCAAGCTCAATTCCGCGAATTAGAAGCCTTTGCAAAATTTGGCTCTGACTTAGATGCAACAACAAAATCGATCCTTGATAAAGGTGCTAGAAATGTTGAAATTCTAAAACAACCTCAATACGCTCCAATTCCTGTTGAAAAACAAATTGCTGTGATTTATTGTGGAACTAAAGGCTTATTGCAAAAAGTTCCTATTAATAAAATGAAACAATTTGAAGAAGATTTTATCCAAATAATGGAGTTGAATCACCAAAATATACTTGATGGTTTAGCAAAAGGTCTATTAACAGATGAAATTACTTCAGTATTAGAGAAAGTAGCAAGAGAAGTAGCTGAAAAATTTGAAAAATAAACCATTTTTAATAACGGTAATTATGTGAAATCGAAGTTACCGTTATTAAAAATCTTCATTTATAAATAAGATAAAATGGCTAATTTAAAAGAAGTAAGAATTCGAATAAAGTCTGTAATCAATACGCAACAGATTACTAGTGCCATGAAAATGGTATCTGCATCAAAATTGCGTAGAGCTCAGGATGCAATTGTTCGAATGAGGCCTTACGCACAAAAATTAACTGAAATTCAACAAAACCTTTCTTCAGGTCTTGACGATAATAATAATGGAATATATTCTGTACAACGTAAGGAAGAAAAAATTCTTATTATTACTGAGACTTCTAATAAAGGTCTTTGCGGTTCATTTAATATGAATGTTATTAAAAAAACCAACGAATTAGTTTCAACTACATACAAAGAGCAATACGAAAAAGGAAATGTTTTTTTATGCTGTTTAGGGAAAAAAGGAGCTGAATATTTTTCAAGAAGAAAATTCAATGTGGTTGAGGTAAATAATGAATTATTCGATAAACCAAGCTTCGAAAATGCACTTCCTGTTGCAGAGAAAATAATGCAATCATTTGTTGATGGCAAATATGATAAAATAGTTATTGTTTACAATCAGTTTAAAAATGCCGCAGTGCAATATATTCAAGTTGAACAGTTTTTGCCAATCTTGCCTGCTGTAAATGAAAACATCAATAAAAAAGCATCAAACACGGATTATATATTTCAGCCAGGCAAAGCTGAAATTTTAAATGAATTAATGCCAAAAGCACTTAAAGTTCAGTTTTATAAAACACTTTTAGATTCGTATGCTTCAGAGCATGGAGCTCGTATGACTGCAATGCATAAGGCAACAGACAATGCTTCGGATTTACTTAAAGAACTTAGAATTCAATATAACAAAGTACGTCAGGCGGTTATTACTAACGAAATATTAGAAATTGTTAGTGGGGCAAATGCATTAAAAGGATAAATAAGAAAAGACTTCGACTACGCTCAGTCTGACGTCACCCTGAGCGTAGTGGCTTACTAAATATACTAAATATTATAATATATGAACAAGAACGTTGAAGACATTTTAAATGCACAGATAGAAAAAGAAGGATATTCTTCAAATCTGTATATTGCAATGGGATCGTGGGCAGAAAACACTGGTTTTGGTGGCGTAGCACAATGGCTGTATGCACAAGCTGCTGAAGAGCACATGCACATGATGAAATTCATTCATCATATAAACGAAAGAGGTGGTAAAGCTATTATGCCTGCTTTTGAAAAACCTCCAGTTGAATTTAAAAGCTTAAAAGATTTATTCAACGAAGTACTAAAACATGAAGTTTATATTACTGATTCTATCAACGATATAGTTGGAGTATGCTTTGATGAAAGAGATTTCTCTACGAATACTTGGGTACAATGGTTTGTAACCGAACAAATTGAAGAAGTCGCTGCTGTTAAAACTATCATCGACAAGCTTAATATGCTAGGCGAAACCAATATGTATTTGTTTGATAAAGATATAATGGCTTTGCGTGTTCCTTCAACAACTACAACAGGAACAGCTGGTGTTGCCTAATAAAAATAATAAAAAATTAAAACCACCCTTTTGAGGTGGTTTTTTTATGAATACTTTTTTAGATATTGATAGATTAACTAGCTGTATCATACTAATTTTATTTATATATAAGTTCGCCTATATCAACAACATCTCTGTTATTAGTCATCATTACGGTATATTCTTTTTTATTTTGAAGCGGAGTTCCGTAGTTTGTAAATATTTGCACCTGAACGGTTACCACTCTTTTAGTGTCCTGACGGCTGTTTCCATAATAATTTATTTGAATTTGATATTTTCCTTTTTTTGCATCTCTTATTAAATATTCTTCTGGACCATAGCCGCCAGTGTAATCATTTGATAAGTAACCGCCCGATTGCGTAAATCGATTGCTATACATGCATTTTTCGTTATTAGGCTCTGTAACCCAAAGGTCAACATCGGTATTATTGGCATCCCAATTCAAGACTACTCTAATTTCTACTGGCAAATTTTTCAATAAGCGTTTGTCAATTTTACTGACATCTAATTCGCTTTTGCTTGAATTTATTATTGAATTCATTTCGCCTAAAACTACCGTTTCAATTCCAGGAAATCTATTATCCCAATTTTTCATAATAAGTTCATACAAAATATCCACTGCTTCTTGATTTTGTTCATTATCAGCATAAGCCAAGCCTAAATCGCGGAAAGAATGAGGCTCTTCGGGTCTGAGCTTTAAAATATCTTTAAACAAAAGAATTGCATCTTTTACTTCTCCAATTTGTTGAAGCCTTCTGGCAACTATTCTCATTAACTCATGATTAGAAAGCTCTAATTCAACAATATTAGATAGCACTTTTACTCCAAGTGTTTTTTGATTTTTTTCGATTAATAAATCGGATACCTCACGATAAAAAGCAGGAGAATCGGCATATTTTGTTTTTAATTCTAAGTATTTTTGATATAATTCTGAAGGATTTGTTTCCTCTAATTCTTTCATCCATTTTGTTTTTTCGGGTGCTTGATAAACCGAACTTCCCTTATTGTCATTGGTTGATCTTACAAAAATGGGCTCCTGAGTTCTTCTAAGATAAAACCCTTTAGTTTTTATTTCAATTACACCACCTGTTACATCGCCATATCTAGCAGGTATTCCACCATTATAAACTATAATTTGCTCAATTGTGTTTTTCGGGATATTTCTTAAATCGTCAACCCTAACACCATCTATAAATATAGCGTTTGCATTGCTTCTTGCGCCCCTAATATTTAAATTTCCATTTGCATCCTGTGAAAAAACACCTCCCATTGTAGATATTATTGCATCAACAGAACTTGAAGACATTTTAGAAATCTGAGATTTCTCCATTACTTCTATAGAAGCTCCATCGCTATCAATTAATGGAGCAGAATAATCGGCTATGGTAAGCTCTTCCATGGTTACTGAAGTGGCATTTAAAGTTATATTGAGTGTTGTTTTATTTGATGTATTTACTGCTATAGATTCATATCCAACAAAACTAATTGCCATTTCGGTGTTTTCGGGTATTTGGAGCGAATAATTTCCGTCAAAATCGGTTGTTGTTCCTGTATTATTAGCAAGTGAAATTACACTAGCAAAGGGAATTGCTTCGCCAGTTTGTGCATCTGTAATTGTTCCACGCAGTAATCTTCCAGATGCTTGTCCAGTAAGAGTTCGAGTGTTGTTTAGTGATATTTCTTCGTCGCTCCTTATTTCAGGTGGAGTAAACCGAATTGTTGATTCAATATTTTGATTAGAAGATGATTCAGAAAGTGGCTCAGAAGATGAATTAAATTCTACATCACTTATTTCAATATCCAACCTATTAACGTTGTTGCCAATAATTTTTCCATTCCACCAACTTGCTTTTTGGTTATATAGTTCCAAAACATTTTTAATTTGATTATCGGTGTTTTGTAAGGCAATTTGTTTTTTGTTTTTTAGTAGTTCGAAATATTCTTTTTGCATTTCTACGGGTGGAACTATTTCATATTGAACATAATCCGACATTAAATCAAGAACTATTAATGAAGTATTTCGGGTAACCACCGAGTATTTTTTCCCCAGTTCGGTAATTTCGGCATCTTTATTTTTAAAATCACTTTGCAATTCTTTAATTTTCTTCTGAACCCAAACGCGCTCTATTATTCCCGAATGGGTTGCCGAATCGGCTATCAATTCAAGTACTTCTGTTTTCACTATTTCTTTTCCATATCCAAAATTGAGTTTTACTATTGCTTTCTCCGTATTAAGTTTGCCTGCAACAGTTAAATTTCCATTACAAACAAAAGGTTTTGAGGGGTAAACCTCCGATATTTCATTGCTATTAAACTCAGCAGAGATGAAGCTTAGATTTTGTTTCGACATTTTTTCGAGTGCTTGACTTTCAGATATTTTTTCAAGATTTAAATAAACGCCTAATGTACTTGAGGTAACATTATTTAAGTATGCATGTTCGGCTGTGAGCGATGAATTTATAGCAATTACTGGAGTTTTAGATAGCAATATTTCATGTTTGCCAAAATTACTTACTCCATCGCTAAACAGAAGTATTTCATCGCATGAAAACTGACTAAAGTCTAATATGCCTAATTGCGTAGCACCATCGTATGTTATATTTTTTATATAAGTTGATAAAGCTGAATAATTTGAATTTTTAATTTCGAAGTTGCTTATGCTATCTATAGAATTACTAAACGTAATTAGTTGAACATTTACATTTTTAAGCACACTTATATAGCTTTCTAATAGTGATAATTCTTTTGCTAAGTTTCTTTTTACTCCCGATGATGAGGCATCCCAGAAAATGCATATTTTATTCGGTAATTTCTTATCAACAATATGTTGTTCTTGAAACGTACTTATATAAAAGTAATTCAATAGGTCATTTTTGCCTTTGTCTACGTACCAAGCATTTTTAGTTTCTTTTGTAGGAATATTTATAGCAAAAGCGGAACTTGGCAAATAATTTTTTTCTGTAAGCTGTGCTTTATAAAGAACATCTTCTTTTTTAAATTTCAATTTTCCCCAATCTTTTCCTTCTATTGCCGGCGCTTGATTTTGTGTATTAACCGATATGTTTAACGAGAAATCCTGAATAGGCAAATTATAATCAAGAGGCAGCTTATATGAGTAATTATTATTTGCAAAGTCGAGTTCTTGCTCATACGAAATTACAATTCTTTTAGTTCCCTGAGCCAAAATGGGGTAAACTCTTGCTTTGAAGTTATTGCCTGGCGTCCATTCCAACAATGCGGGGTCAATTCTTCTTCTAACTATTGATTCAAAAACCTTTTGTCCTTTTTGTTTTTCAACAACTACGCCAGATCTTAAGTTTCCATTCATTTCCATTGCAAAAGCACTAACAGTTTGACCTTCGCCCAAGGGGAAGACAAGTTCGCCTTCTAGCTGTCGGTTAATTTCGTTATAAAATGTCATATCCATTGTTGTATTTGCAATATTGCCTACAATTTGTACCGATATTGCTATTTTTCTTAATATCAGAGCCGAAGGCGTTCCATTATCTGGATTTTTGTAGGTTATTGAAGGTGCACTGTTGTGCACGTTATTTGTATTTTGCGAATTAATATCTTGGATATTAATAAGTAAAAAAACAAACAAGATGGAGTTAGTTAGTATTTTGTTCATGGCATATAATTTTTATTAAGTTACCATGAAAAAGCGGTTTGTTCTACGATAAAACAGGCAAAGGCTATGCTGAATCAGTTAAAGGTAGGATTGGGTTGTTAAGTGGTTGATATTTATTTTTTGTTTTTATTTAAAGCAACATAGTTGGGATTTTGAATAAAGGAAAAATCAAATTGCCGTTTCCTTTACAAATCATACCGTTATCTTTATAATATGTGCCGTTAACTGATTGTCTCTTTCTTTAGTTTAACATAAATATACATTTGCTGTAAATTAGATAATAATTATACCATTCGTTCGTTCATAATTTAATGAAGGTTTTTATGTAACAGATAACACAAACTAAATCGTTCTTTTTTTATTGATAATTTATAATTTTACATCTATCAAAATAGCTTTGTTATATAACATTAGCATTTTGTTAAGAAACAAAGACTCCATGCTACATAAAACGGTTACTGCAACACATAATTCTAGTTCGTTGTTATTTAACACAGGGGTGCTGTTATATAACAAGAGAGCAAAATTATATAACAAAGGTGCTATGTTAAACAACAGAGCCTTTATGCTGCTTACATGGGGTATGTGTTATACAACAAGCAAGCTTTGTAATATAACAAGCAAGCTTTGTTAAACAACATAACACTGCTGTTATGTGCTGGGAGTATGCCCCGTATAACAAGATTCCCTTGTGATATAACAACAAAGCAAAATTATATAACAAAGCTCATAAGTTACCTAACAAAGCCCTCGTGTTGCATTACAATACACAAAAATTATATAACATAGCCTCTTTGTTATGTGACAAAGGAGCAAAATTATATAACAGCGGGTGTTTGTTAAACAATGGAGTTCCTTACTCATAATAAATGTATCTTTAACTTAAAACCTTAGTAACTATGAAAACAGTAAAATTAGGATTGAACAGACTAAGTGCATCTGCAAAATCGTTAAAAGCAAAAGAAATTGTTAAAAATTTAACTGGAAACACAAATTTTACAACGCCGCAGCCTGCGTTAACTGCAATTGCCGCAGCCATTACCGACCTCGATACGGCGATACTAGACGTGAAGGCTGCTAGCGAAGCTATAAAGGCTAAAACAGTTATTTTGCATCAAAAAGAAGATATGTTGGTTAATGTACTTAACCAATTAGCAAATTATGTAGAAACTACTGCAAATAACGATGAAGCAAAAATAAAAAGTGCTGGCATGGACGTAAAAAATACGCCAACCCAAACACTAGATATATCAACTCCATCAAACTTTGTGGCAACACACGGGGATAATGAAGGCGAAATAGATTTGCATTGGGATAGCGTAAAAGGAGCAAAAAGCTATACAATAGAAATAGCAAATCCCGAAAGTGGAAATTTAAATGTAGCAGAATTCAAGCATTTATTAATTTCAACCAAATCTACCGCAAGTGTAAAGAATTTAAAACCCGGAACACGCTATTATTTCAGAGTTGCAGCCGTTGGAGCATCGGGACAAAGTGCTTGGAGCGAGTTGGCTGCTAAAGTAGCGTAAAAAATTACAAAAAATTTAAAAACGTTATTGTTTTTTAAATTTTTTGAGTTACTTTTGAAGCATTACAATTAACCAAAATATTAATTTAATTTTAAAAAACATGAAAAAAATCAAAAATATCACCCCCCCCCCCGCTTTAAACGCTGAAAAACAGGCATTTAGAAAAAGGGGCTTTCCATTTTTAAAATTGGGTATAACACTAGGTTGTGCTTTTATTGTAGGGCTAACTGCCTGTAAAAAAGACAGCAGAGAAGATAATCCTACTGCGGTTAATCAAGACAAAAAGTTTTACGAAGATTACCGCCCAAACAGTAACGAAAAAATTTTTTCGGAATTAAAAAAGTTTAAAAAAACGGTTTCTTATTACAAAGAAAACTATCAAAAAACAAATGTTACATTTGATGATATGCCTTTGACCGAGGCACTATTTAATTTTGAAACATTATTAAACTACGACCATGGCGATTTAACGCAAAATGCAGGAGATGGCGTAACAACCGAAATAGAATTAACCGTAAAAAGCGTAGGTGCAAATGGTATTCCGGTAATTGATGGCGAAGAACTACTAGCAAA
Source organism: Bacteroidota bacterium (assembly GCA_037139195.1). Lineage (GTDB taxonomy): Bacteria > Bacteroidota > Bacteroidia > Bacteroidales > JAHJDW01 > JBAXGW01. The sequence goes on from JBAXGW010000017.1 coordinate 57,467, forward strand.
ATACAAACAATACGAGGAAGAAGCAGTAGGAGCAAGCAAAACCGAAGGTTCGAGTTTTGTGTTAGCTGATGTAAGCCTTAAGCAAGTAAGTGCAACCCAAGCTACATTAACTGTAACGAAATTGCCCAGAGTTACAGTTCTTATTGCCCCAGAGGCTATTGTAACTGGTTTTCCTAACAACGGAGTTGAATATTACGGATATGAACCAGCTCAAACTTATAATTTGCCAGTGCTTATTAATGCAAAACTCCATAAACAAATTGATTATAGTGAAGTTGGTAGTACTATTTATACTAATCTTAGTAGAGGGGGGTTTTGGCTTTCATGTGATTTAAATCCATGGGTGCCAGGTGGTTTAACGTTTGCGCAAAGCGGATGGTTATATTTAAGCGATTTATATCCTTATAAGTTTAATTACGTTTTAGCTAATCAGTTTTTGCAAGGTGCAAAAAATTTATTTGATAGAACATATTTGAAATACCATGATAATATGTATTTAGACGAACGTCATTTAGTTCAGTTTAATTTTAAAGGCAGCTCTTATAATTCAACTAATTGGGGTGATCCACAAATATTTAATCATAAAGATAATGGTGCAGAATATTGGTCTGCAATCGCTACAAGTGGAACCCCTCCTGTAGGTAATTAATTAATTTTAGAGGCTGCAATTGCCAGCCTCTATTTTAAAAATTTATATTATGAAAAAAGCTTTTTTCACACTTCTTATCATCCTATTTGCAATAAATAGTTTTGCCCAATTTCCTTATTTCTCAAATAATCAAATAAATGAATCAATTGTATATTTGGGCACACATAAAAATAATCATTATACGATAACCTACAACTCAACAAATAATAATTTTACAGACTCTTTAACACTAACCCAATTTAATAATAATGGTGTAATAACCAAGCAGCATAGTTTTGTTAGAAGCCTAAACAAAAATATTTGTAATTATTTTTATATCACGTTTAATGACACTATAATTAATTTATGGGGTTATTATTATAATAGAATAGATAGTACAGGTAATATTTTTAAAACATCGCTAAATTACAATTTTGATAGCATTAGCAGTTCCTTTTCATTGCCAAGACATTTAATTGGATTGCAAGAAACAGTTGTGAAAAATCTTCAAATTCCTAATAATGATTATTTTATGCTAAGTCAAGAATATTATGCAGACACTTCTATTTTTCGTTTATATAGATATTTAGACAAAAGCAATCAATTTCTGGAATTTACTCTTGATATCCCCGTTCATTGGACTAACACTATAGGTTATACCAAAGAAAACACGCTTCAGGTTGTAAACTTTTATTGTAATCGTTTGCTCGATTCACTTTGTAGTAATACAGATACTGTTTTTTCATTACTCACCTATTCTGATAGTATTTTTTATGAAACATCAATATCTTTTAAACCTTATGGTACAGGAAAAGTTTTAAATGATTCTACAATGGTTTATTTGGGAGAAATGTACCAACAAACCAGTTTTAATGCAAACCGAAAATTAGGTTTAATGAAATATTATAACGATGGCACTTATCAAGATTCTGTTCTAACAGGTAATAAATTTATTGATATTGTACCTGCACTTACTCAACCATTCGATTTTATAACTAAAGACAGTATTTTTTTGCTCGGATACAATGAAAATGAATCAAGAGTTTATATTTACAATATTAATGAGTTTGGCAAATTAAACTGGAATACCGACTTAGTAATGGATACGAGTTGGTATTATACTGCAATGTCTGTAGTAGCAACCGAAGATGGGGGTTGCTTGGTTTCAGCACAAATATCTTATACTGGTCAAACTCAAAGAGATATAGTTATATGGAAAATAGATAAGCGAGGCAATGTGGTAAACTCTGTAAATTTAATGAAGCCTAATGATAAGCGAATAGGAGTTTATCCAAATCCAACAAGCGAAAGCATTTCTCTGTCGCTTATGAATGTGCTAAATCAAGAAGCCCAAATATCTATTTATAATATAAATGGACAAAAGGCTTTAGCAACTAATACAAACGATTTATATCAGCCCATAGATATACAAAGTTTGGCGAACGGCATTTATTTTATAAAAGTTGTATTAGCCGATAAATCGGTATTAGATTGTAAGTTTATTAAAAAGTAAGGAAGTGTATAGAAAAATTGCAATATTATCTTGTATTTGCCACAAAGTTTTATCTTTGCATATTAAATTTAATTCATTTCATCAGCCGTGGCAAAACATAAAAAACGTCAGTTCGAGGAGTTTTCTAATTTTAAAAATGTTTTTGAAGTTCACTTTTTCGAACTCGAAAAAAATGGATTCCCTCATAAAGGAAATTGGAATATTAACTATTTTAAAAATGAAAACCCAATTATTCTTGAACTAGGTTGTGGCAAAGGCGAATATACAGTTGGTTTAGCTGAGCAATTTCCCAATAAAAATTTTATAGGAATTGATATTAAAGGAAATAGGATGTGGCGTGGAGCTAAAACAGCTATTGAACAAGGATTAAACAATGTTGCTTTTATCAGAACTCATATTGGACAAATAAACAAGTATTTTGCTGAAAACGAAATTAGTGAAATTTGGATTACTTTTCCAGATCCTCAGCCTCGCGAAGGTCATGAAAAAAAACGGCTTACTTCTACCCGCTTTTTAACATATTATAAAAATATTTTAAAGCCCGACGGTATTATTCATCTTAAAACCGACAGCAGAGAATTGTTCGATTATACCCTTGGACTTATTGAAGAGCAAAAACATAACTTGCTTTATAAAACATTCGATGTGTATAAAACAGATGTTAACGATTCTGTTTTATCTATTAAAACCTATTACGAAAAACTTTTCGGCTCAAAAGGATTCGACATTAATTATTTAAAGTTTACTATAAACAATGGAGGTTCTGTATAGAATAATGTGTATTGCTAAAAGAGCTTGCCAATTCAAGCTCCTTAATTTACACAGTGTAACACAGAGTTGAAGCACAGTGTGGCACAGAAAGGGAAAAACAGTGAAACTCTGTGAAAAACACAGTGTAACACTGTGAAATAATAGCAAGTTGCCTAAGGCAACTTTTTGAACAAAACCATTATGGAAAATGAAATGCCTTTTTTTAAACAAGTATATGAGGTAGCTAAGTTGATACCTTATGGCAGAGTTACAAGCTATGGTGCAATTGCCAACTATTTGGGAACAAAAGGCAGCGCCAGAATGGTTGGCTGGGCAATGAATAATTCGCATATACATGAAGATGTTCCGGCTCATAGAGTGGTTAATAGAAATGGATTGCTAACTGGCAAGCACCATTTTGGAGGAACAAATATTATGGCCGAACTGCTTAAAAGCGAAGGAATAGAAATTGTTGGCGATAAAATAATTAATTTTGACAAGTATTTTTGGAACCCAATGACAGAATTAACTTTAGATTAATCAGTATATAATGAATAAACAAACTATTTTAGAATGGATTCAGCAAAAAGAAGTGCTTTTCTACAGCATTGTTGCTCTTTCATTAATACTTTCTAGAGTTCCGATAATTGGAAAATTTATTAAATGTGTTAATACCCTTATTCACGAAAGCGGACATGCTTTTACGGCTTTAATAACTAGCGGAAGCGTTCTTGAAGTAGAACTTCTAAGCGACACATCGGGCTCAGCAACTATCGTCAGCAAATCGTGGATTGCAAAGGTGCTTGTATCAATATCGGGGTACGTTTTTTCATCTGCTGTTTCTTTTGGTATGTTGTATCTTTTAAAACACAATTATTTCAATCATATCCTTTATTTTCTTATTGGATTAGCTGTATTTAACCTGATTTTTTGGGTTCGTAATCTTTACGGAATAATATGGATATTGATTTTCGGAGCTTTGTGTGGCGGAGTTTTATATTTGAAAAATGAAAACTTAACATTGGTTTGGTTAATTGTAGTCTGCACTATAGTTTTCTCCGATGCATTGTTTTCTACAATAGAGCTATTATTTATTTCTATTATGCAGCCTAAAAAATCTTCCGACGCTGTGAATTTAGCGAAAAGCACTTGGTTGCCAGCATTTATTTGGGCTTTGTTATTTGTGGGTCAGGCAGTGGGCTTTGCTTATTTGTCGGTTAAGATGTTTTCAAATGGAGCATTATAGTTTTAAATTCTATATTTCAATCCTAGCAAGGCACCTGGCCAGTGTTGCATCCTAACACTTCTGAAATCAAAGGAATTTACTTTTGAATTACTTGTTTTATCAATATAGTTTTGCAATGCAAGGTCTATGATTTTATCTGAGGCAAACATATTGTACGATAATCCAGCAAATAAATCAAATCTTTGATTAATCCTGTAATTAATATCTGCCGATAGTTTTACCTTCATGCATATTTGAGTTTCAAACGTTTTTTTAAAGCTCATATTTGTAAAACTTAAATCATAATTTAAGCTTAGTTTTCTTTCTTGATTTCTATGGAACCCCACACCATAAGTCAAACCCCACATTTCTTGACTTGCCGAAAGCCCCCAAATATTATAAAACTTATGAGTTCCCATTTTGAAAACCGCATTTGGCATGAGCATTTCGTCGATGAATAAACTAGCATTAAAATATCCTTTTTTTACAATTGTTAAAACGCCAATTGACAAGCCATCTGAGCTATCGGCCAAATTAATAAATCCCAATTGCAAGCCACGATTTGTTTTAACATAATTAAAACATCCTATTTGAAGCCCTTTTAAGGTGTCTAAAATAATATTGCTTAATCCCGAAAGCTGAAAACCACTTACATTTCCAGCATTTCTATTAAAAATCCCTGCAGCCTGAAATCCCTTTGTATAGCCACCTGTGACATTTCCTAGTCCAGCAAATTGAAATCCCTCAACGTTTTGTTTTGTAATATTTATAGTTCCCAATTCAACGCCTTCTACACCATTCGAATAACCTGCAATTGTATTAAACGAAATTTTATTAATCATTGCGCCACTTACGCTTCGGTTGGTTCCTATTGTTGGCAAAATAGAAAATTGAAATGTCCTTTTATCAGGAAGTAAAAGGTTATTAGCATGTAAAAGCATATCTGGCTTAACAAATGTTTTTACTATTTTATAATCGTTAATATTGAATGGTGGAATTTGGTTTATTTCTTTAGGCTTTATTTTTTCAATTATTTCTTCGGGTTTTTTCTTCGGAAATAGAGTAATATCAATGGTTGTGTTTGATTTATATTTTATGAAAACAAGCGTATCATTAAAACCTTCTTTACTAAAACTAAAGCCTACAAATTCTGTTTCGGGAATAAAGGAAAATTTAAAAAAGCCTGTAGAATCGCTTAAAGCTGAATAGTTTTTATTTAAATCATAAATGGTAGCTCCAATAATTACTTCATTTGTAGTGTGGTTTTTTATAACTCCAGAAAATGTGCAAACTATTTTCTTCGATTTTTCAATCTTTTCCTTCTGTTTTTTTAGTATAACAATATGATTTCCTATAGTTTTGTAAAAAAAATCTCTACCTAATAGAATATACAAGGATTTTGAAATAGAACTATTTTTAAAGTTGATGCTAACAATAGAGTCTAGCGGAATAAGGTCGGAATTATAAGAAAAACTTATGCCTCCGCTTTGAGCCATTTTTGCTAATACTTTTTCAACAGGTTGATTTGTTAGGGCAAAGCTGACTTTTTTTTGAAGTGCGTTTTGAGAATAGCTGTTTCCTGCTATTATCAATATAATTGAAAAAACAAAAAATCTAATTGCCTTCGCCATCAATTTCATATATTGAATTTGTTTTTGAAACTCTTATATTTAAAGATGTTGCAATGATATTAAGTACATTTTCAATTGATTGCTGTTTGAAAGAAGCCGAAAGTTTTAAGTCTTTTAATTTTGTATTCTTTAACTCAATTTGCACATTATAACTAGTTTCTAGCGTTTCAACTACATCCGAAAGTGTGGTTTTATTGAAAATTAATGTTTTTGAAATCCAAAATAAGTCGTTTTCGCTTGGCAATTCTTGTTTATATGCTTTTTTTGTTTTGAAATTATAAATTCCTTTTTCACCTGGCAGTAAATCCACCAAGCTTGTATCATTGCTTATACTATCAACGCCGTAAAGCTGAACTTTCCCCGTTTTCACAAATACTTCAGTATATTCAGAATTCGATTTTACGTTAAACGAAGTGCCAACAACCCTTATATTAGCTTCATTTGAATGAATAATAAATGGGTTCTCTTTATTTGCAGCTATTTCAAAAAATGCTTCTCCCTGAAGATTAACTTCGCGAGTGTTTCCTTTAAATTGTTCGGGGTAAATAAGTTTTGAGTTGGCATTTAATTTAATGGTGCTGCCATCTGCTAATTGCTTTTCGAGTGTTTTTGTTGTGGTAGCAAACACTATTTGTTTAACATCTTTGTTTTGAAAAAAGAAAAGATAACTAACAACAATTGCTGGAATTAAAACAGCAGCAACTCTTAGCAAAATTTTGTTGATTGTATTTGATGATTTTCTTGTCGAAAAATCAATTGTTTTATGGTCTGTAGTATTTATTCGAGACGATAATTTCCCCCAAGCAAGATCGGCATCAACAGCAATAGGAGCAGGGTTAAGCATATTCGATTCGCTCCAAATAGTGCTAATATCCTCAACAAAACGCTTATTTTCATCGGATAATTCAATCCACGACTGAATTATACGCGTTTCCTCATCTGTAGATTTTCCGTTTAGAAATGCTACAATAAGCTCGCTTGTAATATTATTAGGCAAATTATCCATTTTGTATAAGACAATTATTTAAATGTTTTCCCCTATCCAATTATAAAATATTTTTAAAAAATTAATTGCAACAATTATTATTGTAGGAAGATAGTCTTTAAGTTCATTTCTTAAAAACTTTAAAGCGCTTCCCATTTGATTTTCTACGGTTTTAATCGAAATGCTTAATTTTTCAGCTACTTCGGCATATTTTAAGCTATCAAAACGAATGAGTAAAAATATTTTTTTACGTTCGGTTGGCAGTTTATCAATAGCTATTCTTATTTGGGTTTGTAATTCGCTAGCATCAAGAGCATCCGAAAAATCGAGCGAGCTATTTGCTTGTTCATACAAACTGTAATCAATATGTTTTTGCTTAATATTTTTATGTTTAATAAAATTTAAGCAGCTGTTATGTACCGAGCGGAAAAGGTATGATTTAAAGGATGTTTGAATATCAATGTTATCACGTTTTTGCCAAATCTGAAAAAATGTTTCCTGAACAATTTCTTCCGAGTCATCTACATCATTTATAATTTTATTGGCATAAGCACACAAAAAACTATAATACATTTTGAAAAGCGCTTCAAATGCCGTTTTATCTCCTTTTATAAGTTTCTCAACAAGAATGTTTTCGGGTGTTTGCAAAGCTTGTAAAATAATTTTTTATAGTACAAATGTAAGAAAAAACATTGATTTTTTGAAATGGTTAGTTTTTCAGAAAATTTGGGTTGTTAAGTGGAGAACGTTTATTTTTTTAAACTTCGTATATTATTATTTTTTAAGCGGGATTGGAGATTTTCTCTGATTACCCACTGATTCAATGAAAAAATTATTTTTAGTAATTGGGAAATTATTTTTAATAAATGTTATCATCTGTTCTTCCTTAATATAATCAACCTCGCTATTATTAATCATATAGTGCCCATATAAATCAATAAAAATATATTCAATTCTTTCATTTTTGCCCTTTTCACTAAAATAGAATTCAATTAATATTGCACCATTGCTCATTTGATTTTTAATAATCTCTCCAGATTTTAGTTTCTTTGTTTTAAAATATAATGAGTCAATAAGTTCCCTCATATATGGAGAATAATCGCTCACAATTAATTTATAGTATGGTTTGTCATCTTTAAAACTATATGGTCGAAAACTAATGCAACCAATTGAATATGGGTTTCTAATATTAACTTCAACCTTTACTAAATCATCATATACTGAATCATTCTGAGAATATAAAAATTCAATATTAAAGATTATAATTAAAATAAGCAGTAAACTTTTTTTCATCTTATTTAAAATTAGAGCTCTGTTATACTTAAACATCGGCTGGAATATACTAAAAATTAAACTGGGTATCCCCTTAGCTCATCTTAAAAAATGCCTATCTTTAGGG
>JBAXGW010000018.1:0-64605 GCA_037139195.1 Bacteroidota bacterium
CCAACATTGTGCAGAAATATCAAAATTAAATAATTTTGACACCGAACTCACGTTAATTAATATAAGCAAAGGGCTTTGTTTGATACTATTAGAATATCATTTAGGAAATTACTCGTCCAAACTTCTTGTCGATTTCGATTTTTTGTTTTTGAAGATTATTGTAATTGTTCATTATAACTAAAGCATCTTCATCATTACTAGCTTTCTTTAATTCTTCCAATTCGTGATTTAATAATTCTTGAATCTTTTTTGCTTTAAGCTTAAGCACTGCTTCCTCCACCGAACTTTTCAGTCTCATTTCGGTTGATGATTCATCGGTAGGCTGAATATTATGTTCCGTTTCCCATTCGGGGCTCAAACTATATTGCGAATGTATTAAATCAATTGCTATTTTAGTAATCTCTGCTTCCTTGTGCTGAATAAATACTTGGTCTGGAAGGATTTCATCACGCTGAACTCCTTCAAAATATTCTTTAAAAATCTGTTTAAAAATTGGGTCTGAAAAATAATCTCCTTTACATAAATCAAGCACTATTGCCTGTGCAACTGGAATTTCGAGGATGGTTTTTTCAGCGTTTTCATTTAGTATTTCTAATTTCAGTATTTTCTGTCCGTGATTTAACATTATTCTAATCACATCCATTTCCTGATAATAAGTTGTATTGGTTTTCTCTTTTGGAGTTTCTGCAACAAAATCTATTTCTTCGCTTGTAACTTCATGTTGCTCTTCCTGATTATCCTTCCCCGATTTAGATTTTTTAGTCCTAATTTTGCCTATTTCTGAATGAAGTATTTGCTCCGAAATATTAAGTAATTGGCTGCATTGCTGGGTGTATAAATTTCTGATAATTGCATCGGGAATAAGTGCAATAGTAGCAACTATATCTTTTATCAATACCGACATTTTAATAGGGTCGCCTTCAGCGTCGGCTTTTAAAATATTGGTTTTAAACGTGATAAAATCTTTTGCGTTATTTTTAATAAATTCTGCTATTACCGATGCACTATTTTTTCGAGCATACGAATCGGGATCGTCGCCATCGGGAAACAACACCACTCTTACATTCATTCCTTCCTCTAATATAAGGTCGATTCCACGGAATGAAGCTTTTATTCCAGCGCTATCGCCATCGTAGAGTATGGTTATATTATTGGTATATCGTTGAATTAAGCGAATTTGATCCGATGTTAAAGATGTTCCTGATGATGCAACTACATTTTCGATACCCGCCTGAAACATAGATATTACATCAGTATTTCCTTCTACCAGAAAACAATTATCATTAGTAATGATGGCTTTCTTGGCAAAATATAAACCGTAAAGTACATTTCGTTTTTGATATATTTCAGTTTCGGGCGAGTTAACGTACTTTGCAATGGTTTTATCCGAAGATAATGTACGAGCCGAAAATGCAATAACCCTCCCCGAAAGTGTATGAACAGGAAAAAGCACACGGCTTCTAAAACGGTCAAATAAGCGATTGTCTTTTTCGGTTATCAGACCTGCTTTGATTAATATCTCTTTATTGTAGCCCTCTTTTAGTGCATCTTTTGCAAAGCCATCCCAAACGTCGCTACTAAAACCCAATTGAAATTTTTTAATAATCTCGTCAGAGAAACCTCTTTCGACAAAATAGCTATATCCGATAGATTTTCCGTGTTCGGTTTCTAGCAAATGGTTTGTATAGTATTTTTGAGCAAAAGAATTGGCCAAGAAAAGGCTTTCGCGAAGATTTTGTTCTTCAATTTGTTTATCGGAGGCGATTTCTTCGTTTAATTCTATTCCATATTTTTTAGCTAACTGACGCAGTGCATCGGGATAAGTAAGCTTATCGTGTTCCATTAAAAAATTAACAGAATTCCCAGCCTTTCCACAGCCAAAACATTTGTAGATCCCTTTTACAGGAGAAACGTAGAATGATGGCGTTTTTTCGTTATGAAAAGGACAATTCCCAATAAGATTTGTGCCTCTTTTTTTCAAAGAAACATAATCGCCAACAACTTCTTCTACGCGAGCTGTTTCGGTAATCCTATCAATTGTTTCTTTTGGAATCAAAGTAAATACTTATTTTTTACTGTTTTTGTCTTTTTGGCGCAACATTTTTTTACGAAGCCACCACACTTTAATTTTGTTTGGTCCTCTTTTCTTTGGCTTAGAGTATAAAGAATTAGAACGTTTATATAAAGACTTCTTGTCTTGTTCCGAACGGCTCTTGGTTGTAGAAATAACAATACAGGAATTCAATGTAAGCATTGAAATTAAAATTGTTATAATTAAAATATTCCTGTATTTCATTGGTTTAACTTGATTCTTATTATAAAATTACGAAATGCTAAATTAAAAAAAAATTAACAATATTGTGATTTCTTATTTTTGTTAAATTCAAAAATTGCGGCTTTATTGCGTTTTTTGCCATATTTTTTCTTTTGTTTTTTTTGCCCAAATGTTTTATTAGCCCCTTGAACCCATACTTTCCCGCACGATGATAATGTTAGACTAAGAATTACAGCAAAAAATAAAATTTTTCTCATATTATTAACTCCAAAAATGGTAAAAAATTATACCTAATTTAAAAATTCATATTGCTGATTCCTTAATATTGGCGTATAACCAGCTCTTTTTATTGTATTTATCATTCCATTTGCATTCAGCGAAAAATTAGCTCCGGCCGATGAAACAACATTCTCCTCAATCATTATTGAGCCTAAATCATTTGCTCCTCCATTTAAACACACCTCTGCAATAGGCGTGCCAACTGTTAACCACGATGCTTGAATATTTTTAACGTTGGTTAATAATATTCGACTCAATGCAATCATTTTTATATATTCAATATTAGTTGAAGGTTGTTTAATCTCGTTTGTATTACTCAATTTGGTATTATATCCTTGAAAAGGCCAAGGAATAAATGCAATAAAACCTATGCTATCTTTTGGTTTTAACGCTTGAACCTCTCTTACCCTTATTATATGCTCAATTCTTTCCTCTAAAGTTTCAATATGACCATACATCATGGTTGCCGAAGTTACCATATTCATTTGGTGCGAAACTTTCATCACCTCAAACCATTCGTTTGAAGTACATTTATATTTTGAAAGCTTAAGTCGCACTCTATCAACCAATATTTCAGCTCCTGCTCCTGGCAAAGAATCAAGACCAGCATAAACAAGACGTTTTAAAACTGTTTCGTAATTATTTCCAGATAATCGAGCTAAATGTACAATTTCAGGCGGACCTAATGCATGAAGTCTTAAGGTAGGAAAGCGCTTTTTAAATTCCTTAAAAAGTTCTTCGTAATATTCTAGCGAAAGCTTCGGATGCAAACCACCTTGCAACAATATTTGGTTTCCATTCAACAAAAAAAGTTCTTCAATTTTTTTGGAATATTCTTCTATTGAAGTAATGTAAGCATTTTCAGAATTTAATCCACAATGAAAATTACAAAAAGAACAACCCGATACACAAACATTAGTAATGTTTATATTTCTATCAATAATCCAGCTAACAAAATTATTAGGATGTAATTGTTTTCTTATTTCGTTGCCAATAAACATAAGTTCCGATACATCAAGTGCTTTGTATAAGTACAAGGCTTCAGATGCATCTAGATTATTTAAACCTAATGCTTTATTTACAATCTCTTTTATGTTCATAGTCACAGTGGTACACCTAATAACTGCAAAGAAATAATATTCCTCTATCAGTTACTTTTAGATTTTCAAAAATACTTAATAATTTTATAACATGAGCAGTAATTTGTAACCAATTATGCCGTATTTTTGAACTCTTATTAAAAAGTTTTTAACATGTCTATTTCAATTCACAAATTAAACAAAATTAGCGGCAAAGAAAACTTGCTAGTTTTTGCCAATAATGTAGAGCAGCTGAAAGATTTAGCTCTTAGTAAGCCTGAATTTGATTTTGTAAAAACCCAAATTAAAGATGACAAGAAAAAGGTTTTTGTAAATCAATACCATCGTCAAATTGTCATTTTAATAAATGAAACAAAAGACGAATTGTTTATAAGTCTGGAAAAATTGCGGAAAAGCGGAAATGCCTTTCAAAAGTTCTTTAATGACGAAAAAGCAAAATCTATTTCAATAATTGACTTTGCAAACGACCCATTAAAAACAATCGCATTACTTGAGGGAATTGAACTAGGTAATTACCAGTTTTTAAAATACAAATCAGAAAAAAAGACAAACACTTTAACTGAAATAAAATTATATTCTAATTCGGTTAAAACAGATGATATTTTAAAACTTAATATAATAATAGAGGCCACTCTGAAAGCTCGTGACTTAATTAACGAGCCTTTATCATACCTCACAGCTGAAGTATTATCAGAACAGATACAAAAGATGGGAAAAGAGGCTGGATTTAATGTTGAAGTATTTAACAAAATAAAAATTGAAAGCTTAAAAATGGGAGGCTTATTAGCTGTTAATAAAGGTAGTATCGACCCTCCAACTTTCAATATTTTAGAGTGGAACCCTGAAAAAGCAAAAAACAAAAAACCAATAATATTAGTAGGCAAAGGAATTGTTTTTGATACTGGTGGAATGAACTTAAAGCCTGGCTCGAGCATGGATGGCATGAAGTGCGATATGTCGGGAGCTGCCGCAGTAGCATCGGCTATTTATGCAGTAGCAAAAGCAAAATTACCTTACCATGTTATTGGTCTTATTCCAGCTACCGATAACCGTCCAGATGGCAATGCTTATGTGCCAGGAGACATTTTAAAAATGCATGATGGCACTACAGTTGAAGTTTTTAGCACCGATGCAGAAGGTCGATTGATACTAGCCGATGCATTGAGTTATGCAAAAAAATATAAACCTGAAGTAGTTATAGACATAGCAACACTTACTGGTGCTGCATCACGCGCTATTGGGAAATATGGCATTGTTGCAATGGGTAATAATGAACCATTAATGAGAAAACTTAAAAATTCGGGCGAGGCTGTAAACGAGCGAATTGCTGAATTCCCATTTTGGGATGAGTACGCAGAACTAATAAAATCAGAAATTGCTGATCTTAAGAATATTGGAGGTGTTGAAGCTGGTGCTATAACTGCAGGAAAATTTCTCGAACATTTTACCAGTTACCCATGGGTGCATTTAGATATTGCTGGACCAGCTTTTGTTGAAAGCAAATATAATTATCGTGGAATTGGTGGAACAGGCGTTGGAGTGAGATTGTTTTTTGATTTCATTGCAAATTATTCAAATAAAGATAAATAGTTTAATTAAAATAATTTATGAATATGAAAACAAATTCTAGGGGTGATTCTCAAATACGTGTTGGAATAACACATGGAGACATTAATGGAATAGGATATGAAATTATCATTAAAACTTTTGCAGATGCTAGAATTTTAGATTTCTGTATTCCAGTTATTTATGGATCTTCAAAAGTGGCGTCGTATCACAAAAAGATGGTTGCCGTTGAAGATTTTAACTTTCATATAATAAAAAATATCAGCGAAATTGCTCCTAAAAAAGTCAATTTAATAAATTGCATAGATAAAGAATTAAAAATTGACTTAGGAACATCCACGCCTCAAGCTGGAGAGGCTTCTTATCTTTCACTTCAATACGCTATGAAAGATTTGAAAGAAGGCAAAATAGATTTTTTGCTTACAGCTCCAATAAATAAAGACAATATTCAATCGAAAGATTTTAAGTTTCCGGGTCATACCGAATATCTTGCAAAAGAAGTAGATGCCAAAGATTATTTAATGATGCTGGTTTGCGACAAAGTAAGAGTTGGAGTTGCCACTGGTCATGTGCCTTTGCATGAAGTTTCTTCTGTATTAAGCACCGATTTGATTCTTAACAAAATCAAGGTAATGAACGAATCGTTAATCAACGATTTTGGAATTTTAAAACCAAAAATAGCTGTTCTTGGCTTAAATCCTCATGCTGGTGATAACGGATTACTAGGGAAAGAAGAAAAAGAAATAATTCGACCTGCGATAGATAAAGCTTTAGAGAACGGCATGTCGGTTTTTGGACCTTACCCTTCGGATGGTTTTTTTGGTAAAGCCGATTATATGAAATTTGATGGTGTTTTAGCAATGTATCACGACCAAGGCTTGATTCCCTTTAAAACATTGTGTTTCGACCAAGGTGTTAATTTTACAGCTGGTCTGCCAATTATCAGAACTTCGCCCGACCATGGAACAGGCTACGACATAGCAGGGAAAGACATAGCTGCTCCTGATTCATTTAGAAGCGCACTTTATTTAGGTTTAGATATTTTAAAAAACAGAAATAGCCTTAAAGAATTGAAAGAAAGCGCAATGGGGAAATAAAATAAACAAAGTTCTTTTTGTTATGATCTAGAATCCGCAAGGAATTAATAATTGATTAAAAAAACTACTCTTTGACTCCGCTCAGAGTGACCGCAGACTGAGCGGAGTCGAAATCTATCAAGGGAAAAAGATATAGTTTGCGGAATTAAAGTATGATAATGGATGAATTAAAATATAATTTTTTAAATATAGCAAAAATTGTTAAAGGAAAAATCATCTCTAATCCTTTACAAATAGACATAAACGAAATTTTTATCGACAGTAGAAACGTTGGAAATATTAGTTCATCGCTTTTTATTGCAATTGATGGAAAAAACCATAATGGGCACAATTATATCAACGATTTATTCGAAAAAGGAATTAAAAACTTTATAATTTCTAATGAATCTTTTGATATTTCAAAATATACCGATGCAAATTTCATCTTAGTTAATAACTCTATTAATGCTTTGCAATTGCTAGCTACATTTAAACGCAAGCAATTTACTTATCCCATAGTTGGAATAACAGGTAGCAACGGCAAAACCATTGTTAAAGAATGGTTGTTTCAATTGCTAAATCAAGAAAAAAAAGTTGTACGTAGTCCAAAAAGCTTTAATTCTCAGGTTGGAGTCCCTCTTTCTATTTGGCAAATGTCGGCTGATAATGATTTCGGAATTTTCGAAGCGGGAATCTCTGAACCCGACGAGATGGATAATTTACAACATATTATAAACCCTACAATAGGAATATTTACAAATATTGGTCAAGCTCACGATGAGAATTTTATACATTTTCATCAAAAAATCGGAGAAAAACTTAAGCTATTCACGAAAGTTGAAGTGTTAATTTATTGTACCGACTATTATGACATCAGAGAGCGTGTTATTACAACTGAGATATTAAAAAACATTAAACTTTTCACATGGGCACGCAAGGGAAATGCTGATGTAATAGTGAAAAGCATTCAAAAAAATAATAAATGTTCTACTATTATTTTAGAATGGGATAAGAACAGCGATGATTTTACCATTCCATTTACTGATGAAGCATCCATAGAAAACGCAATGCATTGTTGGATGCTTATGAAATATATTGGCTACGATTCTAAAGTTATTAGAGAGCGCATGTTGGGACTTCAATCGGTTGCAATGCGTTTAGAATTAAAGGAAGGAATAAATAATTGTTCAGTAATTAATGATAGTTATAATTCTGATTTAAACTCGCTTGGGATTGCAATAGATTTCTTGAATCAACAAAAACAACATCCAAATCGTACGCTCATACTTTCCGATATTTTACAAAGCGGAAAAGGTGAAGATGATTTATATGAAGAAGTTGCTAGTTTAATTGCCAATAAAGGGATTACCAAACTTATAGGCATTGGAAAAGCTATTAGCCGACAAAAGAATAAATTTAACATCGAAAAATATTTCTATTCAAGCACAAACGATTTCATTGATGAATTTTCGAGTTCGATGTTTTTTAATGAAACCATTTTACTTAAAGGAGCCCGAATATTTGAATTTGAGCAGATCAGCAATTTAATTCAACAAAAGGCACATGAAACAGTTTTAGAAATTAACTTAAATGCAATTGTACATAATCTTAATTTTTATAAGTCATTGATAAAGCCTACCACCAAAATTATGGCAATGGTTAAGGCTTTCTCTTATGGAAGTGGAAGTTATGAAATTGCAAACATACTGCAATATCAGCGTGTTGATTATTTAAGTGTTGCTTATGCCGATGAAGGGGCAGAACTCAGAAAAGCGGGCATTACAGTTCCAATAATGGTAATGAATCCAGATGAACAAAGTTTTGATACCATTCTTCAATATAATTTAGAGCCCGAGATATATAGCCATCGCATATTTGATTTGTTGATTAATACTATTAATAGAAAGCATAAAAAAATTGACAAAACTGTTTTAATACATTTGAAGTTGGATACAGGAATGCATCGCTTAGGCTTTGAAGAAATTGATTTGCTTGATATTTGCAATAAAATAAACTGTCATAAAGAAATTATCAAAGTTCAATCCGTGTTTACACATTTGGCATCTGCCGACGATAAGAACGATGATGTTTTTACAAAACATCAAATTTCCTTGTTTGAGAAAATGAGTGGAATTATTTTAGATGAGTTGCAATATACATTTATGCGACACGCATTAAATTCGGCAGGTATTGTTCGTTTTCCAGGTGCTCATTTTGATATGGTACGTTTAGGAATTGGGTTATATGGTGTTTCGTCAGAAGTTCAAAATGAATTAATGAATGTAAGTACATTAAAAACCATCATTTCGCAAATTAAAATATTGCAATCTTCCGAAACTATTGGATATAACAGAAAAGGACTTTTAAATAAAGAAAGCAAAATTGCCACCATAAATATTGGCTATGCCGACGGATTAAACCGTAAGCTAGGAAATGGAGTTGGCAAAGTGCTAGTAAATGGACAATTAGCACCGTTCATAGGTTCAATTTGTATGGATATGTGCATGATAGACATAACAGGAATTAATGCAGAAGAAGGCGACGATGTAATTATTTTTGGAAAAGAAATTCCAGTTTCAACGATTGCGGAACAAATTGGAACTATTCATTATGAAGTATTCACAAGCCTTTCAAGAAGAATAAAACGAATTTATTATTCAGAATAGCTTAAAATGACAAAAGTAGAATATAAAGACCTCGGAATAATTGACTATCAAGAAGCTTGGGATTTTCAAGAATCGCTTTTTAATATTATTGTGGCTCAGAAATTAGCCAATAGAGAAAATGGTTCAACCGACGAAAACACTAATAACTACCTGCTTTTCTGCGAACATCCTCATGTTTATACTTTAGGCAAGAGTGGTTCAGAAAATAATATGCTTTTAGACTATATTCAGCTTCAAGCAAAAAATGCCACTTTTCATAAAACTAACCGAGGCGGTGATATCACTTATCATGGTCCAGGTCAAAT
Organism: Bacteroidota bacterium; assembly: GCA_037139195.1. Taxonomy (GTDB): domain Bacteria; phylum Bacteroidota; class Bacteroidia; order Bacteroidales; family JAHJDW01; genus JBAXGW01. Next base: position 9,268 of record JBAXGW010000018.1, read on the forward strand.
TGTCGGCTATCCAATAATTAATTTAGAAAGGTTTAAATTAGGAGTTAAAGAATATATTCATCTGCTAGAAGAATCAATAATTATTACTTTAAAAGAATACGGAATTGCTTCTGCTCGTTTAGAAGGAGCTACGGGCGTTTGGCTAGATGTTGGAATAAAAGGCAAGGAACGCAAGATTTGTGCTATTGGCGTTCGTGCAAGCAGATATGTAACAATGCATGGTTTTGCATTTAATGTAAATACCGATTTAAGCTATTTCAATCACATCAACCCATGTGGTTTTGTAGATAAGGGGGTAACTTCACTAGCCAAAGAATTAGGAGCAGAACAAAACTTTGAAGGAGTAAAATCTAAACTGTTGAAGAATATATTTGAAGTTTTTGGGATGGATAAGAAATAAAATTTTATTATTAAAAAAATCTTTTCTATGAAATACATATTGTTTTGCTTATTTATAATTTTCGCATCTGCACTTAATGCTCAGAACGATACTTTAACCACATATTATTCAAATTATTGGAAGCCAATAAAAAAATCAGAAGCTCGTTTCTATCGAAAATCAATTAAAGTAGATAGCCTCTATTTTGCTATAGATTTTAAAATCAACAAACAGATATTAAAAAAGGGTTTTTACACCTCTGATTCCTACGAAGTTAAAGAGGGTCCATTTAGTTATTATTACGAAAATGGGCAAAAAATGAGCGAAGGAAATTATAGCAAAAACAAACAAATTGGCGTATGGGAAAAATGGTATTCAAATGGCAATAAGCAATTTGAAGGAGAATACATCGACTTGCTGAAAAATGGAAACTGGACATATTGGGATAATGATGGAAAAATATTAGCAACGATTTCTTACGTTAATGATAAAAAAAATGGCAAATGGAATTCATGGTATGCTAATGGTAAAAAGGAACAGGAAGGCATTTATAATGAAAACAATAAAGAAGGCTTATGGACAACTTGGTATAAGAATGGAAGTATTGATTCCATTGGAAAATATTCTAATGGCAAAAGAGACAGTTTATGGGCATGGTATTTTGAAAATAAAACAAAAGAATCAGAAGGTTTATATGTAAATGGAGAGAAACAAGGTTTATGGAAAACTTGGTTCGAAAATGGAGCAATCGATAGCGAAATTAAATATGTTCTTGGGAAAAAAGATGGCTTAAGCACAAGTTATTTTGAAAATAAGACAAAAGAATCGGAAGGATTATTTGTAAATGGCGAAAAACAAGGCTTATGGAAAACCTGGTTCGAAAGTGGAGCAATTGATAGCGAAGTTAAATATATTAATGGGAAAAAAGATAGTGTGTGTTCTTGGTTCTATGAAAATGGAATAGCGAGTGCAAAAGGAAACTTTAAAAATGATGCTCCTGAAACAATTTCTCTTTATAATGAAGATAGTACCGTGTCAAATGTAGAATTTAAAGAAGAAGTAAAGCCTTCATATAAAGGAGGAGATGAAGCTATGTTTAGATTCTTGGCAGAGAATATCAGATACCCCGAAGAAGCTAAGGAAAATGGTATTAGTGGAAAAGTATTTGTGTCGTTTACAATTGATAAAGATGGATCAATTGCAGATATTACAATTGTTAAATCCCCACATCCTTCTTTAAGTAAAGAGGCCATAAGAGTTATTAAATTAATGCCAAAATGGATTCCTGGTGAAGTATATAACAGAAAAATTAAAACTACTTTTACCTTACCAGTAGCCTTTCAACTTCAATAAACTTCGTAAAGCTAATGGGGGAAGCTATTTAAGTCTGTATTTCAACATTAATTAATTCTCTCTTATTTCACTTCTAAACAACCTCCATATTTTTACAAAGTAGACACTTCATTCTAAAATAGAAAGACTACGTTTTAATATAAAAAGACTAATTTATTAAATTAAGGTTTGTCATTTTACAATTAAGATATAAACATATACATAAAAAAGACTGAATTTTGTAATTAAGATACTGCATTTTAAATAAAATATACTACAATTTAATATTAAAAGACTGCATTTTAAATTAAAAAGACAAATACTTTGCAACTAACAATATATTTATTATTTTTGCAATAAGTTAAATGTAATTTAATCGCTGTATTATGTTATTCTTCAACTTCAATAGAGTTTTTAAAGCCCGCGGAATAGACAAACCATTTAGTTATATTTCAAGCAGAGGCTACTCCAAAGGATTTGCCACCCGCATTGCAAATAGCAGAATAGACAAACTTAATTTGAAAGACATTGAACGTCTATGCGAAATGCTACTTTGCACTCCTAACGATTTTATTCAGTGGATTCCCGACTCGAAAGATAAAGATAACGAAAATCATCCTCTATATTCCTTGAAAAGAACTACAAAAATTATAGAGCTAACCCAATTACTCAACTCTATTCCACTAGATAAACTCGATAGTATTCATGATTTAATTAATAAAGAAATCACAGATTCAAAATAAAATAAATCAATGATGCAACCTTTTAATAATTTCATAAGTCTTGATTAAAACTAACCAAGAAATATTATGAAAAAGTTAAAATTATTTGCAATTACATTATCATTTTTGGCTCTTTATACAAGTTGTCGGAAAGACGAGCAGCCAACATCAACAGATGATGCAAAAAAATACACATCAATTGGACAATTCTACGCTGAATTTGCACCTAAGCTGCAAACCCATACAATAAACGCTTCAACTGGCGGAACATTTACTACTTCTCAAGGAACAGTGGTAAATATCCCAGCAAATGCATTTAAAACTCAAAGTGGAAGTGCTGTTACAGGAAATGTTACCATAGAATTCAAAGATATTTACAAAAAAAGCGATATGCTTTTAGCCAATGTTCCAACTACAGCATATTGGGGTGCACCAATAAAATCGGGTGGCGAATTTTTCATTAAAGCAATACAAGGAAGTCAAGCTTTAGTAATGGCAGCAGGGAAAAAAATTGAAGTAATTCAACCAATATTAAATGGAATGGCTGCTGACACAGGAATGTTGCCTATGGTAATTATAAACGATTCCACAGGAATGGGTGGTTGGGCTGTTACTGGTGCAGATACGGTAGTTTTTTCAGCAACAAGCTATATTTTTAATCTTTATGAATTTAACAACCCTGTTGATTCTGGTTCGTGGTGCAATAGCGACAATCCAAACTATTTTAACAATTACCAGCAAACTACCTTAACAATGAAACCAACGGATAGTCCTAGCATATACCATACTGATGTATTTCTAGTATTTAAAAATATAAATTGTATGGTTCATGTATACAACTATCAAAACGAGTTTCCTTACTATTATGCTCCTATAGGCTTAGAATGCACCGTTGTAGCTCTGGGAGTTAAAGATGGCAAGTTGTATTCTTCATTTGTTCCAATTACAATTAGTGCTAACCAAATAGTTAATTTTACGCTTACAGAAACAACAGCAACTGATTTCACAAACAAACTTAACACCCTAAATTAACAAGTAATTAAAACCCTAAATTTTAGCTCCTTCTGTCATTAAAATGGCGGAGGGAGTTTTTTTATGGAGTAAAACATAGAATTTGAATTTTAAAAAAACTTCCAATTTTAATGTATTTCAATCGGAGTCTTCATAATAGTTTTATAAAGCTATGCAATAGAAACTTTCAGAAATTAAGTAATTTATTGCTGTGTGTTTTTCAAAATCAGCAGATAGCTATATATTGCGTAGCGTGCGTTGGCTTGACGAAACGGGCAGGCATGCGTGGGCGTGAATGGATGATTGAGTAGCTTTTCGTGCAAAGTTGCGAAGCAATGTCTTTGCCGAAAATCTAACAATCAGGCAGTGCGGGAGGGAATTCGTTTCGTCTTGACTTTTGTTTCTTTTGTTCAAGCAAAAGAAAGGAGTTAAATTCTAATGATTAATTTAAGATAAACGTAGAAAAACAAACAAATAATACTTGTTATTTTATTTTTGGTATAAAACCCTCACTAAATTGTCATTCACACTTGGTTATTTTAAAAAAAATAGGTAGGTTTGCAAAAACCTTAAAACTAATAAAATGAAAAAATTATTATGTGTAGTATTGTTTGTTGGATTTAGTATTACAGCTAACATTTCATCAGCTTGTACAAATTACCTCGTATCAAAAGGAGCTTCCAAAGATGGCTCAACTTTAATTTCTTACGCTGCCGATTCTCATACATTATACGGCGAAATGTATTACCATGCTTCAGCCGATTATCCTGCTGGTACTATGTTAGATATTTACGAATGGGATACCGGTAAATATTTAGGTAAAATAAAACAAGCTCTTCATACCTATTCTGTTGTTGGAAACATGAACGAAAACCAAGTATCAATTGGAGAAACTACTTATACTGGAAATGAATCATTACAAGATACTACAGGTATAATTGATTATGGAAGTTTAATTTACATAACATTACAAAGAGCTAAAACAGCTCGTGAAGCGATAAAAATAATGTCGGAATTAGTTGCTGAATACGGCTACTACAGTACTGGCGAATCAATGTCGATTGCTGATGCTAATGAAGTGTGGATTTTCGAGATTATTGGAAAAGGTTCTCCAAAAATCACAAAAGATGCAAAAGGAAAAGTAATGCCAACATCTTACAGCAAAGGTGCTGTTTGGGTTGCAATGAAAGTTCCTGAAGGCTATGTTTGCGGACATGCAAATCATGCTAGAATAACTACTTTCCCTTTTCAAAAAGTAAACAATTGGTTCGACACTAAACAAGAAGTTTTCCACGCTGCTGATGTTATTACTTTTGCAAGAAAAGCTGGTTTAACAAAAGATGTAATTAAAGATGCAGAATTTAGTTTTTCTGATACGTATGCTCCTCTTGATTTTTCAGGTGCTCGTTTTAGTGAAATCCGTGTATGGACCTTCTTTAATAGCGTAAATAAAGATATGGGCAAATATTGGGAATATGTAAAAGGAAATATTCAAACTGACCCTAGAACAGGCTATCCTACAAATCGTATGCCTTTATTTATCAAACCTGATAATAAAGTTTCTGCTCGCGATGTTATGAACAATATGCGCAATCACTTAGAAGGAACCGAATTAGATATGACTAAAGATATAGGCGCTGGTCCTTTTGGATGCCCTTATCGTTGGAGACCTCTTACTTGGAAAGTTGGCGAACAAAGTTATGTTAATGAAAGAGCTACAGCTACTCAACAAACTGGATTTTCTTTTATTGCACAAGGTCGTTCTTGGTTGCCAAATCCAATTGGAGGAATTTTCTGGTTTGGCGTTGATGATGCAGCTAGTACCGTTTATTTCCCAATGTATTGCGGTTCAACAAAAGTTCCAGAAACTTTTGCGGTTGGTAATGGCGATATGATGACATTTTCAAGCACTTCTGCATTTTGGACATTTAATCAAGTTACAAACCTAGCATATACTCGTTATAGTGCAATTCACCCAGAAATTGCTACTAAAATTAATGAATATGAAACAAAATATGAAGAAAATACCGCAGCAATTGATAAAGAAGCTAGCGAACTTTATAAAGTAAGTCCTGCTAAGGCTGTTGAATTTGTAAATAATTATTCTGTAACAACAGCAAATAACTTGGTAAATGATTGGCGTAAATTTTATGAGTATTTATTTGTTAAATATATGGATGGTAATATAAAAACAAAAAATCCTAATCAAAGAAACCCAAATGTTTCGCAACCTGGATACGGACAAGAATTTTACAAACGTATTGCTGATGAAACTGGCGATAAACTTAAACTGAAAGGTGCTGGACACTAGAAAATATTAGGGCTGAGAAATCAGCCTTTTTTCATAAACCCTTTTTTTTAATGACAATAAAATGGAACAAGAAAACTTAAACATCGAAAGTTCTGAGGTTATTTTAAAGCCATCAGAACCAACAGTAACACTAATTCAAGAAGCCGAAATAACCAAAGGAGCTAAACAAAAGCACTGTGTTTTAATCCATGGATTTAATCTATCAAGCAGCCCAGGCTCAAAAATGATGGAGAAAATTAAAAATGCAATCAACAGCAACATTGCAACAAGAGGCTGGAACGTATGGACTGTTGATTATGACACAAACAAACCTTTTATTTTCGGTGCATTTGATGTAGCTAAAGCATTATATGCAACAGGATACGACTTTTCTACAACTATACTCATTGGATATAGCATGGGCGGTGTAGTAGCACGTCAAATGGTTGCTAATGGTTTTCCATGCAGCGCATTATTAAGTATGTGTTCTCCTCATGAAGGAACTATGGCATGGTTACAAATTCCAGCATTTTTTACTACTCAAGGGGGCCTATCAATCGGCCCAAACAGTCAGGATTTATATAAACTAAACACTAATCCTGCAGATGTAAAGATGCGTTCGCGATATTATTTCTTTGGCATTTATTTTCAAGATGTTTTAGGAACTCATCAAGACGATATGGTTGTTCCAATTAATAGTGCATTAGGTACTCGCCTTGGAAATGTTGCTTATCGTCAACAAATACTTGCAAGATACGAAGGATGGCTTGGCGGAGCACCTCCTTTCGATCCTCACATGGCAGGCCTAGAGCCAGATATGTTTCCTCCTTTAGTTCAAACCTGCCTTAATCTGTTTCAACGATTTTAATAATTAATAATAATGTAAGCGTTAATTGTTCTTTTTTAACGCTTTCATTTTAACTTTGATTTATATGATGGGAAATGAAAATATATGCCAGAGTTGCGGAATGCCCCTTTCTAAAGATCCAAATGGAGGCGGAACCAATACAGACAAAAGCTTAAGCAATAAATATTGTAGTTTTTGCTTTGAAGATGGAGCATTTATTGATTCTTGCTCAAGTGTTCAGGATAAGATAAATAAAAACGTAAAAATTGCAGTAGAATATTTAGGCATGCCAGAAGAAAAAGCACGTGAAATGGCGAATGCAGTTCTTCCAAATTTAGAAAGGTGGAAAATATAATTTAATTCTTTTAGTTTGAGGATAAAAAAAATATTTCAACATTATAATTCAAAGAAATATTTTCGGTATTGAACTTTAAAGTTTTCAACCGCCAATAAGTTCATAAAAATATTAAATAGATTGCACTAAAAGGCTTTTTAGCCTGTAATTTTGCACTGTCAAAAAATATTAGTTATGAATAAATTATTTAATCCCAAATTTTTCAGTCTTCTGAAAAAAGGGTTTACTAAAGACCAAATTCAAAAAGATATTTTAGCAGGAATAATTGTTGGAATCGTAGCATTGCCTCTTGCTATTGCGTTTGCTGTTGCCTCAGGGGTTTCACCTGAAAAAGGGTTAATTACAGCTGTTATTGCTGGTTTTCTTATCTCATTTCTGGGTGGAAGCCGAGTGCAAATAGGCGGACCAACGGGTGCGTTCATTGTTATAGTTTTTGGAATTGTTACCACTTATGGTCTTGATGGATTATTAATATCAACAATACTTGCTGGAATTATACTTATCCTATTTGGATTATTTAGAATGGGCTCCATCCTTAAGTTTATTCCACATCCATTAATCGTTGGTTTTACCAGCGGAATTGCACTTGTAATTTTTTCAACTCAAATGAAGGATGCTTTTGGCTTGCCCAAAGATTTAAAAGTACCTTCTGAATTTATAGAAAAATGGATTACTTATTTTACACACTATAATGAAGTAAATTTTTATGCAATAGGAATAACAGTACTTACAATTCTTATTACATTATACTCAAGAAAGATAACCACAAAAATTCCAGGTTCATTTTTCGCAATTATTTTGGTAACTCTTGGTGTTTTTATTCTAAAACTTCCTGTTACAACTATTGAATCTGTATTTGGCGAAATCCCTAGTTCATTTAGCTTTTCATTACCTAGTATCGATTTCAGTAATATTCATAATTATTTAGCCCCAGCATTCACTATTGCTATGCTAGGTGCCATTGAATCGCTTTTATCAGCAGTTGTTGCGGATGGAATGATTGGCACAAATCATCGTTCTAACACAGAACTAATTGCACAGGGAATTGCAAATGTTATCACTCCGTTCTTTGGAGGAATTCCTGCAACTGGAGCTATTGCTAGAACTGCAACTAACATTAAAAATGGTGGCAGAACCCCAATAGCAGGGATGGTTCATGCTATTACACTTTTATTAATCATGCTTTTCTTTGGAAAATACGCTGTAAAAATTCCAATGTCTTGTTTAGCTGGTATTTTAATAGTTGTTGCTTATAATATGAGTGAATGGAAATCGTTTATATCCATTTTTAAAGGCTCAAAATACGATATTGCAGTTTTGCTTGTTACTTTTTTTCTTACTGTATTAGTAGATTTAACCGTAGCTATTGAAATAGGAATTGTTCTTTCTTCGCTATTATTCATGCATCGCATGTCGAAACTAAGCGATATTGCACCAAGAGAAAAAGATTTCGATGTCTCGGAGGATTATTCAAAAGTGCCAAAAGGAATTGATATATATGAAATTAGTGGGCCTTTCTTTTTTGGAGCTGCAAAAAAATACAACGAAACAATTCGAGAAATTAGCTTTACGTCTAAGGTTATTATTATTCGTATGCGTCATGTGCCATTTATCGATGCAACTGGAACATACAATTTCAAAGAAGTAATAAAAACGCTTCAAGCAAAAAAGGTTAAAATTATTTTATCAGGAGTAAACCCTGAAGTAAGGGCCGAACTTGAAAAGAGTCGAATAGTTTTTATGATCGGAAAAGCAAATATTTTCGACAATTTTGATGCTGCGCTAGGCAAAGCTACTGAAATTGTAAAAGACTAAAAACTATACAAAATTTGCAAACCTCTGCTACTTGGCAATAAAACAAGGGTATTATTATTTTGTCTTTTTTTGTCGTTATTATAGCAAAATCTTGAAATTGCATACCCCAAAGCAGCGCCGCTTATCACATCCGACGACCAATGTTTGTTGTCATATACTCTCGACAATTCGACACAAGTTGCTAAACTGTAAGCAGTCCATTTAACAAGAGGCATATCATTGTATACGGATGCAATTGAGGTAGCAAGAGAAAAAGCAGTAGAACTATGTCCCGAAACAAACGAATGATGTTGCGAATCTAATGACGGTCCGCCCCAAATATGAGAGTTTCCATTGCTTTCATAAGGACGAGATCTGTGAGCAGCATATTTTATCATTTGTGTAGTCAGCCCAGTAAATATCAGCGATTTGGTAGATGTCAGCGACAAAAATGCAAGCTTTTTATTATGTGTCAAACAAGCAACACCCATTGTTGCCAAAACTGCAGGATATACATAAAAGGCATTGCCTAAAGGTTGTAACATATATTTTGCAATATTGTTCAATCCATTTTTTCTGTTTTCAATAAATATATTTGTTATTTTTTCATCATATTGGTATGCAATCACTCCAGAAGAAACAACTAAACCAAAGGCTAAAATATCTTTTTTATTCCATTTAAAAGGTGCCTTTAACAACAAGTTTGCATCAATGGGTTTGTTTTGAAAATAGGGTTTAAAAACACTTCCCGAATCTTTCACTTGGCAAAAAGAAGACATAGAAAAAAGAAACAAAATAATACCTACAAAAAGTTTCATAATTGTTATTCCATAGATTTAGCTTCATTCCAGAATACATCCATTTCAGCCAATGTCATATCCGAAAGTTTCTTCCCTGCCTTCTTCGCCCCTTCTTCCAAATATTGGAATCGTCGAATGAACTTTTTATTTGTTCTTTCTAATGCTGCATCAGGTTCTACATCAATAAAACGAGCATAATTTATCAATGCAAAAAACACATCGCCAAATTCATCTCTTATTTTTTCTTGCGACGTATTTTTTTCAACTTGTTCGTGCAATTCATCAAGCTCTTCTCTAACTTTATCCCACACCTGATTTGGCTCTTCCCAATCAAACCCAACTCCTTTGGCTTTATCCTGAATTCTATATGCTTTAACCATTGCAGGCAAAGATTTGGGAACTCCTTGTAATACCGATTTTTTCCCAGAATCTAACTTAATTTTCTCCCAATTCTGAAGAACGGTAAGTGCATCATTGGCAACCACATCGCCAAATATATGCGGATGACGCTGAATAAGTTTATCGCAAATACCATCTAGCACATTTGTAATATCAAAAGCACCTTGCTCCGACGCAATTTTTGAATAAAAAACAATATGAAGCATCAAATCTCCAAGCTCACCTTTTATTTCATCGCTATTTTTTTCTATTATAGCATCGGCTAATTCGTAGGTTTCTTCAATTGTCAAATGCCTAAGTGTATCAAACGTTTGCTTTTTATCCCAAGGACATTTTGCTCTTAATTCATCCATAATATCCAACAAACGTTGAAATGCATCTAATCGTTTATCATTTTTATTCATCTTCGCCTCTCATTCTTTTATCGTAATTGGGTTCATCTAAGTAATTCTTAATATCTTTTGGCTTTTTAACTTTTAAAAATACTTTCCAATATGCTTCTTTAGTCATTGCGTCCCAATGAATTATAGTATAGCGATATTGTAGTGTTTGAATTATACTTGTTACAAAAATAAAAAACATTATTAACCATAAAACTACTCGGTGCCAAGTAACGCTATCACATATTTTATCGAAAAACGCAGCTAATGGTATTGACAGAAATGCAAAACTCTCAATCATTGCTCGCTGACCATAGCAACCGCCATACCACCAACACCACCAACATGAAACAATGTAAACATGAACAATTAAATAAAAAATAATCGACCAACGAAATTCAGATTGCTTTTTGCTTAAAAGGAATAAACCAATTAGAGCAAATATGGCAAGCGGTGTATATACAAACCAACCCTTTCTATAGCTGAATAAAACATTAGTTATTTGTGGATTGTTAAAGAAAAATCCTTCCTTGTCGTAGGAATAATGTATATAATGACCTGTTACCTCTTTCCAGTAGAGCAATTGCGGAACCCAAACGATTAAACATAACAAAATTGACGGCACCCAATGTTTCCAATATTTAAAAAACAAAGAAATATTATTTTTAAAGTCATTAAAATTCATGCATTTATATAAGACTAAAAAAACAACAATTACCGAATTCGTTGGTCTAATTAAAGAAATTAAACCCACTAAAAAACCTAATAATAGTGCATATTGTATTTTTTTTTGCTCAAACCAATTTACTAAACTCCATAAAAAAATAGAAAACAAAGAAAAGCTATAATCATGCGGCATTCCAGATTCATTTGTTGAATAGAATAATAAATTAGTGCCAAATACAATAAATATAAGTGTTAACCAAACAGCTAATTTGCTGAAATAACGATGTAGAACTTTTGACAAAAAGAGCAGTCCAAAAAACAAATATAGCATCACATTGAGAGCTAAAGCCTTTTGATAAGGAACACAATACCCATCACTATTTCTATTAGAATAATGTTGCCAAGCATTAACTATAAAGAACGACGGCAAATACAACATTGACATCCCCATGCTCATCTTAAACACTCGGTCGCCGCTTTCGGTGGTTTTGTACCACCCATACTTTTTAATACTTGGGATGGTATCGAAATACTTTAAATGTAAATCATGATAAATAAATGTAGCAGGCAAATAGCCATAATATTCCTTAACATCCCAATCAATAATTAAACTTTTATTCCAACGCTTAACATTAAATTGAACTGCTATTAATACAAATAAAACAACTATAATAATCGTATTTGAATTAAAAATATATTTTCGCATTTAGAAAAAAGTATAATTTATCATACAAAATTATCATATTTTAATAGTAATTTTGTTTTGAAATATTTTCTATGCACAAAACTAATCATATTCTGTCAATCCGGATTAATAAAAATCTATCAATTATAAATAATATTGATGTTTTTTACTTAAAGTCTGCAATTGTATTTTCTTTCCTGCTCTTATTTTTTAATAAAACAGTTAATTCTCAAAGTTCTTTATCTGAAATAAATTTTGGAATCAAATCTCATTACGGAGTTATTTGGGCACATTCTCCAAAAAACAAAATTTTAGTTCAAGGCCATTTTCCTGTTTTCGAAGCATCTATATTTGGGAAAACAAGCGGGGTTAAACTTTGGCATCAATTGTATAATAAACCACAAATTGGTTTTAGCGTTATTTATACCGATTTGGCTCTTAAAAATATGATGGGATTTTGTACTGGTATATACCCTTGGGTAAACTTCAACCTAAAAGACAACTCGAAAAAATATAAATTGTTTTTTAAAGTTGGTGCAGGAATTGGGTATATTAACAAGGTTTTTGATCTCGAAAATAACTTCAAAAACACATCTATCAGTGCTAAAATAAATGCCTTAATAAATTTTCAAATCGAAAATCAAATTCAAATCACTCCGAAAATTTCGGGCAATTTATCTTTATCACTGTTTCACTACTCAAATGGATCAAGCAGAAAGCCTAATTTAGGTGTAAATATTCCAACAATAAATATTGGTTTAGGCTATCGAATAGCAAAAAGAGAAATTTCAAATATACCAGCACTTCCCGAATTTAATAAAAACAAACATATTGTAACTACATTGTCTGGCGGATGGAAGCAGCCTTTTTTCCCACGTTCAGCAACCTATCCTGTTATTAACAGTAGCACCACCTTCGAAAAACAATTCAGAAGAAAAAATGCTTATTCAATAGGCTTCGATATGATTTACGACAAAAGTTATGTTGAAGACCAACAGAATACTCCAACGGGTCATCATCGATTATTCAATACGGGCATAACTATTGGACACATTTTAGTTGTTGAAAAATTAAATATTCTTACACAATGGGGCGTTTACACTTCTTCAAAAGCGCTGGCAAAAAAATCGTATCATCGAATTGGCTTGAGATATTATTTAAATAAAAACGTATTAATTTGTTTTGCTCTTAATACTCATTTTGGAAGTGCCGACCACATGGAATGGGGCATTGGATATAAATTTTAAATATGATAAAATACAGTATTATATTATTTTCAATTATTAATATTTTTTGCTCTTGTAATAAAGAAGATGCTCCGGATTTTCTACAGTCAACAGGCACAATAACTCAAGAAACAAGAATTTTAGATAATTTCAACTATGTAAGCCTAACTGACAATATTATTCTTGATATTGTTCAAGATACTTGCAATTGGGCAGTAATAAATGCAGGCAAAAATTTAATGCCCGATATTATTACAAAAGTAAGCAACGGGAAATTATACATTTCTAATGAGAATCGATTTAATTGGGTAAGAAGCTACAAATATAAAATACATATTACACTGGGCGTGAAAAATTTAAATTACCTGAATTATCAAGGCTATGGGAATATTAATTTCACAAATACTTTAGTTGCTGATAGTTTTTATTTTGAAACCGAACGAGGTGCGGGACATATTGATTTTAATGTTGATTGCAAATATTCTGCTTTTGTAATTCATGCAGGTACTGCCGATTTATCTATTAAAGGAAAATCAGATTGTGCATATATTTATTCTTTTGGTTACGGTCCAATTGAAGCCCAATATTTTTTAACAAATTCCTGTGCCGTTCACATGAAAAACTTGGCTTCAGCAAAAGTTAATGTTCAAAATGATCTAACGGCAACTATCGAAAACAAAGGCAACATCTATTACAAAGGAAATCCATCTTCTGTAAAAAGCAATATTACGGGCAAAGGGCAATTGATTAAATTGTAACAAGATGATTTTAACTAATTTCAAAGACAAAGAAGCTGTAGTCAAACTGTTATCAAGCTCTTTTCTTAAAAATAAAAGTGTTTTGTCGGTATGTAAAAACAGCAAATCTATTTCTGTTTTAATGGAATACTCTTTCATTCATAGTCATTACGATAATCTTGCTTTTACTAATGAATCTAGAACGGCAGTAGCTTTATGTAAAATATCAGGAAAAGAAAAAATTCATGTTCGCAAGTTTTTCATAAGCATCAAACTCGCTTTTGCATTAGGATTAAAAAAAGCTTACTTTGCAATGAAACACGAAAAATTAATAAGCCAACATCGAAAGGAAAAACAATATCTTCATATTCAATTTATTGGTGTAGAACCTGAAAAACAAGGCACAAAACTTGGAAGCAAATTAATTGAAGATATAAAGCAATATGCCAAGGTAAATAATCTACCCATTTATTTAGAAACCTCTACACCAAAGAACATACCTTTCTATCAAAACCACGGCTTTGAAAGTTTTTACACATTGAAAGGGGAATTCGATTTGTATTTTTTTAAATATAGCTAATTCATATTTAACTTCAAGTTTACCAGCTACTACCAGCTCCGCCACCACCAAAATCACCACCGCCTAGAGTTGTGTCTGAATTGGGATTGTTCCCCGCATTTCCGCCTAGTGTTTGCGAAGTGATAAATGCACTTAAATCTTGCGAACTCCACTTGTCTGTTAATAATCTTTCTCTGGTATAGCCACTTCTAGTTTGTTTCAAATAATTCAAAAGAAGCAAAGCCGCTGTTATTAAAATAGCTCCAGAAGCAGTAATTGTTACAACTGGATAGCCTAAACTGAAATAATATTTAAAAGTAACAACGCTAAGAGCTAATGTTAACATGCTAACCCGTATAAAAATAATTGATCTTTTCATTATTCCCCAGTATAAATAGGCAATTGGAACTAATGCCGTAAGAGCATAAAATATAAATGCAAAAGGGATATCTTCATTTCCTGTCAACTTTAAATCCATCAAATTAACACTTAACTCTCTAACCACAAAATAATTTCCTGCTATATAAAATACAAGTAAGCAAATAGTTTTTGCTACAATAAATAAATCTTTAAAAATAAAATTTGAAAATCTTTTTTCCATTTTGATAGTTTGCCAAAATATAATTCCAAATACAATCATAAAGACAAATGGTATTAAAGCTTCTGCATATCCTCCAATACCTGAAAATAGTTGAAAAACAATCCATCCAAAGAAAACAAAAGCTAAAGCTAAAGCTATAAAATTTAAGTATCGTATTGCGGCAAAAGTCGCTAAAATAAGACAAATTGCAGGAGCAACAAATTTATAATCAGAGTCAAAGCCTAAAATTCCAGTAGCAATAAACGATAAACCAACATAAACGCCTGCTTCTGTTATTCCTGATTTATAGTGAAACTTATCTTTTATAAAAACAAATTCGGTTAATCCGATAAAAATAATACCTAAAACAAAAGAAATTACTCGATATCCACCCATTCCTAAATCGCCAAATATCATCCCAACAGGCAATAATAGGGTCGACATGCCAAACAGTGATGCGAGAAACAAAAGGATTCGCATAAAAACACTTGGAGCAAAAAAATTTGAATGGTATTCTGTTTGAATGCTATCAAACTGCTCTTTGCTAAGTATTTTACTTTTAAATAAACTTTTAGCTTCAGAAACTATTTTATATTTTTCTAACTCAGCTATATCGTAGGCAATAATAGAATTAATCATTTTTGAAATGCGATTTTTTGTTAATTAATAAAACAACATAAGCAATGCAACTAAAAGGGAAATAATAAACCAATAGAACAGTTCCTCCATCAAAGCCATTAAGCATTTGAAAAAGCAAATAAGTAAAAGAAATATACGCCGCAATACTTGAATAAAGGAAGAAAAGAAATTGCTTTAAGTTCCATGACTGATATAATACATAAGCAGCTGAAAGCAAAGTAAAGAAAGCAAACCAAACATGATATTGATTCTCAAACATTGCAGAAATGCCTCCAGTAAAAAAGAGAAGTAATCCGAAATTTTGATATGTAAACTTAAAATGACTTTTTATGTCTTTACGTTCGGATAATTCGCCAGCAACAACTAGTCCTGCCCCAAGCAAAATGCTGATTAGATAAAGTAGACCCGATGCAAACCATGTTCCTTTAACCCAATCTACAGGCGTAACACTAACGCCAAAAGCAGCAGCTAGAGCTGTAATTCCCATGGATAATAATGCTCTATTATCAAATCGGTAAGCCATTAGCAATAAAATACCTGCTGAAATAAATGAAGATGAATAAATAAAATACTGAACAATATCAAAATACACCTGAATGTAGGTAAACAGCGAAATTATTAATAGTGATGTTAAAATGAGTATATAATCAAAATATGGATGAACAACTTCCACCATAGCGTTGGAGTATGGTTTTTGGAATTTATTAATAAAATAAAATCCAGCAAAAACAGCACATGCAATAAGCAACATGCTAATAATATGACCAATTTCAGTCATGTTTTGATATGCAAAATAACCTAAGCCACCCGTAAAGAGCATTATACCGAGATAAAGCAAGAGTCGGAGTTCGTAATATAATGAAATTATTTTTTTAGATTGAACGACATCAAGAAAACTGTATTGCTTATCATCAATAAGATTTCGATCAAACAATTGTTTATAAATTGTATTCATAGAACATTTTTTTTGTAAAGATACAATTTTTTTAAAAGCGATTTCCCTGCCTTTGCCTTACTAAAACATACCGTTAAATGATTACTATTTGCTTTTTAAATTTTTCGCTTTACCTTTAACCATAATTCCAAATTTCTAATTTCATGAAAAAGCTCTTATCATCAATTCTATGCTTATTTTTAATAAGCAATACCTTTGCTCAGCAATGGACAAATTATACTGTCGCTTCAACGTCTACAGAATTATGTAACAATAATATTAACTGCATTTTCGTTGATGCTCAGAACAACAAATGGTTTGGAACCTATAACGGCATATCTAAGTTTGATGGAACAAACTGGACTACATATTTAACAGCACCTGGATTAGACAGCAGTTATATTAATTGCATAGCTATGGATACTCTTGGAAGTATGTGGTTTGGGACTGATAAAGGCGTTTCGAAGTTCGATGGAACAAATTGGACTACATATACTACAACAAATGGTTTAATAAATAATAATGTATATAACATCGCCATAGACGCCCAAGGCAATATATGGTTTGAAACTCATAACGGTGGTGTTTCAAAATTCGATGGAACAAACTGGACATCATATTCTACAGCTAATGGCTTGACAGGCAGCTATCTATACAGCATGACTATAGATACACTAGGCAATGCATGGTTTGGAACTGATAACGGCGTATCTAAATTTGATGGAACAAGCTGGACTACTTATACATCTACAGATGGATTAGCTGATAATAATGTATACAGTATAGCTATTGATGCCCAAGGCAACAAGTGGTTTGGAACTAGTTTCGGGGTATCTAAATTCGATGGAACAAACTGGACAACATACTTAACCACAGAAACTATAATCTGTATAACTATTGATGCACAAGGCAATATGTGGTTTGGAATTGATAACGGCGTAACAAAGTTTGATGGAACAAACTGGACAACGTATACTACAGCAAATGGCTTAGCTGATAACAGAGTAAATAGCATCGCCATAGACTCCCAAGGCAACAAGTGGTTTGGAACAAATGTTGGTGCATCAATGTTTGATGGATCAAACTGGATAAAATATACAACGAATGGCCTAACAAACAATAAAGTTAATTGTAAAGCTGACGATATACAAGGCAATATGTGGTTTGGAACTAGTGCTGGTGTATCTAAATTCGATGGAACGAGCTGGACAACTTATACCACTACAAATGGCCTAGCTAATAACAAAGTATACAGCATCGCCATAGATGCTTCAGGCAACAAGTGGTTTGGAACAATGGGTGGAGGCATATCAAAGTTCGATGGAACAAACTGGACAACATACACTATGGCAAATGGCTTAGCTAATAATATTACATGTAGTATAGCTATAGACGCACAAGGCAACAAGTGGTTTGGCACTATTAACGGTGTATCTAAATTTAATGGAACAAACTGGACAACGTATAATACAGCTAATGGTTTAGCTAATAACTATGTAAATTCCATAGCTATAGTCGCACAAGACATCAAATGGTTTGGCACTAATGGCGGTGTATCTAAATTTGATGGAACAAACTGGACTACATATACTACAGCAAATGGCTTAGCTAGTAATCATGCAACTTGTATTGCAGCAGATGTCCAAGGCAATATTTGGGTTGGGAGTGATAACGGTGTATCGAAGTTTGATGGAACAAGCTGGACTATATATACTACAGCAAATGGCTTGCCTAATAATTTAGTTAATAGCATTGACATAGACGACCAAGGAAATGTGTGGATTGGGGGCAGTACTAGTATATCTAAATTTGATGGAACTAGCTGGACCTCTTATACTATTGCAAATAGTTTGGCTTACAATTCTATACACAGCATAACAATTGATGCTCAAGGCAATAAGTGGCTTGGAACTAAACTTGGTGCAATAAAATTTTCAGATGGTGGTCCAGGTCACTTTCAAAATATATACAACACTTTAGGAATCGTGTTTAACGATTTTAATGGCAATGGCATAAAAGAGAGTAATGAAGCAAATATTTCGCAACAAATAATTCAAATTGATTCCAATTATACATGTACTCAAGATAATGGATTGTTTTATTGCAATCTGCCAAATGGCAACCACACCATTCAATACCATGCCCCCACAAATTGGCAACTTACCACAAACGATAGTATATTATTAAATATTCCCAATAGTGGAGATACAATAGTTTTTGGAATAAAAACCATTAATAATATACATGATTTGCAAGCAAATATAGCTGGCGGATCTACTCGTGCAAACTTTGATGCAAACTATTGGTTAAATTACACAAATAAAGGTACAGTAGTTGAAAATGGAACAGTGGAGATGAAACTAGATGACAGATCAACGTTTGTTAGCGCCACACCAATACCAACAAGCCAAAATGGTAATACCCTTACTTGGAATTTTAGCAACCTAAATGTAAATGAAACAAAACCAATACATGTTGTAGCTCACATGCCAGATGTTCAATATTTGGGTGATACATTAATTAATACAGTTTCTATCTCGCCCTTTATAGCTGATGTTGATACGCTAAACAATATAGATACTCTTGCTCAAGTTCTTACTGGCTCTTACGATCCGAATGACAAAATGGTGCAGGAAGGAGTTTTGAACGAAAAATTTGTTTTGTTTAATACTCCTCTTACTTATACTATACGCTTTCAAAATACGGGAACCGATACCGCCTTCAACGTAAACATCTACGATACTATCAATAGTAATATGGATATGAGCAGTTTGCAAATTATAGGCAGTAGTCACAATTGTATACCCGAAGTAAGGGGCACCAACGAAGTACTCTTCCATTTTTACAATATTATGTTGCCCGATAGCAACAAAACCCAATTAGGAAGCAATGGTTATTTACAATACCGTATCAGTCCAAAAGCAGGTTTGCCCGAAAATACAGTTGTGAAAAACACTGCATATATTTTCTTCGATTATAATCCTGCAATTATAACCAATACTACATTAAACACTTATGTAAGCACAATACCAAAGACTTCTTCCATTCAAGAAAACAACTTAATTAATAACGTTTTACCTTATCCAAACCCTGCACAAGACCACATTCAACTAATGCTGCCAAGCAGTGATGCATCTTATAATATGGAAATAAAGGATATGCAAGGTCGTGTGGCAAAAAAACTTAGCAACCTCAATGACGAAACTTCAATAATAGATGTTTCTGATTTACAAAAAGGAGTTTATATATTCACGCTTAAAAATCTTAAAACAAGCAAGGAATACAAAGGGAAAGTTGTAATAAAGTAAGATTAATTTTTTAGTGCATTTTTGATTAAAAAAAAGAATCCCTTACAAACTGCAAGGGATTCTTTTATTTTGATTATATCTGTACTTTATTAATAAGCTCTAGCAAAAATAACCCTTTGCGTAGATGGTTTTCCAGAATATATGCAAACACCAGCTTCTAACTCATTATTCAAAGGAATACAACGAATGGTAGCTTTTGTTTCTTCTTTAATTTTTTCTTCAGTTTCAGAAGTTCCATCCCAATGCGCAGAGACAAAGCCTGTTTTATTATCCAAAACATCTTTAAATTCTTCCCAAGTATCAACTTTTGTTATCTTGCTTTCTCTAAAATCAAGTGCTTTTTGGTAAATATTCTTTTGAATTTGTTCTAACAAATGCTCTATTTTATTTTCGATATCAGCTATTTGATAAACAGCTTTTTCAAATGTATCTCTACGAGCTACCTCAACTGTTCCGTTTTCTAAATCACGAGGTCCAATAGCAATACGAACAGGAACACCTTTAAATTCCCAATCAGCAAATTTGAAACCTGGTTTAAATGTATCACGGTCATCATATTTTACAGAAATACCTTTGGCTTCAAGTCCTTTTTTGATTTCTTGAACTTTCACACTTATTTCAGCTAATTGTTCTTCTCCTTTGTATATAGGAACAATAACAACCTGAATTGGCGCCAATTTTGGAGGCAATACCAATCCTTTATCATCTGAGTGAGCCATAATAAGAGCACCCATCAAACGAGTAGAAACTCCCCATGAAGTAGCCCAAACAAATTCTTGCTTATTTTCTTTGCTAACAAATTTAACATCGAAAGCTTTTGCAAAATTTTGTCCTAAGAAATGTGAAGTTCCAGCTTGTAACGCTTTTCCATCTTGCATCAATGCTTCAATACAATAAGTGTCTAATGCACCAGCAAAACGTTCGTTAGCTGTTTTAACGCCTTTGAGCACGGGTAATGCTAACCAATTTTCAGCAAAATCAGCATAAACATCAAGCATTTTCTTAGTTTCCTCAATTGCTTCTTCCTGAGTAGCGTGAGCAGTATGACCTTCTTGCCATAAAAATTCAGCAGTACGAAGAAACATACGAGTTCTCATTTCCCAGCGAACCACATTTGCCCATTGATTAACAAGAATTGGGAGGTCGCGATACGATTGAATCCAACCTTTATAAGTATGCCAAATAATAGTTTCAGAAGTAGGACGTACAATTAATTCTTCTTCAAGTTTAGCCGTTTCGTCAACAATAATACCACTACCATCTTCCGCATTTTTCAAACGATAATGAGTAACAACAGCGCATTCTTTAGCAAACCCATCCACATGGCTAGCTTCTTTGCTAAAAAAAGATTTTGGTATAAATAAGGGGAAATAGGCATTTGAATGTCCTGTGTCTTTAAACATTTTGTCTAAAACTTTTTGCATCATCTCCCATATAGAATATCCATAAGGCTTGATAACCATGCAACCTCTAACAGCAGAATTTTCTGCTAAACCAGCTTTTTGCACGATGTCGTTGTACCATTGAGAATAATTTTCTTCTCTTGTCGAAAAATCTTTGCTCATTTTAAAATTGTGGTATGATATTTGTTTATAATTATGAAAATAAATTGAGATACAAAAGTACAAAAAAATATACATTATAAATAATCCATTTGGAGGTATAGCCATGAAAACTTTAGCTTATTTTTTCGCACTAACTTCGCTTCTTGCTTTAAGCGCTTGCTCTACAGCATATCAATCAACATCAAGCGATGATATTTATTATTCTCCAAAAGATAAAGTAAACACACCCCCTGTAACAACATCATCTAATACAACTACTCAGTCTAATTATTCAACAAACACACAACCAACAAACAACGAGCAGCCCGTTGAAGTTCAAACTCAGAGCAATAACTCTGATCAAAACTATCAACAAGTTGAAGAAAACAACTATCAAGCCGAACCTCAATACAATAGTTCAACAACTGAAACATATCAAGATGCCAATGGCACAACCTATGTAACAAATAATTATTATAACGAAGATGATTATTATGATTACTCATACAGCTCAAGGGTTAGAAGATTTTACAACCCCGTTTATGGAGTAGGTTATTATCACGATTATTATACAAATTCATATATGTATAATAACGATCCTTTTTATTGGGGAACAAGCATATATTTAGGATATAACTGGTGGGCTCCATCATTTTACTGTGGCTACAATCCATACAGCTGGGGATATTCAGCTTGGGGCTGGAACTCATATTACGGTGGCGGTTACGGCGGATACTACGGAAGCAACTATGGATGGGGATACAACCACGGTTACAATGATGGTTATTATAATGGTGGTGGCGATAATTACTATGTAAATAGCTGGGATAATAATAGCAGCTACTATGGACACAGAGGCAGCTCTACTGGCAGCACAAATAGCAGAGCAACAGGAACAGGAAGCTTAAATGATGGCAACAAATCATTTGCTCAAAAATATGCCGAAGTATCAAAAGGAGATCACATGACTGCAACTAATCAAGGCATCAGACCATCTAAAGATGTTGTTTCTAGAGGCTCAATAAACCCTAGCAACGATATTAGTCGCTCTAACAACATTAACAATAACAGCTCTTTCTCTAAACCATTAACAGAGAGCAGACCAAATGCATCAAGCAATAACCTAAATACTTCTACAAACAAACCAATTACTAACAATCAAACGACTACAAGACCTGCAGTTCAGCCTTTAACTAATGGAAATACAGCAACTGCAAAACCTGAATATTCAAAACCAAATACAACTGCAAGACCTAATAACTTAAATCAGAACCAGCCTTCAAATGGCTCAAATACTACAACTAGACCAACACCTAGCAAAACGTATACAGCTCCTGAATATAGTAGACCTAGAAATAACAATTATAATAACTATAATAATAATAGTAACAATAATCAACCAGAAAACAAAACATATACTGAACCTAAAACATATACTAAACCTGAATACACTCAGCCAAAAACTGAAAATGTGTACACTAGACCAAGTAACAATCAAAATTACAATAGCACACCTAGAAACGATTACAACTCAACGCCTAGCAGAAGTTCAAGCACCCCTTCGTACAGTCGTCCAAGTAGCAGCTCACCTGCTCCTAGCTCAGGAAACACAGCTCGACCAAGTACAAGTAGCCCTCGTTCAAGCTCAGGTGGCGGTTTCAACAAACGATAATTAAGTTGAAAATTATTAATTAATCATTGAAAATCATGAAAAATATAATTTTAACAATAGGAATTATTTTGGGAACTATAGGAATCACTAAAGCCCAAAACGACGTAGACGCGCTTCGATATTCATATATTGGATTTGGGGGAACAGCAAAATCGATTGGTGCAGGTGGAGCTTATGGAGCATTGGGTGGAGATGCATCTTGTCTGAGCGTAAACCCAGCAGGCATAGGAATATACAGAAAGTCTGAATTTAACTTTTCTGCAAATGTTTTAAAAGGTTCTACAGAAAGCTCTTACTTAGGAACTACAAGAGAAGATATGAAATACAATTTCAATTTTGGAAATTTCTCTTTAATTGGAGCATTTAAATTAGACACCGCTCGTTCAAAAGGCTGGAAATACTTAAATTTTGGGTTTGGCTCTAATCGACTAGCAAATTTTCATAATCGAATTGACATTGAAGGTCGAAACACTCAAAATTCGCTATCCGATCAATATGTAATTTTGGCAAATGGAAATAATTTCGACAATCTGGATTCTTATAGCACGGCTTTAGCTTGGAATACTTATTTAATAGACACTTTACCAGGAACAACAAACAGCTTTATTAGCGCAGTTCCAGCATCTGACATCAAACAAAGAAAATTAATTGAAACTAAAGGCGGAATTAACGAAACATATATTTCGTTAGGAGGCAACTACAACAATAAATTATATATAGGCGGAACTTTTGGATTCCCTTCTGTTAGATATGTTCAAGAATCTTCGTACACCGAAAATGATGACAAAGATACTATCAATGGATTTAAAAGTTTAACATTAAACGAACACCTTAAAACAACAGGTAGCGGAATAAACTTTAAATTAGGAATTATTTTCCGTCCTGTAGATTGGGTAAGATTAGGAGCAGCGGTTCACACTCCTACATTCTACACGTTACATGATGAATTTAGCAGCAAAATGACTACAACTTTTGATAATGGAAAATCTTATTCTGACGAATCAAAAGGAGGCAGCTTTGATTATGAGCTAACTACTCCAATGCGCGCAATTGGCAGCATTGCATTTGTAATAGGCAAAATAGGATTTATTAGCGCTGATTACGAAGTTGTTAATTACACAGAATCTCAATTACGCTCAAAAAACTATACATTTTTTGATGAAAACGACGCTATTCGCCAAAAATACACTTCTCAATCAAATCTCAGAATAGGTGGCGAATTAAACTTAAAACCTTTTGCGGTTCGTGCTGGCTACGCTCTTTATGGAAGCCCATATCGTACGGGAATAAATGATGCAAGCAGAACATCTTATACATTTGGATTTGGCTATAGAGACAAAGATTTTTATTTAGACTTTGCTTACGTTTTAACAACATCAACTGAAGATTATTATTTGTATTCGATTGTTCCAGAAGCATCAAAAAACAAATTCTCATCAAACAGTTTGATTACAACATTAGGATTTAGATTTTAACATTGAATTGAATATTTTAGTAATATTGTTTTAAATTGCGCAAAGCCCTGGTTTATTCAGGGCTTTTTTTTATTTTGAAAGATTGTATATATTTGAATAAAAAATAAAATGAAAAAAGCATTAGTTATTGGAGCTTCTGGACTAATTGGGAAAGAGCTTGTTAAATTATTAACATCAGATCAGCATTATGACTCTATAGATATTATTGGAAGACAATTAATAGGTTTTTCATCAAGCAAGATAATTGAGAAGAAAGTAGATTTTGCCCATTTAAATGAAACTATTGAGTCAAATACAGATATATTCTGTTGCGTTGGATCGACTATAAACAAAGCTAAAAATTGGGATAATTTCAGAAAAGTTGACTTAGAAATACCTGTTAAACTAGCCGAATTATGCGAAAATACAACAAATACCAAGTTACTAGTAATTTCATCAATTGGAGCCAATAAAAATTCAAGAAACAAATACCTACAAATGAAAGGCGAGATGGAAATAGAAATTTCAAAAAGAAAAATTGATGCAATTATTATTTTTCGACCTTCAATATTACTAGGAAATAGAGATGAAAGAAGATTAGGAGAATCATTTGCTAAATTTATTATTAAATTATTTTCTTTTTTAATGATTGGTCCGCTTAAAAAATATAAAGGAATTTCAGCTTACAAAGTAGCAAATAGCCTAATTACAGCTGCAAAATCAAACCTAAAAGGGACAATTATTCTAGAGTCTTCAGAAATTTAGCTAACAAATCAATATATTAGAAATAATACGACTTTTCTATACGAAACTACTACCTACTTTGTTTCACTATAAAAATTGATATAAATACATGTTTTTACAAACAAATAATTGTTAATAAATTTGCAATTTATCGATTAAAGTTGTAATTTAATCATACGAATTATTACTTATTAATTTAAACCATATAGTATGAAAATTTTAAATAAAGAGGCATTGTATTGGGGCATGTTCCTAGTAGCCGTAGTTTCGTATGCAGTGTTTGAAATTGTTACCTACTACTACTCTAAATAAATTCAAACATTTAGCATAAAACAAAAAAAATATATAATTAAAATTAAAAGCAAGAAGAAAAAGTATACTTCTTGCTTTAATTTTTTTTGAACTTATGCTTTTCATTTTTCTCAGTAATATTTTTCAATATCTTTACATAAAAAAAAAACAAAAATATTTCTGCAATGAAAATCTACACAAAAACTGGAGATAATGGAGAAACCTCATTAATTGGAGGCACAAGAGTTAAAAAAAATCACCCCAGAGTTGAAGCGTATGGAACCGTTGATGAGCTAAACTCATTTGTAGGATTGTTGAAAGACTTAACAACTAGTAACACTATAAAAGATCAACTACTTTCAATCCAAAATAAATTATTTATTATAGGCTCTTGCATTGCAACCGAGCCAAACAAGAATAAACATCAATATAATTGCGACAAGCAACCAAAGATAAACGAAGCTGACATAACCTATCTTGAAGAACAAATGGATTTATTAAGCAAACAACTCCCAGAAATGCGTAGTTTTATTTTACCTGGTGGGCATCTATTGGTTTCATACAGCCATATCACCAGAACTGTTTGTAGGAGAACAGAAAGGGTTGTTTTAAAGCTAGCATCTGAATCAGAAGTTGACCATTTGCTCATTAAATATCTAAATAGGCTATCTGATTTCTTTTTTATTTTAGCCAGATATTTTTCCTTAATTGAAAATGTGGATGAAATTACCTGGGATGCAAAAGGATAAAGACTAAACAGTTGCATTTATTGGCTTGGTTTTTGGTAAAATGATTTTTTAGCTGATTCATCTATCAATATTAACTTTTAAACAAATTTTTTTAATAAATAATTATAAATAAATTTGACTTTATCGTTTAAAAAGGTATATTTTTGCAAAAACAACTAAATATTTCAAGACATGTATTGGACCTTAGAATTAGCATCGAAATTAGAGGATGCGCCATGGCCGGCAACAAAAGACGAACTTATTGATTTTGCTCTTCGCTCAGGAGCACCAATGGAAGTTATTGAAAATTTAAAGGAAATAGAAGACGATGAAGAGGTCTTCGATAGTATTGAGGACATTTGGCCTGACTATCCTTCAAAAGAGGATTTCTTTTTCAATGAAGACGAATATTAGTGTTCTGAATCAAAGCATAGCAAGATAATAAACAAAAAAGCATTTCTATTGGAAATGCTTTTTATTTTGTCAAAATAAATTTCTTCACAATCGCTTTGTCTGAATTTTCAACATATAAAATATACACTCCAGCTCTAACATTCTTCAAGTCTACTACAAATTGATTAACACTATCATTTTCAATATATTGAACATTATAATAAACTCTACGACCATTATTGTCATATAAACAAATTCTATAAGTTTGAGCATCTATCCCATTTGATATAATATCAAAAGACAATGCAGCATATATTAAACGAAGGTTATCTATAGCAAAATCTTCATGTAAATTACATGAAATTGAAATTGGATTAAATGTAGAAAACTTTCCATCATAATCAGTTTGTATTAATCTATAATATGTAAGATTAAACGGTTCTCTGTCTTCAACATTATAGCTAATAATATTATTACTATTTCCTGCACCATCAATTTTTTTCAGTTCATTAAACGACCATGAATTATTAGATTTTTCAATTGTAAAATAATTATTATTTTGCTCATTTGCGGTTATCCATGAAATATCAATTTTATCAAAATTACACTTTGCAGAAAACGATAGCAAATTTATGGGCATCGGATTTTCTAAAACTTTTACTGTTGCTGTTTTTGCTAAATTATTTGAACAAGCCGTTGGAACAACTTTAACGGTTTTAACTGTTAAGGTGGCATCCGAATTTATAGCACCTGTAGTTAGAACAATATCCCCTCCAGTTCCTAATTTAGAAGTACCTGTTGAAACTCCTCCAACTGTCAATTGATAAAGTGTTTGAGTTTCTGAATTATGGACAGTCACCCCAACTGTATTTCCAGCATAAATTGAATCAGTAGACTCTGTAATATCTAAAGAAGTTGAGGGCATAACACAAGTTACTAAGGCAGAAGCAGAAGCAGCACCAATACAGTAGCCAGTGCTTGTAGCTTTTGCTGTAATAGCTCCACCTGCATAAACATCAGTTGATGATAACCCAGAAATTGTCCATACCCCACCAGCAACAGTTGCAGTTCCTCCAATTTGAATACCATCAACATACAATTTAATAACATCGCCATTAACTCCAGTTCCAGTAATACTGGCAGTACCCTCTGGAATTGGATTGGTAGTTATTGTTGGAATATTTGTTGTAATCGAACCTAAGCTCATAGCATTTGAAGCCACACTTGTTGTTTTACAAGAAACCTCAGCTTTCGCAGTTATAACATCAGTAAACAAAGTAATTGCAACATTATTTAAAGACCAATTTCCATAAGCATCAACATTTGTTGTGCCAACAGAAACAGCATTTTTATACACTCTGATTGTACTTCCTGTGGCTTCAACTGATGTTCCTGAAACAGTAACTGTGGTTGGAACAGAGGCTATACAGTATGAACTCGTAATTATTGGAGCAACAGCTGCTGAGCTATTAATTACAGATGTAGCAGCTGACGCCGCTGACTGGCAGCTTCCGCTGGGCGCTTGCTTTACTGTTATACTTTGGCAATTTGAAAAACTAAGCGAGTTAGCCGTCCATACTCCAGATGCATTTGCAGTTGCATATCCCAAAATAACACCATCTGCATAAATTTGAACATGTGCATTTGCCGTAGCGGCACCAGAAATACTTGTAGTTGAATTTGTTATTGGAGATGTTGTTATTGTAGGTGCAGTTGCAGGAGTTCCACCTAAACATAACCATATAACAGGCGACTCACATTGCCCTGCCATAACTTGCGTCATATAATAAGCACTATTGTTTGTTAAACAACCAGCTCCACTATTACAATTAGCATTACTTGAATTACATTTCCATTGAAAACTTCCATCAGCTAATACAGTATAAGTTCCTGTGGTAAGCTCTGTTCCATCTGGACTGTAAAGATGAACAGTTGCTCCACTAATACCAGCACCTGCAGAGCCACAAACTCCTTTTGTATTAATTGAAACATTACCAGCAGTTAATGTAGAAGTACAAATTTGCGAAACAGTTTTTTGAGAACAATTACCAACAGACTCAGTCTCTCATGAAGCTGTAGCGGTAGCAGTAATAATATCTCCACCTGATAATCCTGAAACACCATTTAAGATCCAAGAATTTGAACTAACTGTAGTAGTTCCTAATAACGAACCATTTTTATACACTTTAATTGTTGAGCCATTAGCCTCTGTTGATGTACCCGAAATTGAAGTGGTTGAAGTTGTAATAGAACCAGTTATAGTTGGGCAAGGGCTTCTATCTGCAGGGGTACTTGTAGCAAGCTCAACAACCGTTGAAGGATAAAAATTTTCAATTACGGTGATGAACATTTGGTCATAGTTGTAATTATAGGTTGCGTCATTTATTCCTGTTAAATCCGACTGTGAATTGCTTCCTAAAGCAGCAGCTGGACTCATTGAAGTCATAATTGCCATTCTTAATTTAGTACTGGTAGTAACGGAAGGGAAATGAGTTGTAATGAGAGAAAATGGGATATAAAAATCATAAAAATAATCAGCATCACCACAATCAGTAGAAAGGGCAACCGATTTTTGATAATAATCAGAACCTAACAATGACGCTTCTTCAGAAGGAGAAATAGTTCCATCAACATTATATAAATAAATACCAAAATTAGTTTGGCAAGAAACTTCAATTTCAAAACCAGGGTTACCTGGAATTGCATTAG
Organism: Bacteroidota bacterium; assembly: GCA_037139195.1. Classification (GTDB taxonomy): domain Bacteria; phylum Bacteroidota; class Bacteroidia; order Bacteroidales; family JAHJDW01; genus JBAXGW01. The sequence goes on from JBAXGW010000018.1 coordinate 38,446, forward strand.
GATCTGCATTGGGTCCAGTAAAACCGAGCTTTTCATCAATATCAATGAATATACTATAGCCTTTAGAGTTTGGGGCCAATCCTCCTAATCTAAGTCTGATTAACATATTACCTGATCCATCATACGCTAGCAAAGCAGGGTCTTCTACCCCTGAATCAACAAAATCGGTATACTTACAATCAGGTCCAGGACCTAAATCACTATTCGGCTCTAATCCAGGCATTGGAATAGGCCTATAATTAATTTCACTTTGGGTTTTATCGTTGGTTGAAAATCCAGCAGTTGTTGCAGAAACATAACCATCATTATTTGGATCTAACACAGCTGAACCAGCTCCAGTAGCTTTCTGAACAATTACTCCCGGTGTTTGTCCATTTGCAATTAAAGCGAAACTAATAATAAAAAAAAGAATAATATTTCGTAAAAATACCTTCATTTAAACAAATTTAAACATCTATGCAATATACGTAATATTATCAAAATTTACAAGTTATTCGGTCGAAATGAAAAAATATATCGACAAATCAACATATTCACACTTTTTGTTTAATTTTATTTGCCTAACAACTCCTCTAATTTCATTCTTAACGCTTCGCCTCTTAAGCTCTTTGCAATAATTTTGCCTTCTTTATCTAGCAATACAGTAAATGGAATACCTTCTACACCATATTCTTTAGCGGCAACAGATTGCCAATATTTTAAATCGCTTATATGTTTCCATGTAAGATTATCCGCTTTTATTGCATTTACCCACGCATCTTTGCTTCTATCTAAAGAAACACCAATAATTTCAAATCCTTTATCTTTAAAATCAGCATATAGTTTTACTACATTTGGGTTTTCTTTTCTACAAGGCGAACACCAAGAAGCCCAGAAGTCAATTAAAACATATTTCCCTCTTAATGAAGATAAGGAAATTAAATTCCCATCAGGATCAGCAAGCGTAATTTCAGGGGCTACAGCGCCAATAGCAAGTTTAGCCGCACTTTGAACTTTTTTATGCAACTCTTCTACAAAAATAACCGTTGGATATTTTGCAAATAATAGAGCATCAACTTCTTGTAGCAAAGTAAAATTATCGTCGAAATTCATTTTTTCAATAAAAAATAAAGAAGAAAGATTTTGCTTATGTAATTTTACAAATTCCGAAATTTTGTCGTTTTTTTCTTTTTCTATGCTTTCGTATTGTTTAATAAGTGAAGCGTAAATTGAATCTGCTTTTGGTGAAGTTTTTTGCGTTTCATACACATTTTCTAAACTATCTAGTTTTTTTTCAAATTTTGAAACCATGCTCTGAGTTGAAAAAACGAGCTCTGACTCAACGGAACCTTTAATATTCATTTTATTCATCAAGTCTGTTGCATCGCTTGAGAATACAACCTTTTCTCCTGGACTTAAAATTAAAACTACTGATTTTTTTGGTTCAAACTGAACAGAATAAAAATTTGGCGATTTAACTTTTGCAGTTTTAAACGTAAAGTTGCCTTTATCGTCAATAATCGCCGAATCCATAGGCACTTGTTCTTTATTCAATTCTATTAAATATGCTTTTGTAATGTTTCTTGGCAAATTAGAAACAGTTCCTTTAATTGAAACTTCTTTTGAAGTTTGTGAATATGAAGCATTTGCAAAACAAAATGCAAGCGATAGAAGCACTATTTTTTTCATGTGTTTGAATTTTATTTTATTTTTAACAATATTACAAATAATAAAATTATCTGACAAACTATTATCCAGTATTATGCCAAAAACAATTTATAACCATCTATATTAAAACAATCAAGCTAAAGCCATGCAAATTGAATACGTAAAATTTTGAAAATTTTGCTTATAAATTCGCAATAAAAATATAACTTTGTTAACTATAACAAAAAATTTAGAAACATAAAAACTATACAATATTTTACAATGGCGAATTTTATATCTAACCTATTAAGCGGCTTTTTTGGCAAAAAATCAGATCGCGACATTAAAGAAATAATGCCTCTTGTTAATCTTATCAAAGCTGCTTATGAAAACATAAAAGATCTTAGCAATGATGAATTACGCGAAAAAAGTGCTAAAATAAAACAAACTATTGCCAACTACATTAAAGTTGAAGATGATAGAATTAACGAATTAAAAAAACTTTCTGATGAAAATCCAGATATGGATATTGACGAAAAGGAAAAAATATATATAGAAATTGATCAACTGAACAAAACAATTAAAACAAAAATTGAAGCTATTTTGCTCGAAATGCTTCCCGAAACTTTTGCTATTGTAAAAGAAACTGCAAAACGTTTTACTGAAAATGAAAATGTAGTTGTTTTAGCAAATCAATTTGATAGAGATTTAGCTGCTCGCAAAAACAATATAGTTATTCAAGGTGACAAAGCTTTATGGTCGAACACTTGGACTGCTGGTGGGAATATGATTAAATGGGACATGATTCATTATGATGTTCAATTATTTGGAGGAGTTGTTTTACATAAAGGTAGTATTGCCGAGATGGGAACAGGAGAAGGAAAAACTTTAGTTGCAACCTTACCTGTTTTCTTAAACGCTCTTGCAGGAAAAGGCGTTCACCTTGTTACTGTAAATGATTATCTTGCAAAACGTGACTCTGAATGGATGGCTCCAATTTTCGAGTTCCATGGCCTTAGAGTTGACTGCATCGATAAGCATGAACCAAACTCCGAACAACGCAGAAATGCATATTTAGCAGACATCACTTACGGAACAAATAATGAGTTTGGCTTCGATTATCTTCGTGATAATATGACTAAAAACCCAGAAGAACTGGTTCAAAGAGGTCATCATTTTTCAATTGTTGATGAGGTAGATTCAGTTCTTATTGATGATGCTAGAACTCCACTTATTATTTCTGGACCTGTTCACAAAGGAGACAAACAAGAGTTTGATGAACTAAAACCAAGAATTGAAAAATTAGTTAATGCGCAAAAAGCCTTGATAAACAATATTCTTGCTGATGCAAAAAAACAATTTGCAGAAGGCAAAGAAAAAGAAGCTGGTTTTTCATTATTAAAATTATATCGTGGTTTACCTAAACATAAAGCATTTATAAAATTTTTGAGTGAATTAGGTGTTAAAGCTTTACTATTAAAAACAGAAAACTTCTACATGCAAGATCAATCAAAACAAATGCATTTGGTAGATGAGGATTTGTATTTTGTTATTGATGAAAAAAATAATTCTATTGAGCTTACAGAAAAAGGAGTTGATTTAATTAGCACGAGTTCAGAAGATGCAAGTTTTTTTATCTTGCCTGACATTGGCTCTGATATTGCTGAAATAGAAAAATCAAATTTATCAGATAGCGATAAAGTAATTAGAAAAAGCGAATTACTAAACGATTTTTCAATAAAATCAGAACGTGTTCATACTATCAACCAATTGTTAAAAGCATATACGCTTTTTGAAATTGATGTTGAATATGTTGTAATGGACAACAAAATAAAAATTGTTGATGAACAAACGGGTCGTATACTTGATGGAAGAAGATATTCAGATGGTCTGCACCAAGCTATTGAAGCAAAAGAAAACGTTAAAATAGAAGCAGCTACGCAAACTTTTGCAACTATAACGCTACAGAATTATTTTCGTATGTATCATAAGTTAGCAGGGATGACTGGAACTGCTGAAACTGAAGCTGGCGAATTATGGGATATCTATAAATTAGATGTTGTTGTAATCCCAACTAACAGACCTATAGCGAGAGACGACCGCGAAGATTTAGTTTATAAAACTACTCGCGAAAAATTCAATGCTGTTATTGACGACATCCAAAATCTTGTAACAAATGGTCGTCCTGTTCTTGTAGGAACAACTTCAGTTGAAACATCTGAGTTATTGAGCCGAATGCTTAAATTGCGAGGAATAAAACATAATGTACTTAATGCAAAACAACATCAAAAAGAAGCGGACATCGTTGCTGAAGCAGGTTTTGCCGGAACAGTAACTATTGCAACTAATATGGCTGGTCGTGGAACGGATATAAAATTAGGTCCAGGAGTAAAAGAAGCAGGCGGTCTTGCAATAATAGGTACCGAACGCCACGAATCTCGTCGCGTCGACCGTCAGTTGCGTGGACGTGCTGGACGTCAGGGCGACCCAGGCTCTTCTCAATTCTATGTTGCATTAGAAGATAATTTGATGCGTTTATTTGGCTCCGACCGTATAGCCAAATTTATGGATAGACTTGGCTTAAAAGAAGGCGAAGTAATTCAACACAGCATGATTACAAAATCTATTGAACGTGCGCAGAAAAAGGTAGAAGAAAACAATTTTGGCATTCGTAAACGTTTGCTTGAATATGATGATGTAATGAATTCGCAACGCGAAGTTATTTATGGACGCAGGAAAAATGCGTTATTTGGCGATAAGTTATCAATAGATATTTCAAATATGATTTTTGACGTTTGTGAGAATATCACAAATGAAAATCACAGCAATAATAATTTTGATAATTTCCAATTCGAACTTATTAAAACGTTTGGAATAGAATCTCCTGTTGACAATAATCAATTCCATAAAATATCATCAAACGAATTAATTGATCTTCTATACGATAAAGTAAGTGATTTTTATAAAAACAAAAATAACTTAATGTCTGATAGGAGCTTCCCTGTAATAAAAGATGTTTATGAAAATAGCTCTCATATATATGAAAACATACTTGTTCCTGTAACTGATGGAAAACATGGATTACAAGTACTAGTTAATTTAAAAAAGGCCTACGAAACCAAGGGCAAAGAACTAGTGTTGGCATTTGAGAAGTTTGTTAATTTAATTTCAATTGACGAAGAATGGAAAGAACATCTTCGCGAAATGGATGAACTAAAACAATCGGTTCAGAATGCAGCTTATGAACAAAAAGACCCTTTATTAATTTACAAATTTGAATCTTTCAACCTTTTCAAGGAAATGATTAATAAGGTTAACAAGGAAATTGTAGCGTTCTTATTTAAAGGAAACTTGCCAAAAGATGAAAGTCGAGTTGAACAAACAAGTCAAACTCGATTAACAAGCGATTTAGACAAGTTGAAGACTGGACGTTCTGAAGTGCAGGATACGCGTGAAAATCAAAAAGCGGCCCCTGTTGTTGCCGAAAAACGTATTGGACGAAACGATCAGTGTCCTTGCGGAAGTGGCAAAAAATACAAACACTGTCATGGTATTAATGAAGCATAACAAAAAAGTCCAATCAATCGATTGGACTTTTTTGTTAAATGTCAATTTTGTTTAAAAATCTTTTGCTTACATTCAACTGATTAACTGCTAAATAGTAATAATAGAAAAAAAATAATCAATTTATTTTGAAATAAATTTGGTAGAATAAAAATAATATTCTAATTTCGCCGTCCGAAAAAAGAGTAAATGCCGATATAGCTCAGTTGGTAGAGCAGCTGATTTGTAATCAGCCGGTCGGCGGTTCAAGTCCGTCTATCGGCTCTTTTTTTTTACTGACTTTTGAAAAAAAGTTTTAACTGGGGAGGTACCAGAGCGGTCAAATGGGGCAGACTGTAAATCTGTTGGCGCAGCCTTCGGAGGTTCGAATCCTCCTCTCCCCACAACAAAAAAAGAGGCACTTAGAAAAGCCTCATTAGTTCTTTGAAGGTGTTTTAAAAGTTTGAGATTGTGAAGTTGTTGATATTTAATAGTTTACATAGGTAAATGACTAAATTCAAAATCGAACAAAACGATAAAATTTCGACTTTTTAAACATCTTACTTTTAGGCGAAAGTAGCTCATTTGGTAGAGCGATAGCCTTCCAAGCTATAGGTGGCGGGTTCGAGCCCCGTCTTTCGCTCCAAGTCAAGCCATTTGTTTTCAAATGGCTTTTTTATTTCTCTCTATTTTCATATTACAATATTTAGTACTTTTGTGTGATGGTAAACCTGTTCGATTTCAAATAATTGAAAGGTCTTGAATTTATTATATGAAGAAAACAAAAAAAATTGCTATCTATTCAATAATAAGCCTAACAGTTTTGTTTGGGCTATTCTTCATATTAAGAGGGCCCATACTTAGCTGGTATATCGATAAAAAAATCAAACAATTCAATATTGAATATTCAGCACAACTAAAGCTTGGGAAGCATGAATTTGTAGGCTTGTCGGGAATTAAAATTTCAGACCTTTCGCTAAAAGAAAAAAGCAACGACACTTTACTTACCATTAAAGATTGTTATGTTAAAGTAAACATTTTTAAATCAATTTTTGGAGGCGTCAATATTGGAAATATTGAATTAAATCAACCCCAGTTCTCTTTTATCTCAGATTCAACTCATAACAATTACAACTTCCTTTTAAAAAACAAAAAAACAAAAGAAGATACCATTCATCAAAAAAATTACGCCGAATACTTCAATTCTATTATTTCAAAGGTATTTGACAAGCTTCCATCCACATTCGATATTAAAAACTTGAAAGTCCTTTTTTCAGTTAATAAATACAAAATTCAGCTTTCTTCGGATAATTTTTCTATGCTAAACGAAAAATTTAACGCCCTGTTTTTAGTTGAAGAAGATAGCTTAAAAGAGCAGCTCGAACTCACTGGTTCATACGACAAAGAAGATAAAACAGGCGATTTCAATTTAAAATCGATAGGAAACGATACCCTTTTTATTCCCTACATAAAACACAAATACCAATTAACGGTTGGCTTTAGCGAATTGACTGGAAGCATGAATACTTACAATAAAACTAATGACAATTCAGAAATTACAGGTGTTTTTTCTTCCAAAAACTTCATTTGTCATCATTGGCGCATTTCGCCTGATAATATTGAAATTAGCAAAGTTAAACTAAACTACTCACTGCTTTTTGGCGAAAAATCAATCACATTAGACAGTACTTCTATAGTTGAATTCAATAAATTAAAATTCCGACTTTTTAGCGAATACATTAACGATACAAGCAAAAAAATAAAATTTTTTATTCCTAAGCTCTCATTTAAAGCCGACGACTTTTTCTCTTCACTACCAAAAGGATTATTTTCGACTCTTGAAGGAATCAAAACAAGCGGTGATTTAAGCTTTTTCTTTAATTTCGACCTAGATTTAGCTCAAATAGATTCATTAAAGTTCAAATCAGAACTCGCAGCAAATGACTTAAAAATAAACTCAATGGGCAGGGTGAACTTTAAGTATGTTAACGATACTTTTACTTATAATGCCTATGACAAAGGTGTTTTAATTCGTAAAATAATTATTGGTCCATCAAATCCAAATTATCGCAGCTTAGCTGAAATCCCAGATATACTAAAGTATTCTGTAATAAATTCAGAAGATGGCTGGTTTTTTGGTCATAGAGGATTTTTGCCAGATGCAATAAGAGAATCGCTTATTGCAGATATTAAAGTGCGAAGATTTGTAAGAGGAGGAAGTACTATTAGTATGCAATTGGTAAAAAATTTATTTTTAAATAGGAATAAAAATATAAGCAGAAAAGTTGAAGAAATGCTAATTACATGGCTTATAGAAAATAATAGGTGGATCAGTAAAGAACGAATGATAGAAATATATTTGAATATTATTGAGTGGGGACCTGGTATTTATGGAGCAAATGAAGCTGCAAAATTTTATTTCGATAAAGATGTTTCAAAATTAACCTTGGCTGAGTCAATATATTTGGCTAGTATAATTCCTCGACCAAAACTTTTTAAATATTCTTTTGATGAAACTGGAATGTTAAAAGAATATATTGTTAACTACTATCAACGAATGGCCGATAAAATGCTGAAAAAAGAATATATTAGTCAAAGCCAATATGATGAATTAAAGACAGAAGTAACAATAAAAGGACCAGCAAAATATCTTCTAAGAACAGATAGTTTAAAACCTGATTCAATTGTATTTATAAAAAATTATTAAAAATTTACTATTATACTCAATAAGTTTACAATTTATTCGTTTATACAAAAGCATATTTTAAATATATTTGTATTTAAATTTAAAAAAACAGATTTAATTTATGAAAAGAAAAAAAATTGTAGTAATCGCAGCGCTTTTTATAGCTCTTGCAACATTAATATCATCCTGTGGTTCAGGACCAAAGGGCTGTAAGAAAATGAAATACCATAATAGCGACAGAAAAAGAGGATTAGCTAGTTAATTTAACGACTAAGCTATTCCAATTTTTTATTATTTTTGTTAATATAAAAAATCTATAGATTGATAAACAATAAACTATATACTAAAGCAGTCAACATAGCATTTCTAGCATTGCTAATTGTTACTTTAGTCGCTTGCTCTGCAAAAAGAAATACTTTTACAAGCCGAGCTTATCATAATCTTACAGCAAGATATAATGCTTACTTTAATGGAAAAGAAAGTTTTAAAGAAGCTATTATTGCTACAGATAAATCATATAAAGACAATTTTAATACTATTTTACCAATATTTAAATTTACCGACAACGAAAGCTCAAAAGGAGTTTTTCCACAATGTGACAGAGCAATTACTAAAGCTGGAATAGTTATTCAAAATCACTCTATGTTTATTAAAGGCAAAGAGCACAATAATTGGGTAGACGACAGTTACTTGCTTATGGGAAATTCTAATTTCTTTAAACGTGAATTTTTCACTGCTAATCAAATTTATCAATTTATCATCAACCAATACCCCGACAAATTAGGGCGTTACGAAGCTATGCTTTGGCTTGCTAACTCATATATTCAAATGAACAAAAATTCTGAAGCACAAGGAATTTTCAATTTGCTTAACGACACAAAAAGCAAAGATGAGATGCCAAAATACTTGTACAAATGGATTTTGCTATCGCAGGCTCAACTTAATATAAACACAAAAAATTATTCTAGAGCTTTAGAACCTATCAAATTAGCCCTTGAATTAAATAATAGAGAACGCTTCATTTCAAAAGATAAAGCCAAAGAACATCTTTTCTTTAAATATAAATTTAGCAAAAAAAGGAAAGCTAGAATTACATTTATTTTAGCTCAATTAAACGAAAAAATTGAAGAATTTGACGAAGCTTCAATGCTATACGGAAAAGTGCTTAAAATGAACCCAACTTATGAAATGGCATTTTATGCAAAAATCAATAGAGCCAAACTTTTTAATGTAAAAGCGGGTAATGCTGATAAAATTATTAGCGACCTGAAAAAAATGGCCAAAGATGGAAAAAATGTTGACTACCTTGATCAAATTTACTTTGCACTAGCCGAATTAGCCCTTAAAGCTAATAATTTCAATCAAGGTGTTTCATATTTAAAGCTTTCAGCAAGCAAAAGCACAATTAACACTTATCAAAAAGCAATATCGTTCTTGCGTTTAGCTAACTTATATTTTGAAAAGCCTGAGTACGAATTTGCACAGCAGTATTATGATAGCACTATGACAGTATTACCTAAAGATTATCCCGATTATTCTGTTTATTCTGATAGAAAGGATGTATTATCAAATTTAGTGCTCAACTTAAACACTATAGCACGAGAAGACAGCTTGCAAAGACTTGCTAAAATGACTGCTGCAGAAAGAGATGAAGTAATTTCAGGGATTATTAAGAAAATAATTGAAGCAGAGGAATTAAAGCAATTACAAGACATGCAAGCACAACAATTGCTTAATAACATGCCACAAAACAACAATGTTGCTAGCACTGGTGGAGCAGGAAATTGGTATTTTGATAATCCATCGGCAATTAGCTTTGGGAAACAAGAATTTGCTAAAAAGTTCGGAAATAGAAAGCTTGAAGATAATTGGAGAAGATTTAGCAAGGAAGTAATTGTGGACTTTGGGACTGTGGACAACAACCAAGTAGATTCATTAGCTAGCACTGCAAGCGCAGCAACAGTTGACCCAAAAGACAAAAACACCTATTTGAAAAACATCCCTTTAACAAAAGAAATGATGTTTGAATCAACCGAAAAAATTAAAGAAGCCTATTATAATGCAGGTGTAATATTCCGCCAAGATTTAAATGATTTGCCAAAGTCGAACCAAACATTTGAAACTTTATTAACTAGATTTCCCGACAATAAGTTTCTTTTAGAAACCTACTATAAGCTATATTCCAATAATAACGAACTTAAAAACACACCAAAATCCGACATCTACAAAAACATAATTATTTCGAAATATCCCGAATCTGATTATGCTAAAATGCTAATTAATCCAGAAGCATTTAAGCAGTCGAAGGAAAAGGAAGACAACGAAACCAAGCTATATGCTCAAACCTATTTAGCATATAACCAAGGAAATTATGCTTTAGTTATTGCGAACAAAGACTTAGCCACTACAACTTATCCTGGCTCAAAATTACTTGCTAAATTCAACTACCTTAATGCATTGTCGGTGGGAAGAACTAAAGACACTGCAAGTTTTAGAGTTGAATTAGAAAATTTTATTGGCAAATTCTCTGGTTCGGATGAAGCAAAAGATGCTCAAATTATTTTAAATTACATGAAAGCACCTTTAGTATCAGCAGCATCCTCCGATCCATCAAAACCGGCAAAACAAAAGCAACTTTACACCTATAACGAAGCTTCCATACATTTTTATGCTCTTGTAGTGCCAATTATGGATATGGATGTAAACAAGTTAAAGGTAGCATTATCAGATTTCAACGCGAAATTCTTCAGCTTAGATGATTTGCAAGTTAACGCAGTTTATTTCGACGACAAGCATCAAATCATCAATATATCCAATTTTAAAGGAGCAGACAAAGCATTAACTTATTATAAGACATTCGAAAAACAAGATATTTTATCAAAACTTGCTAAAACAAGTCAATATTACCAATTTGTAATATCTACCGATAATTACACTCGTTTATACAAAGCAAAAGACGTAGATAATTACATGGAATTTTATAAAGAGAATTACAAATAACAAAATAGTTTTTAAAAAAATATTTTGATTCTATTATTTATTACTTATATTTGCTAAGCAAAGAAATTGATAAACAACAAAAAACATGGCAAGAAACGAAAACGAAACTCAATCCATTAACCTTATAGGCAATGGAACTGTAATAAAAGGAGACATTATTGCTAATGGCGACATTAGAATTGACGGAACGTTACATGGCTCTCTTAACACAAAAGGCAAGTTAGTTATTGGACCATCGGGAATTGTAGAAGGCGATATTGTTTGCCAAAATGCAGAAGTTCAAGGACAAATTAAAGCTCAAATAAAAGTTAACGAGTTATTAGCTTTAAAAGCAACGGCAAAATTAACAGGTGATATTATCACAAACAAATTGGCAATTGAGCCAGGAGCAGTATTTTCTGGAACTTGTAATATGGACGCAGGAAAAAATATAATGTCAAATGTTCCAAAACAAGAAGTTAAAACCCAACAACCTGAAACAATCGCTAAATAGCTACGCTAAATACTCGAGCCTAGGTTTTCAAATGGTATTTATAATATTAGCCGGTACATTCGGAGGCTTTAAGCTTGACGGATATACCGGTTTTAAATTTCCAATTTTCACCATTGTTCTTTCTATTAGCTCTGTGGCTTTGGCAATATATTTTGCAGTTAAAGATTTTATTAAGCCTAATGATAAAAGCAAGAATTAAATTTAATTATTGACAGTTATATTCCGCAAATAAGATGAAAAATATTCAATCAAAATACCCACTATTTTTAGTAATCTTCAGCTCAATAGTTTTATTAGTGAGCTGGTTAGGGAATAATTATATCCCGTTAGAATTTAAATACGAAAATTTCACCTATTTGCTAAGCTATTACTTCGCATTTACCTATATTATTTTGGGTATACTATTTAAAAGTGCAGTAAAATCGCCTCAAAAATTTGTGAATACATTTATGATAATAACCACATGCAAATTACTTATCAATGGCATGATTGCTGTTATTTTTGCATTTACTAATAGACCCGAAGCAAAAGGCTTTTTAGTTTTTTTCTTAGCCTATTATTTGCTATATACTGGCTTTGAAGTTTTGGCCATTACTGCCTATAAAAGCAAATAATATTTGTAGTTTTAAAAGCTATAATTCAAGTATTAAGCCATAGGTTTTATTTGTTCTATCGCTCCAATAAGTATTTTCCGAATAGTACCCTTGTAATGATATAACCGAGATTAATCATTAGATTAATATTCCTTTCTTTTGCTTGACCAAAAGAACCAAGAATGGTCTGCCGTATGACTCTAATCACTATTCACCAATAGGTCACTTAGCGAAGTCGAAGTGCACCATTCACTATTTAAACTCTTGCAAAGTTTCTATGATATGATTATCAATGACGACGGTAGTTCGGGGATGTGCTCTATATCACAAAATATACCGTTTTAGCAGATTGCGAATATTCGTATGTTTTTATTGCAGAATTCCATAGAAGCTCATAGTGAGTAGTGAATCGTGAACGGCGAAGCCCTCACCGAAGGTAATAGTTGCCGTATGGTCTGCCGAATGGCTCCAATCACTATTCACCAATCACTATTCACTATTTAGTTTTGTTACCCTAAAAAAGGTTCTATGATATGATTATCAATCTTTTCAAGTGTTTTTCGATGCGTTACATCACATAAAATATCCTTTTATATCAAAAACGAATATTCGTATGTTTTTATTGTGGAATTCTGGGGAATTTCATGGACATTTATTCGCTTATATTAATAGGTGTGTCCCATTTTTTATAGGAAATCTTTTTAAAACAAATATTATATTTCCCTTTTTTATCTATCCATATCAGCTCATTCTTTTTTATTATTAATTTCTCGTTGCTCAAATTTTTCGTATATTGCTTAATAGATTGCAAATCCACTAATTCCATTCTTTTATTGTGAAAAGAATTTGCTATAAATATAAGCCCTTCTTCATTATTTTCAGCATTAGTTATTGATATTCTATTTACGCTAATTGTATCAACAAAAAACCATTTGTCATCAGACTTTAAAGTATCTACAAGAAAGTTGTTGTTTATTTTTATAACAACTTTCTTGCATAAAGTTGTATCCATATTAAATTTGATGAATACTCCATTTATTGTACTATCATCAATAAATGTATTTTTACTTTGCGGCTGAATAAATGAATTAATAAGTATTGTGTCTCCAGTAAATTTTTCCCATTTTCCTTTGCATATCACCCATCCTCTATAATCAGAATAGGTGTTGTACTCAAAGGTTCCATTTGATTTTATACGTATTTGAGAGCATTCCACTCCTCCATTATCACAATACAAACTGTAAAAGTTTTCGTTTAAATGACAAAGTTTGCATGAGTTAACTAATAATAGGATTAAAAAGAATAATATAACTTTCATTTTACAAAATCCTCCTCGAAATCCTTAAAAGTTTTACCGTCATATTTAGTTTGCATTTCAAATGGACGTCCATTCGCCCAAGCACTCAGAACGTATTCTATTAACATGCTAGAATTTAAATTAACGGATGGAATATCTTTATCATAGCCATATATAACAATTAAATCACTTGTCGAAACTTTTAAAAGTGGGTCGCTTAAATATCCAAAAGCACTGCCTCTCTGTTTTGCAGCTTGTTCATCTGTTAAATCATACAGCCATCCAGGAGCCCCTGTTTCTTTATTAAAACTAAATTCACCTTTAAGAGCTTGGTATCCATGTTTTAATTCATGTGCCATTGTTCCAGTATTTCCAACATTGTAATTCATTTGAATAATACCATTTTTATAACGTACATTACCTTTCACTCTATTATTTTCATCATTATAATTACTTGTAGGATTCAAAAAGAATTTCATATCACTATTATTCATTTCAACAACTTCATCTATCATAGTATTCAATTCAGATATTTTATTATTTAAATTAATGTTCTCTTCTGAAAGTTTCGCAAACTCTTTATCAGCAGAATTCATTCCATTTAATTTGCCATTGTTTTCATTAATTTTGTTGTTTATTTCCGTTTTTTGTTTATTCGCTTTTTCAATTATTTTTCCAGATACTTTACTGTCTTTTTTGCCCTGTCTATCTACGAACTCATCTCCAAGTAAATCAATATTAAAAATAGGATTATTCCCAAAACAAGCGTAATCTGAAATATGAATTTGCGGTTTAGGGTCCAAATTCCACCTTCTTGCAATTCTACTATCGTATTCCCAAAACTTAGCAGTGTACAAACCTTGAGTTATATCATTATCTTTTTCCTGTCCGTTCATTCCACGAGTACTGCTATTACTGTTGAAAGAGCGTCCCCCCATTTCCATACCGAATGCATAATAATCTGTAATATTTATGCTTAGTTTTTGCAAATTGAACAATATTTTTCGCTATAAAAGTACTGTTTTTGAGTTATAATTCATAGTTATTATCATTTTTTTGTGTTATTAGTATGACCATGGGCAATGTAAATTATTATTTGTTTTAAGTTGTTGTTTGTGTTATATTTGCATTTTAAAATCAACCATTTATGTATAAAGAAAACTTTATTGTAGATAACTTAGGAAACCGCATAGCTGTTATGCTCCCAATTAAAAAATATGACAAAATGTGCGAAGCATTAGAAGAACTTGAAGATATTAAAGCGTATGATTTTGCAAAAGCAAAAAATGAACAAACTATTCCGTTAAGAGAAGCTATTAAACTTCGCAAACAAAAACAAAATGGATAAATACACAGTTGTAATTAATAAATCTGTTCAAAAACTTCTTCAAAAACTTCCAAATAATATTGCAGAGCAACTCGAAAACAGTATGCTTGATTTAGAAAATAATCCACGCCCAAATGGATGCAAAAAGCTAAAAGGTCGCTCAGCCTACAGAATACGTGAAGGAAATTACCGAATTATTTATGAAATTGAAGATAAAATCATTACTGTAATAGTTACAAATATTGGTCATAGAAAAGACATATATAAATAAAATTTCAACCCAAAACCTTTAATAGGTAGTCAGTCACTATCTGCCGTATGGCACCCTTTACACTTCGACTACCGCTCAGTGCATCGCCATTTACCTTGCACCGTGAACCATCAAATCGTTCCTGTCTTAAATAATATTCAAAGCTTTATAATCCTTTTAAATGTGAATCGTGAATAGTTGCCGTATGGTCTGCCGAATGGCTCCAATCACTATTCCCCAATCACTATTCACTATTTAGTTTTGTTACCCTAAAAAAGGTTCTATGATATGATTATCAATGATGAGGGTGCTTCGGGGAATTTGCACTTCAATATTGCCATAGCTAACCCCTTTATGTTATGGAACAGGATTCAGAGAAACTATGTAAATAAATCCTGTATATGATGAAAATATTACATACGCTAATGCTAAGATTTCTGGTAGAAAATTAAATTTAGAATACTTGCCTCTCTCAATTTGTTCAGATATAATCAAATATTTTTCGTTGTGGTGCAAAAGCAAATAATTGAAAACTGAAAAAACAAGAATAAGCAAGAAAAAGAGAAAAAAAAATGATTCCTTTTTTACTGAAAAAAGTGCGACTACATTAATAGCTTCAAATGATGACAGGCAAGTGAAGGCAACAGCAAATAAATCACTAGTTGACTTTCTGTCATCAATTGAGATGCCTTCAAATAACGAATAGATGCCGTAATATATAAAATAAAACGGAATAAGAATAATTTCAATTAATTTTATTCGGAACTGAATCATTTTTTTAAATCCCAATTTTCTTTACATTGCTTAATTGCATGTTTCGCATTAATATTAGCTGAATCCAATAATAAAACTTTTTGAAAATAATCAATCGCTTTTACACCTTCGTTAGCCATCATACAATTTAACCCTTTATAAAACAAACATTTTTCTACTTTGTATTTATGATTAATGCAATAGTCAAAAAAATAATTAGATTCATTAATTTTCCATAATTTACCACATGCAAACCCTCTCTTAAAAAAGAACTCAAAATCTAATGTGTCTGGTTTTATGTAGCTAAATAGTGAATCAGCTTTTAAATAATTTTCTTCTTTATAAAATAATAAAGCTTGCTTTTTTAGCTCAATTTTGTCTGCTCCATTACAAGCAGTCAAGCATATTAATACGAATAATAAATAGTGTTTTCTCATTTGTACATATCATTAACAATATTCATTTGCTTAGATAAATCTTTGCATTTTTCCTTTAGATGTGTGTTATAAGGGTCTCTAATTAACTTTGCTTGAGTATCCCAATATTCCGCTGCTATATTAAGTGCAACACCTTCTTTCATGAATTCAGTGTTTACTGCTTTTGTTAATATATATATTTCCGTGCCGCAAACAACACCAATGGCTGTGCTTGCAGCAGTAACACCAGCTGCACCATAATCTCCATCATAAATAAATTTGCCAGTTTGTGCAACTCCAATGCCAAATCCTAGAGCATTGGGGAATTTGCCCCCTTTGCCAGATAATTCTGATGCAAGACCTATCACATCCGAAGCATCTCCTACATCATTAAGTGCTTTATCTAATGGGGTGTTATGGGAAAATCTGCTGTTAATTTTTGGTTGAGAAATAACAATCGGATTTATTTTAAAAGAAGTACTTTCTGAAATCGGCTCGGTTCTATTAGGAGCTTTATTATTAGTAGCCACATTGCTTTCTGGATTTTTTTCTCCATTCCAACCAAATCTGCGTTGATATGCAACACCGCCATCCGTACCTGGAGCAGCACTGGCATCCTTTCTATATTTAACGTCCTTTCCCACATAATATTGACCAGTATTTAAATCTGTTTTAACTTCTCCACCATGGAAAATTTTATATGCATAAGCTTGAAATTTATGCTTAAAATCGCCAAATTTATCAACATACGCAATTGGGTTATTTCCAAAGCAAGCGTAATTACTTTCCCATGAAACAGGTTTTGGGTCTTTATTCCACCTTCTGCCAATCCTTGCATCATACTCCCAATACAAAGCAGTATAGATTCCCGCTCCAATTTCTTGGTCTTTTTCCTGTCCGTTCATTCCACGAGTGCTGGTATTACTATTGAAAGCTCTGCCTGGCATTTCCATACCGAATGCATAATAATCGGTACTACTAATAATATCAGCTTGGTAATAATCGAAAGCCCCCGAAGTATTGAAATGCGGTATTTTTCTATCGCTAATGGTAGTCAGTACGTTTCCGAGATGGTTTGTTAGCTCGTTATATTTACAGGATGTAATCACTGGCGCATTGCAGCTATTCTCTTACTAAGGTAACAGTGCCCGTTTCGTTATAGATTTTATCTGCAATATCACCCTTAAATATAAAATAATAAGTTCCTGATGGCGCTTCTAACCCTGCTTGAGTTTTGCCATCCCAACCTACATGTGGATTGTTGGTTTCGAAAATTAAATTTCCCCAACGATTAAATATTTGCAAAGCAAACGATTTTGAACCACTATTTTTAATATAGAAATTATCGTTGAAACCATCACCATTTGGAGTAAATACATTAGGTATCACTGCACCACTAACAACATGTACAATATACGATGCAGTATCTTTGCAACCAAATTCATTTTCTACTAAATACGATACAGTATAATCGCCTGGATTTTCATATTCGTGATATGGATTTTGTAAGTTATTTCCGTAACCATCACCAAATTCCCATGTGTACGTATAATTTGATGTGTTAATTGTATCCATCAAATGAACTAAATCGTGTTCGAAAATATTATTTGTATCAGAAATAATAATTGCATCGGGTTTTGGATGTATTACAACATTACAAGATAATTCATTAGTATTACAAAAACCGAAAATATTTTGTGATACAGCAACAGTTCCATTTCCCGGATTCGACCAATCTACAACTATTGTAGAGTCGGTTGGATCAGTAATAATAGCACCTCCAGTTACAGTCCATTCGTAATCGCCAGGGTTTGCACCACCATTAAGTGTATAAGTAGAACCCGTATCGCCAAAGCACAACTCAGAGCTGCAAATTAAATCGGTAATAATCGGTTTTTTATACGAAAGAATAAATGGGTGAGGATTAAAATTAGTCCAACCATTAGGAATTTTAACAATTGCAGTGGTAGGCGTAGGCTGTCCTAAGTAACTATAGTTGTTTCCAGTATTATGCCACATATTTCCACCTGTAGTTTGCCAATGTGCAATGCTATTCCAATCATAAGGATCTTGAACCATATCGTATTGGACAGTAACATCAGTAGGTGCATTTCCTTGTGCTTGATCAATTAGGTGATAGTATTGCATGTTAGAAAAACAAACAGTATCGTCTCTCAACCAAATATCGTAACCATCATCAGTAGCTAAATTATTTACCATACGAATTGCAAAAATATTAGTATCAGATGGATTGCTCATTTTAAGGATTACAGGACGATATCTTTGAATTCCAACCGAAGAACCAACAGGAAATAAATAGGGCTGTGGTAAAAGCATTTGCCTATTTAGTGAACCATTAGCTAAGCTGCTTACAAATCCAGTAGTGCGGCTAATTGCATTTACATCAACATTATTTACATGCATAATATTTGTTTCTGTAGCAAGTTCTCTATCCGTTAAATCAAGATTATTAGTTACTATAGCATCAATTTCTTGAAATTTAACACCTGTTCCAGTAAGAAGTAAATTATTAAAACTAGAAATTTGTGTTCCTTTTATCCATTGGTTATAGCCATTCAAGCTAACTAAGCCTAAACCAGAGTTGAATTCTTGATTGTTTTCCCAATCATTAAACACCTCAAAGAAACCATTACCAGCATAGTCGCCGCCATAGGTTATTCCATCGTTGATATAACTACCTTCGATATGAACATTTCCAAGATTATAAAAACATGAATCAATGGTATGAACATCACCATTTATTTGAACAACAGCATCAACACTAACGTGAAAATGAATATCGTTAACAGTAACTAATTGTGCATTAACAGCTGCAGTTGAAATAAAAGCAGCAATAAACAACAATCTTTTAAAAGCAAAAAGCATTTTCATAATATGCTATATATCAGTAATAACTTTATTTTAGTAGCCAGTGTAATTAATCTGTAAAAGTGGCGATTTTATTCTACAAAAACAAATTTTGAACCCACTTTTTGATTTTTATTATACATTTTATCGGTTCTTTAATAATTTTTATGAAATAGATCAAAAAAACGTACTACCTAATTAATACGAAAAAAATTAAAATAGGTTGCTTTTATTTCTTTGGTTTATACTTTGATTGTAAAAATATTTTATGAGCATCTTTATCCATGAGCAATTGAGCCAGCTTCACATTTGGATTTTGCTTCATATAACTTCTAACAATTTGCCAGCCTACCCATATACCAATTCTAGAAGGCGACTCTTTCGAAATAGAAGAAGTAAAAGGTCCATCTGATGTATATTTTTGAATATCGTCAATATTTGAAGAATACAGCAATTTCTTTTCTATAAAGAAAGCCCAAACATTTGCCTCATTCTTTTCGCACCAATTAATTTCTGATTCATTAAATCCAATTTTCAAACTATCTTCCTTATCGGGAAACATAGCATCCACAAAATAATACATTTTGCCATAATATACCATTTTACTAATCAAGTCTTGGTTAAGTGTGCTATCCGTGAATTCAGACATGGCCCAACCCAGCATACAATCGGATGAAATATATTGTTTATCCATTCTGCAAACTTTATAAGTTGGAATTCCTAACATTGGGTAATATTCGAATTTTTTTCCAAGATACATATCTAAACTTATAGCTAGCGTAGAGTCGGTGGCTATTATAGGATAGTTAAAACCACTTATACAAGTAGCAATACGAGGAATTAATTTATTAGGGAAATAATATTTGTAGTGTTTGAGTCCTTCATTTAAATCTTTTTCAATATCATCAACATTTTCAAATATCTTCAGGGTGCGAGTATAAATATCTTGCAAATCTGCATTTTCTCTAAATTTTTGAAAAGACAAATAAAAATTAGAATCCTTATTATCGCCTAATTTCATAACGCTACCTGCATATATATCAAAGAAACCTCCGTACTTTTTCTTCAAAAACCGAACCTGACTTTTAGCATCCATTTTTTGTGAAGCAAAAACATCCTTATCAAATCGTATAATTTCAAGTTTATAGTTTATATCATCGGTTTTAACGTCTTTTAATGAATTTTTATTTTCGCAAGAAAAAAAAGATAACAATACAATTGCTACAAATAAAATTTGTGCGATTTTTCTCATAGGTGATAAATTAAAGTTTTTCCAAAGTTAAATTAAATTTTAATTGATTTGAAAATACTTCATATATAAATTTAATCTACTACATTTGTAATAGAACATAAATTTTATTTACATATCTCATATTACAACCTCATAATCTGGCTTTAACAGCAAATTACAACATGAACAAACTATATATAAAATCGTATTTAGGATTAGCCAATTTAGTGTTTATAATAGCCTTACTCTTGTTTCTCCCAGTGTGGAGTGTTTATTATTGGCAAGCTTGGCTATATATTGCAACATTTACCATTTCGGTAATGTGGATTACAGCCTATTTTTTAAAACACGACACTGAGCTAATCAAGCGTAGACTAAAGGCGGGTCCAGCTGCTGAAAATGAAAAAGGGCAGAAAATAATTCAATCATTGGCAAGTGTTGCTGTAATTGGAATTATTATAGTTTCTGCATTTGATCATAGGTTTAAACTTTCAGAGGTATCGGTAGTACTCACAATCGTATCAAACGTATTTATATATTTGGGCTTTTACATTGTTTTTCTGGTTTTCAAAGAAAATAGCTTTACCTCCGCAATAATAGAAGTAGCCGATAGTCAAAAAGTAATATCAACGGGTCCGTATTCCACAGTAAGACATCCAATGTATTCAGGAGCCTTACTCCTATTCGTTTTTACGCCTTTGGCTTTAGATTCTTATTTCGGATTGCTCCTAAGTGTAATGCTAATTTTAGTTTTAGTTTTTCGATTACAAAACGAAGAAGCATTTCTTAAAACAAATTTAGTAGGTTATACTGAATATTGCGAAAAGGTAAAATACCGATTGGTTCCTTGGATTTGGTAATAAAATTACATCAATCCCAATTCCAACATAGCATCTGGCGAAATTAAATCTTTCGTCCATGGTGGATCGAAGGTGATTTCTACATCCACGCTTTTAACGTCTTCAATATATTTTATAGCATCTACAATTTCAGGTGGAATACGTTCTGCCTCAGGGCAATTTGGGCTTGTAAGTGTCATAATAATTTTCACATCTTTTGATTCAGAAATATTTATTTCATATATCATTCCTAAATCATATACGTTAACAGGAATTTCGGGGTCATAAACGGTTTTAATTGCCGAAATTATTTTGTTTTTTAATATCATATTTTCCATATTAATATAATTATTTTTTTTTAATTTCAATTCGTTATTTTGCAAAGAAATCCTGTAATAATATTAATAGCGAAAATATAAATACCAAATTCATTTTCGCTATTTATATTTTCAAAAAATTACACAGTTCATAAAACAAATAACAGCATTACTTAAGTGTAAAGTTAATGAAATTGTTTCTATTTTCAATGTTTATTTTGGTATGAGCGATTAAAATGAATATTTTGGATTCATTTAGTCTTTTAAAGATAAAATCAAACAAGAAGAAAAAAATCGACAAGTCATTAAATTATTCGTCAATGAATCATATAAAATTCGATATAAATTTTCTAAAAAAAAAGTTATAAACCGATTAGAAAATAAAGTTCGTAAGTAGTCAAATATTTTTTCAAAAATACTTGGAATTACAAGCTAATTGACTTTAAATTTGCCTTTTTTTAAGAATTATTTCTTAAAAAAAATTAATTATATTTGATTTTGGTAAATCGATTTAGTATATTTGTATTTTAATAATAAATAGTCCATGCGTAAAATAAAATCACAAACAAAAATTATAGCAACAGTTGGTCCCGCTTGCTCTTCAAAAGATACATTATTTCAAATGATTGAAGAAGGTGTTGATGTTTTCAGACTCAATTTTTCACATTCCGATAAATCTGAGCATCAAAAAGTAATTGACAGAATCAACGAAATAAATAATGAACACAATCTAAACATAGCAATACTTGCCGATTTGCAAGGACCAAAAATAAGAATTGGCGAAGTAGAAAATAATAGCATATTACTTACGGATGGAGATACAATTAATTTTGTTAACGAAAAGTGCATAGGAACCAAAGATAGCTTATACATGAGCTATACCAACTTTGCAAAAGACGTTAAAGCAGGAGAAATAATACTTATTGACGATGGGAAAATTCAATTAGAAGTTTTAGAAACTAATAATGAAAATAAGGTTTGTGCTAAAGTTATTCATGGCGGAACTCTTTCATCGCGAAAAGGCGTAAACTTGCCAAACACAAAAGTGTCTTTACCCAGCTTAACAGAAGAAGACATTGAAAATGCTCTTTTTGCAATTGAAAACAATGTTGATTGGATTGCTCTTTCTTTTGTTAGAAAAGCTGAAGATGTAATGATGCTGAAAGAACTTATACAAAATAAAAATGGACATGCAAGTGTAATAGCAAAAATTGAGAAACCCGAGGCTTTAGACGATTTGGATAATATAATTGATGCGGCTGATGCAGTTATGGTAGCGCGCGGCGATTTGGGCGTTGAAATATCATTTGAGCGAGTTCCTTTGATTCAAAAAGATATAGTAAACAAATGTGTTAATAAATCTAAGCCAGTTATCATTGCAACCCAGATGATGGAAAGTATGATAACAAACTTTTGTCCTACCAGAGCCGAAGCTAATGATGTAGCAAATGCAGTTTTAGACGGAGCAGATGCACTGATGCTAAGCGGAGAAACATCAGTTGGGAAATTTCCAGTTGAAACTATTCGCAATATGCAACACATAATAGATTGGACCGAAAACAATGGTTTTCCATATAATAAAGAACATATTCCTGAAGAAAACACAAATCGCTTTGTAGCCGAAACAACTTGCTACCACGCATGTAAAATGGCTTCGTTTGCAAAAGCAAATGCTATTATAACATTTACCAATTCGGGATTTTCGGCATTTAAAATTTCGAGCTATCGTCCAGAAGCTGATATATTTGCTTTCACCAATAATAAAACCTTACTTAGAAAAATGGCGTTAGTGTGGGGCGTTAGAGCTTTTTGCTGCCATGACTTTACGGTAATGGTTGAAGCAATAAATTACTCCAAACAAATGTTAAGCGAAACTGGACTTATAAATCCTGGTGATATTATTATTAATGTTGGCAGCTCTCCACTCCACGAAAAAGGCGCAACAAATATGATAAAGCTAGGTATTGTTTAATAATACTTATTGAAATAGTAATGCCAATACAAGTATTTAAATAGAGTATAACCATAAAGTTGCCTTTATGGTTATACTCTAATCAATTAACTTTCGACTCACAAAATAAGACTGCAAAGAGATTGCTGAAAAATTGTTAAACGAGATTATTAAATTATTGTTGGTGCTCTTATTAATTATTTTTTAATTATTTTTTTGACAATCATTTCATTTCCCTTAGAAATTTTAACAATATAAATCCCACTTGAATAATTAGTTAAATCAACAATTACATCAGAATTTAAAATAGAAAAACCTGATATGGCTTGACCCAAGCTATTATAAATTTCAATTTGAGCATTCTCAATACCCGAAATTTGGATTTTTTCAGTAGTAGGATTAGGATAAATCTTAACATCATTAAAATTTTGGTTAGCTCCTATTCCTATAGAGTTATTATCATTTCGAACCAGACGAACATAATTGTTTAATCGAGCTATTTCACCTTGGTTATCGCCTCTTGGATTTGAAGAGTAAATAGGATTACCCTGAAGGTCAACTCCCATATTTACACCATAATTTGACCCAGTTTTTACTTCACTTCGCACCGCACCAGTACAATCAAGATCACAATAGGTAAAATAAGTCAATACGGCGCCTTTAGCCCATCCCGAAGCTCTGCCAAAAGCAACATACAAAGCCGATTTCCCTTCATAAACAGAACCATTATAGGTAGCTTGCGTAGTACTTGTCCAGAAATAGGGCCAATCGACAGTTCCAGCTTCACTTGTGATTGTGGAAATATTAAAAATTGAATCAATGGATGCTGATTGAGTAGAAATGGGTGAACGATCATAATCGACAATACTCTGTAATTCTTTTGCATTGGGCAATCTCCAATCGCTATATCCACAATAATTCGAACTGTTTTGTGTTTGTGCCCAAGCTAAAGCATCTTGCCATTGCATTCCAAACTTACTATCATCTTTAGACCACATAAGACCGGTTGCCTTATCAGTTATTGTAAGATCTCCATTATCAACAAAATCATTGCTCCCATATAACAAATTACCACGTACTGCAATAAACATAAACTTTTGAAAATTAAAGATTTCTGTAGGAGTTAATTGATATCCCAAAATTCTACCATCAGCAAAATTCATCCCATAAAGGCTATAAGAATTATAATACGATTTGTCTTTTGAAATAGTACTGGATGCATATTTTACATCAAGCATATATACATACGAAATTGAATCTTCATTGCGTCCCCATTCAAAAGGGAAAAAAGTAGTATCAATAAAAGGATTCAATCCAGCAGTGCTCACAACGCCTTCCCTCGGAGCATTTCCCTTATAATTTGATAGAGAATACAATTGTTTAATAGTAGGAATACGCCAATCGTTGTATCCCCCATAATTAGTTGAATTGAGCTCATCTAAACGTAATAGAATATAATCCCATCTTAGAGCATCAAATTCAGTAATAATACCATTATTATTACCGTTAATATCAGGACTGCTTTGCCACATAAGTCCTGTTACTAAATCTAAAACGGTTCCATCTCCATTATCTTGGTAGTTTGGAGAATTTAAACCAGAAAACTGTCCGTAAAAAGCATCACTTGATGTTAAGGGACAAGTTATGGTTGAATAGTTGTCATAACAACTTGTAGCATCAGTTCCAACTATTTTATAAGTTTGACCGTAGCTAGCAAGATTTATTAATGTTATAATAGACATTAATAAAATGGGCATTGAATTTAGGGTTTTCATATTTCCATTTTTTAATTAATTATTAATGTAAAACTATAATGAGAATTGAATTAGATTGTCATACAATTTTATGGATGATTTATAAAATTTTATTATTATAAAATTTAAATCAGAATCTTTATATATTAATTATCAAATTATTATATTCTATTCAATTATAAATCAAATTTTCCGGATATGTTCATGGACAAGCTAATTGTTCGCATTGAATAAAACCAAGATAACTCAGTTAAGTTGTTGTTTGACGATAATTTTATTTTAATAGAGAAGACATACAGACATATAATAGGTAACAAGCGAAGATTCAACTTAAATCGCAATTGTTTAAATAAGTTGCTTAATGGTAAATGGGCCAGACTTTTAAAAGTAATTTGAAAATAGAATCATTTTTCAGCTATAACTATACCAACTCTTTCAATATGTTCAAGTAATTCTTTATTTGAAATTTGATGGTATATTGAAATATCAAAAGAGTATGGAAGAAACAAATCATCAAGTTTTGATTCAATTTTATTTAGAATTGACAAATTAAGACCTTCACCTTTCAATGTAATATCAATATCTGAACCATTTTTATAATTTCCTTTGGCTCTTGAACCATATAAAATAACCTTTTCAATTTCAGAAAAACAGTAAAAAACCGAAATTATCTTTTGAATTGTTTCATCTTTTAAACCAAATCTCATAATAAACTATCAAATTTAGTTTTTAAATCATTGAACAAAGGAAATGAAATGTTATAAATATGATTTACAATTTCGCTTGCTGTATCCTCATTGTAGGTATGGTTGGTTTTATTCCTATCCTGAAACATTTCCATCCAGCCTTCGCCATCTTTAATCAATCCAAATTTAAAAGCTTCAGATATAGCGCTTCTAGAACCCATAATATTTTGATTTCCTTCAGCTTCAAGATAATCTTTTAGCAAGTTCCAAGCAAGTTCATAAGTATATTCAAAACACTGAATCAAACCTTGCTCTTCAAATTTATTAAGTCTTCCTTTCTGAACAAATTCACTTAATTGCGACAATGCTTTGTTGAAATTTGAAAACCTTTGCTTCCATCTAATATCTAGTTCCATAATTTTGGGTAATATAAAACTACTATATACAACAAGAGCCTGAAAAATCAGGCTCCTTCTTAGTAGCGGGAACCCTCCCAATATCTAACCGATTTGTTAATGATTTCGTTGCTA
>JBAXGW010000019.1:0-62812 GCA_037139195.1 Bacteroidota bacterium
TATTCCTTGCTGTTTTAGTGTCAGCAAATTGTTTTTCTCAAGATCCCAATAATTTACCCGACAATAAGTCATCTTTTAAGGATAGATTGTACACTGGAGGAAATATTGGCTTGCAATTTGGAACGGTTACTTTTGTCGACCTTTCGCCACAGATAGGTTATAAAATAACAGAAAGATTATCTGCTGGAATTGGTGCCACCTACCAATATTATAGATACAAAGACGCTACTTACGATATGTCTGCATCTGTTTATGGAGGCAGAATATTTTCAAGATTTATGATTACTGAAAGCTTTTTTGCTCATGGCGAATATGAAATTCTTAATTTACAAAGATTTGACACATATAGCTATTACGATAATTCAAGGATAAATGTTGAATCATTATTGCTTGGTGGAGGTTATAGAGAGGAAATAGCTAATAATGTGTATATGAATATTTTATTGTTGTATAATTTTACAGAGTCTCCTTTTACACCGTATTCAAACCCAATTATTAGAGCAGGCATAGATATTGGGTTGTAACAAAATTTTATTATTTCATTTTTGAACTAAAGTAAAAATTAATATATGAACTCCTTATTTATTGAAAATATTAAAGAAGCTCTGATTTCAATCAGAAGTCATTTGCTTAGGAGCATTCTAACGGTACTTATAATTGCAATTGGCATAATGGCTTTAGTTGGAATACTTACAGCCCTTGATTCTGTTAAAGGTTGGATTAATAATGATTTTACCCAAATGGGGGCAAACTCTTTTTCGATAGAAAATAGAGGAATGCATGTTCACATGGGTAAAAAAAGTAAGCGACCAAAGCATTATCCAACTATTACTTATTCGGAAGCGATGGATTTTAAGCAAAAATTTGATTTTCCTTCTGTTATATCAATCTCGACTAATGCATCACAGATAGCAACCTTAAAATATGGCTCTAACAAAACAAATCCGAATATAAGTGTTATTGGAAGTGATGATAATTATACTACTACCTCTGGATATGATGTTTTTAAAGGCAGAAATTTTACATCTAATGAAATTACTTATGGGTCGCACGTTGTGATTATTGGGAGCGATGTGTCGTCGCAACTATTTAAAAATAATGAAAATCCTATCGGGAAAATTATTGCAGTAGGAAGTGGGAAATATCAAGTTATTGGGGTTTTAAAAGAAAAAGGCTCAAGCATGGGGTTTAGCGGAGATAGAAGTTGCGTATTACCTGTTAATAATGTTAGGCAATATTTTGCTAGTCCAAATCAATCTTATAAAATAGAAGTACAAGCAAGTAATACGCGAAAACTTGACGAAGCAATTGGCGAAGCTACTTCTCTTTTCCGAAATTTAAGAAAGTTAAAAGTTTCGGATGAAGAAAATTTTGAAATTTTAAAAAGCGACAACCTTGCGCAAATGTTAATAGAAAATCTGCGATATGTTACAGTAGCAGCTACTTTAATTGGATTAATTACTTTACTAGGAGCAGCCGTCGGATTAATGAATATTATGTTAGTTTCAGTAACAGAAAGAACAAGAGAAATTGGCGTAAGGAAGGCTATAGGAGCAACAAAAAAAGTAATTAAAAATCAATTTATAGCTGAAACAATTGTAATATGTCAATTCGGTGGAATATTAGGAATTATATTAGGGATTTTGATTGGTAATATTACTTCTTTAGTAATGAATACACCTTTTGTTATCCCATGGATTTGGATGATAGCAGGTATTATTATCTGTTTTATTGTAGGAATAATATCTGGCATTTTCCCTGCAATTAAAGCTTCTAAGCTTGATCCAATCGAGTCGCTTCGATATGAATAATTTTTTTTTATTATGTTTAGTTTTTTTTGAAATTATGTTTTACATTTGTAGTTATACTAATTAGGTATTAACTTAAAAAAGCAGTAAATAATGAGTGAAATTAAAGTTTTAGTTGTAGATGACCATGATATGGTTTTGTTGGGGGTAAAAACGTTGCTTTCATCCAGAGACGACATAAAAATTGTTGGAGTAGCTAAAAATGGCGAAGATGCTATTTTGAAAATTGCTGAATTAAAGCCAGATGTTGTAATTTTGGATATCGATTTACCTGATATGTCGGGTTTAGAGGTTGCAAAACGATTAATTGCTAGCTCTCCATTAGTAAAAATATTATTTCACACTGCATTTATGGATGAAAAACACATTGTAGAAGGTTTTGAAACTGGAGCAATGGGTTATGTGCCTAAAAACTTCCAACCAGAAGAATTTATTGATGCAATTAAAACTGTAAATAATGGCGATAAATATTTGAAAGGTTCAGTTTCGGAAATATTTTTAAAGAGCTATTTTAAAGCTAAGGATGAAAAAATCCTGTCGTTAAAATATAACAATCTTACAAAACGCGAAATAGAAATATTGAAGTTAGTAGGTGCAGGAGTTCCAAATACTGAGATAGCTAAAGATTTGTTTATTAGCACTAGAACTGTTGAAGCTCACAAAGCAAATATAATGGGTAAGCTTAACATAAACACAACTGTTGAATTGGTTAAGTTTGCTATTAAAAACAAATTGGTAGTTTTATAAAATAAATCACTATTGTCCGATTAAAACGATATGAAACAAAATCTTCAAAGATTTCTCACTTCGTTCGAAATGACTATCAAAAGGTTACGGATAAGAGGGCGGGCTTGATTGTGACGAAGTCGCAATCAAGCCCGCCCTCTTAGTTTCGTTGCAAAACCACCGTCATTTCGACCGCAGGGAGAAATCTAATATATTTTATCGGACAACAATGAAAATAAATAATATACGAAAAAAAAGAGTTGATTTTGTCAACTCTTTTTTTTGTTCAATTGTTTCGTCTTGAAAAAACAATTATTTTTCAATAATAATATTTTGAGTATTTGATTTTATTTGTTGGCTATCAAAATCAAGCTTAATTTTAAGTTCTTTAGCTTTGTAGCCTTCTTTTTCTACCTTCACAGAATAATTAATATTTGCAGGAAGTGTTAGGAAATAGTTGCCGTTCTCATCAGAATTAATAATATAAACTTCCTTGCTAATATCATTTGTAAAAGTAATCTTTGCTGATTCAATGGTTTTTTCCGTGTTATCAGTGATTATTCCTTGAATAATCGAAAGGTTAGCATTTGCAACATTGCTGTTAAACTCACTGCAATTTGATAAATCTATCTCGTATATATCGTATTCGCCAAGTCCATCATCTTTTTTTGCAGAAACAAATGCTTTTTTATTGTCGGCTCTAATCACAAAATGAATTTCATCTTTTATTGTGTTTATTGGATATCCTAAATTTGTAGGAGTAGACCATTGTCCATTTTCAAATTTGCTCTTAAAAATATCGTAGCCACCCATTGAATTATGACCTTTTGAGCTAAAATACAAGGTTTTTCCATCAGGGTGAATAAATATGCCTATTTCATCTTCAGGAGTGTTTATCATTGGTCCCAAATTTACTGCTGGGCCCCACTCAGTGGAAGATATTTTTGTAGACTTCCAAATATCGCCATTTCCTAATCCTTTTTTTCTCTCACTTATGAAATACAATGTATTACCATCAGGAGATAAACAAGCAGAGCTTTCGAAAAAACTTGAGTTTATAGGACTAGGCATTGGTTTAGGAGCACTCCATTTGTCATCTTTTTTCTTTGAAAAATATATATCGCCACTTTGAGTTTCTTTAGGTACGTTACGGTATGTATATAAAATGTTCCCATCTGTACTTAAGCTTAATGATGCATCAAATCCTTCAGTGTTAAGTTCTTCAACTGGAGTTGCTTCAGTCCAATTTTGCTTAGTATCGTCCCATTTTGACATGTAAATATCGTCAAAATAATTTCCTGTATTAGGATCTAAGCCGCCACCTTTGGTATCTGGGCGTCTGCTAGTAAATATTAATGTTTTTCCATCTGCAGAAATACAAGGTGCAGCATCTGTATAAATTGAATTTACATTTAAACCTAGATTTTTTATGTTAACATTTAAAGGCTTGCTCATCATTGTTTTTGCAAAATTTATTTGCTCAATTAATTTATAGGCTGAGCTATCTTTTTTGTCTTTTTCTGTAATTAATTTAGAATTATAGGTCTCGTATTCTTTTAAAGCTTTGTCTAGATTTCCCATTGCTTGAAAACATTCGCCTAATTCTATAAACAATCGTCTGTTATAATTCGGATTTGCTTGCTTTGATATTTCAAAATGCTCAATAGCTTTATCAAACGACTTTGTTTCATACAAACACTCACCTAAGAGAAAATTAATCTTAGCGTCATTTTGATATTTAGTTGCCATTTGTCTAAGCATTCTAATTGCTCCATTGAAATCTTCATCACTAAATTTCGATTTAGCCTTCAAAAGTTGATATTTATATCCGATTCCTTTACCCTGAGCAAAGGTATTTGTGTTTACTCCAAAAATGCAAAATGCAATGATAACAAGGGATTGTATAGATTTTCTCATAAAAAGGTAGAATAATTTACAGAATGCTAAAATAATAATTTTTTAGCACTAAACAAACTAGATTGTCGAAATATTTTATAAATTATTGAAACTCTTTTAAAAACCTACTGAATAAATGGATTGCTAATAATTTTTTCTGACAGTTTAAAGTAATAATCGAGTGCACGTTTTTTGTCATTATCTAAGTTATAATTGATATTTTCTATTAAATACTTTTTTGCTTCATCATCGGATATTTGACAAATATCTTTTCTATATAAATCTACAGAAGCGTCAATGTTCATAATTCCATATTCTAAAGCACTATTTAACGAACGTAAAAACTCAACAGGAAGTTCTTTGTTACTTACCCAACAAGCAAAAACAAATGGAAGCGAGGTCATTTCTTTCCATTCATTTGCCAAATCATACTTGAAATTATATTTGTTTTCTATTGCAAATGTTTTATCGCCTATAACTACTCCAGCTTTTTCTTTGTCAATGTTTTTTTCAAATCCTTCTTCACCTTTTTCCCATTTAGGATTAATTTTCCATTTATGAAGTGCTAAAATTCTAGCTAATTGTACGGATGTTCGCGAGTGGTAGTCGAGAATTATTGTTGATATATTTTCAACAGGTTGGTTGCTATAAAGTGCAACGGTTTTAACATTTCCATTTGCTCCAATGCAAAAATTTGAAATTATTTTTGCGTTTTCAATTTCTGGTATGGCTGCTACTGGAATTAACCCAATATCAACTAAACCCATTTTTAGTTTATATGCACATTGCGAAGGTATGTCTTTTTGAAGTTCAATTTTTGTGTCAAAATTATAGTTCTCAAGTCCATATCTGAAAGGAATGGAGTTAAGATAATTTACAATTGATATTTTAATAATATTTTTCATTTATTCTTCAATGGGCAAAAACTTTTCAAATCCTGGATACAGAAGTTTTTCTTTGGCAATTTCAACGTCATAAGTGAAATAATGAATCTCTGCTTGGGCACATAGTTCACCATCGTTATTGTATATAAAAGTATCAATAACAGCAATATTTCGCATCATCTTGTTTAATTTTGCCGTGATTTTTAATGGTCCTTTATTTGTGTAAACGGCTTTTTTTAAGCGAATATCCATTTTAGAGGTAACGCCAGATGTTTTTAATTTAACAAAAACAACCCAGCTGGCTATTTCGTCGAGTAAAGTTGCTTGAATTCCGCCATGTAAAATATTAATCCATCCCTGAAAGTGAGCTTTAGGTTCCCAATAGGACACAATCATATCATCAACTTCTGAGAAAGTAAGTTGCAAGCCTGTTTTATTGTCAGGTGAGCAGCCAAAGCATTGATATCCATTTATTTCAGTGAAGGGGTTATTTAATTTTTTCATGGCTTATCAAATTAAAACTTAAAAAATTATTTTTTAGCTAATTTCATTTCTGAAACAATATGACAATGGCTAATAGCAAGATTTTCAAAGGAAATATTTTTGTATTTTTCTGGAAGAATCATCGATTTAATAATTTCTGGACTCCCAAATTCTTTCCAATATTCGGTAATAGGGATGTTTAGCTCTGAATAAATATTTTCAAAATCGAAATATCGTAGTCTGTTTTGTGGTTGAATAGAATTGTCAATACATTTCCATTGTTTGTCGGAAAATTTCAAAAAATTATAAATAGATATTGAACTATCATTATGCGCAAAATGATCGCTCATGTCTATTAAATGAGACATTACGCCGTTTTCCTTGTTAACTACTCTGTGAAATTCTTTAATAATTGGCGTTAAAATTTCAGGATAAATATGCTCAAAAGTGTTATTTGAATTTACTAAGTCAATAGAATTACTTTCCAAAGAGAGTTTACGGGCGTCTTCAATTAAATATGTAATTTTTAGTTCACTTAATATGTCTTCTAATGAAAGTTTATTTCGATTTGAATATATTGATTTTATTGCATCTAGTCTTTCTGGCAGAACCTTGAAATATTTTCGCAAAATCGATTTATTTTCAAAATCAATAAATTTTTCAATCGTAAAAATTATTTTTTCTTTTGAAGTTAAAAAACTAATATCTACCGAATTGATTTTTTCGGTTCCAATTAAAAAGAGACTAATTGGAACAATTGGATACCAACCAGTTCCGATTTCTAAACTTGTTGTTGGATATTCTTTATTTGAGAATTTTTTATATGAATTGATATGAGTTTTTGCATGATCGAGCCTGCTCAAAAAATAATCGTCAGTTAGATAAACACCTTTGGTAATATGTTTTTGGAAAAAATAGTTTATTTGCTGACTTTTAGGTAAGTACGATATGCTTTTTTGCACAATAGCTTTTAATACCCACTTTTTCATATTATTTTAAAACTATTTTTTATACTGAAATAATTAAATTGTAAAGTTGATTTGTAGTGCAATAATACAAATATTAAATATGTTTACATAATGATATTAGCAATAAAAAAAGACTTTCGGTTTTGTCGAAAGTCTTTTTAGTTGTGTATCAATTAGATAATTAATGAATAATTTCAAATGATTTTGTATAGTTGCTTGTTGAATTGTCAGTTAAGCGATACAAATAAATGCCATTTTCAAAATTAGAAGTATTAACCGTTGTTGAAGCGTTATTGTTTTCAATTGTTTCAGAATAAACAACTCTTCCGGTATTATCGAAAATTTGAAGATGTGATTTTTCTGTGCCTTCAAGCAAAGGAATTGTAATAGACTCGTTTGCTGGATTAGGATATGCAGGAAATAAATTGTTTAATGCATTATTATATTCAATACCACTAATTATTCCATGAAACCAATCGTGGGTAGTTTTCATTACTTGTTTCCTTACATTAATATCAGCAATCATTTCTATGCTTGTTCCAAAGTAAGCTGTTTTGTAAGTTCCACTGTAATTTCTAACACCTGCTTTTTTTGTTGTTAAATTATTATAATACATTGTAACAAGTGCGCCAGTTCCAGCTGAAAGCTCATCAGGATACATGTTAGAACCTCCATATACATTTGTGATTGCAGAACTAGCCGATCCATAAATATCTGAAGAGTTCATATTTAATAGGTTGTTAGCTGAAGTTCCATCAGCTACAAATCCCGTTTTCAAATATTGAGTATAAAACAAAGTGATTGCAGAGGTGCTGTACCCTGATGTAGCATCGAAAGAAGCCCATGCAGCATCTTGACCAGAAATCATTAGATTTCCACCATTGGTTAAAACAGATTTAAAATAAGGAATAGTTACATCTGTAAAAGGAGGGAATGACCATCCAATATTATAATAAACGTGTTTTGCTTCTGTTAATTTATTTGCTTTTGATAATGCAGAAAAAGCTGCTAATGACGTAGATGCATAGCTTGTATTTCCTGCAAAATTTAATCCGTCTAAATAGTTGTTTTCAAATACTTTGGCAGTTGTGTCAGAACCGTCGCCCCATCCTGCATCGTTGTTTACCACCAAATCGGTAACTCCTGAAATAACATAATAAACAGAAGTGCTAGCTGGCGCATTAGGATTTGCTTGAGATTTCATTGAAATTGTATATGTGCCAACATAAGGAGTTGCTCCTGGTGTAATATTTAGCATAAGTTGAGCAGTGTCTAAGCTATTGATTTTTATCGTAGTAGTAGAATCATAGGCAACTCCTAAGTAAGATAATGCCGCATTCCAATTAGTTGGAGCATCAGCCGTTAAAGAAACTATAAAGCTATCAGCTGTATTCAATAAGTTAGAAGCTACTACATTAAAGTTATTAGCAGTTCCACTAGTGCCAAGGTCAGCATTTTCAGTAGAAGCAACCGAACCTATGTATAATTCAGATGTTCCATCGATATGTCCATTTTTTGCAGGAGCAACAAAACCTGTAATTATTTCTTGATGACTTTCAGCAACATATACAGCAACATCGCAATTGTTTACATTAAAGTTAGCAGGTACAGTATAAGTATAAGTTTTTGTTACTAAAGAACCTTGAGTTGTGGTTTGCGTTGTATCACCCCATTGACCAGTCAAAAACCATCTTAGCATGTGTTTATGATTATAGTTTGCACCACCATTGGTTTGATAACCTATAACATTGTTTTCCAGCAAGGCTACATTAATATAGTTAATATTAGTTTTGCTATTGTTAGTATAATACAATTCAACGTTTACAGTGAGTAACCTTGAAGCAGAATCAAAAGAAGTTTCAAAACCAATATTCACTTCTGATGGTAGCGAAAAAATCCTTGGTGCATTTGGTTCCCATTGTCCACGACTTAATGCTGTTGTGCTGCTTACGTCAGGGAAAACATGACGGTTTAAAGTTCCTGATGGATAGCCTGTTAATCCAGTTTGACCAGCAATAGCATCGCCAAATATTGTCCTATAATCTGGTTGACCTGTACCAGGAACTGCAAAAGAACCTTGATGAATATTAACTAATACAACTCTGCCTGTATTTGAATCTGCAAGAGCTTGTGCAATTTTATGCCCATCTGGGCAATATTGGCAGTTGATGCCAGTAAATTCTTCTAATACCACATTTCTAAGCTGTGCATTAGTCGTTACAATTGTTTGAGCATGTATTCCTGTTTGAAGAAAAAGAAATAATGCAAGAAAAAGTGCGTAAATTTTTCTCATAATTTAGTAATATTTTAGTTTGCATTTTGGTTTAGCATACGAATTTAAGTAGATTATTTAAAATAACAATAAATATTTTGTTAAATTTAACCGATTTAGCATAATATTGGTTTTTTTAAAACATATACAAATCAGGTATATATGAAAATTCTTTATCATTATTTGTATGTTCTGAAAATTTGATGTAGGTTTGAATAAAATTTGAAATTATAAAGCAATGTTAACAGCAGTTTCTCCAATTGATGGTCGTTATGCTGACAAAACCAACGAGTTGTCGGCGTTTTTTTCTGAATATGCTCTTATTAAATATCGCGTATTTGTTGAAGTTGAATATTTTATATCATTATGCAATATTCCATTGCCTCAACTCAATGCTTTTGATAAATCTAAATTTGACAATTTGAGAAGTATTTATCAAAATTTTTCAGTTGAAGATGCTCAAAGTGTTAAAAATATTGAAAAAGTTACTAATCATGATGTTAAAGCGGTTGAATACTTTATAAAAGATGAATTTGATAAACTTAAAATTTCCGAGTTTAAAGAGTTTATTCATTTTGGCTTAACTTCTCAAGATATTAATAATACCGCATTGCCATTAAGTTTGAAAAATGCGAATGATTGTGTAATTGTTCCTAACTTAAGCTTAATTATTAATAAATTAGAAGGATTAGCTGAAGAATGGATGCAAATACCAATGCTTGCACGAACTCATGGTCAGCCTGCTTCGCCAACCAGTTTAGGAAAGGAAGTTATGGTTTTTGTTGAACGCCTTACTAAACAAATGGTAATGCTTCAATCGGTGCCTTTTTCTGCTAAGTTTGGTGGTGCAACTGGAAATTTCAATGCTCATTTTGTCGCATATCCAGAAGTTGATTGGGTTGATTTTGGGAATAACTTTGTAAATAAAATATTAGGTCTTTCTCGTTCTCAAATAACTACACAAATTGAACATTACGATAATCTTGCTGCATATTTTGATGCATATAAAAGAATAAATACGATACTTATTGATTTTTGTCGCGATATTTGGACTTATGTTTCAATGGATTACTTTAAGCAGACAATTAAAAAGGGCGAAGTTGGTTCATCGGCAATGCCACATAAAGTAAATCCAATCGATTTCGAAAATGCAGAAGGCAATCTTGGTATTGCAAACGCTGTATTCGAACATCTTTCTGCAAAATTGCCAATTTCTCGCCTTCAAAGAGACTTAACCGACTCTACTGTCACAAGAAACGTAGGTGTGCCAATTGGACATTCTGTTATTGCTTGTAAATCTATATTAAAAGGAATTGATAAGCTTATTGTTAATAAGATTGCTATAGATAAAGATTTAGATAATAATTGGGCGGTTGTGGCAGAAGCCATTCAAACTGTTTTAAGAAGCGTTGCTTATCCAAATCCTTATGAAGCGTTGAAAGAACTTACTAGAACAAATGACAAAGTAAATCAGAATTCAATCGCTGTTTTTATTGACTCATTAAATATTGATGATCAATTAAAAGTGAGATTAAAACATATTACTCCATTTAATTATACTGGCATTCTTCCAAAATAATGAAAGTTAGTGGTTTTACATTTATAAGAAATGCGGTAAAATTCGATTATCCTATAGTTGAAGCAATTACTTCTATTTTGCCAATATGCGATGAATTTATTGTAGCTGTAGGTAACTCAGAAGATTCAACTAAGCAGTTGATTGAAAATATTGGGTCAGATAAAATAAAAATAATTGAAACTGTTTGGGACGAGTCGCTTCGTGAAGGAGGTAGAGTTCTTGCCGTTGAAACAGACAAAGCTTTTGCTCATATTTCGAGCGATTCCGACTGGGCATTTTATATTCAGGGCGATGAAGTTGTACATGAAAAATACTTGGATTCTATAAAAGAAGCAATGCTAAAATATAAAGACGACAAAAAAGTTGAAGGTTTACTTTTAAAGTACAAGCATTTTTATGGTTCTTACAGTTTCATTGGCGACTCAAGAAGATGGTATCGTCGTGAGGTTAGAATTGTTAGAAACGATAAACGTGTAAAATCATATAGAGATGCTCAGGGTTTCCGATTTGATAAACGTTTAATTCGCGTTAAATCTATAGATGCGTATATGTATCATTATGGATGGGTTAAACCTCCTGAATTTCAACAAGCTAAACAAGAGTTTTTTCATAAATTATGGCACAACGACAGCTGGGTGGAAAAAAACATTGTCAAAGCCGACAAATTTGATTACTCAACCATCGACTCAATTGCTCATTTTGTCGAAAATCACCCTTTAGTTATGAAAAAAAGAGTTGATAATAATAATTGGCAATTTGATTTCGACCCCACTATAAAAAGGTTTTCGTTCAAAAATCGTATACTTCAAGCTGTTGAAAAAAAAACAGGATGGAGAATTGGAGAGTATAAAAATTTCAAATTGATTTAGTATCTTTGCACTTCAGAAAAACAATTGTAAAATAAAAATAACGTATGGATTTTTCTCATTTTTTTACTATTTCCGGAAAACCCGGATTATTTAAGTTTGTTGGTCAGTTAAAAAGCGGAATCATTGTTGAATCGTTAATTGATAAAAAACGTTTACCTGCATACAATAATCAAAAAATAGTTTCTTTAGAAGATATTAGTGTTTTTATGGTTGAAGAAGATTTGCCACTAAAAGACGTGATGAAGAAGATTTACGAAAAAAATGAAGGTAAAAAAGTTGCTTTGGATACAAAAACCGACAAAAATGTTTTATTCCTTTTGTTTGGTGAAATAATGCCAAATTTTGATCAAGAAAGAGTTTATCCTTCTGATATCAAGAAAATATATCAATGGTACAATCAACTTGTTGAACACGATTTGATAAGTTTTACTGATGAAGTTGCTCCAATTGAAGAAGTTGCAGAAGAGCCTAAAGCGCCAAAAAAGACTTCGACAAAAAAGGAAGCAAAAATTGAAATTCCTGAAGAAACAGAAACTAAAAAGAAAACTACGAAGAAAGCTTCGACAAAAAAAGATATTTAATTAATATGATGAAGCCCTCTTATTTGAGGGCTTTTTTGTAAATCTAATTTTCACATCATGTACAAATCAATAATTCGTCCAATTCTATTTAAGTTTCAGCCAGAAACAATACATCATTTTATTGTTGATGGAATGAAAATATTTTTCAAAATTCCTGGAATTAGTTCTTTAACTAGATGTTTCCTAAAAGTTGAAGATAAAAGATTGAATAAAACTGTTTTCGGAATTGATTTTCCTAATCCAGTTGGCTTCGCTGCAGGCTTTGATAAAAATGCAGAAGTATTTAACCATTTAAGAAATTTTGGATTTGGCTTTGTTGAAATAGGTACAGTTACTCCAAAACCTCAGAGCGGAAATCCGAAACCACGCTGTTTTAGAATTGTTGAAGACGAAGGTATAATAAATAGAATGGGTTTTAACAACGAAGGTGTAGATGCCGCAGTAGCAAGAATTAGAAAACAAAATAATAAAGTAATAATTGGTGGAAATATTGGCAAAAATACTGCTACCGCCAATGAAAATGCTCTAGCCGATTATGAATATTGCTTCGAAGCTTTATATGATTATGTTGATTATTTCGTGATAAACGTAAGTTGCCCAAATGTTAAAGACCTTAGAAAATTACAAGATACCGAATCATTGTCTGCAATAATATCTTCATTAACTGGCAGAAGAGCAAACAAAAGTGTTTATAAACCCATTCTTATGAAAATTTCGCCAGATTTAACTCAAGTTATGCTTGATGAAACGATTGAATTAGTTATGAAATCGGGTTTAGATGGTTTTGTAGCTACCAATACATCCACAAGTCGCGAAGGTTTAAAAACTAATAAGGAGCGAATTGAAGAAATAGCAAATGGAGGTTTGAGTGGCATGCCAATAAAAAATCGTTCCACAGAAATAATTCGATATATTGCAAATAAAACAAATAAATCAATTCCAATTATTGGAGTTGGGGGAATTCATACTCCAAATGACGCAATTGAGAAACTAGAAGCTGGGGCCTCGCTAATTCAAGTATATACCGGATTTATTTTTGAAGGTCCTGGTTTAGTGAAAAAAATAAATAAAGAAATTTTAAAGAGGCATATTTAACAATTTGCCTCTTTTTTTTATGTTTTCAAAAACAGTAAGTCATAATTAATAATTGAAAATGAAGTTAATTCTAGAAGACCAAACTGAAATTCAAGGTGTTTCATTCGGAGCCGAAACGTCAATTGCCGGGGAAGTTGTTTTTAATACAGCCATGACCGGATATCCAGAAAGTTTAACCGACCCATCTTACAAAGGACAAATTTTAGTTCTAACATACCCGTTAGTAGGAAATTACGGTGTTCCAAACTATGAAATCGAAAATAATATGTTGAAATATTTTGAATCAGATAAAATCCAAATATCTGGTTTAATAATTTCTGATTATTCGTTCGAAAATAGTCATTGGAATTCGAAAATGAGCCTAACTGAATGGCTCAAAGAACATAATATTCCTGCAATGTACGGAGTTGATACTCGAAAATTGACTAAATTTCTTAGAGAAAAAGGCTCAATGAAAGGAAAGTTAATCCATACGGAAGATGTAGATTTTTACGATCCAGGAAATGATAATCTTGTAGCTCAAGTTAGTACAACTGAGAAAATCATTTATGGAAATGGAAAACATAAAATCATGTTAATCGATTGTGGCGTTAAATATAATATTATCAGACATTTATTAAAGCGCGACACAACTGTCATAAGAGTTCCTTGGGATTATAATTTTACAAATGAAGAATACGATGCACTTTTTATTTCTAATGGACCAGGCGACCCAAAAAAATGCGATATCACAATTAATAATTTGAAAAAAGCTTTCACTCAAGACAAACCAATTTTTGGGATTTGCTTGGGAAATCAGTTGATGTGCCTTGCTTCTGGCGGTGACACTTACAAACTTAAATACGGACATAGAAGTCATAATCAGCCAGTTCTGCATGTTGGAACTGAAAGATGTTATATTACATCTCAAAATCACGGCTACGCGACTGATAGCAACAGCCTATCTGCCGACTGGAAACCTTTATTTATAAACGCCAACGACCAAACTAACGAAGGTATTTACCACGTTTCTAAACCATTTTTCTCAACTCAGTTTCATCCAGAAGCTTCGAGCGGTCCAACAGACACAGATTTCTTATTTGACAAATTTATAAATCTTATTAAATAATGAAGAAAGTATTAATAATAGGCTCAGGAGCTCTTAAAATTGGAGAGGCTGGCGAATTCGATTATTCTGGTTCACAAGCATTAAAAGCATTAAAGGAAGAAGGAATATACACAATTCTTATTAATCCAAATATTGCAACCGTTCAAACATCGGAAGGCATTGCAGATAAGATTTATTTCTTGCCAATTACAAAACATTTTGTTGAACAAGTTATTATCAAAGAGAAGCCTGAAGGAATTTTACTAGCTTTTGGTGGACAAACTGCTCTTAACTGCGGAATAGAACTTTACAAATCAGGCATTTTAGAAAAATATAATCTCAAAGTGCTTGGCACTCCAATTCAAGCAATTATGGATACGGAAGACCGTGATTTATTTGTAAAGAAACTTGCAGAAATTGATGTAAATACAATAAAAAGCGAGGCAGTTACCAACTTCGAAGATGCAAAAAAAGCTGCAAATAACTTAGGTTATCCTTTGATTATTCGCGCTGCATATACGCTTGGCGGACAAGGAAGTGGCTTCTGCAATAATGACCAAGAATTGGAAGTTCTTTGCAATAAAGCTTTCTCCTATTCAAATCAGGTTTTGGTTGAAAAATCTTTAAAAGGCTGGAAAGAAGTTGAATACGAAGTAGTACGCGACCGTTTCGACAATTGCATTACAGTTTGTAACATGGAAAACTTCGACCCACTAGGAATTCATACCGGCGAAAGCATCGTAGTTGCTCCTTCTCAAACACTTACAAACTCCGAATATCATAAACTACGAGAAATTGCAATAAAAATTGTTCGTCATATTGGAATTGTTGGAGAATGCAACGTTCAATATGCACTCGACCCAAATTCTGAAGATTATCGAGTAATTGAAGTTAATGCTCGCCTTTCTCGTTCTTCAGCTTTGGCTTCTAAAGCAACGGGTTATCCTTTGGCTTTTGTGGCTGCAAAATTGGGTCTTGGATATAGCTTGCACGAATTGAAAAATTCGGTAACAAAAACCACAACGGCTTGTTTTGAGCCAGCTTTAGATTATGTAGTTTGTAAAATCCCACGTTGGGACTTAGGGAAATTCAAAGGCGTTTCGAAAGAACTTGGCAGTTCGATGAAGAGCGTTGGCGAAGTTATGGCAATTGGACGAACTTTTGAAGAAGCCATTCAAAAAGGCTTAAGAATGATTGGACAAGGAATGCATGGATTTGTTGGCAATAAAGACCTTGAATTCAATGATTTAGAACAAGTAGAAAAAGAATTGAGCACACCAACCGACATGCGTGTTTTTGTAATTGCCGAAGCTTTACACAAAGGCTTTTCAATTGATAAGATTCACGATTTAACAAAGATTGACAAATGGTTTTTATATAAACTAAAGAGCATATATGATATTCGCCAAAACATCACAAGCTTTGATTGTATTGAAAACCTGCCATTAGATTTATTGAAAACTTCTAAAAAATCTGGTTATTCCGATTTTCAAATTGCGAAATTACTTTTAAAAGACGATGGTGATGTATCGGATTATGCTCAAAAGATTAGAGATTTTAGAAAATCAAAAAATATTATTCCTTACGTTAAGCAAATAGATACGCTTGCAGCAGAATACCCAGCACAAACCAACTATTTATACTTGACTTATAATGGCGATGAGCACGATATTCAGTTCGAAAAAGATCAAAAATCAGTAATTGTTTTAGGCTCAGGAGCTTATCGAATTGGAAGCAGTGTTGAATTTGATTGGTGCTGTGTAAATGCGCTTCAAACCTTGACAAAAGAAGGTTATCGCTCAATAATGATTAATTACAATCCAGAAACGGTAAGTACTGATTACGACATTTGCGATAGACTTTATTTTGACGAGTTGACTTATGAGAGAGTGATGGATATTATTGATAATGAGATTCCAAAAGGCGTAATTGTTTCAACAGGTGGACAAATTCCAAATAATCTTGCAATGAGATTATCGGAAGCTGATGTAAATATTTTGGGAACTTCGCCAAACTCAATAGATAACGCAGAAGATAGACACAAATTCTCTTCAATGCTTGACCGAATCAATGTCGACCAGCCTCGTTGGAAGGAATTAATTACCATTGAAGACATTTTTCAATTTGCAGACGAGGTAGGCTTCCCTCTGCTAATTCGTCCTTCTTATGTGTTATCGGGCGCAGCAATGAATGTGGTTTCTAACAAAACAGAATTAACACATTTCTTGAAATTAGCTTCAAATATTTCGAAAAAATATCCTGTTGTAGTTTCAGAATTTATTGAAAATGCAAAGGAAATTGAAATTGATGCAGTAGCCGAAAATGGAGAAATTATTGCTTATGCAATCTCCGAACACGTCGAGTTTGCCGGAGTTCACTCTGGTGATGCTACTATTGTTCTTCCTCCACAAAAAATCTATATCGAAACAATCAGAAGAATCAAGAAAATTTCAAAGAAGATTGCCAAAGAACTTAATATTTCAGGACCTTTCAACATTCAATATCTTGCAAAAGACAATGATATCAAAGTTATTGAATGTAATTTAAGAGCATCTAGAAGCTTCCCATTTGTTTCTAAAGTACTGAAGATTAATTTCATAGAGCTGGCAACAAAGATTATGCTTGGACTAAAAGTTGAAAAGCCCGAAAAAACCATGTTCGATTTGGATTACGTGGGCGTTAAAGCTTCTCAATTTTCATTTTCTCGCTTGCAAAAATCCGACCCAGTTTTAGGAGTTGAAATGCATTCAACTGGCGAAGTCGGCTGTATTGGCGACGATTATTACGAAGCAATATTAAAAGCGATGATGTCTGTTGGTTATACAATTCCGAAAAAAGGAATTTTAATGTCAACTGGCGAAACACGCTCAAAAATTGAGCTTTTGAATAGCGCAAGAATACTAAGAGAAAAGGGATATAAAATTTATGCAACCAGAGGAACTTATAACTTCTTAAAAGACAATAGTATTGAATCTACAATGGTTTTCTGGCCCGATGAAAAGAAAGAGCC
Source organism: Bacteroidota bacterium (assembly GCA_037139195.1). GTDB lineage: Bacteria > Bacteroidota > Bacteroidia > Bacteroidales > JAHJDW01 > JBAXGW01. The sequence goes on from JBAXGW010000019.1 coordinate 17,259, forward strand.
CAATGTACTAAGCTGTTTGAAAGAAAGAAAAGTTGATTTTGTTATAAATATTCCAAAGAATTTATCGCCAGATGAACTTTATAACGACTATGAAATACGCCGTAATTCAATTGATTTCAATATTCCACTTATTACAAATGCTAGATTGGCTAGTGCTTTCATATATGGAATTAGCAAATATAGTTTAGCTGATTTGAGTATTACTAGTTGGGATGAATATTAATCTCAACTACTTTTCGCAAGTATAGTTTCTCCATTTATCCAGCGCCATTGCCATATCTTCAGGTAAATCGGAGTCGAAAAACATATATTCGCCAGTTCTTGGATGTTCAAAACCAAGCGATTTTGCATGCAATGCTTGACGTGGCAAAATGTTAAAACAATTATTTGCAAATTGCTTATATTTTGTAAATGTGGTGCCTTTTAAAATAATATCTCCGCCGTATTCTTTATCATTAAATATTGGGTGCCCAATATGTTTCATGTGAACCCTTATTTGATGCGTCCTGCCTGTTTCTAACTTGCATTCAACAAGCGAAACATAACGAAGATGTTCAATTACTTTATAATGCGTAACTGCATGTTTTCCTAATTCACCATCAGGAAAAACGCCCATTATTTTTCTGTCTTTTAGGCTGCGACCAATATTTCCGGTGATTGTTCCATTTTCTTCTTCAAAGTCGCCCCAAACGAGTGCAACATATTTTCTGTCGATATTTCTATCAAAAAATTTCTTCGACATTTTAGCCATCGAGAATTCATTTTTTGCCATCACCATTATCCCTGATGTATCTTTATCGATTCGATGCACTAAGCCTGGACGAATATCGCTGTCTTTTGCGTGGGGCAATTGGTTGAAATGAAAGAGCACCGCATTAACAAGTGTTCCGGTATAATTGCCATAAGCAGGATGAACTACTATGCCTGGTTTTTTGTTAATAATTATAATATCCTCATCTTCATAAACTATATCGATGGGAATATTTTCGGGAATAAGCTCAATTTCTCTGGGCGGATAAGCCAGTACAACACTAATAACATCGCATGGTTTAACTCTGTAGTTTGGTTTTACAGGTTTATCATTAACCAAAATATTGCCTGCATCTGCTGCCGACTGTACTTTATTTCGAGATGTATTTTCTAAACGGAGTGTTAAAAACTTGTCAATTCTTAAAAGTCCTTGACCTTTATCTACAATTATTCGGTGGTGTTCAAATAATTCGTCTTGTTCTTCTGATTTGTTTTGATCAATGTCTTCAGTCATTTATCGGATAATAATTAATTTTTCTTTCTTAATAAGGATCGAATTTTCCTTAACTACTACTAAATAATATCCAGGATTAATAGATGAAATATCAATTTTATTTATTCCTTTTTCTGTTAATATTGTTCTTCCAGAAAGGTCGATAATATCAATGCTTGTGTTATCTATATTATCTGATTTTATATTTAATATTTCATTAGCTGGATTTGGATATATAGATATATTGTCTTTTTTATTGTCTGAAATGCCAACACCTATAGGTACTCTATTTCCTACAACCGGACGAATCATTAAAGCTCCTTTGTTTAAAGAGTTCATCCATGTTCCATTGATATTATATTTTAGTAAGTCGTTACCCGTACTGCTATTCCAGCCAGATTCGGAGTTTTTGTCAAATCCAATATTTAAATTATCGGTGGAAGCTTGCATTATACCTACATAAAAATCGCCATTTACTACAATATTTGAATCGCTCAATCGATAAAAACGATATTGGTTTAAGCTATCGGTATATTTTGGCAAATAGCCCGACTCTTGATAGATTATTTGTTCAGGGCTTAAGCTGCTCCAAACCGTAAGATAAAAGTATTTTACATTTGCATTATTAAAAACTTGATTAAAGAAAATATCAACGCCTCTTAATGTGTCTGCTTTTCTAGCATTAAATTTATAGGCAATTTTCCCAAATTTTACGTTTAAACCATAGCCTAATTCAGCAGTGCCATCGTCGTAAGCATAGTAATTATCAAATTTTTGAATAAATCGAGTTGTGTCATTTACTCTATTAAAGTCGGGGGTGGTGTTTACAGATGTTATAACTTCAAATGATGCTTTTTCAGTAGTATTTGAAGCAAAAGAATATGCCAGCGAAGGCGAAAAATCAATAGTTTCAAAGGGTAAAAGATTTAAATTACCTCCAGTATAGTAGTATGGAGTACCTGTTCCTTCAAGGTCGTTGATAAAAAATTCGCGTTTCACATTTTTTGTATCGCCTCCTAAATTTGAATAAGGTGTTGTTAACGAAGTTTTCATTTCATTTGTTGGATTAACCAAGAAGTGAGACCAAGGCATACTTTGGTATGTGCTTAAAATGCTCGTTTGCGGTTTTGTTATTGCTACATCATCAATAATGGTATCGTTTATAGTACGTCCTTTATTTAAATATACGTAATCAATATTCCATTGGTCGGAATTTGCTCCCCAGCTCGACTGTTGGGTGTTTGCAATGCTAGCGTAATTTTTAAACCTAAACTGAAAATCTTTTCTTAAATAGGCGTTATCCAGTATGGGAACCATTACATGAAGAAAATCTTTTCCATACTGGGCTTTAAAATTGGCATAGCTTATTCCTTTGTGAGACCAAGCACTTACCCATCTATCAAAAATTATGGTATCTGCAACAATTGCCTGTGTTGTGTCGGCTTCAATATAAATAGTATCTGGTGGAAACGATAGAAATTCTAAAACCAAAGAGTCTCCTGGATCGGGATTATTTGCTATTCCTTGAGGTTGAAAAAAGAAACTAAAATATAGCGAATCGCCAAGGGTTATTTTACTTGGAATTCCGGTTAGGGTTGAATCTAAACGAATTAAGCGTGAAGTTAATTTGTCGGCAACAAAAGGGCTTGTAGATGCGTTGGTGTAATGAGCTCCATATTTATCTATTGCATCAAATGTAGCAACGCCAATAGTTGGTGGATTAACTGGATATGTATTGTTTACAAATGCGGAGCTGTCGATCCAATGCGATAGGCTAGGATAGACGCTATTTGAAGAAAAATCGTCGAAAAACGGTAGCTTTATGGGTACAGTTATATCTATATTTGACTTCTGGTGAGGCGCATTTTTTAAATTTATAAGTGTTGAATTATAACCCAAAGGGCATAGCTGCTCTTGTGATTTTGCAGTTGTTGCCGATAAAATAATAGCAACCGTAAATAACGAAATTATTATATATTTTGCTCTGTTCATTTTACTAATTTTTGAATACCATTAATTCCGCAAGCTATTTTTTATTCCCTTGATAGACTTCGACTCCGCTTAGTCTGCGGTCTCTCTGAGCGTAGTCGAAGAGTATTTATTATTAATCAATTAAAAATCCCTTGCCGTTTTTAGGAATACTACAAACACTATTCTGCTTGTTCTTCCGAATTTAAATCTTCAATACTTTTGTTATTAATGCCTTTGCCAACAACTAAATTTATTGTTGCTCCCTTTTCAATTTGGCTACCAGCAGTTATTTCATGTCCTTTATATTGTTGTCTTAAAACTGCATTTTCGGCAATGTCTTTCACGTATTCTAATCGCCCCAGCCTCAAACCATTCGACTCAAGAATAGTTGTAGCTTGCTTAAGCGAAAGGTCTATTAAATTCGGCATTTTTGTAATTTCTTTAGTTTTTGAAGTAACAGTAAGATAAATTATTCGTTCGGGTTTAACTTTTGAGCCCGAAATAGGGTCTTGTTCGGCAATAACTCCTTTTGGGAAATTTTCTTTATAAATAGTATCAATAATTTCGTATTTCAAATCTAAATTTTTCTCTTCAAACAATTTATCTACGTCTTCAACTGCCATCTTCGATAAATCGGGAACTATTAAAATATCATTATGATTAGCATACGAAGCAATCATTTTCAATATAATCCAAAGTGCAATAATAATAAAAGCTGATGCTAATGCTAAATGAACTAAAACGGGTTTGTCTTTATAGAACGACATTTTTATTGTCTTTTTTAGTTGAACTTTAAATCCGCAAACTATTTTTTATTCCCTTGATAGTCTTCGATTCCACTCAGTCTGCGGTCACTCTGAGCGTAGTCGAAAAGTATTTATTATTAATTCCTTGCGGATTCTTAAGTTGAATTATTTCTGTTGTAAAAACTAATCTTTGCTTATTTTATTGTACTATTCTAAAGATTTATTCTTTTTGTTTAACAACCAACTGCACGGTGGTTCTGCTTTTTTGTTCAAATAATATTTCTTTGTCAATACAAACCCTATCTATGGTTGCTTGGTCGTAATTTCTAATAGTTACTAGCTCCAAGCCTTTGTTGAATCTAACTTTATATTCTTTGTCTAGTGCTTTTATCAATTTGTTTACGGTTCTTTCGTTATAATCAACGCTAACAGTTAGGTTTAATGCCGAATTTTGCATCACATTCATCCTAACTCTATGGTCGGTAAACAATTGAAAAATATCCCGTAAGTTTTCTTCAATGATAAAAGAAAAATCACGAGTTGATATGGTAATAAGTACCTGATTTATTTTAAATATAAATGATGGAACTTCTAATCTGCATTCGTCAGCGTTTATTACAGTTCCTGGTTCATCAGGATTAACAAACGATTTAACGTATAAAGGGATCGATTTGTTTTGTAATGGCTGTATTGTTTTAGGGTGAATAACGCTTGCACCGTAATACGCCAATTCTATAGCATCGAGATACGAAATTTTATCAAGTTTCACGGTATCGCTAAACCATTTTGGGTCGGCATTAAGCACGCCTGGTACATCTTTCCAAATAGTAACGTCTTTAGCATCTAGGCAAAAGGCAAGAATCGCTGCAGTATAATCAGAACCTTCTCTTCCAAGTGTTGTAGCCCAACCTCCATCGGTTTGCCCTGTGAAACCTTGTGTTATAACCAAGTTGTGTTTGTTGTCATCCGATTTTTCGAATATAGGGAACATAAACTTACGGATGAGTTTTTGCGTTGTTTCCCAATCTACTTTTGCTTCGCGATAGGTATTATCGGTTTTAAGCATATCAATAATATCAATCCAAGTATTCGAAACTCCAATTTCGTTTAAATAATTGCTAACAATTTTAGTTGCCCAAAACTCGCCATAAGAAACTATTTGATCGTATTCAAAATCCCAATTATCAGTTGGTTCTTGAGCCAAAATGTCTTCCATTTCATTAAAATCAGCTTCCAAGTTGCTGTAAATAGGATGCGTAGGCGATTCGAACAATTGGCTGCAAATACTTTTATGGAAGTTTTTAATTTCGCTAACATAAGCTGCCAGTTCGGGTTTTTTATAGAAAAAAGCATCTGTTATTTTTTCTAATGCATTGGTTGATTTTCCCATAGCAGAAATAACAACAGCAACTCGCTGTCCTTTGTGCAACTCGAGTATTTTGCCAATGTTTTTTATGCCCGAAGCGTCTTTAACCGAAGCTCCACCAAATTTGAATACGCTAAGATTCATAATTATGAAGAAAAAGGATAGTTTTGAATTTGTTCTTTTGTTAGTTTTCCGTTAATCCAGGTATTATCGAGAACCGCATCAAATTTTTGGTAAAAGTGAATTGCGGGTTCGTTCCAATCAAGCACTTGCCATTGCATCCTATTAGCGCCATATTCTTTCGATTTTAGGATAACTGCTTCAAAGAGCAATCTTCCAATGTTTTTACCGCGGAATTCGTTTTTCACAACAATATCTTCTAAGTAGATACATTTGCCTTTCCATGTGGAGTAGCTAAAGAAATAAAATGCCATGCCAGCAACCGTATCGCCATCAAAAGCAAGGAAGAATTCGAAAAGTGGATTTTCACCAAAGCCGTCTTTTTCTAAGTCGTTTAAGGTAACGGTTACTTCTTGAGGTGCTTTTTCGTATGCCGCCAGTTCTTGTATCATGTCTAAAACCAAGTGCAAGTCGGCTTTTAAACCTTTACGGATGCTAATTTCCATATAAATAATATACTTTTTTAATTTGCAGTAAAGATAATAAAATATTTCGAGCTGAGAAAAGCACATTTTATGGTATGCAGATAATGCGTTTTGTAATCATCAATTGAATTTTTCATCAATCAGAGATTAGAATGACATAGCAAGAATGTGATGACGAATATCAACAGGCAAAATATGAGCGAGTAAAGAGGAAGTTTAAGTTTAGATAAAACATTTAATTCAATTCTAAAATATTACTAATGATGCAAATGTTGCTATTATATAAACAGTTAGTATTGAGTTGTCTCTTTTTTTTCTATTTGAACTTTCGCCTAAATATTTATCAGCTATTATTTTATAACGCTTGTCCTTAATAAAAAGGAAATAGGCTATGAGATAAAAAGGGGCAAGAACAATAATAGCATATAATTTTGACGGCAAATAATTAAGTGGCATTATATTTATGATATTTAATAAAACCATAGTATTTGTAGCAAAAATCAAAGCAAACCAAAGACCTGCAACATATTCTGCAATATCTTTGGCATTTGTTTTCATCAACATAAAATAAAACCTAATATAAATAATTTCTAAAAATTTCATAATTAATCAAATTTTTTGTAAAATTAAATTCTTATCAATAGTTTTCTTTTTTTATTAATCGTCCTTTTTCATCCCAAAAACATCCTTCCAAAAATACAATTATTTTTTTATATGGAGGATATTTGTCATGGCTTTAAATTGAACCTGAGTTTTTATTTTGCTCGCATCTTCTATATAGGCAAGTGATAATTATCACTGCCAAGATTTACATTCTCTCTCCCGAGATGCGTATAATCACTCCCAAGATTGATATTCTCACTCCCGAGATTGAGTTTCTCTCTCCCGAGTTTTAATTTCTCATTCGGGAGATTCAATTTCTTGCTTCCGAGATGCGTATTCTCACTTCCGAGATTCGATTTTATGGTTCGCACATTTATATTCTTAGTTCCGAGATATTGAACAATGTTTATCCGTTCAATCAGTTTCATCTGTGTTCCTATATGATTTGTTTGAATTCATTTCAAAATTCAAAAATATTATGTTAGCATATATCAAGCTTATTTTCTATTTTTGCTCATCATTTCAAAATCTTGATTTATTAAATTTTTTTTTATGAGTAATAAAAAGATTAAAAGCGCTTTAGTTTCTGTTTTTCACAAAGACAACCTCGACCAAATAATTTTAGAACTTCATAAACTAGGAGTTATTATTTATTCCACCGGAGGTACTCAAAAATTTATCGAAGACCTTGGCGTTAATGCTGTTGCAGTTGAAGATGTTACTAGCTATCCTTCAATTCTGGGCGGTAGGGTAAAAACTTTGCACCCAAAAGTTTTTGGTGGTATTCTTGGCAGAAGAGCCAATGCTCGTGATATTGAAGAAATGCAGCAATATGAAATTCCAGAGATTGATTTGGTAATTGTTGATTTATATCCTTTCGAAAAAACCGTTGCTACCACTAATGTTGAATCAGATATTATTGAAAAAATTGATATAGGTGGAATTTCTCTCATCCGCGCTGCTGCTAAAAACTTCAACGATGTTATTATTGTACCTTCTTCTGATAATTACGAAGAATTGTATAAAATACTAACCGATAATGATGGCGTAACTACCTTAGAAGATAGAAGAAGATTTGCTTCTTATGCTTTTAACGTGTCTTCGCATTATGATACAGCAATTTTTAACTATTTTAATCAAGATAAACATATAACTACATTTAAACAAAGTATTTCTAAATCAAAATCATTGCGATATGGCGAAAATCCACATCAATCAGGCGTTTTCTATGGCGATTTTGATGCAATGTTTGATCAAATTTGGGGTATCGAACTTTCCTACAATAATTTATTGGATGTAGATGCTGGTATTAATCTTATTGCCGAATTTAAAGAGCCTACAATTGCAATCTTAAAGCACAATAATGCATGTGGATTAGCTTCTCGCTCTATTTTAAAAGATGCATGGAAAGATGCGCTTGCTGGCGATCCTGTTTCGGCTTTCGGCGGCGTTATTGTTACTAATACAAATGTAGATTTTGATACAGCTAAGGAAATAAACGATTTGTTTTTTGAAATCATTATTGCACCTTCTTACGATCAAGATGCTTTGGATGTATTCAAAACAAAGAAAAACAGAAGAATTCTTATTCAGAAAAAATCGGATTTGCCTAAAAAACAAGTTCGCACTTTATTAAACGGTATTTTGGAGCAAGACCGCGATTTTATTAGCGACAAACCTGAAGGAATGAAAGTGGTTACCACAAAAGTTCCAACTTCTGAACAAATAAGCGATTTAGAGTTTGCAAATAAAATTGTAAAACATACGAAGTCGAATGCTATGGTTATTGCAAAAAACAAACAGCTTATTGCTAGTGGAGTAGGGCAGACGTCAAGAGTAGATGCTATGCGTCAGGCGATAGACAAAGCACACTCTTTTAAATTCGATTTAAAAGGTGCTGTATTGGCATCAGATGCATTTTTCCCATTTCCCGATAATGTAGAATTGGCATTTAACGAAGGAATAATGGCGGTAGTTCAACCAGGAGGCTCAATAAACGATAAACTTTCTATTGAGTTTTGCGAGAAAAACGGCATGGCGATGGTTTTTACGGGTAATCGACATTTTAAACACTAGCGTCTGTCCATAAAGTCCAACTTCATCGTATTGTTTGATTTTGAATTAAGTCATTTATATTCATAAACTCCTAAATATCAAAATCATCATAACCTCGAATTTGAACTTTTTTAACAACCTCACTAAACTCCTCACTTATATTCAAATAAGTGGGGATTTTTTTTTGTAAAAAACTAGATTTTTCATGTAGCGATAATTTTATAACACAATTATAAAATAATATAAAGATAAAAAAAATAATTGCCGTAAAATTGTAATATAAAATCGACGAACTATGAAAATAAGAAAAAACATTGCACTAAGCGATACTGGATTTGTGTTCAATCCTACATCTGGCGAATCATTCAACGTAAATCCACTAGGCGTTGAAATTATTACTTTAATGAAAGAAGACAAAGATTTTCAGGAAATTAAAAACACCGTTCTTGAAAAATACGAAATTGATGATATAACTTTTGAAAAAGATTATACTGATTTCATGTCGCTTTTGTCTCAATACGATTTATTAGAAAACTAATTTGTATGAATAAGAAAAAAATAACCATTGCCGTAACTGGATTAAATGCTATTGATAGTCCTGGTCCTGGAGTTGCAGTAATAAGAGGTCTTCTTGAGTCGGAATTTTACGATCCAAGAATAATAGGATTTTCTTATGAATCGCTCGAACCAGGTATTTATATGCACGATTTGGTAGATAAAACGTACCAAATCCCTTATCCATCAGCTGGAGCAGAAGCTTTGCTTGCTCGCTTAGAATACATCCACGACATCGAAAAATTAGATGTTATAATTCCTAATTTCGATGCTGAGCTTTTCTCTTTTATAAAATTAGAAAAGACTTTAAAAGATATGGGAATAAGAACATATCTTCCTAGTCTGGAACAGTTTGAGGCTCGTCATAAAATCAATTTAAATGAGTATGGCAAAAAACATAATATAAATGTTCCTCATAGCAAACCAATTTTTAATGTGTCTGAAATTTATGGATTAACTTCCGAATTTCAATATCCATTGGTAGTAAAAGGAAAATATTATGATGCAAGTATAGCTTATAATGCAGAGCAAGCAAAAACATACTTCAATAAAATCAGTTCTAAATGGGGTTTGCCAATTATTATTCAGCAATTTGTACATGGAACAGAGTATAATGTAACTGGACTTGGCGATGGCGAAGGTAATACAATAGCTGCCGTTCCTATGCGTAAGCAATACATTACTGATAAAGGAAAAGCGTGGGGCGGAATATCTATCGACGATAAAAAACTTATAGAACTTACCCGTCAATTTCTTAAATCTTCGAAATGGCGTGGTGGATTTGAGTTAGAATTAATGAAAGACCAAGATGGTACTATTTATTTGCTTGAAATTAATCCTCGTATGCCTGCATGGATATACCTTTCAGTTGGTGTAGGACAAAATATTCCCGATGCACTGGTTCGATTAGCGATGGGTGAAGACGTAAAACCTTATACTGATTACGAAGTAGGAAAAATGTTTATCCGCTATGCTTGGGATATGATCGTAGATATTTCAGAATTCGAGCAACTTTCAACTTTTGGAGAACTATAAACGGTAAATGGCACACGGTGAACGGTTCAAGGAAAACAATGGTTATTCAAGCCGTATACCTGTATACTTGTTTACTCGTTAACTAAAAAAATAAACTAAAAAACATACATATTATGGAAAAGACAAGATATGAACGTCCACTTATAAAAAAATTGGATGCAGGAATGCCTAACAAATTTGGTCTACGTACCGAGTATACTCCAATGACCCAAATTGACGGAGTATCGGTAAAAGATATTATTAAAGAATATGGTTCGCCTGTATTTGTTATTTCTGAACGTTTTATTCGTTCAAATTATCGTAATGCAAAAAGAGCTTTCACAACACGTTATCCAAAAGTGCAATTTGCATGGTCGTATAAAACAAACTACTTAAATGCTGTTTGTAATGTATTTCATCAAGAAGGTTCTTGGGCAGAGGTGGTTTCTGGATTCGAATATCAGAAAGCTCTAGCAAATGGAGTTCCAGGTAAAAACATTATTTTTAATGGCCCTGCAAAAACAAGAGAAGATTTACAGTTAGCAATCAACAATGAATCCTTAATTCATATCGATCATTTAGATGAGTTGTATATGATTATCGAACTTGCCGACGAAATGAACAAACGTCCGAAAGTAGCTATTCGTGTAAATATGGATACTGGTATTTATCCAATGTGGGATCGATTTGGATTTAACTATGAAAATGGACAAGCTTGGGACGCATTGAATAAAATTATGATGTCGAAAAAGCTTGATTTGATGGGTTTACACTCACATATTGGAACGTTTATGCTTGCTCCTTGGGCTTATTCAAATGCTGCACTTAAATTAGCCGACTTAGCTCTTGGTTTGCAAAAGAAATTCAACCACGAAATTAAATATATTGATTTAGGTGGTGGTTTTCCTTCGAAGAATACACTTAAAGGTGCATTCCTTCCAGGTGCCGATTCTTGCCCTTCTTTCGACGAATTTGCAGAAGCTATTTCTACAGCATTAATCAATTCTGGTTTTAATACCGAAAATTTGCCTATGCTAGTGCTTGAAACAGGACGTGCACTTATCGACGAAGCTGGTTATTTAATAAGTTCGGTTATTGCAAACAAACGCTTATCGGCTGGCAGAAGAGCTACTATTTTGGATGCAGGTGTAAATATTTTATTTACTTCATTCTGGTATGATCATAAGATTTCTCCAGCTCAACCATTTACTCATTATACCGAAGATACGGTGCTGTATGGTCCTTTATGTATGAATATCGACATTATTCGCGAAAGCATAAATCTTCCTTTGTTAAATAAAGGCGATAGTGTAGTTGTTCAGCATGTTGGTGCATACAATATGACTCAATGGATGCAATTTATAACCATGAGACCAAATGTGGTATTGATTGATATGCAAGGTAAAACGCATCTAATTCGTCAGAACGAAACTAAAGATACCATTGTTAGCTTGGAAAAATTACCTGAACATTTAACCAAATTTGAGTTATAATTTTTTCTATTAAATCTTCATTGCCCCCAACCCGTTAGTATTGAAAAAGCTGACGGGTTTTTTTATCGCTATTAATAAAATTTCAATTTTATTGTTAAAAAAAATTAACTATATTTAATATCTTTGATGTTGTTTTTACCAAATGATTAACAAATAGTTTCTTCAAACATACTTAGCTTTGTAGAGATTATTCGTTAAATCTAATATTAAAATTTTTACAATATGAAAGCTTTTTTATTTTCTCTTATTCTTGTAATTACTTCCGCTGTTTCAAGCTATGCGTGTGAATTTCGTTTTGAAATTGTAAGCGAGCAAAAAACTACCTATAAAATAGGTGATGAGGTTATTGTAAAAGTAAAACTTATCGCATTTCATCCGTTTTGTGCTGAAGATTTAAAGAATGTTAAATTTACTACTGAAGGAGTTGATGTCTTGGGGACAACTGATTGGCAATTGGTTTCTACAAGTGTTTACGAAAGAAAGGTTAAAATGAGAATAACAGGTACAGCAACTGGTGAAGCAAAGTTAACTGCCACTCGATTATGCCTTAAAATGGGCGGAACTGGAACAATTGTGATAAACTCTGAACCAAAAAAATAAACGATATATATGAAAAGATTATTAATTTTATTCTTTACTTTAGCTTTGGGTATGGGGAGTTTCTCATACCCAATGTTTGTTTATGCACAACAAGGAAACGATGAATTTAAAACTCCCTCCGCTGATGAGTTTAAATCGGTTGACAAAAATGAATTCAAATCAGTAGATAAAAATGAATTTAAGTCAGTTGATAAAAATGAATTTAAAAAAGAGACAAAAGGAAGCAAATCAGAGAATAAAAAGGACAATGAATTTAAAGAGGCTTCATCTGATGAGTTTGTTTCAAAAGAAGAATTTACTAAAATTTCGGAATCTAAAACTGGAGGTTGTTCCGGCTGCTCTGGATGTCCAAGCAAAACAGAAACCATTATTGATTATAGACCATTGTATGAAGTATTATGGATACTTGCTTTTGCAGTTTTAGCTGGAGTTTTTGTTCGATTTAAATTTACTCGAAACTTAAGAAATGTATTTCTGTTAAGTTCTTTAATTTACTTGGGCTTTTATAAATATGGATGTCCGTGTATGATTTCGAGTTTTGAGGATTTTGTATTGTTATTTACAGGTAATTATACAAGTTGGTTTAATTATGTATGGTTTTTAGGCTTAATTCCAATTACCTACATTTTTGGAAGAGTATGGTGTGGATGGGTTTGTCATCTTGGTGCATTGCAAGAATTTATTCATTTACCTGCAAAATTTAATGTTTTTTCAGGTTATAAAGCTCAAAGAATAATGCGCTACTTGAGTTATGTATTAACTCTTGCATTAATTTTACAGATAATTATTCAGAAAAAAATATTTTGGTGTTCAATCGATCCGTTTGTGCCAATTTTTACTATGAATTTTAAATACGATTATACATTAATGAATTATATTTTAATTGGCACTCTGATTATTACCTCTCTTTTTTCGTATCGTCCTTTTTGTAGAGCGGCTTGCCCAGTTGGATTGGTTTTAAGTTGGATTTCATTAGTACCTGGCGCTTCAATTATTGGTGTTAATAATCATTCATGCACAAGTTGCAAATCTTGTAATTCGGCTTGTAAAATAGATGCTATTACTAGAAATAATAAGTTAAGTAAGATAGATAATAAAGAATGCATCGTTTGTGGCGATTGTCTTGATTCTTGCAATATTACGTCCCTGTCTTTTGTTCGCAATTGCAAATCAAAGGGGAACACAGTAATTGTTGAATGTAAAAAGGATTGTGTTTAATCTTTTGGATTTTTAGAATAAAAAAAAGACCTAGTTTCAATTTTCTAGGTCTTTTTTGTTGTTTTAAAAAATGTTATTTTTTAACAATAATTTTTGTTTTAATATCACCACTGTTTCTTTTAACTGAAACAAAGTATACGCCTTCAGCAATGTCATTAATATTTACGTTTAAAATTCCAGAAGCATTGCTATAGTTTTTAGAAACAACAACTTGTCCATTAACATTATACATTTCTAATTTAGTATCTTCTGCTTTAGAACCTAAGTTGATGTTTAACATATTTGAAGCTGGATTTGGATAAACCATAATAGAAGAAGTTTCGTTATCTTCAACGTTAGTAGTAGTAGGAGTCCATGTTAAAGACATTGCTGTGTAGTTAGTTGTAGCAGTAGTTACACCTGTATTAGCAGTAGCACCTTTTGTAAAAGTAAAATAACTTACTGGACCAGCTGTGTTCGACCAAGCCATTTGAATACCCACTTTGTAAGTTCCATCAGCTACAAGTGTTTGATTAACATCTTTTCCATTCCAGGTAAGAGCTAAAGGGGTAGTGTGATTTGCTAGAGTTGCTCCAGTTGTGGCATCAACTACGTTTTCAGCAGATTTAGTAATCCAAGTTGCTAAATATTGCTTGCGAGCAACTGCTTGTCTTAAAAGAGTTTTAACAAATACGCCATTTGCGTCTTCAATCCAAACAGCTACAACATGTTTTGGTGAGTATGTTCCCGCTCCTGATGGAGACGCTGTTGTAACATTAAAAGCCATTGTTCCTGCAGTTTGAGCAAACGATTTTAAACCAAAAGCAATAAAAATTGCAATAGTAAATAATGTAGAAATTTTTTTCATAAATGATATAGTTTTTAGTTAATTTTAGCTAATATAAAAATATTTTAGATGTCTTCAAAACGACTTGCAATTTTTTTTTAAGAAAAAATCATTAAATTTTTTTAATGTTTCTCCTTTTAATCAATAAATGTAGCAATTCCTATAAAAATAATAGGATTGTGAAGATTTATTCCTTTTTTTATTATTTGGAATTATTATAAATAGCAGTTTGTTTAATTAAAAAAGGAATCAATTGTTTTTTTGACATGTAATTTTTCGATATATTTGATAGGATAAAATTAAAATTAACCGTGTTTTTATATGAATAAACTATCTAAATTATTACTTCTAACAGCATGTTCTGTTGTTATTTTTAGCTGCGAAAAAGCTACAATTGAATTCAATGACAAAGGTGTAACCAAAGTAGTTAAACCTATAGGTGCTGGTGCAGATTCTGTTCGTTTTAGTGCAGCTATTTATCCGCTTTTCGAAGCAAATTGTCAAAGCTGTCATGGTGGTTCTGGTGGTTTTACTATAACTAATGTAACTACTGCTCACCAAGAAATAATGAATATTAATCTAGCTACTCCTGGTACTATAATTCCTGGTGACCCTGCAAATAGTGGAATTATGACTAAGTTTACTACAACTGGCGATCACAATGGCGTTGTAGTTACGCAGCCTAATATTGATTTATTAAGTACGTGGATTTCGCAAGGAGCAAAAAACAATTAATTTACAGAAACTAAATTTTAAAATAAAATGAATAAAAAATTTATAATAATATTGTTTAGTATTGTTTGCAGCTTTAATATGTTTGCTCAAACAACAGATTCAGTTGCTGATGCAGCAGCCGCAGAAAAAGCAGAAGGAAAAAAAGCTGTTAGAGACCCATGGGCTTGTAACGTTATTGTTGATAATCAAACTACAAATACAAATACTAAGGGTAGTATGGAATTTATGATTCATCATCGTTTTGCAAATTTCTCACAAGGTTTAGATAACCTATATGGTATTTATGGTTCTTCTAATATCAGATTAGGTATTACTTATGCCGTTACTGATAAAATAATGATTGGTTTTGGGTCTGAAAAAGACAACAAACAACAAGAATTTACAGGAAAAGTTAAGTTTTTGGATCAAAACAGAGCGGGTAGTGTACCAGTTTCAGTAGCTTTATTCGGAAATGCTTGTATTAATACAAACAAAAAAGAAACTTGGGGCGATGGATTTAAATTTGATGATAAACTTTCGTACTTTGGTCAATTAATGGTTTCTCGTAAGTTTTCTGATCGTTTAACATTTCAAGTAGCTGGATGCTTTAGCCATTTTAATAAAGTAGAGAGTAATAAAAATAAAACGGTAAAAATTACCACTGACACTGTTGCAGGAACAACTACTACTGCAACAACTGTTACATATAAAAACAAATATGCAAATGAAGCTTTTGGCGTTTCTTGTGGTGGTAGATTTAAATTTTATAATGAAATGTCTTTGGTTGCAGAATATAATCAACCGCTTTTAAATTTAGATTTTACTAAAGTTGAAAATTCAGATATTTTAAAACCAAAACCAAATCTTGTATTAGGAGTTGAGGTTGCTACTAGCACCCATGCTTTCCAAATATTTGTAGCTTCATCTAAAGGGATTACAGCACAAAACAATTTTGTTAAAAATCAAGTAGATTACACAGATGCCAAGCAATTGTTAATTGGTTTTAATATCACTGTTAGATTAAACTAATTTTTCAACTTAAAAATTTCATTACTTCAATATTGAATATATTATTGTTTAACTCATAAAAATCAACAAATTGAATAAAAAAAGAATAATACTATTTATTAACGTATTATTATTATTTATAGTTTTTGGGTTGATAGCTTATCTTCAACACAAACCAGTAGAAATAATAAAGGCAGGCGTTAAACATGAATACACCAGCAAAGCAGAGAATCAAAATTGTTTGAAGTGTCACGGTGTTCATAAATATGAATGTACGAATCCAGATGATTCTACACAACAAGCATTCAAGAAAATGTATGCAGAAAATGTTATTGATACAACAGCATACTATCACTCCAACCATTATGATTTTAAGTGTAGTGATTGCCATTCTGCTGATTATAAAAAAACACCTCACAATCCTGCATTAAAATTTGAAGAAATTAGTGCTTGTATCGATTGCCATGGCGAAGATACTACGTATGCAAAATTTCATTTCGACTCAATAAATGTTGATTATGGGAAGAGCATACATGCCACTAAACTTGGGAAAGACTTTAGTTGCTGGAGTTGTCATAATTCCCATACATATAAAACTCAATACAAAGATTCTTCAAAAACAGTTGAACAAGCTATTGAATATGCAAATGCAATGTGTTTGAGTTGTCATACTAGTAATGATAGAATGCAATATTTTGGTGATGAAAAAACCGATATAACTAAAAAACACCAATGGCTTACAAATCAAGATGCTCATTTCAAGAAAGTAAGATGCATTGATTGTCATACAGAGCCTAATTCAAATTCTGATGTCGCTCATAATTTAGTGCCGAAAGAAAAGGCTATTAGAAAATGTATTACTTGTCACGCCCCAAACTCAAAAACGTTAAACAATTTGTATTTAACTAGAAAGTCTATTCAAGCTGAAAAGCTCGGGTTTACACATCCGGAGTTGGTTAAAGACGCAAATGTTATTGGAGCAAATCAGAATAATTACCTTTCAATAATTGCATTGTCTATCATTGGATTAATGATTGTTGGATTAACAGTACATATTATTTTTAGAATTAAACTAAGCAAGAAAAATGGGAAATCATAAATTATATTTATATCCACTTTGGCTACGTTTATGGCATGTAACTAATGCCTTGCTATGCCTAACATTAATGTTTACTGGTGGTTTTATGCATTTTGGATCAAATATTATAAGTTTTGCTATAGCAGTAAAAATTCATAATGTAGTTGGAATTATATTATTAGTTAATTATACCATTTTTGTGTTTGGAAACCTTATTACTAATAATGGGAATCATTATATACTAATATTTAAAGGATTATTTAAAAGAATTTTTACTCAATTAAGGTATTATTCTTTTGGAATGTTTAAAGGCGAGGAAACTCCTTTTCCTGTAAGCGAAGAGAATAAGTTTAATCCTGTTCAACAAATAACATATTACTCAATAATGTACGCTTTGCTTCCAATATTAGGAATTACAGGCATTGCAATGCTATTTCCAGAAAAAGTAATATTTGAATTGTTTTCAATAAAAGGTATTGTATTAATTGATTTTGTTCATTTAATAGGCGGATTTTGTATCGTGTTATTTCTAGTAATTCATCTTTACTTTTCAACGGTTGGCGAAAAAATATCTTCGCATTTCAAAAGTATAGTTACTGGATGGCACTAATTTTGTAAAATAAAACAAACTTAATTATAATTATTAATTTAAAAACGGAGGTAAAATGAAAACTAAATTAGTATTTTTTAACTTAGCAGCTCTTGTTATTATTGTTGCACTTACTACAGCTTTTTCTGCAGGAAAAGAACCATGGGTTATTCCAGCAAAATACAAAGCAATGAAAAACACTGTAAAATCAAATGCAGATAACATTAAAGTTGGTAAAGCTTTATGGGATAAACAATGCAAAAGTTGTCATGGTGGAGCTGGTAAAGGTGATGGCGTAAAAGCTAAAGGTTTGAAAACAAGTTGTGGTGATATGGCTGCTGCTGCTTTCCAAGCACAAACAGATGGCGAAATTTATTTCCAATCATTTATTGGAAGAAATGAAATGCCTAATTTTGAAAAGAAAATTGCAGATGAAACTGATAGATGGAGTGTAGTGAATTATATACGTTCATTGAAGTAATTATTTTTTATTTTTCATATTTAATTAAAACCTAACAGAATTTATTCTGTTAGGTTTTTCACATATTGCTACTTCGTTTATAATTAAAATATCGTAAATTGCGTTTCTAAAAAGTACCCTCTAATCAATCTGATAGATGAAACAAATAATCAAGTTTTTTTATTCTCGCACAAGCTATAATATTAGTTTTTTTATTGCTTTTTCACTTGTGTTTTTGGGCTTTTTTCTAAATTATTTTACCGGAACTCATAAGCTGGTTTTAGATTGGCCTGTAAATATTATTGTGTTAATAGTTTTTGTTGCAATTATTGTTAATTTGAATATTTTTTCAAAAAACGCTATTGTTGCTTGGCTTTCAAGTATTCCTGCATCAATTTCAGCAATTTGCACTTATTCTTTTTTAGTGTTTTTAATGGGATTAATCCCCCAAAATAATCCTGAGGCTTCAAGTATTCTTTTTAAATTAGGGCTCACTGATATTGTAAGCAGTTGGAGTTTTCTTCTTATTTCATTTTATTTACTTACAATTTTAGGCTTCGTTATAATGAAGCGCTTAAAGAAATTTAATTTCAGAAATTCTGTTTTTATTCTTAATCACTTGGGTTTATGGATAACAGTCACTTCTGCTTTATTAGGTAGTAGTGATGTCTCAAAATACCAAATGTCTATTGCCGAAGGTCATAAGACAAATATTGTAACCAATGATCAATCAGAAATGTTTCAAATGCCTTTTGATATTCAGTTAATTGATTTTAAAATTGATGAATATATTCCTAATATAATTTTAGTTAATCCAAACGATGGATTTATTATTAATGATAAAAAGGATAAAAGCTTTGAAATAAAGGAAAATGCGGTTCAAATATTGAAAAACTGGGAAATAAAAGTACTAAAGTATTATGAAAATGGCATTCCAAAGGACTCAAGTTATTCGCCGTCAAATGTGGAAGGAGCTGTCCCAGTTGCATATATTGAAGCTAAACTTGTTGGAGGCAATCAAAAAACGTTAAATGGATGGATTACAAGTGGTAGTAAATTTATTCCTCAACAAATTTTATATATCGAAAAAAATATTGCTATTGCAATGACTATTCCTACTCCAAAGAAATTTAGCTCAAGTGTTAAAATTTATGATAAAACTAATGTTTCAGATACTAAATTAATTGAAGTTAATAAGCCTCTGAGCGTTGGAAATTGGAAGATTTATCAAATTGGTTATGATGCAGAGAAAGGAAAATGGTCGAAAATTAGCACTTTTGAGATAGTAAATGACCCATGGATTAATGGTGTTTATTTCGGAATTGGGATGTTGCTAATTGGAAGTTTATTGTTATTTTGGGTTGGTAAAACTAAAGAATTGTAATTATGAGCGGAGCAAATTTTCATACTTTTTATTTTATCATAATTTCATTATGGATTTGTGGTTTAGTTTTGTTTTTTTTAGAAAACAAAGAAAAAAGAAAAATATCTAATTTTGGGCTTGCTACAATTGCACTTGGAGTTGCAGTTGTGGGTTTTTATATAGGTTATTTATGGATATTATTAGAACGACCTCCAATGCGAACTTTAGGCGAAACAAGATTATTGTATGCGCTTTTTGTCCCCATAATTGGATTCATTATTTTTTATCGATGGAAAATAAAATGGATGATAGTGTATAGCATTGTTTTAGCAGCTGTTTTTTTAACTATTGATTTTGTTATGCCCGAAGTTTTTAATAAAACTCTAATGCCAGCATTACAAAGCTTTTGGTTCGTTCCACATGTTATAGTATATATTTTTGCTTATGCAATTTTAGGATTTTCAACTGTCATTGCTATTTGGGGACTATTCCTTTTGTATAAAAAAACGTTCAATACTGAGGTTTTATTTTTAGCTGATAATACCGTTTATGTTGGTTTTACATTCCTAACTTTAGGATTATTGTTTGGTGCACTTTGGGCAAAGGAAGCCTGGGGTAATTACTGGACTTGGGATCCTAAAGAAACTTGGGCTTTCTTAACATGGCTAGGCTATTTATTATACATACATCTTCGAATACGACACAAAGATTCTATAAAAATTCCGTTAATAGTTCTTTCGGCTATTTTTGTAGTGCTAATAATATGTTGGTTTGGAATAAACTATCTTCCTTCAGCTCAAAATAGCGTTCATGTATATGCTAATTAATAAATTATTAAAAATATAAACTATGAAATTTAAAAAAACATTTTCTGCTATAGCAATTGCAATTTGCTACGTAGTATTAGCTTCAAGCTGTGAAAGAGAAAACGAAGCTAGAAGTTCTGAATCTGGTGAAGACAGCCATAACACTGGTGTTGATTGTATGATTTGTCATAAAAAAGATGGTAATGGAAAAGGAATTTTTACTGTTGCAGGAACTGTTTATGATAGTATTCAAAAAAATATTGTTACTGGTGCTACTGTTAGACTGTATTCTGGTGCAAATGCCACAGGAACATTATTAGCTACAATTCCTAATGATCAAAGTGGTAATTTTTATATCTCTAATACTATTGATTTTACAAAGGATGTATATGTTAGTGTAAAATCGAGAAGCGGTAATATTAAAGAGATGAACGGAAAAATTAAAACTGGAGCTTGTACCAGTTGTCATGGCACTACAACTGATGTTGTTTGGGTTAAATAATTATTCAAATCTTTTTTAATCTAAAACTTAATATTAAACCAAACATGAAAAAAGTACTTTTCGTTTTATTTATTATTTTTAATATTTCTTTAAATCTTAGAGCTCAAGAGGCTCCATTTAGAATTAATGGATATATTCAAGGTTCAACCTATTCAATTGTTTATTTTGATAAGGAGAGTAGAGATTTTAAAAAAGAAATTGAATCGATTCTAGAACAATTTAACAAATCTGTATCAATTTACGATTCAACATCTATTATCTCAAAAGTTAATAGAAATGTTCCAAATGTTCAATTAGATGAATATTTTATTACATGTTTTAATAAATCTCTTGAAGTTTCTAAAGCAACTGATGGCGCTTTTGATATTACTGTTGGACCACTGGTAAATGCTTGGGGCTTTGGCAATAAAAATAAAGAGAAAATGGATACAGCTAAAGTTAAAGCTATTCTCGAGCATGTGGGTTTTAATAAAGTTTCTATTAAAAATAATCTGTTAGTTAAAACAGATCCAGAAGTTATTATCGATTTTAATGGAATTGCACAAGGATATTCGGTTGATGTCATAAGTAATTTTTTAAAATCGAAAAAAATCGAAAATTTCATTGTTGAAATAGGTGGAGAAGTATATGCTAATGGGAAAAAACCAAACGGGACATTTTGGACAGTAGGAGTAGAAAAGCCTAATGATAATAAAGATGGCAAAAATGATTTAGAGGCTATTGCAAAACTAGAGAATTCTGCTTTAACAACCGCAGGTAATTATAGGAAGTTTTACATTGAGAATGGTATTAGATATTCACATACAATTAATCCAAAAACTGGTTTCCCTGCTAAAAACACTTTGTTAAGTGCTTCGGTATTTGCAAAAGAATGTATAATATGCGATGGATATGATACTCCATTTATGGTAATGGGATTAGAAAAAACACTTGTATTTTTGAAAAAACATCCCGAAATACAAGCATATTTAATATATTCGGATGAAAAAGGTGATGTGAAAACATTTGAAACAGAAGGATTGAAAGATATTTTAACTGAAAAAAAATAAACAATAAAAAAACCACTAGAAATAGTGGTCTTTTTATTGGCAAAAACAGTAAATTAATTTACCACCAATTTATAGTTGAAGTTTTGATTGTTTCTTTGAACTTTAACAAAATAAACACCTTCAGCAAATTTGTTTAAATCAATTGATTTAATGCCTGATAATTGAGTAAATGATTCAGCGTAAACTTCCACTCCAATTGCATTAATTAATTGAATTTTTGTGTCGGCTTTATTGTCTCCTAACTCTAAATTTAACTTGTCAGTAGTAGGATTAGGAAAAATACTTACATTCATATTGTTATCATTAATTCCAACAGTTGAAGGAGTCCAAGTTAAAGTCATGCTTGTAAAGTATGTAGTAGCTGTAGGTGTTTTACTGTCAACTGATGTGCCTTTAACAAAAGGAATAGATATAGAAGATGTGCTTAAACCATCACTATCCCAAGCTATTTCTACCCATAATGTATAATTGCCATCATCAACTAAAGTCCCTGACACATCCGTTCCATTCCAAGTGATAGATCGGGCTCCATTATCGTACAATGTTGCTCCAGTTGTAGCGTCTGTAGTATTTCCACCTGATTTTAAATTCCAAAGTGTCAAGTCACTGATTTGATTTACAGCGTATTTAAGCTTAGTTTTTACAAAAGCATTTGAGCTGTTTTCTATCCAAATTGCTATAACATGTCCTGCCTCGTTTCCGGTTTCACATGGACCGCATGTAAAACCTTGAGTAGTAACAGAGAATGTTAATAAACCAGGTGTTTTAACTGCAAAAGCCTGAGTTGATAGAGCAATAATACATACAGCTATTGCACTTTTTAATAAATTTAAAGTAAAAATTTTTTTCATATTTTTTTTTATTTGTTTGTATTCTATCATGCAAAATTAGTAAAATTTATTGATAAAAAGGATGAGTAATCAAACCCATCCTTTTTATAAATATGAACTAATGATTTTATTTAGTAATAAGCATTTTACTTTGTATGCTTTTCCCGTTGCCAACAACATCAATATAATATAAACCATTATTAAAGTTGGTAATATCATAGTTAACAACTGAAACATTTTCAGTTTTGGTAATTTTCTTTTCAGATATCAATTGACCAAAAGTATTAAATATTTTTATTGTAACATCTCCAGAAACGGCTTCGCCTAAAGAAATATTAAAGTTACCATTGCTAGGATTAGGATAAACATTGACCCCATTATTAGATGTAGGAGCGTGAACACCTACTGTGCCTTCTGGATTCCAAGCTGTAACGATATTAATTAAACTAGTATCTGAAACTAAACCATGAACATCAGCAGCTGTCCCTTTAACAAATACAGTATCCCAGTTACAACCAACACCATTGAAAGCAGGTGTAGTTACTCCATTAGATGTTGTAGCAATTAAATGTTCAGTATGGTCATTAAGGTCTAATTTGATTTTATATTGACCGTCATTTACTAAGTTTCCAAACATATCTTTTCCATCCCAAGTAAGATTATATGTGATAGTCCAGTTATTTACTGCTTTAGAATATTGAGATGCACCCGAAATTACGTCTGGAGCTAAGCCGCCAAAATCTTTTTCGTAGAAGAATAATTCATAAGCATGGTTAGCACCGTAATGAACAATTGTTTTAATAGGTTTATCATTCATATCAGTAATATATGCAGCAAATACAGAGCAACTGTCATATTTAGGATTTGTATTTAAATTTTGAGCCGTTCTTTTAGTCGTAACTGCAACTGTTAAATTTCCTGCAGTTTTTGTTCCAGTCCATGATAATGCAGGGTAGGTTGTAGGTGTGTAAGATCCTGTGTTATATGTTGTACCTGTTGTTGTTGCAGTTGTTTTTCCTGTTCTATCGACAGCTTCGCCTTCAAAATCATAAAGCATCTGAAGATTAGCAGTTGTTAATGGAGTTGTTATCGCATTTGGTGTGGCTTTAGCAGCTAGTTCTGCAGCTGTTTTACAAACATCCCAAACTCTAATTTCATCAATGTTACCATTAAAATATTCGCTTGTTATTTTAGTTGTTGTTACACCACCTGTTGTTGATTTAGTAGCTAGTTTTTGACCTCCAATATATTTAATACTTATAGGTGCAACTGTAGCCTTTACAACTAATGAATCTATAAACGAGCCATTTAAATAAAGTTTTAGCGAAGCATTATTGTATGTTAAAGCAAGATGATTCCAATGATTACTATGCAAAAGATTATATACTTTTTTGCTTAAATGCGTTGGGACCGTAGCTGCTAATGTATCAAATCCATAAGTAATTACATGTGCATTGCTAATTGCAATATAAGGTGCTCTTCTGTATTTAGATGCTGTTGCACTGCCATCAACGCTGTCGTTTCCAAAAATGTAACCTGCAGAGGTAAGGCTGTTTGGCATTACAAATGCTTCAACAGTGAAGTTTTGACCTAAAATTGGACCATTGTTTATAGAAACATTTGTAGAGTCAATTCTTGAAAAATTCATTGAATGAGTCTGATTTGTTGGATTCCAAGCCATACTTATATTCAATAAACTAGTATCAGAAACAGTTCCATGAACATCTGCAGCCATTCCTTTTACAAAAACTGTATCCCAGTTGCAGCCAACACCATTGAACGCAGGCGTTGTGACCCCATTAGATGTTGTTGCAAGTAAATGTTCAGTATGGTCATTAAGGTCTAATTTCAATTTATATTGACCGTCGTTCACTAAATTGCCAAACATATCTTTTCCATCCCATGTAAGATTGTATGTAATTGTCCAGTTATTTACAGCTTTTGAATATTGAGAAGCACCTGAAATTACATCTGGAGCCATTCCGCCAAAGTCTTTTTCGTAGAAGAATAATTCATACGCATGGTTAGCACCATAATGAACAAGTGTTTTAATAGGTTTGTCATTCATGTCAGTTATATAGGCCGCAAATACAGAACAACTATCGTATTTTGGATTTGTATTTAAGTTTTGTGCTGTTCTTTTAGTTGTTACAGAAAAAGTTAATGTGCCATCTGTTTTTGTGCCAGTCCATGATAATGCAGGAAAAGATGTAGCTGTATATGATTCCGTACTATTAGTTGAGCCGGTGATAGTTGCTGTTGAATTACCTGTTTCATCAATAGCATCTCCATTAAAATCATAAAGCATTTTAAGATTTGGAGTAGTTAGAGGGGCTGTTATTGCATTTGGTGATGCGCTTGCAGTCAATTCAGCTGCTGATTTACAAACGTCCCAAACTCTAATTTCATCAATATTGCCATTAAAATATTCGCTTGTTATTTTAGTAGTTGTTACTCCACCAGTTGTTGATTTAGTAACTAGTTTTTGACCTCCAATATATTTAATTCTGATTGGAGCAACTGTAGTCTTTACAACTAATGAGTCTATAAAAGAGCCATTTAAATAGAGTTTTAATGCAGTATTATTATAAGTTAAAGCAATATGATTCCAATGATTACTATGCAAAAGGTTATATACTTTTTTGCTTAAATGTGTTGGGACAGCAGCCACTAATGTATCGAATCCGTAAGTGATTACATGAGCATTGCTAACAGAAATATAAGGAGCTCTTCTGTATTTTGATGCTGTTGCGCTGGCATCTACACTGTCATTGCCAAAAATATATCCAGCAGAAGTGAGGCTAATTGGCTGAATAAAAGCCTCAATTGTGAAGTTTTGACCTAAAATAGGTCCATTGTTAATTGTTACGTTTGTTGAATCAATTCTCGAAAAATTCAAAGAGTTTTGTGCGCCTGCTGCTCCAACAAAAAACAGCAAAATTAATCCAAGTAGGTGTTTTCTCATTTTTTTTATAAATTTAATTAATACTAAGTTTTTCTTTTTTAATCCTATAAGTTTTAAGGGATATTATTCAAATAACGAAAAAAATATGATGTAAAAAAAATTTTCTGTTAAATAAATAACACTTTAGTTAAAAAAATAACGCTCTTGTTAGTATAATAACAATTATATGTACAATTACATAGTAAAGTGAGCATTAAATATATTAACATTACTTTGGTTAACTAGTAGATAATCAGAAGGTATTGGGGGCGTTTTGATATGTTATTTGTTTTGCAAAAAATAATAATAAATATAAGAATCTATTATTCTATTCGTATTCAAAGGGTTTTAGATTTGTTAAAGTATTTGGAAGGAAATGAATGGTATTTATTCTAAATCATAAAATATACCTATTTTATTTTGTTTGCTAATTGACCACATGCGGCATCAATATCTTTTCCTCTGCTTTTCCTCAAATTAACAATCATATTTTTGCTATCAAGATAGTTTTTAAATGCTTCTACTTTTTTATTGTCAGAAGGGGAGTACCTGATGCCATCAACGCTGTTAAACTCTATCAGATTCACTTTTACTGGGAAGCGACGACAAAACAGGGCTAAATTTGTTGCATCTTCTATGCTGTCGTTTACATTGTTAAGTAGTAAATATTCAATAGTAATTCGAGCTTCGGTTTTTTTGTGGAAATAATCTAAAGCATCTGATATTTCAGAAAGTGTGTGATTTAAGTTAGCAGGTATTATTTGATTTCTTAATTGATCAGTAGCAGCGTGGAGTGATATTGCTAAATTATACTTAATTTGGTCATCTGCAAGTTGTCGAATCATCTTTGGAATCCCCACTGTAGATAAGGTTATTCTGCTAGGCGACATGCCCATTCCATTGTTTGAAGTTAATAACGATATGCTTTCCTTTACGTTTTTGTAATTAAGTAGAGGTTCGCCCATTCCCATTATTACAATATTTGATAAACTTTGTTTGTAAATAAGTAATGATAATTGATTAATTTCTACAACCTGATTATATATTTCTGAAACCGATAAGTTCCTTTTAAATCCGAGTTGGGCTGTTGCACAGAATTCGCATCGCATTGCACAGCCAACTTGAGTTGATATACATGCTGTAGTGCGATTTTCCGCTGGTATTAATACGCCTTCTATTAGAGATGAGTCGTGCAACGAAAATCCAAGTTTTATAGTGCCATCATTACTTTTTTGTTCGTAGGAAATTGATAGCTTGTCGATAAAATATTGTTCTGAAATGGCTGATATTAATAATTTGGGGATATTGCTCATTTCCGAAAAACTCTTCGCATTTTTCTTCCATAACCATTCAAAGATTTGTTTTGCTCGAAATTTTTTTTCTCCAAAGTTCTCTATTACAATAGATAATTCTTCTAATGTTAGCGATTTAATATCTGTTAGTTGGTTATTTGCCATTTGCATATTTTAATCCATTCATTCTAATTTGATTTAATTCTTTTGCAGAAAAAACGTTATTATTATACAAAAGTAAATATTCATCGCTTACGGTGTTGTTAAAAAATAAAATGTCGTCGGAATTAATAGTAACTAAGACTCCTTCATCAAATAATAATTTTATTGGATGTTGTTTAATATTATTAACTCTTTTTAAATGTAAATTACTACTTGGGCAAATATTTAGTTGAATTTTATTATCAATTAAAAATCGTATAACTTCTTTTGATTGTGCAGCATTAATTCCATGCTGAATAGAGCTTACTTCTAGAATATCAATAGTTTCTCTTACAAAATTAGCATTTCTAAATTCGCCTGCATGAGCTGTTAATTCTAATTTATTCTTGCTTGCATATTTGTATATTGATTTAAAATCTTTAATGTTTCCTATATTTTCATCGCCGTATAAGTCAATTGACTTAAAATATCCCGTATCAATTAATGGGAGAACAATTTTTTCAAGCTCTCTAGCTGGCACATTTCTGCTCATCCCAATTTCTGGTAGGAATGTTAACTCGGGAGCAATCGCTTTTTGAATAGTCTCTATAAATTTAGCAAACTTAGATCCGTTACAGTCAAATAGGTGAGTAAACCAACAGTCAATACTCATTTTTAGAACTTTAACGCCATCATTTTCAGCCTCTTCAAAAGCTGATTTAATAGCAAAATTATATCCATCAATGGTTTTATAGTAAGGTCGTAGAATTTGTGCAATATAATTAGTCATTTCTTCAATAGAATCCATTTGTGTAGGAGGAGATATAATAGTCTCGCCATATTTGATTTTCAATTTTTCAAATTTAAAACCAAGCCCACTATGATTGTGTAAATCCGATTTTTCTATGCTTTTTAGCAGTGGCAAATCGTTTTCAACAAGAGCTTTATCGAATAATTGAAATTCAGTCATTCTATGAATATAATAATTTTTTACACTATATTTTTACAAAAAAGAAGTGTTTTAAAAGTGAGAATTATTAGCAGGCAATCTATTACGCTGCTTTTTTTAGTTATTTCGTTTTAAAGTGCAGTATAAAAAACTACTAAATATAAAAACTACAACTATTAATTTCCATCTTTTTAAAACACCTCTAATAAATTCAATATATTTTTGAAAAGAAAATGGATTTTAGTTACTACCACTCTTCTTTCTTAACCGCAGCTGGTTGAAGCATTGCTTTTTTTAGTTGTTTGATTAGGTCTTTTGCAAATTCATCAATTTGTTTTAAGTGAGCATCATGAAGTGGGTCATTAATCCATTTTTCTAAAGGAAGAGCAGATGCCGCTTTAACATTAAAATCGGTTAATGTGAATTTATACCTGCCATCTTTAAAATTGATAGTTAAAACGTAATTAATAATATTTGAAGCTTTAGTCATATCTAGTTTGCCATCTTTGTCTACATTATATATCTTAAAACGATGTTTGCATATAATTTGACCACTTTCTTTATCGCGAGTACTTGTTGCTTCAGTTGGATTTACATAAAATTTATTTATAAAATTTTCAATACAGCGATTAAAAAGATCAGCGGGTAAACCAGGAGTCTGAATCACATCGGAATAAAGAAATTTTGTTTTAGTTTCATCCATAGGCATTTTAGGAGCTTGAGCCCAAGAATTATTAAGCATAACCGTTAAAAGGAATGCAATTGAAATAAATTTAAAAGATTTCATAGTATTAAATTTAAGATTATTAATTTTTATTAAAACAAATATACTATATTTTTTAGTACAAAGATTTTGCCAAAAAATTATTTTTTAATATTGATTCTGCAATTATTAAATCTGAAGGTGTTGTAATTTTTATATTTTCATAATTCCCTTCAACAAGCGAAATTTTAACACCTAATTTTTCTACTACGCTTGCATCATCGGTAAATTTTTGTTGAAATAATTGTGTATATGCTTTTTTAATAACTTCTAATTTAAACGATTGAGGTGTTTGAACTAGTCGATAATTTTTTCTGTCTAAAGCTTTATGAGAATTGGGTTCAACTAATCGGATTGATTCTTTTAATTCAACTACAGGAATTGATGCTCCATGAATTTTTGCGGCTTCAATGCAATTATTAATTGTTTTGTGGTTAACTAGAGGTCGAACTCCATCGTGTATAGAAACAATTGCATCATTGCAATTAATTGATTCAATAGCGTTTCTCACGGAGTAGAATCGTTCTTCGCCTCCAGAAATAATTGTATGTGGAATTTTGATGTTGTATTTTTTAATTATTGTTTTCCATTCGTCAATTTTATTGCTTGGAAGCACAACAATAATTTCGGCATTTGAATCAAACAAATAAAATGTTGAAATAGTGTGATGCAAAATAGTTTTATTTCCAAGTTCAATAAATTGTTTAGGGGTAGTGGCGTTCATCCGAACTCCGCTACCCCCAGCAACTATAATGAATATATTTTTCAATTTTAACTTTTATAAAATTAACATAGCATCACCATAAGTGAAAAATTTATATTTTTCTTTAACGGCAACATTGTATGCTTCGATTAGGAAATCATGACCAGCAAATGAGGATGCCATCATCATTAAAGTTGAAAGAGGCAAATGGAAATTTGTAACCATTGCATTTGCAATACTAAAATCATAAGGAGGAAAAATAAATTTATTTGTCCATCCGCTATATGGTTTCAACATTCCTCCTGTAGAAACAGATGTTTCCATAGCTTTCATAGATGTAGTGCCTATGGCAATAACATTTTTTCTGAGTTCTTTTGCTTGGTTGACAATTTTTACAGCTGCATCTTCAATAAGAATTTGCTCTGAATCCATTTTGTGTTTTGTTAGGTCTTCAACATCCACACTTCTGAAATTGCCTAATCCAGCGTGCAAAGTTACTTCGGCAAAATTAATTCCTTTTAGCTCCAAACGTTTCATAAGTTCGCGACTAAAGTGAAGACCAGCAGTAGGAGCAGCTACAGCACCTTCGTGTTTAGCATAAACAGTTTGGTACCGTTCTTTATCTTCTGGACTTACACTTCGTTTAACAACTTTAGGTACTGGTGTTTGTCCCAATTCTTCTATTTGTGCTTTAAATTCTTCGTAAGGTCCATCAAAAAGAAATCTAAGAGTTCTTCCTCTTGATGTAGTATTGTCAATTACTTCGGCAACTAATGAATCGTTATCGCCAAAGTATAATTTGTTTCCAATTCTTATTTTTCTTGCAGGGTCAACCAGAACATCCCATAATTTTACTTCACGGTTTAATTCTCTCAATAAAAATACTTCAATTTTGGCGCCTGTTTTTTCTTTAGTGCCATATAAGCGAGCTGGAAAAACTTTCGTATTATTAACAACCATCACATCTCCATCGTTAAAATAATCAAGTATATTGTGGAAGATTTTGTGCTCTATAGTTCCAGTTTTTCTGTTCAAAACCATAAGTCTTGATTCATCTCTATTGTCAGCAGGGCTGGAAGCAATAAGCTCGGCAGGAAGATTGTACCTAAAATCAGATAATTTCATAGTATTTTTAAAAGTTTAATTATAAAGAACTTGTTAATAGGGATACAAATATAATACATAAAACAAGGGAAGTAAAGGACTATTTTTTAATTCCCTGATAAATAGACGTTATTTTGTAAAAATAAATATTTGTTCAATAATTTATTGAAGATTTTTAGTATGCGGATTTAAATTGTTCTAAAAATCGAACATCGTTTTCTGAAAACATTCTTAAATCTTTTACTTGGTATTTTAGGTTTGTAATACGTTCAATTCCCATTCCAAAGGCAAAGCCAGTATATTCTTTGCTATTGATGCCACAGTTGTCGAGTACATTTGGATCTACCATTCCACAGCCTAGTATTTCTACCCAGCCAGTATGTTTGCAGAAAGCACAGCCTTCGCCTCCACATAAGTTGCATGAAATATCCATTTCTGCAGACGGCTCTGTAAAAGGGAAATAGGAGGGGCGTAGTCTTATTTTTGTGTTGTCGCCAAACATTTCTTTTGCAAAATATAGCAGGGTTTGCTTTAAATCAGCAAAAGAAACATTTTTGTCGATATATAAACCTTCAACTTGATGGAAAAAACAATGTGCTCGTGCTGAAATAGCTTCATTTCTATAAACTCTGCCCGGCATAATCATTCGAATAGGCGGTTTTGAAGTTTCCATAATTCGCACTTGAACAGATGATGTATGCGTACGCAAAGCAATGTCAGGATTTTTATCGATAAAAAAAGTATCTTGCATATCTCTGGCAGGGTGCTCTTCTGGGAAATTTAATGCAGAAAAAATATGCCAATCATCTTCAATTTCGGGGCCTTCAGCAACGGTAAATCCAATCTTAGAAAATATTTCAATCATTTCGTTTCTAACGATTGTCAAAGGATGTCTTGCTCCAATTTCAGAATGTGAAACAGGTCGAGTGATGTCTATATTTGAATCAACAGAACTATTTTCTTGTTCGAATTTTTCTTTGAAAGCATCTAATTTTTCTTGAACTTTATTTTTTAATGTGTTTAATAAAATTCCAACATCTTTTCGGTCTTCAGGAATAACATTTTTGAAGTCGGAAAAAAGATCGTTTAATTTTCCTTTTTTCCCTAAGTAATTAATTCTGAATTGTTCGGTCTCTTCTTTGCTTTGGGCAATAAATAGTTCAACTTCAGCTATGAAGCTATTAATTTTTTCACGCATATTTTAAAAATTATTTTTCTAGGGTAATTGTCATTATTACGTCTTGTATAGGTCTGTTGTTTTTATCGGTTCCAACTACTGCAATTTTATCAACTATATCTAGTCCTTCAATTACTTCGCCAAATACAGTGTAATCTCCATCTAAATGAGGAGTTCCTCCAATTGTGGTGTAAATTTGGCGTTGTTTAGGGGTGAATTTAAATGCAGGTGTTTTTGAAAATTCGCTTTCAATAAGTGGTTCAATAGTTTTAATAGTAGCTTGAAGGCTATCACTCATTTGTGCTTGTTGATATTTTATCATTTTTTCTTTCAACAGGGCGTTTTCAGGTTTACTCATAATTTGATTAAATATTTTTTGTTTTCGACCCATATTTTTTTGATTTTCGATAGCATCTAAGTCTTGATTAGTGAATATTTTTCCTTGAACAATATAAAATTGAGAACCCGATGATTCTTTTTTAGGGTTAACTTCATCGCCTTGACGTGCTGCAGCCAAAACTCCTTTTTTATGAAAAAGAGTGTCTTTAATTTCTGCGGGAATAGTGTAGGTTGGACCACCTTCACCAAGCATTTTACCCGATACTGCTTTTTTTGAGTCAGGATCACCACCTTGAATCATAAACTGATTGATAACTCTATGAAAAAGTGTGCTGTCAAAATACTTTTCTCCAATTAATTTCACAAAGTTATCGCGATGCAATGGAGTTTGATTATATAATTTTACTTTTATCACACCATAGTTAGTAGTGATTTTTACAATGTAATTTTTGTTGTCTTTATTTTGTGAGCAAGCTTCAAATGAAGTAAATGCTAGAAGAGCAAAAAGATTGATAATCAAAAACTTTTTCATAAATTTAAACTAAAATTTGCGTTTTTAAAAATAATTATTGTATATTTACGGCTCAAATATACGGAATATTAAAATAATTTAGCATCTTAAACATTAACTTTTTATAATATGAAACGATTATTTACATTAATTCTTTTTATATCGATATTTGCTTCAATGTCTTGTAAACACGAAGATCCAACGTATCCTATGAAAATTTATGTAAAACTTGAAAATACAGAGGCTCCTGTTCCAAATTCGAAAATAGTTATTCCGCCTGTTACTAAACAAGAGGACACTACTTATATAACAACTAATGAATCTGGTGTTGCTTCATATACTTTTAAACTTCCTGCTATTATTGAATTGCATGCTTTTTCACCTGATTATACTATGGCAGGTGAAGTAATGGTTAGATTAAAAGAAGATGAAACAGTAGTTAAAACTATTTACATAAAGTAACATTTATTAAATTAATAATATTATTTTTGAACCTGTAAATATTTACAGGTTTTTTTTATGGAAATTATCGACGTTATTTTATTGTTGCCTTTACTATGGGGCTTTTATCAAGGTTTTAAAAATGGGTTGATTAAAGAGCTTATTTCTTTTTTTGCCTTAATTATTGGAATTTATGCTGCTTTTCAGTTTTCAAATCTGCTGGTTCCGATAATTGATGGAAAAGTAAAGTCGGAGTATTTAAACACAACCGCCTTTATTGTTATGTTTATTGGGGTTGTTGTAGGTTTAATTCTATTAGGAAAAGTAATTGATAAAGTCGCAACTGCTCTTATGTTAGGCATGCTTAATAAAATTGCAGGTGGCATTTTCGGACTAGCAAAGTTTATGTTAATTATTAGTATGCTAATTTCAGTTGTAATAAAATTTGATAAGAAGAACCAAATTTTCAATAATTCAAAATTAAAATCCCCTGTTTTATCTTTTTATTTAGAAGTTCACAATATTATTTCGCCTAGCATTAATAGCATTGATTATGATAAAATTAAAAAGGCTATCGATGTTTCCTCCGATAGCCTAAGTGTTTCAAATGAAAAAGATACTATTCCATTATAGCTTTAATGCCTGGAAGCTCTTTTCCTTCTATATATTCTAGCATAGCTCCACCACCGGTAGAAACGTAGCTAATCATATCTACTAAGTTGTAATTGTTTATAGCAGCTACTGAGTCGCCACCTCCGATTGCAGAATAGGAGCCACTTATTGTAGCACTTGCAACAGCGATCGCTACAGACTTGGTTCCATGCTGAAAATTTTGCATTTCAAATACCCCCATTGGCCCATTCCATAAAATAGTTTGAGATTTGTTTATAATTTCGGCAAATCTTCTACATGTATTTTTACCAATGTCGAGTCCCATCCAGCCATCTTCAATTTTATCGGCCGAAACTACTTTGAAATTAGCATCTTCTGAGAATGAATCAGCAATAACTGCATCTGTCGGGATATATAGATTAACCCCTTTTAGCATTACTTCTTTAACTATATCTCTTGCTTCTTCAATCATATTCTCTTCAATTAAAGAATTTCCCACATTGCCGCCTAGCGCTTTGATAAAGGTAAAAGCCATCCCTCCACCTATAATCAAATTGTCAACTTTGCGAATAAGATTTCTAATAATTGATAATTTACTCGAAATTTTTCCTCCACCAATAATTGCTGTAAATGGGGGATTTGGATTTTCTAATATTTGATTTAAATTTCTGATTTCACTTGCTAAAAGTAATCCAAAATATTTG
Source organism: Bacteroidota bacterium (assembly GCA_037139195.1). Taxonomy (GTDB): domain Bacteria; phylum Bacteroidota; class Bacteroidia; order Bacteroidales; family JAHJDW01; genus JBAXGW01. The sequence goes on from JBAXGW010000019.1 coordinate 51,633, forward strand.
TCATTTGGGAAAAACCTAGCTATTGTGGCAGTTGAAGCATGTTCACGGTGTGCAGTTCCAAATGCATCGTTAATATAGATATCGCCAAGTCTTGATAGATCTTCTGCAAATTTAATATCACCAGCAACTTCTTCCGGATAAAAACGCAAGTTTTCCATTAAAACAACTTCGCTTGGTTTTAGTGCTCCACAAACTTCAAAAGTTCTTGGTCCAAACAGTTCTCTAGTAAATATTACATTTCTATTTAACATTTTAGATAATGTAGGAACTATAGGCGTTAAAGAATAATCGCTCTCGAAACCCCCTTTAGGTCGACCAAGATGGGACATGAGAATTACTGAAGCACCATCACTTAATACTTTATTTATAGTTGGAATAGCTTCTCTAATGCGTGTGTCGTCAGTAATTTGACGATTGTGATTTAAAGGTACATTAAAATCGACTCTTATGAGTACTTTTTTTCCTGCAAAGTTTACATTTTCAATTGTTCTCATCATTTTTGCGTGATTAAACCGATTGATAAAGTTTATTTTTTGCGAAATTAGTCTTTATAAACAAAACCAAAAAATTTATTATTCGGTTAATTGCAATATATCAATTTTCAATCGACTAAAATATTTGATTTTCAGTTTGATAAATAAATTTCAATATTTAATAGCGATAATAAATTATTTTAACTTAAATTTATCCTCTTATTTATTATTTTAGATATTTAATATTTTAAGATAAAAGCAACTTAAAGTTATAATTTTAATAGGTATTTGTTTAAGAACAAAACATAAACTAAAAAATTGAAATATAATAATATTATCAGTATTTGAAAATATTATGAAATAAAATGGATTACAAATTACAAAATATAAAAGAATGTTAAAAAAGGGAAAACAATCAACAAGCAAATCGAGAAAAGAAGGAAAAGAGAAAGTTGCTAAAGTGGAGAAAGTTGAAAAGAAGGACAATGGCTTGTTTAAAGAAAAATTAAGAATTAGTATTATTGAGTTTCTTTATAAAGAAAACGGACGAACTTATAATTATAAACAGATTGCAAAAGTTATTGGGATTAATGGTGCTGAAAAATTAAGGCTAACATTATTTATTTTAAAGGATTTAGCTGACGAAAAATTAGCTATAGAAGTTAATCCTGGAAAATTTAAATTAAATCCTAAAGCAAATCACACAGAAAGTTTGGCACCTGCTTATGCAACTGGCGTTTTGCAAATTGTTTCAACGGGCAAAGGATATGTTGTTTGCGATGGGATGGAAGAGGACGTAAAAATATCACAATCGAATTTAGGGCATGCTTTAAATGGAGATATTGTTAAAGTGTACCTATATGCCAAAAGAAAAGAACGAAGGTTGGAAGGCGAAATTGTTGAAATTGTTAAACGTGCTAAAGAACAGTTTGTTGGAACGCTTGAAATATCAGGCAAATTTGCCTTTTTAATCCCTAATGATTCAGACTTAGGAACAGATATTTTTATTCCATTAACTGCGTTGAATGGTGCAAAACACGGCGAAAAGGCAATTGTTAAAATAACGGAATGGCCCGAAAGAGCAAAAAACCCATATGGCGAAGTTGTTAGAGTTTTAGGTAAACCTGGTGATCACAAAGTGGAAATGGATACAATAATATTCGAATTTGAATTGCCAACTAGTTTTCCAGCAAATGTTGAAGAGGATGCAAATAAAATACCTTTAGAAATATCAAAATCTGAAATTAAAAAAAGACGCGATTTTAGAGATGTACTTACATTCACAATAGATCCATTTGATGCAAAAGACTTTGATGATGCTATTTCTTTTCAAAAATTAGAAAATGGCAATTATGAAATTGGAGTTCATATAGCAGACGTTACTCACTATTTAAAGCAAGGTTCTGCGCTTGATAATGAAGCTCAAGAGAGAGGCACTTCTGTATATTTAGTTGACAGAGTAATTCCAATGCTACCTGAACATTTGTCAAACGGAGTGTGTTCTCTTCGCCCTGATGAAGAAAAGCTGTGTTTTTCGGCAGTTTTTGAGATGGATGAAAATGCTAAAATTATTACCCGTTGGTTTGGACGAACAGTAATTAACTCAAACAGGCGCTTTACTTATGAAGAGGTTCAAGTAATTATTGAAAAGAAAGAAGGCGAATACTGCGAAGAAATATTAACACTCGACCGTTTTGCAAAAGCGTTAAGATCGGATAGAAAGAAATCTGGAGCATTTAATTTTAATAAAATTGAAGTAAAATTCGAATTAGACGAAACTGGAAAACCGATAGGCGTTTTCTTTAAAGTGCAAAAAGATGCTCATAAACTGATTGAAGACTTTATGCTTTTAGCAAATAGAGAAGTTGCCACTTTAATTGGTAAACTAGATAAGGGGCAAAAATATTATCCCCTTGTTTACCGTATTCATGATTCTCCGAATGAGCAAAAACTTGCAGAGTTTAGTACGTTTGTGAATACCTTAGGCTATAAGATAAAAACTTCGAGTAGGAAAGATATTGTAAACTCAATGAACAAATTACTTTCGGATGTAGAAGGTAGAGGCGAACAAAATATGATTGAAACCCTAGCTATTCGCTCTATGGCAAAAGCCCAATATACTACAAAAAATATTGGTCATTATGGTTTAGCATTTGATTATTATGTTCATTTTACTTCTCCAATTCGTCGTTATCCAGATATGATGGTTCATAGAGTTTTAGAAAATTATTTAGCCAAAGAAAAGCCCTATGCATCGGAAGAAGACCAAGAAACAATGGCAAAGCATTCTAGTAAAATGGAAATGAGGGCAGCAAGTGCTGAGCGAGCCAGCGTGAAATACAAGCAGGTTGAATTTTTAGCAGATAAAATAGGTCAGTTGTTTGACGGATACATTTCGGGAGTAACTAAGTTTGGTTTATTTGTAGAGATAATTGAAAATAAGTGCGAAGGAATGATTAAATTGAAAGATATAAATGATGATTTCTATGTATTTGATGAAGATAAATATCAAATTATTGGCACAAGAAAAGGTTTTATTTATAAGCTTGGGGATAAGGTGAAAATTCGTGTTAGAAGAGCCGACCTAGTTAAAAAACAATTAGATTTTGAACTGATAGAAAATGAATGGTAATATGAAATATTTGATTTTTTTATGTTTTATTTTTCTAAGCTCAACTATATTTTCACAAATAAAAGATGAAGATTTAGTTCCATTTTCCAAGGAGGGTTTAAGTGGTTTTATTGATGAGAAAGAAAACATTGTAATAGAAATAAAATACAAGAAAGTAAATTATTTCTCAGAAGGATTAGCTAGTGTTAAGAAAGATAGCAAGTGGGGTTTTATAGATAAAAAAGGAAATGTAGTTATTGATTTCAAATACGACTATGCTGGTTCATTTGCAGAGGGTTTGGCAAGAGTTAAAAAAGATGGGAAATTTGGCTTTGTAAATCAAAAAGGCGATGAGGTGATAGATTTTAAATTTATTAATGCCTGGGATTTTAACGAAGGATTTTCGAGAGTAAGCGATGGGGAGAAGTATACGTTCATCAATAAACAAGGAGATTTATTAACAGGATTTATTTTTGATGATGTTGTTTCCTTTTCAGAGGGAATGGCAGAAGTAAAACATAATTTTCTTTGGGGTTACATTGATAGAGATGGAACAGTTGTAATACCCTATCAATTTGAACAATCGTGGCTTTTTTCGGAAGGCGCTGCTAAGGTTATGAATAATAATCTTTGGGGATATATTAATAAAGAAGGGCTGCTTATTGTCCCTTTCCAGTTTGATCAAGCCTATTCTTTTGATGAAGGAATTGCAAAAGTTAGAAAGAAGAAGAAAGAATTTTATATTGACAAATCTGGAATTTGTGTTAAAGGCTGCAATTGAAATATGAAGCTATTCATAACGAATTAAACTAAGATTATTTCACATGCATAAGTTAAGACAAATATTTTCCTACAATTGGCAACCTTCGTCCCATACCAAATGCTTTTGGCGAAACTCTTAATATTGGTGGGGTCTGATGACGCTTGTATTCGTTGGTATTTACCAATTTTAATATTCTGTCAACTGTTGGTCTTTCAAAGCCCATATTTACTAGTTCTTCTGGTCCCTTTCGTTTTTCGATATATTGATAAAGAATTTCATCTAATATGTCGTATTCGGGCAATGAATCGCTGTCTTTTTGATTAGGGCGCAATTCTGCTGATGGAGGTTTAATAATAGAATTAATAGGGATTATTTCCTTATCTTTATTAATAAAATTTGATAATTCATACACTTCAGTTTTATAAACATCGCCTAATACAGATATTCCTCCGCACATGTCGCCATAAAGAGTTCCATATCCTACAGCGGCTTCGCTTTTATTTGATGTGTTTAATAAAATATAGCCAAACTTATTTGAAAGAGCCATTAGTATTACTGCTCGGCTTCGGGCCTGAAGGTTTTCTTCTGCAATGCCAAAAGGCAAGTCTTTAAAATGAGGCTTGAGAATATCTTCAAAAGACTCACACACTTTATTTATAGGGATAGTTGTGTAGGAACAATCAATATTTTTTGCTAAATCCTCGGCGTCTTTTATGGAGTGGTTACTTGAATATTCGGAAGGTAATAAAACGGCAAATACATTTTCAGCACCCAATGCTTTGGCAGCAAGAACAAGTGTTAGAGCAGAATCTATTCCTCCAGAAAGCCCTAAAATTGCCTTTTTAAACCCTAGTTTATCAAAGTAGTTTTTTATTCCCATCACTAACGCATCGTGAATTTTTTCAATTTTCGTGAATTTTTCAAATGGTGTTGCACCTATTGATTGGTTTATTGAATCAACAGTTATCACAGAATAATCTTCTTCAAAATACGATAATTCGTTTATTATTTCTCCTTTCGAATTCATTGCAAGCGAACCGCCGTCAAATAATAATTCGGTTTGAGCACCAACATGATTAACATAAACCAATGGAATTTGATATTTTTGACAATTTAATGCTAGAGTTCTTTTTCGAATAAGCTCTTGCTCATAGTTAAATGGCGAAGCAGCTATGTTAATCATAATGTCAGGATTTTGCTTTTTCAATTCGTCCATAGGAGTTGTAACATAGAGCATATTGTTGTCAATATTCCATAAATCTTCGCAAATAGTTAAAGCAATTCGTTTCCCTTTATATTCAATAATATCGAAATTTCTGTTCGGCTCAAAATATCGATATTCATCAAAAATATCGTAATTAGGCAACAGCGTTTTATGTACAACTTTTTTGATAGATTGATCTGCTATAAAAAACGCAGAGTTAAAAAGCTCTTTTCCTTTGTTATCGGTGTTTTTTGAAGGAGAGCCTATTATAGCTGCTATGCCCGTACAGTGTTGAGCAATTTTATAGAGTTCGCTAAAGCATTTGTCAATAAAATCATTGAATTCAAGAAAGTCTCTTGGTGGATATCCACATATAGCCAGTTCTGGAAAAACGATTAAATCAACTTGTTGGGTTTTCGCTTTTTCTATAGAATTTATAATTTTTTCAGAATTACTTTCAAAATTGCCTACATGAAAGTTTATTTGGGCAAGAGCTATTTGCATAGAAGTAATTTATTCATTTATAAAAAAAAGCCGCCTTTACAGACAGCTTTTGATATTATTAGTTGCATGTTTTTTTAAAATAGTATTCCAATATTCAAACTCACAAAGTTATTTATTGCTTTGTTGTTTTTATCGGTAAGAATATCTGTTAATCCATTGTTGAAGTTAATACTAGCAATTAATTTTGTAGAGCCACCAAGAGAATATTCGGCTCCACCACCAATTATAAATGATGGTCGAATAAACGAGATGTCATCCTTAATATCGTCGTTTTCCTTTTTCAAAAGAGGTTCATCAATGCCATTCAAATATTTATAGTTGTAATCTCCTTTTGCTTTCAATCTAAAGCCCATACCTGCACCAATATTAGCAAAATAAGTGAAATATCCAATTTCATTTGTTGTCATTTTAAGTAAAATAGGAAGTTCTAGATATTGAAGTTTGTATAAGTTAGATGCATTAACACCTTTAAATGTCATTTTAGTTGATACACCCCCAACTAACACATCTTGTTGGAGAGAATCATAGGAAATTTGCAATTTACCACCTGTATAACAAACTCCAAAACCAGTTGCGAAGCTAAAATTATCGGCGAATTTGTAATCTATTATAAAGCCATACGATGCATTTAGTTTAAAACCATTATTTTGAATATTTTTAGTGTCAGGTTTAAGCCAAGCCAGTGAAGGGCTACCTTGAAGACCAAAGCGAAACTTCTTAGTATCTTGAGCATTAGAAATTGTTGAAACAATCATTAATAAGCCAACTGCAGTGATGAATATCTTTTTCATAAGCAATAATTTTAAGTTTATTACGTTATGCAATTATACGAAAAAAAATAATACAGGTGTTTAAATTTTTTTTTTAATTAATTTCGTTTTTATACCAACTGCTTTTGTTTGAAGGCATAAAACAAGTTAAATAATTTGCAAAAGGGAAAAATATATTTATATTTGTTGTTCAATAGTTGCCTCCCAAATTTCACTTTCCTGCCCTTTTTATTGAATTGCGAAAATTTATTTGTTCTTTACTGACAAATATTTTACTTTCGTACATCTTTCAAATCTGGTATAATTGCAAAAAATAATCAAAGTTTCACTTATAAACACTTTAACAATGAAAAAGTTAACTACTTTATGTTTTTTCTTGATTTGTTCTGGAATTAGCATTTTTTCTTTCTCTCAAAAGCAATTTACATTAGAGGAAGTTATGAGCAGTCGTAAGTTGTATCCAACTTCTTTACAGCAATTGCAATGGCAGCCTAAAACTGACAATTATTCGTTTGTTAGTAAAAACGCTCTGATTATTGGAGCAGCTAGTAAAAGTAATAAAGATACTTTGATGAAATTAAATGATTTGAACCTTGCAATAAAAAAAGCGAAGTTAGACTCATTAAGTAGGTTTCCAGCATTATCGTGGGAAAATTCGCAAGAGTTTATGTTTGTTGACAAACAAGATTATTTAATTTATAATATCAAAACCAAACAAATAACAAAAATAAATTCTTTTTCAGAAGATGCCGAAAATACTGAGATGGAGCCTGCTAGTCATAAAATTGCTTATACTCTTAAAAACAATATTTTTATTAACGATAACGGCAAACAAACTCAAGTTACAAAAGATTCTGATTTAGGAATAGTTAATGGAATTGCTGTTCACAGAAATGAATGGGGAATTGAAAAGGGAATTTTTTGGTCACCAACTGGAAATTTTTTAGCTTTTTACCGAATGGATCAGAGCATGGTAACCGACTATCCAATTACACATATTGAACCTGTAAAAAATCGTGTTGCTGAGGTTGAAATGATTAAGTATCCAATGGCAGGAATGACTAGCCACCAAGTTACAGTTGGCGTATATAGCCTCAAAACAGGAAAAACAATTTTTGTAAAAACTGGAGAACCAAAAGATCAATTTTTAACAAGTGTAACATGGAGTCCAGATGAAAAATTTATTTTTATTCCAATTTTAAATCGTAGTCAAAATCATTTAAAAGTTAATAAATATGATGCAGTAACAGGTGATTTTATTAAAACGCTTTTTGAAGAAAAAAATGATAAATGGGTTGAGCCAGAACACGGTTTGTTTTTCAAAGAAAACAATTCAAACGAGTTTATATGGTTCAGCAAACGAGATGGCTGGAATCACCTATACAAATACGATGTTGAGGGGAATTTATTATCGCAGATAACAAAAGGAAATTTTGATGTAACTGACTTTTTGGGATTTGACCCAACAGGTAAATACATCAGTGTGATGACCACCGCAGTTAGTCCGATAGAACTTCATGCATACAATGTTGATTTAAAAACTGGAACTGTTACAAAAATATCTAATGGCAAAGGAATTCATAGTGTTATTCCAAACTCTACATTTACTTTTTTTATTGATGCATATAGCAACAGTACCTTGCCTCATCAATCGCAAATAGTTGATGCTAAAGGCAAATTAAATCAAGTTCTATACACATCCGAAAATCCATTGAAAGGCTACACAATTGGAGAAACGTCTATATTTACTATAAAAGCAGATGATGGTACCGACTTATATTGCAGAATGATTAAGCCTGCAAATTTTGATGCAACAAAAAAATATCCTGTTTTTTATTATGTGTATGGTGGACCACATTTACAATTAGTGCAAGAGCGCTGGTTAGGAGCGTCGGACTTGTTTATGCAATATATGGCAACCAAAGGCTATGTAGTGTTTACTCTTGACAATAGAGGAACTCCAAATAGAGGAAGAGATTTTGAGCAATCAATACATCGTAATTTAGGAACTATTGAAGTTGATGATCAAATGAAAGGTGTAGAATATTTGAAATCATTGTCCTTTGTTGATTCGAAACGTATGGGAATTCAGGGTTGGAGCTACGGTGGATTTATGACTGTATCTCTAATGCTTAAACATTCTGATGTTTTTAAAGCAGCGGTTGCTGGCGGACCAGTTATTGACTGGAAATTATATGAAATTATGTACGGCGAACGCTACATGGATACTCCAGATGAAAACCCAGAAGGGTATAAAAATGCTTGTTTGCTTAATTATGTTGATAGTTTAAAAGGTCGTTTGTTGATTATTCATGGTACTGTTGACCCTACGGTAGTTATGCAACATAGTTTAGAGTTTATTAAAGAGAGTATTGATAAAGGAAAGCTTGTTGATTATTTTGTTTACCCTGAACACGAGCACAATGTGAGAGGAATTGATCGAATTAATTTGTATAAAAGGATTGAACAGTATATGACAGACCATTTATAATAAAAAAGCCACTTCAAAAGTGGCTTTTTTATTTAATACCATTGTTGTCCGGAAAAATAATATAAGATTCCTCCCTGCGGTCGGAATGACAATAAGTTGAGGAGAAAAAAGGAGAGAGGGGGTTGTCGGTGGCAAAGCCACCGACAACCCCCTCTTCCTAACCATAATATATTGATAGTCATTTCGAACGAAGTGAGAAATCTTTGAAGATTTTGTTTCTTAAGTTTTAATCGGACAATATTGATTTAATACTACTTAATATCCTCTTTCTTTTCAGTTTTAACTTCTTTCAGCTCTTTGCTTTTAGGATCCATCATTTCCATTAGTTTTAGCCCCAAAAGTCCATCTATAGAAGATCCGGAGCCATTTCCTCCGCCAATTAATACATCTGGTATAAGTTTAACATGACCTTTGGAAAGCTCTTCTGTTATTTTGTATTTTGTAAAATTTTCACCGCCGAGTGCTTTAACAGCAAGTTCATAAGCTTCAGCAGTAGATTTTCCAATAGATAATATTTTGCCAGCTTCTGCTTCACCAGTAAGTGATATTTGTTCAGCTTGAGCCGAAGCTTTTAATTTAATAGCAATAGAATCTGCTTCTGCTCTTGCTTTTGTTGATTCAGCCTCGGCATGAGCTCTCATTTTTGTTGCTTCAGCTTCTGCACTTACAGCTAGTTTAACGCTAGCAGCATCACCTTCCGATTTTTTAACAGTTGCGTTAGCTGTTCGCTCTGCAATTTCAACACTTTGCTGTGCTTTAACAATGTCCTTTTGCATATCTGCAATTGCAGTTTCTTTTTCCATGCCCTGACGTGTTTCTTGAGCTTGCATTTGAGTGTCATAAGTAATTTTTTGTTCTTGTGCTAGCTTACGGTCTGTTAAGGTTTTCATTAAAGATTCTGGCGGAACAATATCCCCAATAAGGGTGTCAACTGCATTTACATTGTATTCATCTAAAACCTTTTTAATATGCTCTTTTGCGGATATTTGTCTTTCCTTACGAGTACTTAAAAAAGCAATTACATCGCTATCTTGAGCAGAATTTCTAAAATAATTTCCAATTGTTGGTTCTAATACCTGAGAAACAAGATTCACCATATTGCCAAATCTAGCAATTACCTTTGGTGCTTCTGTTGTTGGCACATGAATAATTTGTGAAACATCTAAATTAAAAGGGAATCCATCTTTTGAACGAACAGTGATAGTGGAAAGATTCTTATCGAGATTATGAGCTTCGCTACGTGCACTAGCCCAATTCAAAACAAGATTTGTAGTTGGAACCAATTCAACTTTCATAATGTATTTGTTGATTGGATATTTGCCAGGTCCAAGTGGCTCTAGCCAAACCCCTTTAAATCCTTTGTTTACAATATTTCCGTGCTTAAATTCAGTGCCAGTAAGGTCATGCCCTTCTTGACCAATATATGATATTACCACACCCACAAAACCAATTGCAATTTCAGTCATAGGAATTTCTTCAACTTGAACTGCCCATGGATTTAAATTGTAAGAACCAGCTAATATTACTTGAGGTTGCAAACCTCTGTTTCCTGAATTTTTTATAAATTGATCAAAATCCTGAAAATTATTATGACCCTCTGTTATTTTTCCAGCAATTTGACCTTCATCAATAGGCAATCCATCTAGAGTTGTTACTATTCCCACCATACTTTCTTGTATTCGAACCATACTGGTTATCGATACCTGAAAAAGCATTGTGTTAATACGATATGAGCCTGCAGTAATATAAGTAGTTTGGCGACCACGTTGTCCTCCATTATTTAAGAATTTTTCGGCATCTTGAAAACTGTCGCATTCTGCTCTTTGACCTAATATGTTTCCAGTTGGTATGCTAGCGCCATCTTTCGCTACTATCAATCCAATGTTTCCTTCAGGGATTATTGTAAATTGTTCCATTGTGATATCAAATTGCCAAACCCATTTGAAAAAGTATAGTCCTGGTGCAAGTGTCTTGGCTTGAAAACCTGCTTCTCCAAGTGTTGCAATAATTCTTCCATCAGGTAGTTCTTTGTTATCGCCAAAAAGCACAAACTTTTTTGTTACCAAGCCAATTCTGTCTTCGGGAACAATTATCATTCCAAATAAAAAGCGCAAAATAAACTTATATAAGGCAAGACAAATTACTACTAGCAGTATCCACCAGTAGCTCGTAATAAAATTTGAATCCATGTTTTTATTAATTAAATTTATACTATATTTAGGCAACTAAGTTAAAGAATTTTATATATAACAAAAAAAAATTGAATTATTATTTGTGGTTTTCTTATAAATTTCAATTTCAAACAATTTAATTCACTATTGTCCGATAAAATATTATTAAACAAAAACTTAAAAGATTTCTCAC
>JBAXGW010000020.1:0-62283 GCA_037139195.1 Bacteroidota bacterium
GTAGCAGACTTTTTAATAAAACAAGCAGAAAAACAAACTGAATTAAAAAAGTACATTGCGATATCTGAAAAATAGAATATAAGCCGAACCACTATTCGGGCAAACTACCCAGCATGTAAACACTAGTTGGGAGAGCCTCTCATACCTCTGTGTAAGCTTCCACTCAATTAGAGCCATTCAAAACTTCTTTTTTATGCAGGCAGTCTAAAATAATAGTGGTAATAAATATAGGACTTTTTATCTCCCTTTTTGTACGCGAGAACAAAGCTATCGAATAAAAAATAATTCCCATTTTTTTCCAACCCAAGCTTTTGAAATATTAAATATATTTCACATCTTTACATCACTAAACCAAAACCACCTATAATGAAAAAGCTACTTTTATTTTTTTCTATTGCGTTAATCCCATTTTTATTTTCAGGCTGCTGTGCTAAAATGTGTGGCAACAACACTTCAAAAATGGAAAAAGAAGGCTATGTAAAAGCAACTATCACCAACCTATCTGGCAAGTTAGATGCATGTTCATGGCTAATTAAGCTTGAAGACGGCACAAAACTTGAACCTTACAGCATACCTGCCGAATATAAAACTAATAATTTGAAAGTGTGGGTAAAATATGAAGATGACCCTGGCAGAATGAGCATTTGTATGGCTGGAAAAATAATTAAATTGGTAGATATTAAAGAACGAAAATAAAAAAAAGGTGTCCAAAAAGTCGAAATTTATTCGCAAGCTCATGAGTACGCTACGCTTTGTTCATCGTTTTGCTCGTTTTTGAATTCACTCATTTACATCAGTAAACTCCTAAATATCAAAAACTTCGCAACCTCGAACTTTCAGCTTTTAGAACACCTTCAAAGAACTTAAGCGGCTTTTTAGACAGCCTCTTTTTTTGTTCCAATTTCATTTTATACAATTGAATTGCGGCACTATATGTATTACTATTCAATAATTTAACAACGCAACTTTTTTCTCAATTATTAGTATAATATATTGATATAGAAATAATTTCATTTCTCTGTTAATAACATTGCTTTGTTAGTATCTGATGTTAAACATTAAAAATCATTGCCGATTTTTTAATTATTTTTGCATAATAAGTTCATAAAAATTCATAAAATTTGAGAAGCACAATATTAATACTTCTTATTTATTTTTTAAGCATAACTTCGAGTAAATCGCAAGAAATGCTTGGATTGGTTAATGGAAACTACTCTGGAACAAGTGGTGTTTTAATTAACCCCAGCTCTTTTACCGATTCAAAACTATATCTCGACGTTAACATCATTACTGCTGCTGCTTTTTTCCAAAACAACTATTTATATGTAGCAAAAAGAGATTATTATTTCTTTTACTTCTTTAATAGTCCTATGAGGTTTCCAAAGCATGAAAACAATAAAGTTTTATACAGCAACTATCCCGGAGCTTTAAAACATGGATACCTGAATTTAAGAGCAAATGGTCCAGGAATGATGATTAACATTGGTCGTCATGCTTTTGGATTTCATGAAGGATTCAGAGCAGCTTTATCGGTGAGAGATGCGCCCTATCATTTATCAAAATTTTTATGGGATGGATTGGATTTCAAACAACAACAAGATATCAACTACAATGTAAGTAATATGCGAATTGCAGGAATGGCTTGGGCTGAAGTTGGCTTAACTTATTCTTATGTTTTATTTGACAGAAAAATGTACCATTTCTCGGTTGGAGCAACCGCAAAAAGACTTATGTCGGTTGGCGGCATGTATATTACCAACCATTCAATGGATTATTCTGTACCCAGCAACGACTCTATGGTAATAAACAACATTGACGCCGAAATGGGCTACGCAATGAATGGTGGAAGCACTTTTAAAGGCACAGGCTGGGGCGGCGATTTTGGTGTTACTTTAAAAATAAAACCTAGAGGAAACCCTCCTATTTCATTCCGCAAATTATGTCAGCAAAAATACAATGATTATTCGGTAAAAATTGGTCTTTCGTTACTCGATTTTGGAATCATCCGCTTTAAAAAAGGAGCATCTGTTAATACATTTGAAAATTTAAGTAGTACATGGACAAATGTTGATTCGCTACAAATCAGAGATTATATTAAATTCAGGGATCAAATGAATCTTCATTTTTTCAATTCTGCCGATCCAGACATTTCAAAAACTAAAGATAAATTTTCTATCAGTTTACCAACAGCTATTAGCCTCCAAGCAGATATTCACCTTCAAAAACATTGGTATCTTAATAGCACTTTTTTCTATGGATTACAATCTAGCAAAACTTATGTTAGAAGACCAGCTCAGCTTTCATTTACGCCCAGATGGGAAAGCAAATTCCTAGAGCTTAACATTCCTGTTTCATTATACGAGATGAGATACCCTAGATTGGGTGCATCTTTAAGAATTGGCGGACTAACTGTTGGCACTGATAAATTAGCTGGGTATTTTGATTTTAATGATTTTTATGGCTTAGATTTTTATGCCTCATTGAAATTTTTCTTATCAAAGGGAAGTTGCTCTCAACGAAACTGGTCTATTTTCAAATCGCTGAGAACGAAAATTTTTAAATGCCGAACTTTTTAACATATACAACACGTGAATTTAGGAAAACTCTATCTTATCCCAACATTTTTAGCCGAAACAAATCCTTCCAATGTTTTTCCTGAATTAAACTCTTCAATAATTGATGGAATAAAGATATTTATTGTTGAAGATATAAGAACAGCCAGACGATTTATAAAAAAACTAAATCCTACAAGAAATATTGACGAACTAACTTTTCAAGTTTTAGACAAGCATACAAAAACAGAAGAATATTCAAGCTTTTTAAATGCAATTACAACTGAAAACATTGGTTTATTGAGCGAGGCCGGATGCCCTTGCATCGCCGACCCTGGTGCAGTTATTGTTTCTTTAGCGCATAGCAAAAATATTCAAGTAGTTCCTTTAATAGGACCCTCATCCCTACTTCTAGCCCTAATTGCTTCGGGCTTTAATGGTCAGAACTTTGCATTTCATGGCTATTTACCAATGGATAAAAATGAACGTATAAAAAAAATAAAAGATTTAGAAAAAGATATTTACACTAAACAACAAACACAAATATTCATAGAAACCCCTTTCAGAAACACCCCTTTGTTTTTAGATATTTTATCAAATTGCAAAACCGACACAAAACTTTGCATTGCAAAAGACTTAACTTCGGCTGAAGAATTAATTATTACTAAAAGTATCAATAACTGGAAAAAGAGCAAACAGCCTGATATTCAAAAAGTGCCTACGGTATTTTTACTATACAAATAATTGATTGATATTAATCAAGAATGTATTCAAATGATTTTGGTAAATTATCAACAATATCGCCTGCAATCATTGAATTCATAGACTTTTCATAAGTAGCAAAATCGCCAGCCAATCCATGTATATACATTGCTATAATACATGCATCTCTTGAAGAATACCCTTGAGCCATTAACGATGAAATAATACCTGTAAGCACATCGCCGCTGCCTCCCGTTGCCATACCTGGATTTCCTGTGGAGTTGAAAAATAATTCTCCGGATGGAGCTACAAGAATGCTATGAGCTCCTTTTAATATTAAATATACTGAATACTTAAAACAAAACTCTTTAGCTAATTGAATTCGCTGAAATGTTGAAGATTTCTTTCCAAGTAAACGTTCAAATTCGCCAACATGCGGAGTAAATATCGAACCCTTTGGCACAAATGATAACCATGTTTTGTTTTCAGCTAAAATGTTTATTGCATCGGCATCAAAAATCAATGGAACTGAACTATTTTGTATTAATAATTTAAGCATATTAACGGTTTGCTTTTCTTTACCTATACCTGAACCAACTGCAATTGAAGAAAACGAAGAAACATCCATCAACTTAGTAATATAGCTATCATTTTCATCAGCATTACACATTGCCTCTGGAATTGCCATTTGAAAAGCCGTATATCCACAATTTGGAATATGGGTTGTTAGCAATCCAACACCTGCTCTTAAACATGCTTTCGAAGCTAGAATTGCCGCACCTACTTTTCCCTTGCTTCCAGCAATTATCAATGCATGACCATACATTCCCTTGTGATCAAACTTACCTCTTGGTTTTAGAATAAAGCGAACATCCTCTTTTTCTATGAAATATGAATTTGATTCAAGTGATTTTAAATAATCTAAATCCAATCCTATTGGCAAACAAACAATATCTCCAACATATTGGTAATTCTCAGGAAAAAGCAATGAAAGTTTTGGCTGCTGAAAAGTAAGCGTGTAATTAGCATTAAAAATAACACCTTTATTTGCATCATTATTTTCAGCATATAAACCTGTTGGAATATCAATGGAAACCTTAATGCAATTTTGTGAATTCATTATCGAAATAACCTTTCCTATCAAACCCCCAACATCTTTCGAAAGTCCATTACCAAGAATTGCATCAACAATAACAGTGTTTATTTCAGCTTTAAAATCAAGCTTTGTATCTTCATGTATTTCAACAACTTGCACTCCTGAAATATTTTTCAAGCGTTCATAGTTCACATCAAAGTCTTCAGAAGCGTTTTGAGCATATCTAACCACATACAAAGTAACAATATAACCTTCAAGTGCAAGTTTTCTGGCAACAACAAGTCCATCGCCGCCATTATTACCAAGTCCTACAAATATGTTAAAAGAGAACGAATTATCGAATTTTTCTTTAAGCCATAAGTAACATTTATTTGCGGCACGCTCCATCAAGTCGACCGATGAAATGGGTTCATTATTAATCGTATATTGGTCGGCTTCTTTTATTTGACTTGCTGATAAAATCTTCATATTCAATTATTATTATTCAATTAAATAAAGCCTTATAAATTGTAAGTACCTGAGGAACTACTAAATAGTCCTTAAAGTTATTTATTGCATAATCAGCTAATTTCAATTTCTCTTCATCTGCCATTTGATTAGCAATTCTTTTTTCCACTTCGCTCCTAGTCAAACTATCTCTTTCAATAACCCTATTAATTCTAACTTCAAGAGGTGCAAAAACCATCATAGAGCAATCCATATATTCATAGGCTTTAGATTCAAATAGAATTGCAGACTCTTGAATAACGAATTTAAATTTTTGAATGTCGGCCCACAATAAAAAATCGCATTTTATTGCTGGATGAACAATATTATTCAGCTTTTTCAAAAGACTTGTATCAGTAAAAATCTTTGAAGCAATGAACGTTTTATTAATAGAATTGTCTTCATAAGCTTCAAATCCAAGCAATTGAATAATTTGTTCTTTGATAATAACATCATTCATCATTATATGCTTAGCTCTCAAATCTGAATAATAAACCGGCACCCCTATATTTTCAAAAACCTTTGCTACAATAGATTTTCCCGATCCAATTCCGCCTGTTAATCCAACTTTAAGCATATTATTTTTTTATTATGTATTCCACTCTATCAGGAACAATTCGCGTAATTTCAACAAAGTCGGGCTTTTTAAGGACTTCTACCAAAGCAATATTTCCGCTCTTATTTCCAAATTTCACTATATCAACGCCCAATTTAAAAGAGTTAGAGCTAACTTTATTATAATCCTTAATATTTACTTTATAATACACATTAACCATTTCGGGTAACGTTTGTATTTGAATATTTGAAGGTACGCCCACAACATTTAAGACACATTTTTCCTCTGTATATTTTTCTATTTCGCAATTATAATTCACATTGTGAACTTCGTAAAACAAATTATAATCGTTAGTTAATTCCTCGTTAATTGAAATAGAACCAATAAATGATTTATCAATATTATTATATTTTCTATAATTTGTGTTGATGAACTTCATTGTATCTAAAACTCGTCGAGTACCACTAACAAGCAAACTATCGGGTTTAAAAACAATTTCACGACTTAATCGATACTGCTTTTTAGGATTTATTTCGATATTTAGTTTAACAGGAATTTTTCTTGAATAATAATTATCAAATTTAAAAAAAATAGTATCAGGAGAAATATCAACTAATTGGTAGTCGGGACCGATCATTGTGGAAATTTGAGAACTATATTTTGATAAATCAATATAGTATGTATTTTCCAGAGAATTTACCATTTTCATTGATTCTACCTTCAATGAAATTTTATTTTCTGATAAGGAAATATTCTTTTTTATTAATTTGAACCCTTTCGCTCTAAGCTTTAGTGAAACCGTAGCCAATGGCTTTCCAACAAGAATTTTATTGGTAGGAAATTGTTCAAATTTTATTTTATAGTAATATGAACTTGTATAATCGTTGGATAAATAGTTAAGCACCCAAAATACAAAAGAAATAATAAAAAATACAATAAAGACAGCTAGTTTATTAGTGCTAGCTGTCTTTATATTTTCCTTAACTTCTGTATTTATGATAGTTGCCAAAATTATTTAGCTTGAGATTGAACATTTTCTGGACTATTAACAATAGCCGATTTTTCAACTCTCATTCTACCATTTTCAATTTCTAAAGTAACAGTTGTTTCTTGCATTTCAACTATTTTACCATGTATTCCGCTTAAAGTTAAAACCTTATCTCCTTTTTGAATTTCTGAAATAAATTTTTTCAACTCTTTGCTTTTTTTCATTTGTGGACGAATCATAAAAAAGTAGAATACCACAACAATCATTAACAATGGTAATAATTGTGCGAAACCACTTCCAGAACCACCGGCTGGTGTAGTCATTAATAAAATAGAATTCAATAAATTTGTCATAATATTTAGTTTTAAATTTTGCTAATTAATATACTTAATCTTGATTATTCTTTACCACCAACTACAACCCCAGTAATTGTCAAAACCTTAGTATTTGGAATTGTATTAGCCAAAATAGTAATAGTTTTATTCTGAACACCTTGTTTGCCTGCACTGTTAAAAGTAACAGTAATAAAGCTTGATTCTCCTGGTTTTATTGGTTTTTTTGGATATTCTGGAACAGTACATCCGCAAGTTGCTTTAGCGTCTGATATAATCAAATCAGATTTTCCTGAGTTTTTGAATTTAAAGGTATACGAAACAACTTCTCCGGCAAAAATATTTTCGAAATTGTGTGTTTCAGTATCAAACTCTAAAACAGGCAAATCACTGGTTGAGCTACCATCTGCAGTTTTAGGTATATCAACTAATGAGGTATTAAGCATGTCATCTTTTTCGGTATTATTAGTTTTGTTTTTGCATGAAACTACAAAAACTAAAAACGTAAGCGAAATTAAAATTGCTATCTTACTTTTCATAAATAATTTGTTTTTAAAAGTCAAAAATACAAAAATATTTCTTAATCAATCAATCCTCTACCCGTTTTTAATATTTTTCCTTCTTGTTTTAATTGGCTTATAATTTTATCTAAAACACCGTTGATAAATATTTTGCTTTTTGGCGAACTATAAAGTTTAGACAATTCGATATATTCATTCAATGTTACTTTAATAGGTATTGCCTGAAATTCAAGTGTTTCGGTAACAGCCATATTCATTAATATTAAATCCATACCTGCAATACGCTCAAACTCCCAATTATCGGCATGACTAGCAATCAATTGTTCATGCTCAGCTTTATTCATGATAGATTTTTTAAACAACACCTTTAAGAAATCTAAATCTTCATCCGCATCTTTATACATTGGAAGCACAGATATCCCATGGGTTTCGCTCGCAGTATTAATAGTTTTCTCTAAATTACCACATGCATAATAAAAATCTTCCGCCCAGTGAATATAAGATTCTTCAAATACATTTTGTAAAATCTCATTAGATTCAATAAAACTCTGAATGATAAACAATAACAACTCTTTATCTTCTTCAAAAGTAGTTGTTTTTTTTGTCATGTAATTTTGAAAATATTCACTCGTTTTTAATTGTGTGTATGCTTTTCTTAAAACATCAATATTATTGCTCCAATTGATTTTGTATTTAGAATATAGCGCCTTGTATTCAGCGTTATTCTCAATACTTTTAATAATTGAATTTTCAACAAAACGGGTGTTAGGATTTAAATCCTCCTGGCTTGGAAGCATTTTATTTTTATTGTCTTCGTTAACCTGCTCGGCTATTTCTTTCAATTCAACATATATGGACAGGAGCCAAATATAAAGTTCGTAAACTCTTCTATTAGATTCTATTAAATTTTGTTCGCCACTTTTAAGGTCTGAACTGTCTGAAAAAAAGAACGCATAAATAGCTTGCATTACTTTGATACGTATGTATCGCCTAGTCAACATAAACAAAGATATTTGAAAAATATATAACTTATTATAGATTGCAAAAATAATCTATTTTTTATTGCTTTGCACATTGTTTTTGCAAAACATTGATATTATTGTATTATTATTTTATAATCACCAATAAATGAGGACAATTAAAATTTTATTAATAATTATATAATAAAAAATACTTTGATTATAAATATATTTTATAAATTTGCTTTTAGGTAGTGTCGCTAAGAAAACTCATGTTTTTTCAGTGGCTCTTAAGAAAATGTTAGATGCTAGACATTTTTGAACATTGAAAACCAAGAAGTTTACTATAGTAAATGACTGTTTTCATTACAAAAATAACGACGCAGATGACTTTATCTTATAGACACTCGGTAAACTTAAACTTTTGATTTTAATATGGAAGGCATAGAAAACAAAGACAGAGAGGAGATATTCTCAAGAGCAGTAAGAGCTGGAAAAAGAACCTATTTTTTTGATGTAAAAGCAACTAAATCAGGCGATTTTTACCTTACTATAACAGAAAGCAAAAAACGATTTACACTAGACGGAAAGTTTAGTTATGAAAAACACAAACTCTTTTTATATAAAGAAGATTTTGAGAAATTTGCTACAGGACTAAATGAAGTTGTTGATTATATTCAAACAGGTAAAATCCCTGAAGATGATGAGTCTACTCACGAGTCAAGCGAAAAA
The DNA here is from genome assembly GCA_037139195.1 of Bacteroidota bacterium. Classification (GTDB taxonomy): domain Bacteria; phylum Bacteroidota; class Bacteroidia; order Bacteroidales; family JAHJDW01; genus JBAXGW01. The sequence continues at coordinate 8,925 of JBAXGW010000020.1, forward strand.
TTTGAAGAAAGCACAACTGAATTTGATGTTGATTTTAGCGATTTAGGTAAAACTGAAGATTTATAAATAAAATAGATTATAAAATAAAAAAGCTGGACAAGTCCAGCTTTTTTATTTTATGGTATTTCGTACGTTTTAGCAATTTTAGCAAATCTTTCTTTTGTAATATTTTCGTATTGAGCAACTCTAAATAAAACTGGAATCAAAGAATACTTTTCAATTATTGATTCGGAATCAACGTTTTCTGTGCCATTAAAAACTATACCTTTTATTTTAACACCATATTGCTTAAGTGTATTTATGCTCATCAAAGTATGATTAATGCTTCCTAAATAATTTGAACAAACTAATATTACCTCAACATCTAAATGCTTCATCAAGTCAATCATCAAATCTGGCTTTTGATTGATTGGAACCATCAAGCCACCTGCTCCTTCAATAATTAAATTGTTTTCTGTTTCAGGAATTTTAAAATCAGATAATTTAATTTCAATACCATCTATTTTTGCAGACGCGTGTGGCGACAATGCCGTATTTAAACGAAATTGTTCTTTAAAAAAAATGGTAGAATTATTAGATACTAAATTTGCAACTTTCAAGGTATCTGAATTTTCTAAATCGCCTGATTGAATTGGTTTCCAATAATCTGCCTTTAACATTTCGACTAATATGGCACTAACTATTGTTTTGCCTACACCAGTTCCAATTCCTGTTACAAAGTATTTTTTCATCATTTATTCCTAACTGCTTCCAAAGCTAATGTATAAATCAACTCATCAATTTGCTCCTTTGTATTAAAAGAATGAATGCAAATCCTCAATCGTTCCTTCCCTTTTGGAACTGTTGGACTCATTATAGCTCTTACATCATAGCCTTTTATTCTAATGTTCGATGCAATTTCTTTAACAAAACCATTTCCTGGCAATATCAAACTTTGAATTGGCGTATTCTCCGAAAGAAAATATGATCCTTTTATCTTTTTCGATTGTTCTATAAAATATACTATCAATTCTTGCAAATGAGCCTGATCTTCTTGGTTAAACTCCATCAGAGAATATGCAGCTTTAATTGATGCAATGCTGATTGGCGGAATAGCTGTTGTGTAAATAAAAGAACGTGCAAAATTAATCAAATATGTTCTTAAAATTTCCGAACCTAACACAATTGCACCGTGAACGCCCAATGCCTTTCCAAATGTATGAACTCGGGCATAAACTTTATTGGCAATACCTAATTGAACTACTAGCCCCTGGCCTTTTTCGCCATATAATCCGGTTGAATGTGCTTCATCTACAATTAAACAAGCAACGTTATTTTCGCAAACATTGGCTATTTCTATCAAAGGAGCAATATCTCCATCCATAGAATAAACCGATTCTACCGCAACAAAAACTTTACCCTTTGCTTTTTTTAATTTGGCTTGCAAATCATTAATATCATTATGTTTAAACGAGTAAGAATCAGCCCAACTCAAGCGAATTCCATCTCGAATTGAAGCATGAATCAGTTCGTCATAAATAATTGTATCACTTCTTTGAGGAACAGATGAAAATAAGCCAATATTAGCATCGTATCCCGAATTAAAAATCAAACCAGCTTCAGCATTGTGATATTTTGCAATATAATTCTCAACCGAAACAGTATAATCTGAGTTTCCAGTTATCAACCGCGAGCCAGTAGAACCTGTTTTTGCATGTTTTATTTTCGACAGCTCAATATCTATAGCAACTTTTAATCGTTGCGAATTTGCAAAACCTAAATAGTCATTCGAACAAAAATCAACCAAATGACTATAATCAGCTAAAGTGCGAACCGAATTCTCCACTTCGCGCTTAATAAGTTGAATATTTAAATAGCTATCAAACGATTTTTGCATGATGATTAAATTTGCAGAGTAAGTTTAAGGTGCCCTCCAAAACCTTGTTGAATAATTTTCAATAAAGTTGAAAGCCTAATGTCGCTATTGTTGTTTTCTATTCGAGAAATATAAGATTTATTTGTGCCACATTTTTCAGCTAACTGTTCTTGCGTCATTCCCATTTTAAGACGGGCTTCTTCAAGTAATACCCCAAGCCTAAAAGATTCAAAATCCTGCTCCCATTTCTCTCTTTCATCTACTCCCCGTTTCCCATATTTCGAATCGAGGATTTCGTCTAATGTTGTAATACTATTATTTACTAACTTTTTCATTGCCATATTCCTCCATGATTTTAATTGCTTTTTCAATATCATTATTGGGTGTTTTTTGAGTTTTCTTTTGAAAACCATTTCCCAAAACAACCAAATTCCCTTTATCAAAAAAAGAAAATATTCGATAAATATTACCACCAAATTCAACTCTAATTTCATATAAACCTTTTGTCCCTTCGATATGCTTAAAAAACTTCTCAGGCATAACTTTAGTTACGTGAATAAACTGCAAAGTCCATTCAATTTTCGCTTGGACATTATCTGGGAGTTCTTTGTAAAAGTCTAAAAAATAATGCTTATAAGCAACTATTTGTCGTTCATATTTCATAAAACAAAGTTAATTAATCAGACAACAATTACAAAATTGTTTTTACATAAATAATAATATAATTCAGGATCTCTAAATTGGGAAAATATTCTATAACAAGGAATAATATATTATTTATCTAAAAATTCCTTTTTGAGTTGTCGACAAATTGCCAATAGCTTTTTTAATTCTCTTTCTATCTATTAATTCTGCATCATTTTCAAGCCCAAAGTATTAAATAAGGTCATATCTGAATTCACATCAGGACTTGGAGTTGTGAGTAATTTTTCACCAATAAATACCGAATTTGCACCTGCTAAATAACACATTGCTTGTCCTTCGTCCGAAATCATCATCCGACCAGCAGCCAAACAAATTATTGTTTTAGGCATAAGAATTCTCGCAACAGCAATCATTCTTACCATTTCAAAAACCGATACTACTTTGTTATTTTCCAATGGAGTTCCTGGAATTGGAACCAATGCATTAAATGGCGTTGAATATGGATGAACTTTTTGAGTTGAAAGTGTATGTAACAAATCAATTCTATCATTATCCGTTTCACCAAGCCCGATAATCCCACCCGAACAAAATGGCATTTCGGCATCAATCAGTTCATTAATTGTATCTAAGCGGTCTTTGTAATTTCGTGTTGAAATTATTTCGGGATAAAAATTTTCGGAAGTATCTAAGTTGTGATTATAGGCAGTAAAGCCTGCGTCTTTAAGCTTTGCAACTTTTTCTTTATCAATCATTCCAAGTGTACAACAAACTTGCAAATCCATTTTGCGGATTTCTTTTGCCATTTCTATTAAATCATTGAAATACTGATCTTCGTTTACTTTTCGCCACGAAGCACTAAGGCAAACGCGAGTAGCACCATTTTCTTTTGCACGTTTTGCACAATCAACAGCATCTTGAACCGACATAAAACGATGAGGCTCCACTCCTGTTTTATATCTCGACGACTGGGCACAATAGGCACAATCCTCAACACATGCTCCAGTTTTTACTGATATTAAAGTGCTTACTTTTATTTCGTTTGGGTTATGGTTTTCAGCATGAATTTGTGATGCTTCTCTAACTAAATCTAAAAGAGGGCGATTATAGATTTCTTCAACCTCAGTTTTTGTCCAATTATTGCGAATACACATGGCAATTATTTTTTTTGCAAAAGTAATACTAAAACCTTAAATCCGCAAGCATTTTATAACACTCATATTATGAAAGCTCTTCGACTCCGCTCCGAGTGACGGTCAGACTGAGATGAGTCGAAGTATAGAAAGAGATTACGAAAAATGCTTGTGGAATTCAGACTAAAACAATAACAAACAGAACTTAATTATTTAAATATTTTTCAATTAAATCAGTTAATTTGGCTAATGTATAGGGTTTTGAAATATAATCGTTACAACCAGACTCTAATGCTTTTTCTTTATCGCCCGACATAGCAAATGCTGTTTGAGCTATTATTACTATATCCTTATCAAACTGCCTAATTTCTTTTGTGGCCTCATGTCCATTCATTTCTGGCATTTTAATATCCATCAAAATCAAATCAACATCTGGGTTTTTGCGATATAATTCAACTGCTTCTAACCCGTTTTTTGCTACAATAAAATCGCATCCAATCATTTTTACATAAGTTGTAACCAACAATTTTGCTGATTCATCATCTTCTGCAATTAATATTTTCTTTTTCATATTTATTGATTTATAGAACACAATTTTATCCATTTGCCAAATATATCAAATCTATTCTTGTCAACTAGTTTCTCGTCAACCTGTTTACAAAATCTTATACCCGCATGCTATTTGTTCCTTTTCTTGATAGACTTCGACTTTCTTCAGCTTCGCTCAGTCTGCGATCACTCTGAGTAAGGTCGAGAAGTATTTAATTTGTAAACTGTTTAAATTCCCTGCAGAATTATGAAATAAAAAAATCTATTCTATCCGTGTCATCAGTGTACTATTATTTTTTTATGGTAAAATAAAATGTTGATCCTTTTCCTTCTTCGCTTTCAACCCATATTTTACCGCCAAGCATTTCAATATATGCTTTAGATATTGACAATCCTAAGCCAGCACCTTCATGATTTCTTGTTAACGAATCATCTCCTTGTCTGAATCGCTCGAAAATAAATTCTTTGTGTTTATCGCAAACCCCAGCACCCGTGTCTTTCACATAAAACTCAATAGTTGTTTCTTTTTCAATACATCCAAATTCAATAGACCCTTTTTGAGTGAATTTCAAAGAATTTTTTACCAAATTTGTTAATACCGCATATATTTTTTCGCTGTCAGTATTAACAGATATATTTTCATTAATCAAGGTATTATTGCAAATAAGTTGCAATCCTTTTTTTTCAGCTTCTGGCTTGAAAAAGTTAAAGATATAATCCATCAATTCGTTTATATTCGTTTCTGAAATATAGATTGACATTGTTCCAGCTTCAACTCTTGAAATACTGACTATATCGTTAATTATATTAAGCATTCTTATTCCGCTCTTTTCAATAATTTCAATATACATTTTTTGATCTTCACCTGAAAGATTAGGTTCTTTAAGCAAATCGGCAAATCCTAAAATTCCATTCATAGGGGTTCGAATTTCATGACTCATATTTGCTAAAAATGCCGATTTTAATCTATCACTTTCTTCTGCTTTTTCTTTGGCTACAATTAATTCTTGTTCAAACTTTTTTCGTTCGGCAATTTCTCTGGTAACAGATAAAATATGAGGCTCATTTTTAATATTAATAATTCTAGCTGACATAAGTGCCGGAATTAAATCCCCATTATTTTTTCTAAATATTGATTCTAAATTTTCAACCAATCCAAATTCTTTTAAAGAACTTATTAATTTTTCTCTATCTTCAGGAATAGACCAAATGTCAATTTCAGAAGATAATTTTCCAATTACATCTTCTCTTATAAAGCCTGTTAAACGAGTAAAACCTTCATTTATCTCAACGTATTCACCATTTAATTTATTAATATTAACAGAATCAGGGCTTGTAAAAAAAGCGGCTTTAAATTTAACTTCATTTTCTTCGGCTATTTCTTTAGCTTTTAACAGTTCTAATTCTTGTTCTTTTAGCTCTGTAATATCTTTAGTGAATCCCAGAAACTCTGTTTTAGATAATTTTACAGCACTTACAATCCAATATCCAATTGATTTATCTTTTCTAATAAAAGCTGAAACTCCTTCTGAAAAACCCGTGGCAACTAATAAAGAAAAATGTTCTTTTGCGGTTTGAATGCTAGTTTCAGGAATTAAATCCATTAAATTCATTTTACAAAGTTCTTCAATACTATAACCAGTTATTGAAGAAGCTGATGGATTAACTTCTTTATAAAAACCATTTTCATCAGCTATAAAAACACCATCTGGAGAATAATTAAAATATTTTTTGAATTTTTCTTCATTATTTTCGGCTAATTTTTTCGCCAAAATCGATTGATTTTCAAAAAGTATGTGCTCTGTAATATCCTGACATGTTCCTATTCCAATAATTGGATTAGCATTTTCATCTTTAATAATTTTCCAACGTTCTTCTACAAATTTAATGTTTTTTTTACTTGTAACAATCCTATGTTGAACACTATTATAACCGACATTGTTAAAGGATTTATTAAAAGCTTCGTTCACTTTAATGCGGTCGTCGGGATGAACAAATTCTATAAATGCAGCATGAGAAGCGATAAAACTACTTGCATCTAATTCAAATATTTTATAAGTTTCTTCAGACCAAACTACATTAAAATTTTTTAAATCAGTTTCCCAACTTCCAATTTTTGCAGTTGATTGAGCTTGAATTAATCTTTTTTCATTTTTCTCGGCCTTTTCTTTGGCAACAATTAATTCTTGTTCACTTTTTTTTCGCTCTGTTATATCTCGACAAATAACATAAGAATTTATATAATTGAAATCAGAATCGTAGTTAAATTTTGCATTATCCTCACGCCAAATATAATGACCATCATTATGTTTAACTCTATAACTATAATTCAATCCTTCTTTTTTATCTTCTATTGCTTCGTATATATCTTTAAAAAGGGCATCTCTATCTTCGGGGTGAATTATTGAATAAATTATTTCAGCATTTCTCGACATCTCGTCTTCATGACTATACCCAATTTGTTTAAGATAAGAAGGTGAAACATATTGAACCTTAGATTTTGCATCCAAAACAATAATACCATCAGAAGTATTTTCAGCAATAAGTCGATATTTCAATTCACTTTCGTCGATTTTTTCTTTGGCAATTTTTAACTCTATTTCATTATTTCTACGTTCGGTTATATCTAACATACTAATTACCAAATTCAACGTACCATTTCTATCAGTAAAATGCGACATGTGTTTTTCGCAAAGTCGCTTTTCGCCATCGGCACGAATAATATAAAACTCGTAATTATGTGTATATTCTTGTTTATGAACAAATTTCATAAAATTATCAAGCACAAATTCCATTGATTCAGGAGCTAAAAAAGCGGCAAACGAATCGGCTGCATTTATTTGCTCAGTGGTAAAACCACTCATTTTCAGCATGGCTTCGTTGAACCAAACTATTTTTCCCACCTGATTAATTATACAAATAGAATTGAACGAATACTCGGATATAGCACGAAATCGCTCCTCGTTTTCGCGAAGTATTTCTTCTGCTAATTTTCGCTCTGTAATATCGTTAACCAGAACAGCAAATTGATTTTTTTTGTACAATAAGCATAGGTAGAATAATATTTTTGGGTTGTTTCAAGGAAGTTTTCGTAATAATTAGGTTCACCAGTAAGTGCTACTTTTCCAAAGATATCAATCCAGTATTGCTCTAACTTTGGCATTACTTCTTTTATTCTCTTTCCAATACACATTTCTCTGGTCAATCCAAACAACTTGGTATAACTATCATTAACATCTAAAAACACAAAATCTACAGGCTTTGCATCCTCATCTAATATTATTTCATGAAGGGCTAATCCTTGATCCATTGATGCATATAGCAATCGATATTTTTCTTCGTTTTCGCGTAATACTTCTTCAATTTTTTTTTGATTAGTTATATCTAAGCAATGACCAATATAACCAATAAATTCGCCCGAACTATTGTAATTTGGGGCACCCATATCCAAAACCCATCGATATTCGCCGCTAGCATGACGCAATCGATATTCCATTTTAAATGGTTCCTGTTTGCCAAATGCTTCTAAATACACTTTTAAACAATAATCAAAATCGTCGGGGTGCACCCCCTCAGCCCATCCATTCCCCAATTCTTGTTCAAGAGTACGACCAGTAAATTTAAGCCAAGGTTCATTAAAATAATTGCATAATGCATCTGTACCAGAAGTCCAAATAATAGCCATTCCCGAATCAGCTATATTTCTATACTGAAACTCTTTTTCTCTAAGTTCTTGTTCTATTCTTTTACGTTCTGTGAGTTCATTTTGCAGCTCAAGCGTACGCTCTGCAACCAATAATGCCAATAGTTCTTTTTCTTTCAGAGTTGCTGCATCGGAATTATTCAACATAGTGTTTTTTCGAGTTAATTTCTACTAAACAATTGAAAACATCGACAATAATATTGCTTTCTAAGTTAATACGCTCGATTTTTCAGTTATCAAATATAAAAAAAAATATTAATAATTGCTATTGTTAATATAACAAATCACAAATTAGTTTCCGAGATTAAGTTTCTTTCTTAAAAAAACCACTAGCGTGAATTTCCGTACCATTTCTTTTTATTTGGGTTTGATCCCGAATTAGTTGCAGCAGGTTTTCGTGGTGCAGCATGCGATTTATTTCTTTGTTGCTTAACCACTTTCACAGGATTATTATCTATTAAAGGAAAAGGATGATTGTCAATTATAGGAATTTTCTTACCAATCAATTTTTCAATATCTTTTAAGTATGGTTTTTCTTCGGCATCGCAAAACGAATAAGCAGTTCCCTTGGCTCCTGCTCGACCTGTTCGCCCAATTCGATGAACGTAGGTTTCGGCAATGTTCGACAATTCAAAATTAACTACAAATTCCATATCTTCTACATCAATACCTCGAGCGGCTATATCAGTTGCCACCAATATTCGGGTAGTTTGAGCTTTGAAATTTGCCAATGCGCGCTGACGAGCATTTTGAGCTTTATTACCATGAATAGCTTCTGCACTAATTTCGTGAGCTAACAATACCTTAACTACCTTATCGGCACCGTGCTTAGTTCGAGTAAATACCAGTGCTGTTTTTATGCTTTTATCTTTTAATATATGAATAAGCAAAGCATTTTTATTTCCTTTATCAACAAAAAACACTGCTTGTTTTATAATATCAACGGTAGATGCAGATGGCGTTATTTCCACCTTCGAAGGTTGAACTAAAATTGTATTTGATAATTTTACAATTTCGGGTGGCATGGTAGCCGAGAAAAAAAGCGATTGACGTTTGCGTGGAAGATTAGCTATAATTTTTTTTACATCGTGAATAAAACCCATATCTAGCATACGGTCGGCTTCGTCTAAAACAAATATTTCGATATTACGCAAGGACACAAAGCCTTGGTTCATTAAATCTAGTAATCGACCTGGCGTTGCAACTAAAATATCAACTCCATTTTGAAGCGATGCTGTTTGTGGATTTTGATTTACACCGCCAAAAATTACAGTGCTCGTTATACCTGTGAATCTTCCATAAGCCTTAATACTTTCATTTATTTGTATAGCTAATTCGCGAGTTGGTGTAACAATTAAACTTCTTATTTTTCTTTTTTTATCAAAAGTTTTTTCAATGCTAAGAAGTTGAAGAATTGGAATTGTAAAAGCAGCAGTTTTACCTGTCCCTGTTTGAGCACAGCCTAGTAAGTCGTTTCCGCGTAAAACTATTGGGATTGATTCTTTTTGAATTGGAGTTGGTGTTTTATAGCCTTCTTTCTCTAATGATTTAAGAATAGGCTCAATAATGTTTAATGATTGAAATGACATAATTTTATTAAAGTGTATTTTTTTGTAGAACTATACCTGACGTTTGAGGAAGGAAATGTTCGAATAATAATAAAGTACAAATGTACGGTTTTTAATCCGATTAATTGACTTTTGATTATTGAAGACATTAATAAAAAAAAAAGCCACATCTAAAAAATGCGGCTTTTAAAATTTGGGGAAATATTATTGACCCATATCTTTCAAGAAATCATTTTTACGCTTTTCAGTAGTAGTTTGATAAACATAAGCCTCCTGTCCCTTTTCCCCTTTCAAACCTCTATCATCTGGTTTAGTTTCATTAATAATAGTCAAAAATTCTTTACTAGAAGAAGCAACACCCATAATACCGCGCGAATAACTAAAGAAAAACCAATTTTTAGAGCCATCTTCAATATATATATTGATAGCATCACCACTCTTTTTCTTTTCTACTTGCATCCAGCCTTTATATACTCTATTTAACTGAGTTTTGTTAACACTACCAATACTAAGCTGTCCATTTGAAATATACGAATTAGTATTTGGATCCCACTTTAAGCTAACCTCAGAGAAAAACATATTGTGAATTAATTCATCCGGTATTTTTTTAAATGCACCATTAACATTTAGGTCTGAAATTAGCTTATCAGCCTGAGCAACACCAACTTTGTTTACTAATGCTTTATAATAAGTCTCGCTATTTAAATTTGCTGGCTGAGCAGTAACATCAGCCAGTAAAGTTTCTTCCAATAATTTGTTAGCTTTATCAGAGAAGAAAAAGTCTATACCAAGAACTAAATCAAGTGATGTTTCACCTTTTTTGGTTTTATTAAGAGCAGTTCCATACGCATCAACTTTAACCTGACTTACATTGTTAGATAAGTTTATCACCCCTTCGCCATATACATCGCAGTATGTATTTATGCTCAAATAGTTGCCAGTAAATTTATTTTCCTTAATTCGTCCCATGTCTGCTATTTTATATTCTTTAACATCTTTATCATAATACAAAAAACCGTTTGCAACAATCAAAGTATCATCGCCATCCTTTGCTCTTCTTGATAAAAATGCAGAATATACACAAGAAGAATCTTTACCTTGCATAATCCCCGCATATATCCTGCTTTCATTTTGATCTTTAGGAGTTTTATTAACAGGAATATATATTTCTAATGGATTAATATCAGCACTAAAGTTCAACCAACTAATAGGAACTTTATCACAAGAATGCTTAATCCTAGAATTACCATTAAAATTAATAAACTGATTACTGGCAATTAATTTAATATTACCATAATACTCAAAATAAGGACTCAAAGTAAAACTAGCTTCTTTTTCAATTTTACCATTAGCATATGTTTGATAAGTAGTATCAACAATAATTTTTTCAAAATATATTTTTTGTTTTTTTTCAGTTTCATCTACATAGTCATAATACCCAGAAGCCCCATAATTTTTACGAGCATAAATATTTGTATTACAATTATAGAACTCATGATATTTAGTTGCAGTATTGGCCATGATTTTAGACTTCTCGAGTGTTTTAATTTCAGCTTTTTTCAAAACTGTTACTTTTCCGCTATCAGGAAAAATTGCAGCATCTGCGACTAAAATAAATTTAACGTCATAAGCGTTAATGATATTATTTTTTATATCATATTCGGCTTTAGGCGAAAAAAACCTTAGCGAATCTTGTGCTGGATGTATTGAAACGAATTGGGAACCAGACAAATTCATTTCTTCTCCATTTTTTGTTGTAATATTTTTATCATCTCCCGAAAGTTTTTCGGTATTGCTTGTAAATAAATCGATCTTCTCTTTATCCATCCACCAAATAAATTCATCCATATAACATATATATTGATTTACTGGAAATTCAACTTTCGATGCTTCGCTATTGGCCTTAAAATGACCTTTTTGTTCTTTCAAATCAACATGCCCTTTATAATCTAAAGTTGACAGGGTAACGTCTTCCAAATTTTCGCCCGATTTAAGTCTAAAATCGCAAGTATCTGTGTCAAATTCATGCTGCTTAAACTTAAACAATAGAGCTTCAATTTCAGCTTTAGGGAATTTAATCAAACCAGCTCCAGTCATCCCATTGGGAGTTAAATCTGTTCTACCATTTAGCACACATTGATTATTATAAAAACGTATTGGAGTTTCAATTTTAGTATCGCTCATGATATCTTCATAAGGTCGCCAAAGCATTCTCACATCCATCCCTTTAACATCAGGATATTCGGGATCTTTGTCAAGTTGTTCAGCTACATCAAATTTATAAGCCAACGCATTTGTTGAATCTGGGAAAAAAGTAAAGTCGGTAGAACCAGTTGTTGATGTTAAATATTTAAGTTCTCCATTTCCGTGCAAACCCTCATTACTTAATTTTATTTCATTAAAATATGTTCCTTTTCCTTCATATACTGGAAAACCCTCAGAAGGAGCTTTTCGAGTAAAACCAAGCGAATAATCAGGCATAACAGTAAGGTTATCATCAAAATCGGGAAAAATACCAGCCGAGGCAAAATACCCATTAAATTCAATCCCTGCCGTAGAAAACTTATCGATGCTATCAAAGGAGAAAGGTTCTAATTGGTAAAAGAAGTTCTCGCGATTATATACTCCATTATAAATAGATGGTTTATCATAAAAAGCATACGAGTCTTTTTTGCTATTAAAAATTGGATATTGTGCCAATCGTTTAACACCCGATTTATTTCGCGGATGGTCAACAAGCAAATCTCCGGTAACACCTTCGATCATTGTTCTTACTCTAACTAATTCTGGCTCTCCAGTTTCTGGATCAACCTCAGTTCCTTTAACCTTAAAAGTAAATGAATCAACATTATTCAAATTTATTTTAAACTCATCATAAATGAAATTGAAATCTTTTCCATAATACTCAAACAAACCAGCAATAATTTTACCTTGAAAATCGAAATCTCTATTTTTTCTCAATGAAACTTTTTGTTCATACGGTATGATTACAACGTTATGCGAATCTGACAAAAAAACCTGTTCAACACCTTGAATTGTAATATCATTATTCAACAAACTCAAACTTGCATTTGTTTCGAACTGCTGCTTTGAAACCATGGAGTTGAACTTAATAATATCATAATCCGTTTTTCTTTCTCTTGAATTTATATAATGAAATAATCTATCAGTGATTGAAACCATTTTTGTATCAAAATTATAACGAACAAATCCTTTTTTTGCTAAATTAATAACCATAGCACTCACAATTTCAATTTGTATTGTCATATAGTTAGATAAAGCCATAATTGGAAATTCGTTGTTTCCATATTTTTTCGCGAAGTCACGAATCACTTTTAAGGGATGCTCATTATCAATACCTTGAAGTTTTTCATAACGCCATTGATCATAATAATTAGCTGATTCAAAATAACACTCACTTTCAGTTTTCATACCTTTAAACATAGCAAAATCTACTTTTGGCTCATCTGTCTTCCAATATACAGCTTCAACATACATATCCACCATGTGATATGAATCGTAAAAAGGGCTATTTCCAATTCCATTATCACTTCGCAACAAAGAAAGTTCTTTTGTAATATTCCCATTACTTTCTTGTTTTTTATCTAGATATTTCATTTCAATCATCGGATGATAAATTGAATCGGCATCTATATATATTGATATTTCTGAGTTATCAGAAGAAATTCTATCTTTCTTCACTACAAAACTTTCTGACTTAGAGATTGCAAACACACTACCCTCTCTATAAAAAATCACTTTAGCTTTTTGATCAGCCGTTCCTATTGCATAAAATTTTGCACCTGCCATAGAAAAACCGCCATCGTAATCAATATTTTCAAATAAAGCTTTTATAAAAAGGCGCTTGCTATATGAGTCAAATCTAGGATATGTTGCTTTATCAGGCGTAACATCTGCTAAAATTTTTTCTATAATTTTTCCTTTTAATGGATAATCAAAAAACTTTTTATTGAAGAAAGTAACTGAATCAGCTTCAAAATCAGAAGATTTCATCTCTATTGAATACTTTTGTAATTCAGCGTAAACAGAATCGGAAGCAAATCCAGCTCTTCTCCAGTCAACTTTTCCATTTTCACCAAACCACATATTATTTGTTGGATAAAAAACACCTTTTGTTCCTGCAATTACTGTGCTATCAGAATATTTCAAACAAATCAAATCGGTTTCAGCATATTCAATGTAAGCGGTAGAATCGTATTTAAAAACAAAGTTTGAAGAAGACGACTTCCAAATTGTTGTATTCGAGTTATACATTTGATTTCCTATAAAAAGATTATTTGTCATTTCAACAAACCTAACAAATGATGCTTTATTCGATTTTTTAACCAACAAATCCAACGATTTATACCAAGCATTAAACTCATCCATTGAGCGTCCACTATTTATAAAGCGCTGATAGCTCTCCAAATAATTTTTAAATTCTGGAAATGCCTTCAACTTTTTCTTTAACATCGCATTTGCAACGCTATACATTGCTTTTCTTTGCTCTTCATTTATCGAAGCAGTATTCCAAAAAGTAGTGAAAGGTACAATAAATTCCTCTGCTAATTTTTTGTCGTCTTGATTCATAAAATCCGTCAGCTCAATTAAAAATTTATCTTTATCTTCCGTAAATTTCTTTATTGCTGTTTGAGCTACTAATTGATTTCCCATTATAATTAACAAGAAACTAAACAAAACAATTTTAAATGCTTTCATAATTAAATTATTATCAAGAATAAAACTTAAAATTTTATTTTTTAAACATTGCCAAAGTCCATGTATTGAGAACTTTAAAAAACTCAAATTTCAAATTAGAATTTATTGCACATTTTTTTATGGCATCTAAATCCAATTCATAAAAACCACTCATAAACAAAAGACCATCTTTTTTCAAAGAAGTTGCATATTTTGGAATATCAGCTAATAATATATTGCGATTTATATTTGCAACAATCACATCAAATGGCTTAAAATCTTTCAATAATTCTGCATCGCCTAAAAATGTTTCTATTTGAGGCGTATTATTAATTTGAATATTTTCCAACGTATTTTCATAAGCCCAGTCGTTATTATCTATTGCAACTATTCGCTTAGCTCCTTTTTGAGCTGCTATTATTGCTAACACACCTGTTCCACAACCCATATCCAACACTTCTTTATCTTTCAAATCTAAATCACATATCTTCGAAGTACACAGATAAGTGGTTTCGTGATGTCCTGTTCCAAAAGACATTTTTGGATTAATAACAATATTAAATTCAAATTTGCCTTCTACTTGATGAAAAGGAGCTCGAATAATACACTTATCTTCTACGATTACGGGCTCATAACTTTGTTCCCAAACTTCGTTCCAATTTTTTTCCTGAATAGTTGACGATGAAAACGCAACTGAAAAATTGTTAATTTTCATGCTTTCAGCTATTTCAGTAACTTTATTCTCATCAAAATCAGGTTCTTGAATATATGCTAATACAAATTCTTCATCTTCCGAAAAACTCTCAAACCCAACTTCAGCAAGTAATGAAATCCACAAGTCATTACCTTGAATTAATGGGTCTATTTTACCTTTTACTTCTACGTAATTCATAATTTAATAAGAATTAATTATTTGAATAAAATCAGAAACATTTAATGAAGCACCACCTATTAAACCACCGTCAACATCTGCTTGTGCAAATATTTCTTTTGCATTGCTAGGCTTACAACTGCCTCCATATAAAATGCTTATATTATCAGCAACGTCTTTACCTTTGATATTTTCAATTTCTTTGCGAATAAATTTATGCATTTCTTGAGCTTGTTCTGGACTTGCGTTTAGACCTGTGCCAATTGCCCAAACTGGCTCATAAGCAATTACAATATGATTAAAACAAGGCGCATCAACATTAGACAAAGTTACAGTTAATTGATTTTTAATTATATCAAACAATGTTCCATTTTCTCGTTCGGCAAGTGTTTCTCCAACACAATATATTGGGTTCAAATTATTCTCAAGTACCAATTTAAGTTTCTTTTCTAAAACTTCATTGCTTTCGCCATAATACTGCCTACGCTCCGAATGTCCAACAATAACATAATCAACACCAATTGATTTCAACATTTCTGCTGAAACTTCGCCAGTAAAAGCGCCTGATTTTTCAGAAGCAACGTTTTGTGCACCACAAAATATATTATTTTCGACCTCGGTTAATGCTGCACAAATATTTAAATGAATAAATGAAGGACAAATAATAACCTCTACGTCTTTGCTTCCTCTATCATCATAAAGTGCTGTAATATATTTTATTAAATCAAGACCTTCATGATAGGTCATATTCATTTTCCAATTTCCAGCAACAATTTTTTTTCTCATAACTTATTGATTTTTTTTAATTCAAACGTATTCTTGGGTCTAATACTCCATAAAGAATATCAACTATTATATTAACTACAACTAATATCACAGAAATCATTAAAACCGAACCCATTACAACAGGTAAATCGTATTTATCAAGTGCATTTACTATTACTACGCCAACACCTTTCCAATCGAAAATATACTCAACAAACACTGCCCCTGCCATTAACGAAGCAATCCAACCAGATATTGCAGTAACAACAGGATTCATTGCATTTTTTAATGCATGTTTAATAATAACCGTTTTATATTTTAAGCCTTTTGCCCTTGCTGTTCTGATATAATCTTGACTCATTACTTCTAGCATTGAGTTTCTAGTCAACTGAATTATAACAGCCAACGGACGAATGCTTAGAGTAAATGCTGGTAAAATAAGATTTTTTATATCAAAAAATTCGCCATTACCCATTTCATCTATGCTATACATACTGCCATACATATTTAATCCTGTGTATTTTCCTAAAACGAAAGAAAATAACCAAGCAACTAATATCGCCATAAAAAATGAAGGCAAAGACATTCCAATTGAACCAATTACAAGCGTTGCCTTATCAAAAAACGAATCTTTTTTAATAGCTGATACAACGCCTAAATATATTCCAACTAAAACAGCAAAAAACATTGAAACTAAAGCTAAAACAGCAGTACTTGGCAATGCTTCTATTAAAATTGAAGACACGCTTCGCTTATTTTGATAAGAACGACGCAAATAGGGCGTTTTAATAACAAGCGAATAACTCTTGATTATTGCAATTTTAAACGAATTGTCGTATTTTATTTTATCTAAAAACCAATAACTATCTGTATTTTCAGTATTATATATTGATAAAAAAGACAAATCATTTATATAACTTATGTACTGAAGAGGCAAAGACTTATCTCTACCCAAATCTTTATTAATCATTGCCACAGAAGCACTATCAGCACGCTGTCCAAGCATCATTCGAGCTGGATCGCCTGGCAATACATTAAACAAAAAGAATATCACTGTTGCAACTCCAAACAACACTAAAAAACCGTAATAAGCACGTTTTAAAATAAATTGCAACACTATTGAATTAAATTTAGAATGTTAATTTTATCAAAGAAAAAATAGCATAATTCATCATATCCAAATAATTGGAATCAATTCCTTCCGACACTTCCGTTTTTCCTTGATTGTCCTCTATTTGTTTTATTCTAAAAATACGCATTAATATAATATCGGTAAGCGAACTAACTCTCATTTCACGCCATGCTTCTCCGTAATCGTGATTTTTTGCTTCCATCAATTCTTTTGCTTCTGTAGCATATTTTACATACAGCTTTTCTGCTTCTTCAACTTTAAGTTCGGGCTGCGAATAATCATTTAACTGCAACTGAATCAACGCTATAATTGAATAATTTACAATTCCAATAAACTCTGACTTTACATCATCATCAATCAATTGTACTTTTTTATCTTCGATACTTCTAATACGTTGAGCTTTGATAAAAATTTGATCAGTTACCGATGAAGGTCTCATTATTCGCCACGATGAGCCATAATCTTTTAATTTTCTAATAAATAAATCTTTACAAGTAAAAATAATTTCGTCGTATTGTTTTGAAGTATTGCACATTTCCGATAATTTTACAACATAATATTAATAATTACCAAATTTAGCAATAAAACAACTTTTCAACATGCCATTCGACCATTTTTTTTCAAAAAATTATACAGTAAATTATAAAGGCAGCCTTCAAAGCATTAATCAGCCATTGGTTATGGGCATTTTGAATATTGGAGAAGATTCATTTTTCGATGGCGGTAAACATAATTCTATTAATTTGGCTTTAAAGCAAACTGAAAAAATGCTAAACGAAGGTGCAGATATTATCGACATTGGTGCAACATCATCAAAACCAAGCTCAAAACTTATTAACGCAAGCATTGAATTAAAATCAATTATCCCATATATAAATCAAATAGTTAAAGAATTTAAAAATATCAATTTATCCATTGACACATACAATTCAAAAGTAGCATTTGAAGCTGTACAACATGGTACAAATATTATAAACGATATTTCAGCTGGAGAATTTGACAAGGAAATGTTTTCAACAATTGCAAAGCTAAAAGTGCCTTATATTATGATGCATACTAAAGGAACACCTGAAAATATGCAATTCAACCCTTCATACAACAATGTTACAACAGATGTAATGTACTATTTTTCGAAGAAAATAAACGAATTGCATCAATTAGGAGCAACTGATTTAATTATAGACCCTGGATTTGGATTTGGCAAAACATTAGAACATAATTACGAACTACTTAACAATTTAGAGTTCTTTACTAGGCTTAACAAACCACTACTCGTAGGAATTTCGAGAAAATCAATGATTTATAAACTGCTAAACACCTCACCTGACGACGCTCTAACTGGTACTATAACATTAAATACAATTGCATTAATAAAAGGGGCTAATATTCTCAGAGTCCACGACGTAAAAGAAGCAACACAAGTTATTGAATTAATCAAAACAATAAACTGCAAATAGAATTTATCAATTGATTATTTAAATCAAATACATTTTTATAATTTTGCTATATGATACTTCTCGATTTTATTACATTATTTATCAAACTTAAATTACTCGACTTCGCCGATATTTTTTTGGTTGCTATTATTTTATATTTCATTTACAACCTAATTAAGGGAACCGCAGCATTTAATATTTTTATTGGGATATTTTCAATTTATGTGATTTGGCAAATAGTAAAAGCACTTGAAATGAACCTATTAAGCAATATACTCGAACAACTAATTAGCGTCGGAGTAATTGCTTTAATTATTATTTTTCAGCCAGAAATTAGGCAATTTTTGCTGCTTTTAGGCTCGCCAAAGTTTATACAAAAAAATAGAAAAGCGATATGGTTAGTTAAATGGCTTCAAAAAGTTAATAACATTGAACCTGTAAATCCATTGGCAATAGATGAAATAGTTCAAGCCGCTGAAAGCATGTCGAAAACTAAAACAGGAGCTCTGATTGTTTTAACTCAAAAGTCAGTTTTAACAAGCGTTTTAGAAACTGGAGATTCTATTGACGGAGAAATAACCAAGCGTTTAATAGAAAACATCTTTTTTAAAAATACTCCAATGCATGACGGAGCAATGATAATTTCTGACAATAGAATAAAAGCGGCTCGGTGTGTGCTTCCAATCACAAAAAACCCCGATTTCCCTGCACACATGGGACTCAGACATAGAGCTAGCGTTGGAATTACCGAACAAAGCGATGCTGTTGCTATAGTTGTTTCGGAAGAAACTGGGAGCATTTCATTTAGCAAAGAAGGAAAAATATTTTACAATATCAACATCGCAAAGCTCAAGAAACTCATTGAAAACGAGTTCCTTATTTCTTAGCTTCTAAAGAATCGGATTTAGCTTCGAACTGGCGTACCATTTCATCTACATCTTTACCAACAAGCGCAAGAGCTTCTTTTGCAACATTAATATTTTTATGAGTTGGGTATTTATCAATAAACTCAGAGTAGTATTTTTTTGCATTTTCCACATCACCTTTTGAGTCTGATAAAATTCCTAAATTCAAAAGAGCGTCGGGTGCTTTTTCAAATTTTGGATATTTTTCGCATAGCATTTTTAAATATGCCACCGATTTGTCAATTTCCATACTTTCAATTGTAATTTCAGAAGCGGAAAATAAGTACAATGCACTCTTTTCGTTTGATGGAAATTCTTTAACAAATGTATCAATATCAGTCAAGATAAGTGGTCGTAATTCATTTTTTCGAGCAGCATTTTTCGAATCTTTGAATTCTTTAACATTAGCATCGATTTTGGTTTGAAGTTTTTTCTCTTTATTACTACATGAAACAATAGTAAACAAAAAAAATAAAGCCGAAATTAAAGTAATTTTTTTCATGTGTTTATTTTTTAATTTTTATTTTTAGCGATCACATGGAATGCTCAATAATCATATTGTTTTGTGTGAAAATTTCACATAAGCATTTCATAAGAATTATATTATTTAACAAATTTCATTTTATAATTAACATCGGTTCTTCCTTTTGAAATATCATTTAGCCTGCCTTTAATTAATGTTCTTTTAAGCGGACTCAATCTTTCAACAAACAACTTTCCTTCAATATGATCGTATTCATGCTGAATAACTCTTGCTTTAATCCCATCGAAATTTTCGGTATGTTCAACAAAATTTTCATCTAAATAAGAAATTACAATATTCGGTTTACGCAAAACATCTTCTCTAATACTAGGCACAGAAAGACAACCTTCATTGAAAGCCCAATCTTTGCCCGATTCTTCAATAATTCTGGCATTAATAAACACCTTTTTAAAACCATCAAGAGAAGGATCATCTTCTTTAAAAGGAGTAGTATCAATAATAAACAAACGTATTGAAAGCCCTAACTGAGGCGCAGCTAATCCAACTCCATTAGAAGAATTCATTGTAGCAAACATATTATCAATAAGTTCTTTAATATTGGGATAATTTGCATCAATATCTACCGATACTTTTTTCAATACTGGATGTCCAAATCCATAAATTGGTAAAATCATTTTAATAGTTTTTTGATTCTAAATATGATTGTAAAATAATTACAGCACTCACTGTATCAACCAAAGCTTTATTTTGTCTAGTTTTTTTTGAAACACCAGATTCTAAAATAACCCTTGATGCCATTTTAGATGTGAACCGTTCATCAACCCTATGAATAGGAATATTCGGGAAATTTTTCTTTAACAGTTTCACAAAAGGCTCAATAAAACGAGCCGATTCCGATACTTGATTGTTCATTTGCATTGGCAAGCCAACAACAAAAGATTCAACTGTTTCTTTAGAAACATAGTCATATAAAAATTTGAAAATATCTTTAGAATGCACAGTGCCAATAGAAGTAGCAATAATCTGCAGATTATCTGTAACAGCTAACCCTACCCTTTTTTGCCCATAATCTATTGCTAAAACTCTTGCCATAATTTGTATGCAAAAATAATAAGAATATAAATATCAATTACTATGAAATTTTCAAATATTAAGAAAAAACTTTATATTTATTATCAGAACACATTTTAAGTTTTAACAACATGTATTTCAAAACAATAACATTTTATTATTTAACTGTAAATTTAGATTATTCAAAATACTATTTTGTAATACAAAATTGTCATTTCATATAATTAACATGTAATTTTAAAGCATATTATTTTCATTTTAAGAAAATATATCTATCTTAGCCATGTTTTCATTATTGTAAAATAAATGAAGAAAATATATTTTGTTTTCATATTGATAATATACAATTTTTTAATTGCATATTCACAGCCATCACTTTCAATATCAAGTATTGATAAAACAAAGTGTTCGGGAAATCCATGCTCTTATTCAGGACCTAGCATATTAATTAATGAAATAATGTTAGGGCCTTCTTCTTTTGATGGTTGTTTATTTGGCAATAATGCCGGCGTAGTTTGCCAAGGCGAATGGATTGAACTCTACAATCCTGATTTTTGCAATGATATTGACATTTCATGTTATTTTTTAGGTAATAGCACCGAAGCTGACGGGGGTGTTTTTGGCGGAGGATTCACTATCCCTCCTGGAACTATTGTTCATGCAAATGGATTTGCTATTGTTAGAGGAGAAAACGCTCCTCCTGTTCCAAGCAATCTACTATATGCAAATGGAGGTAAAACAATTGAAATAATAGTTAGCGATTCTAATAACGTTTGCCTTGGCGGTGGTATAAGGCTTTGGTTTCCAAATTACGGTGGATGGTTTGCCTTTTACGACAGAAACGGCATTCCTCAAGATGCAATTTCTTGGGCAGCAGCAGCTTCCACTTCTGCAGCTCCTTGCAATCCATTATTGTCCTCATGTGCTTATGCTGGACAACTTTTGGCTTACGATCTCATAGATGCAAATCGAAAAACCTATATAAGTGATATTGAACCTGTATTAGATTATACATTTAAAAGAAACCCTGATGGAGCTGATTGGTTGTTAAACACGCCTTCTAATCCAACGTATGGGACATGTAATGACGTTTGTATTACTTCGCCTCCAATCACTTGCGATGGAAAAGGTTTTGTAACAGCATCTGGTGGCTCAGGCTCATATTCTTATTTATGGGACAATGGAAACAATACAACAAATGTACTCGACCTGTGCACTGGAATTCACACTGTTACTGTTACAGATAATATAACTAACCTTTCGTCAACTGCCACTATCACTATAAACGACCCACCAAATCCTAACGTTAACATAAATCCATCATTAAGCACTATATGTGCCGGAACAGAACAAGATCTAACAGCTAGTGGAGCAATAAATTATTTATGGTCGGGGGACAGCCTTTCTTCAACATCAGGCAATATTGTCTCTGTAAATCCCACAAGCAACACTACTTACACGGTAACAGGAACAGATGCCAATCTATGTTCAGCAACCTCATCCACAATTGTAAATGTAAACCCCGTTCCTATTATTGATGCTATACCTAATCAATATTTATGCGAAGGATTTGCAACTAATCTAATACAATTTAATACTTCTCCTTCAGCAGATTCTTATAAATGGACCAATAGCAATACAACTATTGGTCTTGCGGCAAATGGTACAGGAAATACGATTCCATCATTTATCACATCCGATGTTATTAGTCAGCAAACATCCATAATTACTATTACACCAACTATTGGATTATGCGAAGGCACTCCTATACAATTCATCATAACAGTAAATCCAATACCTATTGCAAGTGCAGGTTTGGACGACACCATTTGCTCCGGGAAAAGCACACAATTAAATGGAAGCGGAGGAACTAGTTGCATTTGGAATCCAAGCTCAGGACTATCTGACGCAACAGACTACAATGCAATAGCCACTCCTTCAAACACAACAAATTACAAAATAACAGTTTGGGAAAATGGTTGTTCGGCAACCGATGAAATGATTCTCTCCTACATTCAATCACCAGTTGCCAATGCAGGCAACGATATATCAATATGCGAAGGCGAAGAAACTACTTTAAACGCATCAGGTGGAAATAGCTATTTATGGCAAAACACTACTAGTTTAAGCTCCCTCACCATCTGTAATCCTATTGCAAACCCTTCAATAAGCTCAACATATATTGTTAACGCTTTTAGCAATGGATGCTCCGACATCGACAGTGTTGTAGTTACTGTAATTCCACTACCTATAGTAACTATTACTGCCAATCCATCATCGATTTGCAAAGGTGATATTTGCGTTATAGATGCAACTAGCAGCGTAAGTTATAACGGAGGAACAAATTACCTGTGGAACAATTATTCTTCCGATGCTCAAATATCGGTCAGACCTGAAACAAACACCATATACACTGTTACAGCCTTCAATTCAATTTGTACGGACACAGCAAGCATTTTTATTGAAGTTAAACCATTGCCAACAATCAATATGAACTCCGATACTAATTCGGGGTGTACGCCGGTAATTATTAATTTTTCGAATACAAGTCATCCAACTCCCGACAACTATTTATGGAATTTTGGAGATGGCACAACCTCAACTGTACCAAACCCTTCGCATACTTTTATTGAGCCTGGCTATTACGACATATCACTCACAGTTACAAGCAATGGCTGTTCTACCTCTTTTACAAATAACCAAATGATTTTTGTTGATGCTATTCCTGATTTAGATTTCTATTGGCAACTTTTATATGGTGAACTTATTTATAATGTAGCTAAATTCACATCAGTAAGTACTGAAAATTTAACAAATTTCGTTTGGACATTTGGCGACTCACTATCTTACGATAATATTTCATATTTGGAAAAACCAACACATATCTACAGCACTCCCGACTTTTATTCAGTAGAATTATGTGCAGAAAATATGCACGGATGTAGAAATTGTGTTTCGCACGAAGTTCAAATTAAAGACATTGCAACGTTTTACATCCCTAATGCTTTTACTCCTGATGGCAATAATTTAAACGAAGAATTTGGACCAATATTATATTATGTAAGTGATGAAAACTATGAATTTCAGATATTCAACAGATGGGGCGAAATGATTTTTGAAACTACCGATCCAACTATTTTCTGGAATGGCAGACCTTTCAACAAAGGTGAAATATGCCCAATTGGCGTTTACACATGGATGATTAAGTACGAAGAAAAATACGGAAAAACTATGTCGAAAAAAGGTATGGTTTTATTAACTAAATAATAATACCCCTTTCAAATTCCTAAAAAACTACCAACGTTTAATCGTTTTAATTAATTCCTAAAAATATTTTCACTAGTTCATTTTCTCAAATATTTCCCCAAATCATCTTTTCAATACTTATCAACAACCTTTTTAGACAAAAACAAATTAGAGTACTTTTGCCCAAAAATTATATTTATTATGAATTCAACCGAACAACTTACAGAAACTGCAACGCAAGTAAGAAGAGATATTTTAAGAATGGTCCATGCTGTTAACTCTGGTCATCCAGGAGGCTCCTTGGGCTGTGCCGACATTTTAACTGCTCTTTACTTTAAAGTAATGAATCACAATCCTAAAAATTTCTCAATGTCTGGCGAGGGCGAAGATATGTTCTTCTTGTCAAACGGTCATATTTCGCCAGTTTGGTATAGTGTATTAGCTAGAAGTGGTTATTTTGCTGTTTCGGAATTGGCTACATTTCGCAAATTAAACACACGCTTACAAGGTCATCCAACACCTGCCGAACATCTTCCTGGCATCAGAACAGCTTCGGGTTCTTTAGGTCAGGGAATTTCTGTTGCTATTGGTGCTGCCATTTCTAAAAAGCTTAGCAATGATAAAAACATTGTATATTGTCTTACTGGTGATGGTGAATTGCAAGAAGGTCAGATTTGGGAAGCATTAATGTATGCTAGTGCTAAAAAAGCTGATAATATTATTGCTATGGTAGACTTTAACAGAATGCAAATTGATGGACCTACCAACGATGTACTTTCTTTAGGAAACCTCAGAGCAAAATGGGAAGCATTTGGTTGGTTGACACTTGAAACAGATGGAAATAACATGCAAAATGTTATTGATACATTAGAAGTTGCTAAATCTAAAACTGGAAATGGCACACCAATTGTTATACTTATGAAAACTGAAATGGGATGTGGTGTTGATTTTATGATGGGAACCCACAAATGGCACGGCTCTGCTCCTAACGACGAGCAACTTAAAAATGCGCTTTCGCAATTAGAAGAAACATTAGGCGACTACTAAAACTTATAATTTGAAAAAAACAATTACATATTTACTTTTGCTTATATTTTTCTTTTGCACCATAACAGCTAAATCGCAAGAGAAAAACGAAAAACCAGCTCCTCCAATAACACGTATCTTATTTATTTTCGATGCTTCATATAGCATGATAGGACAATGGGAAAGCGACAGCAAAATAAGAGTAGCTAAAAGAATTTTAAACAGCATTCTTGACAGTCTTGACAAAGTTGAAAATATCGAACTTGCCCTTCGTTGCTATGGCCATCAAAGCAAAGTTCCGCCACAAGATTGTAACGATACGCGCTTAGAAGTGCCTTTTGCAAAAAATAATTCTGCAAAAATAAAAAATAGGATTTTAGACATTATGCCCAAAGGCACCACTCCTATTGCACGCTCATTAGAGGCTGCTGCCGACGATTTTCCCGCATCAAGCAACAGTAGAAATGTGATTATATTAATCTCCGATGGTCTTGAAGAGTGCACTGGCGACCCATGTTTAATTTCTCAAAAGCTTCAAAAGAAAGGAATAATCCTTAAACCATTTATTATTGGTATTGGAAAAGGCGATTTAACATCTCTAAATTGCATAGGAACTTACTATGACGCATCAAATGAACAACTTTTCAAAAATGTGTTAAATGTTGTAATTAACTATGTGCTAAACAAAACTACATGTCAGGTAAATCTGCTTGATTCAAAAGATCAAGCTTCAGAAACCAATGTTGCATATACACTATACGACCATTTTTCTGGATTGCCTAGGTACAATTACATTCATACAATGAATAACAAAGGAACTCCAGACACGCTAGTTATTGACCACATGGCAACTTACGATTTAGTTGTGCATTCTATACCTGAAGTTAGAAGAGATTCAATTACATTGATTGCTGGAAAACATAATATCATTGCTATAAATGCTGCACAAGGCGACCTACAGCTTATTGTAAAAGACAAAGACCCTTACAAAGGATTGAACTGTATTATTAGAAAAGCAGGCGATATGAAAACAATTCACGTCCAGAATTTTGGTGAAACAACAAAATATCTTCTAGGAAATTACGATTTAGAAGTGCTCTGCATACCTCGTATTAACATTAAAAATGTGGATATAAAACAAAGCTATACCACAAAAGTTGAAATTCCACAGCCCGGTGTTGCTAATTTTTTATTCACAGCAGCAGGATATGGCTCCATATTTTTAGCCGACTCCGATAACATGAAATTTGTTTATCGATTTAAAGAAAACACATTGCAAGAAACAATATACTTACAACCTGGCGAATACAAAGCAGTTTTTAGATATAAAACATCGAAAGAAACAGTTTACACTATTCAACGAACTTTTAGAGTAGTTTCAGGACTACCCGTAACAATAAAAATGTAAATTATCATAATATGAAAAAATATACTTATACTGAAAAAAAAGATACTCGTTCAGGCTTTGGAGAAGGCTTGCTTGAAGCTGGAAAAAGAAATCCAAATGTATTAGCACTTTGTGCCGACCTCACTGGTTCGCTTAAAATGGATGCATTTGCAAAAGAATTTCCAAATCGCTTTTTTCAAGTTGGAATTGCCGAAGCTAACATGATTGGAATGGCATCGGGAATGGCAATTGGAGGCAAAATACCTTTTACAGGGACATTTGCAAATTTCTCTACAGCACGCGTTTACGATCAAATTCGTCAGGCCGTTGCTTATTCCAACAAAAATGTAAAAATATGTGCTTCTCACGCAGGTTTAACTCTTGGCGAAGATGGAGCAACACATCAAACAATGGAAGATTTAGGTTTAATGAAAATGCTTCCTAACATGACAGTAATTAACACTTGCGATTTTAATCAAACTAAAGCCGCTACAATTGCGGTTGCTGAATTTGATGGTCCTGTATATTTGCGCTTTGGTCGCCCTACTGTTCCAAACTTCACTCCTTCCGACCAAAAATTTGAAATTGGCAAAGCCATAATGTTAAACGAAGGCGCAGATGTGACAATTATTGCAACTGGACATTTAGTTTGGCCAGCAATAGAAGCATGCGAAATTTTAGAGCAAAAAGGAATTAATGCCGAAATAATAAATATTCACACCATTAAACCTTTGGATAAAAATGCAATCTTACAATCGGTGCAAAAAACAAAATGTGTTGTTACTGCCGAAGAACACTTTATGAATGGTGGTTTAGGAGATAGCATTGCTCAACTTCTAAGTTTATCATTACCAACACCATTAGAAATGGTTGCTGTTGATGACACATTTGGCGAAAGTGGAACCCCAGACCAATTAATGACAAAATATGGCTTGGACACACAACATATTGTTGATGCAGCAATGAAAGTTATCAAGAGAAAGTAGAAAGCAAGTAAAGTTCAAAAAAATAATAAGTATCTTGACTTTTACTACTTATTTACTTTAAACTTTATGAACTTTAAACTTTAAAACTAAAATATGGCTGATTTATCAGATGAGGAATTAATAAACAGCTTTAAACAAGGAAACACAAACCAATCCTTCAATTTGCTGGTGCATAAGTACCAGCAAAAATTGTATTGGCACATACGTCATTTGGTTATCGACCATGATGATGCAAACGATATAACTCAAGAAACATTTATCAAAGCTTGGAATAATCTAGCTAATTTCAGAGAAGATGCGCAACTTTATACTTGGCTTTACCGCATTGCCACTAATGAAGCTCTATCATTTCTTAAAAAGAAAAAAACAAGATTTTTAGTTCCTCTCATAGGCAATGAAAAATACCTGTCCGAAAAAATTGAATCCGATTCTCATTTTTCAGGAGACGATATTCAAAAGAAATTTCAAAAAGCATTAATCAAACTTCCCGAAAAACAAAGAGTTGTTTTTAATTTAAGATACTACGACGAAATGCCTTATGAAAAAATGTCGGAAATTTTAGGCACATCAACAGGTGCTTTAAAAGCCTCATATCATCATGCAGTAAAAAAAATTGAAGATTTTTTCAAAACGATTTAAACCTTTATAAACAATATGAATCTAAATTTAAATATAAACTAAATTTTCAAACTTTAAAATGAAACTATCTGACATCGATAAAAATAAAATGCAAGAAGCTTTCAAAGTACCCGAAACGTATTTTGACAACTTCCCTATTCTTATTGAACAGAAAATTTATCAAAAAAAAACAGCATTATTAAAAACTGTCCATCTTCGACCTTGGATTATAGCAAGCTCATTTGCTGCTAGTATTGCCCTTATTTTAACTATATACATCCAAAGACCAAAACCCATAGAATCAAAAATTGAAATTGCATTAAATAAAAACGATATTTTCGAAATAATTATAAAAGATGCCGAATTATATGGTATTTCGGAAGATTTAATTTATGATGAATTATCAAAAGATTTAATTTCTGATAATTCAAAAAAAACAACTATTAACAATAAAAAAGTTGAACTTTCGAAAGATGACATTATTGATTATCTAATTGAAGAAGACCCAAACATAGCTGAATAATTAAATTCTCAAAACATGAAAACAAATAAAATAGTATTTCTTTTACTTTTATCTGCCTTTTCTTTCAAATCTGTAGCACAAAACCCAGAATTTGATGAGAAGAGAGAGAAACTAGAAGCTCAAAAAATTGCATATATAACAACTCAACTTAGCTTAACACCAGAAGAATCTGCTGCATTTTGGCCCATTTACAATAAAATGGAACAAGAAAAAAGAACTATGATGAAAGAATGTCATAAAGGCATTCATGAAAAAGGCAAGCCTGATATTAAAAATATGACTGATGATCAATTGATTAAATTGTCAAGTATGGAATTTGAATCGCAACAAAAAATGCTCGATTTAAGAAAAAAATATCATCAAGAATTTTTGAAAGTTCTTAGCATTAAGAAAGTAATGTTATTGTATGAAGCCGAAAAAGACTTTAAAAAGGAACTTTTGAAAAAACTAAAAGATAACTAGTGTATTTCCACAGAGTCAGAGGCTCGTCCATGAAGAACGAATTTGAGGCGTTCGCAGGACTGAAAATCAGGAGTTTACAAGGACAAATGACTGATTTTAGATGCCAGAACAACTAAGAAGGCGACTTTATGGACAGACTCTAGTCCTCAGAAAATTCAACCAACAACTTTCTATAAGCAGAAAATAAATTAGAACGAGAAATAAATCCAACATATTTCTCGTTTTCTATAACTGGCAAATTCCACTGATTGTATTTATTGAATTTATTCATCACTTCTTCCATTTGATCTGTCATAGAAACATTAACTGGAGGATGAGTCATTAGTTCGTGAGCGTAAGTATTATTATACAAACTCCTATCAAACATTATACTTCTAATATCATCTAATTGAATATATCCTAAAAAATTATTATCATCATCAACAACAGGAAAAATATTTCTATTAGATTCTTTAACAACATTTATTATATTTCCTAAAGTTTCATTTGGTCCCACAGTTGAAAAGTTAGTTTCAACAACTTCTTTTATATTTAAAAGAGTTAATACAGCTTTATCTTTGTGATGAGTAATTAGCTCGCCTCTTTCGGCAAGTTTTTTAGCATAAATAGAATAGGGTTGAAAAATCTTTACGGTCATATATGATGCACTAGCAGTAACCATAAGCGGCAAGAACAATTCATAACTACCTGTAATCTCTGCAATTAAAAATATTGCTGTTAAAGGTGCATGCATAATACCAGACATCAGACCTGCCATTCCCACCAAGGAAAAATTGCGCTCGGAAACATGCATATTTGGCAATAGCAGGTTAATTACTTTAGAAAATGAATAACCTGCAAAAGCACCCATGAAAAGTGCTGGTGCAAAAACACCTCCAATTCCTCCACTTCCAGTTGTCAACGCGGTTGCAAAAACTTTAAAAACTAAAATCAAAGCTAAATAAGCTATAAAAAGCCATGCACTATCTTTGAATTGATAAAATAAACTATTATTAAAAACTTCAACAGAACTGCCTCCCAATAAAGATTTAATTGCTAAATACCCTTCGCC
The DNA here is from genome assembly GCA_037139195.1 of Bacteroidota bacterium. GTDB lineage: Bacteria > Bacteroidota > Bacteroidia > Bacteroidales > JAHJDW01 > JBAXGW01. The sequence goes on from JBAXGW010000020.1 coordinate 39,036, forward strand.
ATACAAAGGTGGAAAGACGAAAATTAATATTCCAATTAAAACGCCTCCAACAATTATTCTTGAATAATCATTCCTAACCTTTTTCATTGTTGACTCTACAACATTATTCATTTTAGTAAAATACAAAGAAATAAACCCAGCAAAAATCCCAAGAGGCAAGTAAAAAAGCAAGTTTCTGAAAACAAAAATATCTTTAATTGAAAAATAAAAAATAATCTGACTTCCCAAAAACAAATAAGAAACTACAGACGCCGAAACAGAAGCTATAAGCAATGGAATTATTGATGCTGTGGTTAAATCTAACATTAATATTTCTAATACGAAAACTACACCAGCAATTGGAGCTTTAAATATACCCGAAACAGCTGCTGCTGCGCCGCAACCTATCAGTAAAACTTTTGTTTTATAACTTAATCTAAAAAAACGCCCAATAGTAGAACCAATTGACGAACCAGTGTATACAATTGGAGCTTCCATTCCAACAGATCCGCCTAGTCCGGTGGTTAATGCACATGAAATTATTGAAGAATAAGTATTGTGTGATTTTATATTTCCATTCTTTTTAGAAATAGCATATAAAATCCTGCTAATACCATGACCTATATTATCTTTAATAAAAACCTTAATAAATAAAACGGTTAACAGTATGCCAAGCAATGGAGTAGCTAAATACAAAAAAATTTCTTTATTGCTAGCAAAACTATGTGTGAGAATATACTCAATATAATGTACTATCGTTTTTAATGTTACAGCAGCAATACCAGCAATCAATCCAATTAAAACACTTAAAATAATTAATAATTGCTTTTGCGAAATATTTTTAGCTCGCCAAATAAGTATCCCTTTTATTGTATCGTTTAACATATTCACAAATTTACAGTTTTAAATCAAAATTGCATTAAAAAACAATCAAAAAAGTATAAGTTCTACATATTCTTAAAAGAAAATCATTACTTTTATATTTTAAAAGAATAAATTTCAAAAAATTGCGTTAGAAGTTCAAAAACATAGACTTTAAGATAATGATAAAATTCGACAAATTCACTTTAGACAATGGTTTGCGTGTTATAATTCACCAAGATAAAACAACTCCAATTGTAGCTTTAAATATCCTTTATAATGTTGGTGCTCGAGATGAAAACCCAAATAAAACAGGTTTTGCCCACCTTTTTGAACATTTAATGTTTGGTGGTTCTATCAATATTCCAAGCTACGACGAACCGTTAGAAAAAGCTGGAGGAGAGAATAATGCATTCACTAACAACGATATAACAAATTATTATTTAACTATTCCAAAATCAAATATTGAAACGGGCTTTTGGTTAGAGTCTGACAGAATGCTTAGTCTGGCCTTTTCTGAAAAAAGTTTGGAAGTACAACGAAATGTTGTTTCTGAAGAGTTTAAACAATCTTACTTAAATCAACCTTATGGAGATGTTTGGCTTATGATAAGAGATTTAGCATACACTACTCATCCGTATAAATGGCCTACTATTGGAAAAGAACTTTCGCACATTCAAAACGCTACCATGCAAGATGTTAAAGATTTCTTTAATAAATTTTACAAACCCAATAATGCTATTATGGTTGTTGCTGGTGATATTACTACTGAAGAAGTAAAAATACTTTGTAATAAATGGTTTGCACCAATAGAAGCTGGAGCACAAAATAACAGAAAACTTCCAAAAGAACCCAAGCAAACGCAGAAAAAAGAATTACGAGTAGAACGTGATGTTCCAGTTGATGCAATTTATATGGCATTCCATTGTTGTGCACGAAAAGACAAGGATTATTTTGCAACAGATTTATTATCAGATATACTATCATTAGGAAGTTCGTCTCGATTATACCAAAAATTAGTTAAAGAAGAGCAATTATTTGGCGATTTAAATGCACATATTTCTGGCGACATTGACGAAGGTCTGTTTATGGTTACTGGGAAATTAAAAGAAGGAGTTAATTTTGAGACTGCCGAAATAGCAATTATGAAAGAACTCAACAACATAGCTAAAGGCGGAATAACTGACAACGAACTTTTCAAAGTTAAAAATAAAATCGAATCCAGATTAGTATTTTCTGAATTGAGCGTTTTAAATAAAGCAATGAATTTAGCTTATGCAGAACTTATAGGCGATGCGAATGGCATAAACGAAGAAATAAATAATTACCACGCTGTTACAAAAGAACAAATTTCAAAAGTAGCTAAAACGATATTTAAAAAAGAAAATTGTTCGGTAATTTATTACAAATCCAAAGCAACCAAATAGTTAAAAAATCAGTCTTATTCTCAGATTATAAAATGAAAATATTAAATAGAAATATAGCACCCGAATTTAAATTGATTGATGAATTAAATATTATTCATCCAACAAAAATTGAATTCCCTAATAGAATCCCCGTATACATATTCAATAGTGGTTCAGAAGATTTATTGAAAATAGAACTCGTTTTTAATGCTGGTACATGTTTTCAAAAAAAATCACTTGTTGCTTCTGCATGCAACTCAATGCTGACAGAAGGCACAAAAAAAAGATCATCAAAACAAGTAAGCGAAGACATCGATTATTATGGAGCTTATTTATCAACGGATATTGATAAAGATTTTGCATCAATAAATTTATATTCATTAAAAAAATATTTACCTCAAACCTTAGAAATACTTGATGATATAATAAAGAATCCTATTTTTGATGAAAACGAACTTAAAGTTTATCTCGAAAACAACAAACAAAGTTTTCAAATAAACTCAAATAAGGTTAGCTATGTTGCTCGAATGAAATTTAACGAGGCTTTATTTGGCAAAAATCATCCTTATGGTAAAAATGCTGAATTAGCCGACTTTGAAAAAGTCACAAAAGACGATATTAATTCATTTTACAAAGCTAAATACAACTCAAACAATTGTTTGATAATCATCTCAGGAAAAGCTTCTGAAAAGGATCTTGCTTTAATAAATGATTATTTTGGAAAATCTAGTTGGGGTGGAAAATTCAAAAAACAAACCATCGACTATTCAATTACAACAAATTCAAAGAAAAGAATCACTTATCCTAAAACTGATGCTTTGCAAGCAGCAATTAGAATTGGAAAAGTAATGATGAATAGAAACCACGAAGATTATCTTAAACTACAAGTTTTAGTAACATTATTTGGCGGCTATTTTGGTTCTCGACTTATGAAAAACATTCGAGAAGACAAAGGATACACCTATGGAATTGGAGCTGGATTAGTTTCTCACAAAAACGTTGGATACATGTATATTGGTTCTGAAGTTGGAGTAGATGTTTGTGAAAAAGCGATTGATGAAGTTTATTATGAAATGAATCGATTGAAAACCGATATTGTCGACCAAGCGGAACTAGACTTAGTAAAAAACTATTTGTTAGGCGTTTTGCTGAAAAGTTTCGATGGAGTTTTTCAAACATCAGAGAAATACAAAACAATAATTTTAAACGAATTAGAATATAATTATTATGAGAGATTTGTTGATATAATTAAAAAGATTACACCTGAAGATATTAATATTATGGCAAATAAATATTTTACCCAAGATGAAATGGTAGAAATAGTTGCTGGAAATATATAATATTTTATTATTTTTCAGAAAAAAAATCACACTTTTGCAGATAGAAAAACAGTGAAAATGTTAAAAAAAATAATATTTATTTTTCTCTTTCAACTATTAATAATTGAGGGATTTGCTTCACATTACATGGGTGGCGAAATTACATGGGAATGCCTTACCAATGGAAAATATCGATTTGTAATGAAATTGTATCGCGAATGCGGAGGTGGTGCTATTGATTTTTCCGACACCGAAATAATGTCAATTCAAAACTATCCAAGTCTATCATCAATAAATATGTTTCGCATATCAAAAACTGATATTTCACCAATATGCAATAGTGCTTACACTAATTTATCTTGTCAAAACCCTGGAAATGCTAATACAGGCACCGTTGAAGAACATATTTACACATCCGACAATCAATTCCCTGGAGGCGTTACTCTCAGCGGAATTCCTCCTTCTCAAGGTTGGATTTTTTACTATTCAAGTTGCTGCAGAAACCCTTGTACAAATGTAAGTAACGCTGACTCAAAATACTATACTTTACGAGCAATTATGTATCCGTATAATGGTCAAAATGAAAATCCCTGTTTTGATAATTCACCGAGTTTTGCAGAAAGGCCCGCTACTGTTATCTGTACTGGATATGATTTCACATACAATCACAATGCCTCTGACAAAGAACTCGACTCTTTGGTTTACAGTTGGGCAACTCCATTAGAAGATGACCTTACTACTCCAATGAGTGGTTATATTTCGGGATATAGCGCCATGAATCCTTTACCAGGAATTGTTCATAATGCTAACAACGTACCTGCTACTGTTAATCCAACTACAGGAGAAATATCATTCAAGTCATTTACACAAGGTGCTTTTGTTACTGTTATAAAAGTAACTGCATACAAATGCGGTATAAAAGTTGCTGAAATTTTTAGAGAAATGCAAATAGTGCTTCTATCGTGTGGAACAAATATGCCACCAGACGTAAGCGCTCCATTTCAGGATCCAAATACTGGTCTATTCAGTCTTTACACGGATACAGTTTATGCGGGCGAGCTTGTTACTTTCTCAATGGCTTCTACCGACTACGATTTACTACCCAATGGGAATCCTCAAACGTTAAAATTATCAGCTTCTGGCTTGCAATTTGGAGCAAGCTTCACAAATTCCACTGCAGGATGTTTAAACCCACCGTGTGCAACATTAAATCCACCACCACCGCTTAATGCCATGTACGGTGTTAGTACAAATTTCAATTGGCAAACAACTTGTGCACATGTTAACACCATTTTTGGCTGTGGAGTTACTTCTAATGTATATAATTTTGTTATAAAAGTTCAAGACGACTTTTGCCCTGCTCCTGCCATAAATGTGGGAACAATAACAATCGTTGTTTTAGATTTACCAAAAATCCCTTCTCCTAAACTCTCATGTGCAAGTGTTGATTCAACTGGAAAAGTTACTTTAACATGGACTCCAGTTAAAGATAGCGTAAATAGTTTCGACCATTATTCAATTTTTCGCTCTAATAGCGCATCAGGACCATTCACTGAAATAACAACTATAACAGATATAAACCAGAGTACTTTTGTTGATATTAATGCAAACGCAAATAGTTCAAATAATTTTTATTACGTATCCACAATTTCGGGCTGTAACGCAACAAACATAGCAAATACAATAGATACACTTCAAGCTATGAAACTTAGTTGTTTTATAAACAATGGCATATATGCAAATTTAGCTTGGAACAAGCTACACAATCCTGAATTATCATCAACAAATTCATGGTACAAAATATATAGAGAGTATCCCGTTGGAAACTGGGTGCTAATAGATTCCACACAGAACACTGCATTCATTGATACTGTTAACTTATGCAAAGCATATATTGATTATAGGATTGAATTAACGGACACATCTGGATGCACTTCCGTTTCATCAATTTCTGGAGGCAATATTGAAGACAATACTCCTCCACCAATTCCTGCCATAAATTATATTACTGTTAATCAACCTAATGAAAAAGCTGAAATAAACTGGACTCCAAGTACTACACCTGATGTTGTTGGTTATGTTATATACAAAAAAACTGGTGGAGTTTGGGTTGCAATTGATACTGTATTTGGCATAAACAGTGATACATATACAAATGCCAATTCAACAGCAAACCAAGGATCAGAATCATATACCATCGCTGCTTTTGATAGCTGTAGAAATATTAGTCCGCTGAGTGTTGAACATAACACTTTATATCTTACAAATCGATTATCTATTTGCGAAGCTAAAAACAATCTTACTTGGAATAGTTATATTAACATGAACCCAAATATTGCTGGATATAAAGTTATTTATTCAGACAATAACACTACATATAACATGCTTGAAAGTTTAAGCAATACAGAACTAAGCTATGTACATGACAGTATAATATCTGGACATGAGTATTGTTATTACATAGAAGCTTATAATTCATTAAATCAATATGTTTCGCAATCAAATATCGTTTGCCAAACATCAAACGCACCACCACCTCCAAGTTTTTTATATTTGAAATATGCTACTGTGATTTCTGATAATTCAACTAAAATTGCATTTTTTGCTGACACATCTGCTTTCACAAAGTCATTCAATATTTATAAATCTTTTGACAATGGCACTACATTCGAAATTGCAGCATCACTGCCAGTTACAACAAATCCCTTACACTATTACATCGATAACAATGTAAGCACACTTAAATCTAGTTACACTTACAAAATATCTGCCATTGATAGCTGCGACAACGAATCTACCGTATCAAATATTGGAAAAACAATATTATTAGATGTTTCTGCATTACAAGATTTAAAAAATGAATTAACATGGTCATTTTATGAACAATGGAACACAAATGTAGGTCTATACAATATTTATAGAACAGTAGACAATAGTACATATCCAGAATTAATTGGAACAGTAACTCAAAATCAAGGAACTTATTTAGATGACATTTCAAACTTCGTTTATGCAGATGGGAAATTCTGTTACTTTATTGAAGCAATTGAATCTCAGTTTAATCAATACAATTTCCAAGATACATCAATTTCAAATAACATCTGCGTTAAACAATTCTCAAAACTTTATATCCCCAATGCTTTCGCACCTGGAGGTAACAATGGTGTATTTAAACCGATTACATTATTTATTGATCCAGAGTATTATAACATGAAAATCTTCAATCGATGGGGCGAATTAATATTTGAATCAAAAGATCCAAATGATGGATGGGATGGCACATATAAAGGATCTCCTGTTTCTAGTGGAGTATTTGTTTATGTATGCATGTTTAAAAACCAAGAAGGTTTATTGATGGAAAAAAAAGGAACAGTAACCTTAATGCGTTAGTTTGATTTTATTTCACATTGTTTTATTCAATACTTCTAACAACTTTTCTTTATTATCAATTATCTCAATTATTTTTTTATTTTTATCAAGAAGAATAAAGAATGGAATTTTATAAATATTATATTTTACTATTAAATCCAATGTTTTAGGAGCTGAATTCCAACAAAAAATAAGATTATTAGTAGAATCCGTTATCTGTTTTTTAATCTCATTCACGTTTGTATCTATTGAATAAGCTATAATTTTCAATCCTTTATAAATGTATATTTGTTGAAGTTTTGATAGAGTTGGTAATTCATCTTGACATAACCCACAAGTTGGCGACCAAAAACAAAGAAGTGTTTTTTTTGCTTTATAATCAAACAAATACGACTTTGAACTATCTATTTTCAAAAACTCAAAATCACTAAAAATACTGTTTAACAGAGAATTACTTTTGTTTTTTTGTTTCATTTCCACATCTTGTCCATATATTTCAAAGACTAATAAAAAAATACACAGGAAACAAAAAATATATTTCATAAAAATTAGCTAAAAATGATAACGTAAACTTATAATCAAACTTGTTAAATATGCTAAAACTTAATAGCTTTGCATAAGCAAATATAATAATTTTATTAAAACATCAGTTATTTTGTCCGATATCATTCAAGTTTTACCCGAACACGTTGCTAATCAAATAGCAGCTGGTGAAGTTGTTCAACGACCTGCTTCTGCATTAAAAGAATTTTTAGAAAACTCAATTGATGCTGGAAGCTCTAAAATTGATGTAGTTGCTAAAGATGGAGGAAAGCTTTTACTACAAATTACCGACAATGGCTGTGGCATGTCTTTTACAGATGCTCGAATGGCATTTGAACGTCATGCTACATCTAAAATAAGAAAAGCCGAAGATTTATTCAACATACTAACAATGGGTTTCAGAGGCGAAGCACTTGCTTCTATTGCATCTGTGGCTCAAGTTGAATTAAAAACACGCCGACACGAAGATGAACTGGGTACTCAAATTATTATTGAAGGCAGTAATATAATAAAACACGAAGTTTGCTCCTGCCCTGTTGGAACTACTTTTGTTATTAAAAATTTATTTTATAATATTCCTGCACGTAGAAATTTTCTGAAAACTTTAAATATTGAATACGGACATATTTTAGATGAGTTTACTCGCGTAGCAATGGCACATCCTGAAGTTGAAATGAATCTTTATCATAATGATTTATTAGTTCATAAGCTCCCAAAAGGAAATTTAAAACAACGCATCGTTTCTCTTTGTGGAAATTCTTTCAAAGAAAAATTATTGCATTTTGGTGAAGAAACAAATTATGTTACAATTGATGGATTTGTTGGCAAACCCGATACCGCTAAAAAGAAAAGAGGAGATCAGTTTTTCTTTGTAAACAAGCGTTTTATTAAACACCCATTTTTCCATCATGCAATTAGTGCCGCTTACGATGATATTATTCCTACAGGGCATCATCCATCCTATTTTATTAATATTACCATCGACCCTAAAAATATTGATGTTAATATTCATCCAACTAAAACTGAAATAAAATTTGATGACGAAAAAACAATTTATGGTTTTCTAAAAGCCAGTGTTCGACAAGTTATTGGGCAATTTCATTTGTCGCCAACACTGGAATTTGAAATGAATGATACATTTAACAATTTGCCTTTCGACAAGGAACGCCCTATTATTGAACCAAAAATTCACATCAATCCCGATTATAATCCTTTTGAAAGACAAGCATCATCATACATTCCAAAAACGCAAAATGTTCAAACTTCTTACAATGATAAACACGAAAAACCTTCACATTCTTTATTTGAACAACAGAGGATTATTGAAATTGAAGAACCAAAAAATATTCAAACAACAATCGAACACACCATAAGCGAAGAAAAAGAGAGCAAAGACTTTATTCAAATATCTGACAAATACATTGTTAGCAACGTGAAATCGGGTTTGATGGTCATAGACAAAACGGCTGCTCTACAAAGAATTTATTACGAAAAACTAGTTCACAGCTACGAAAACAAACAACCGCTTTGTCAGCAATTGATTTTCCCTGAAACCTTAACTTTTATTGAAAAGGATTATATAATTATTGATGAGTTGTGGGACGACATTAAGAAAGTTGGATTTGATATTGAGAACTTTGGACAAAATGCGATAATCATTCACGGAACTCCACCCGACTGCAATAACGATGATTTATCTGAGATTTTTGACGAATTCATCGAGCAGCATAAAACCACATACTCAACATTAAAATCGGCAAGCAGGGATATTGTACTAAAATCAAGTGCATTAAGACTTGCAGCCAGAAAAAACAACAGAATGAATAAGCATGAAATTGAACATTTTATCGACACCCTTTTCAATTGCAACGAACCCTATCTATCACCTATGGGAAAACAAGTAATGAAAATCATTAACATTGAAGAACTTGCAAATAAATTCGAATAAATAACACATAAAAAAAATGTCAAATCAATACCGACCACAAAGCTTCAGCATATTACCGCCAGTTGTAAAAAACCTATTAATTATTAATGGGCTTTTCTTCTTAGCAATGATTTCTTTAGACAAAGTATATCATATAGATTTAAGTAACTTTTTAGGCTTGCATTATTTTTCATCAGAAATGTTTAAGCCTTATCAGTTTATTACCTATATGTTTATGCATGCCGATTTAAATCACATATTTTTCAACATGTTTGCTTTATGGATGTTCGGAGCAGCTATTGAAAACCAGTGGGGCGGAAAACGGTTTTTGTTTTATTATTTCTTTACCGGTATTGGAGCTGCTATTTTGCATTACGGAATCATGTATTTTGAGCTAAAACCAACCTTAGATGCCATTGACTTATTAATATCGAAACCAAGCACGGAGGCTATTCAAGCATTCTTGTCTTCTAATAATTTCAGAGTTACATCAATTGAAATTCAAGATTTGACAAATGTTTTCATTAATAAATACAATAGTACTTTAGGCATGAATCAACAGAACGAAGCACTTCAGCTTTCGGTTAATTTTTTAAGCGAATATAAAACCATGTTTCTAAATGGACCAAATGTAGTTGGCGCTTCTGGTGCTGTTTTTGGATTATTACTCGCTTTTGGGATGTTATTTCCAAATTCAGTAATTTATATTTATTTTTTGATTCCATTAAAAGCCAAATATTTTGTCATTGTATACGGATTAGCCGAATTATACTTTGGCGTAACCAGAACCAATAGTGGTGTGGCACACTACGCACATTTAGGCGGAATGTTATTTGGTTTTATATTAATTATGTATTGGAAATATAATCGCAAATTATACTAAAAACAATGAATCCAAACGATTTTTTAGAATCAATTAAACTACAATTTAAAAGTGGCAACAAACACATACAACTTATTGTAATAAACGTATTTGTATTTGTTATCATCAGCTTGTTTGGCGTACTTTCTTTTTTATCAAGTTCAAATTTAGAAAGTTCTATTGTTGACTTTTTAGCTCTACCATCAAAAATTCCAAATATCATTTTACAACCTTGGAGTATTTTCACTTACATGTTCCTACATCAGGATTTTTGGCATATCCTGTTTAATATGCTTACTTTTTATTGGTTTGGAAAACTTTTTCTAACATACCTTACCCAACGCCGATTAATGCATGTGTATTTTCTTGGCGGACTATTTGGTGCTTTTTTTTATGTTCTGTTTTATAATATTTTACCTGTTTTTGCAAATGCCGAAAAAGCATCAATTCTTTTGGGTGCCTCGGCTTCAATACTTGCAATTATGTTCACGATAGCATCGTATCAACCAGAAACATCGGTCAATTTAATGTTTATTGGACAAATTCGACTGAAATACTTAGCAATATTTATTGTTGTTATCGACGTTCTAAGTATTCCAAATGGCAACGCAGGTGGAATGATAGCTCATATTGGTGGAGCATTTTTTGGCACTTTATACGGATTTGGCTTAAAAAACGGTTATGATTTAAGCAAATATCTAACATTCAACTTTTCGTTTAAGAATCCTTTTAAGCGCAAGCCTAAAATGAAAGTTCACTACAAAAAACCTATTAGCGACGAGGAATACGTTAAACAAAAAACAGATAACCAAAAGAAAATTGATAAAATATTAGAAAAAATATCACAATCGGGCTACGAAAGCCTATCGAAAGAAGAAAAAGAAATGCTTTTTAAAGCTAGTAACAAGTAAGAAAAATGATTAAAAAAATATTTTTAGTTCTAAATATTATCTTTATAATAATACTTGTATTATCTTATTTGTCGCCTATAACATCACCCGAAAGCAACTCTTATATTCCAATTTTAGGCTTAGGTTTTCCAATTCTTTTCATCATAAACATTTTTATTATTTTCTTTTGGCTAATCTTCAAACCGCTTTATAGTATTTTGTCAATTGTTGCCTTTTTAATTGGTTTCAACGTATCTAACAGATATTGGGCACATAACGAAAACAATGCACCAATAGACAGCACAATGATTAAAGTAATGTCGTATAATGTTAAAAATTTCGACGTTTACAATTACACCTTGGATTGGAACTATAAATATGAAACCAGAAATAAAATATTTGATTTATTAAAAGAGGAAAACCCTGATATACTTTGCTTTCAGGAATATTATTACGAAAACACGAAAAAATTTAAAACAACAGATACGCTAAAAACATTTTTAAAAGCTAATCATTTTTTTGCCGCATTTCCTGTTGAAAATCGAAAATCGGATTTTTTTGGAATTGCTATTTTCACTAAATATCAAATAGTTAACAAAGGGAAAATTGAATTTGAAACTAAAGGAGCCAATTCGTGCATTTTCTTAGATGTGTTAATAAATAAAGATACCGTTAGAATTTATAATCTTCATTTTGAATCAATTCGCTTTCAAAAACATGATTATGAGTTTGCTCAAAAAGTTAGCGACTCGCTTAGCGATCAATCTGAATTAAAACTAAAACAAGGAGCTCGAGTTTTATTTACAAAATTAAATCGCGCGTTTAAATACCGAGCAAAACAATCAGAATTAGTTGAAGAGCACATCAAAACATGCAAGTATCCAACCATTTTATGTGGCGACTTCAACGATACACCCATATCTTATGCTTATAAGCGAATATACAAACACCTGAACGACGCATTTATAAACGCAGGCACTGGTTTAGGAACTACTTACGCTGGCAAAATTATCCCAGCGTATAGAATTGATTATATTTTTCACTCCGACGATTTTCAGCCATTCAACTTTAACATTATAAAAAAACAATACTCCGACCATTATCCAATAACCTGCTATTTAAAGAAAATTGAAAAATAATTATCAGAATAAAATATATTGACCCAAATTACGTTTAAACATCAAAACACAAAAATGTCAAAATATAAAATATCACTTTTTTCATTACTTTTAATCTTAATAAGTTTTAGCATTTCGTGCAGAAAAGAAACAGCTTACGATACCAGCTTTAAAACACTTGGTTTCTCGACCGACTCAGTTTTATTTGACACCGTTTTTACTACCGTTGGCTCCGCAACTAAGCGAATTAGAGTTTACAATACATCTAAGAACTGGATTAAAATAAATTCTATTCAACTGGGACGTGGTCAACAATCTAATTTCAGAATTAATGTAGATGGCATTTCTGGCGTTTCACATACCGATATTGAAATTGCACCAAAAGACAGCTTATTTATTTTTATTAATGTTACAGTTGACCCAAACAATTCAAATTCTCCGCTTGTAATTACCGATTCTATTATTTTCAATACCAACGACAATATTCAAGATGTTAAACTTGTAGCATGGGGACAAGACGCATATTATCACGTACCTAACAATACTATAGTGCTTTCTCCTACACAAGCCCTTCGATTTTCTTATGCAGGCTGTGCTACTCCTTGGAAGACAGACAAGCCACATGTTATTTATGGATATACCGTTGTTGATGAAGATAGCACACTTACTATTCCAGCTGGCGCAAAAATTCATCTTCATAAAAATGCCGTGCTTTGGGTATATGATGGTGGAACGCTAAAAGTTAATGAATTTGGAACAAGCACCGACCAGAAAGTTGTTTTTCAGGGCGACCGCTTAGAGTACGACTACAAAGATTTAGCCGGTCAATGGGGTGCTATTTGGTTATCGAAAGGGAGCAAAAACAATGTAATAAACCAATCGATAATAAAAAATGGAACTATCGGCATTCAAGTTGATACTTTAGGAAACTCTTCAAACCCAACCCTAACATTAAAAAACACTATAATCAAAAACATGAGTGGTGCTGCAATTTTGGCTCAAGGTTCAAAAATACATGCAGAAAACTGCGTTTTTGCTAATTGCGGTCAATATGCAGTTGCATTAACTATTGGAGGCAATTATGAATTCTATCATTGCACAATTGGAAACTACTGGAATGTAAACACCAGACAAACACCAAGTTTAGTATTAAACAATTATTATAAAGATATTCATAACACCTCTATAAACAGACCTTTAGAAAAAGCATATTTTGGTAATTGCATTATTTATGGAGCAAATGCCAATGAAATAGGATTAGACAATTCGGGCGAGACTGCCTTCAACTTTAAATTTGAAAACTGTTTAATTGCAATCGACCCGAAAGTAAATACTTCTGATGCAAATAATTATGTTAACATAATCAAAAATGAAAATCCAGGCTTTGCCGATACCGATCAAAAAATAAATAATTTTAAATTAAATAGTGGCTCTCCAGCTATTGACAAAGGTGATATAAGTTTAGGAACAAATTATCCACTAGACATTGAAGGCGCAAGCAGAACAACTGACATAGCCCCTGATTTAGGAGCTTATGAATTTACGGGTAGTAAGTAAGTAATAAACAAAACAAAGAAATTGTATTAATGCTTAAAATCACTTTGAGTCATCATTAATATCAATCAAGCCTTTTCTAATAGCATATTTCACTAATCCCACCGTATTTGTAACTCCAATTTTATCTAACAAATTTGCTCTATGTCCATGAACAGTTCGCTCACTAATAAATAACGTATCGGCAATTTGCTGGTTGGTCATTTCTTTACAAACTAGTTTCAATACATCAACTTCGCGTTTTGTAAGTTTAATATCTTCAGATGCTTTATCTTTCTTTTCTTTTGAATTACCCAAAAAATTATTGATAAACATTGCTGACAATTCAGACGAATAATACATTCCACCAGCATTAACAATGGTAATTGCTTTTTCAAGTTCATCGCCTTGAATATTTTTCAATAAAAAGCCCTTTGCTCCTACTTCAAGCATACTTTTCACATATTCTTCTTGGTCGAACATAGAAAGTGCAAGTATATTTAAGTTCGGCTTAAATTCAAGTACAGCCTTTGTTGCATCAATACCATTCATTTCGGGCATTTTTACGTCCATTAAAACAACGTCGGCATCAAGAACTTTTATAATTTCCAAAAATTCTTTGCCATCAGCAGCCTCTCCAACAACTTCAACATAATCTACTGCTTCTAAAAGCATTATCAAGCCTTTTCTAAAAATAGAATGATCATCAACAACTATAACTTTAATTTTTTTCATGTGTGGAAGTATTATTATTCAAATATAGTTATAAAAATTAAAAACACTGATTAAAACTCAACTATTTCAACTTCTATTTCAACACAAAAACCGCTAACTGCCTTTTCGTTAAACTTCACTATTCCATTAATTGATTTTACTCTACTTTGAATATTAAAAATACCCATAGAAGGCGAACTATCTGGATTTAATAGTTTTCGTGGATTAATACCCACACCATCATCTAAATAAAATAGAATAAGCTTGTTTTTTTGTCGTGTTAGCTTAATATTTATATGTTTTGCTTTTGCATGTTTTAGGGTATTATTAATCAACTCCATTACAACACGATAAATATTTATCTCTATTTTCTGATTAATTCGTTCCTCTAATCCCTTTGTTTCAAATATAATATTTAATGCTTCACTAGTATTTATTTTTGAAATGTAAGATTTTAATGCCGTTACCATTCCATAATCATTTAATATACTAGGCATGATATTATTTGCAATTGAACGAGCATTATTAACAGCTTCTTTAATCAAATCATTCGTGTTTTCAATTAAAAGCTTAATTTTCTCATCATTTTTGTTCAAATAACTACTAAGCATATTCACATAAATATTTATACTCGACAATAATGGACCTAATCCATCATGAATTTCTTCTGCAAAACGCTTACGCTCTTGTTCTTGTATTTGAATAATTTTAGTTAAGTACTTCTTTTCTAGATTCTTCAACTGTGTAATATCCGTAATCACGGTTAATATTGCTTCTTGCCCTTCATAAATAATTTTTTCGCCACGTGTAGCAACAATATGAACTTTTCCTGATTTGCTAACAATTTCTATTTCTCTTACATTCAACAAATTAATCCTCTTATTTATAGTATGAGACACTATTTTTTTGTACGGATTATTAATAAAATGCAACATACTTTCACCTACAATTTCATCTTTGGTGTATCCCAACGTATCAACCACAACTTCGTTTATAAATAATACAGTGCCGTTTCTATGTATAAAAACCATATCGGGAAGCTGTGATATTAGCTTCCTATATAGCTCTTCGCTTTGCATTAATGCTAATTCTATATTTTTTCTAATACTGATATCACGAAGAGTTCCAACAACTTTTTTCGAATCGCTCAATTGTTCCTGATAGAATTTTGCAGAAAAAGAGCAGTATTTAACTTGAGCGTTTTTATTCATTACAACCAACTCTGCATCGACAATTTCACCATCTTTAAACAGTTTGTTCAATATTCGCTGACGATCTGTCAAATTTTTAAGTAAAATTGAAACTGGCTTATTTACCAATTCTTCTTTCGTATAATTTAGCACATTTTCAACAGAAGGACTAACCTCCGTAATAAAGCCATCTAAATCCATTTCAAGATAAACATCTTGAATATTTTCGAAAATGGTACGATATTTTTCTTCACTTTCTTTTAATGTCTTTTCAAAATTCTTTTTTTCGCTAACATCTTCTATTGTTCCTTCATAATATAATGGAACTCCTTTTTTATCGCGAAAAAGTTTTGAATTTTCTCTTACAGTTATAGGCGTACAGTCTTTTTTAAACCAAACCGATTCTAATCCAACAATTGCACCTTCGCTTTCAATTTTAAATTTAAAATTATCTCTTTCATTTCTTTGGTTGTGAATCTTATCATTTTCAAGGTCAATTTGCATTAATTCATTCGGATCGGCATATCCAAGCATTAAAGCTAAGGCCGAATTTGCCATAACTACTTTCCCTGCGGGCGTTGTTCGATATATTCCAATAGGCGAATTTTCGAAAATATTTCGAAAATGTTCTTCCGATTTTCTTAAATCATCTTCAATTTTTTTTCTATCCGAAACATCCTCAATAGTTCCTTCATAATACATCAAAACCCCATCTCTATTTCTCACTTCTCTTGCATATTCGCGAACCTGAATATTTTTTCTGTTTTGCGTATGCCAAACAGATTCTAAACCATATACAACTCCTAACTCCGAAAGCATTTGTTTAAAAAGACTACGTGGCACGCTAGAACGATATTCAGCTTCATTTTCAAGATTTAAATTTTGTATCTCTTTAAAAAACTCATAGCCTAACAAATTTACCAAAGTTGAATTCGCCATTATAATTTTACCATCAGCAGTTGTTCTATACATGCCAATTGGCGAATTCTCGAATATACTTCGAAAATCTTCTTCTGACTTACGCAAGGCGCGTTCCATTTTTTTTTGCTCGGTAACATCTCTAAAAATACCCTCAACACCCACTACCTTACCATCTGCATCATATAATAAATGAGCATTAGATGAAATTACAGCTACCTTATCTTTGTTTTTATTTTTCTTTACATGAATTTCATAATTCTTTACAAAACCATTTTGATAAAGTCTGTTTAAAAAAGGAATTCTATCATTTTTATTTAAATATAAGTGGTCTGAAATATCAAGACCAATCATTTCCTCGGTTGAATTAAATCCAAAAAATTCTGCTCCGGAAGGGCTTACTGATGTTAAAACACCTTCATTATCGCTTCTAAAGAAAACATCTTGAATATTTCTAATAACACTTTGATAATCTTTAATTGTATCGCGTAATAATATCTGAGCTTCCTCTTTTTCATTTATCTGACCTTCAAGACTTTGAATTGCCATCCCCAGTTCTAGCGACTTCTTTTTAAGTTGCAACTCAGTTTCAAATTTGCTTAGTGCAATATCTATGGTAATTACAAATCTATTTTCTTCAACTGGTTTAATTATATAACCATAAGGATTCGTCTTCTTTGCTCTTTCAAACATTAGTCGATCCGAAACTCCTGTTAAATATATAAATGGAACATGTTTAAATTTTTTAATTTTTGTTATAGCCTGAATTCCATCGTTTTGACCAGGCATCATAATGTCCATTAAAATAATATCTGGATGCACATTTCTTAGCTTTTCAATTGCTTCATCGCCCGTTGAATAAATTCCAATAATTTCATAACCATTTGAAACCAATAGTTTTTCAAATATTTTCGCTTGAAAAGGGTCGTCTTCAACCAATACAATTTTCTTCATATTGCAAATTTAAAGTCTAAAAATACGATTAAATATTACTCAATTAAAAAAAAACTCATGTTATTTTAAGTATAATGATAATGCTACTTAATAATTAAAAAAATCGAAAAACAGGATCAAAATTTTCAACTCATTTAAAAAGAATTAAACCACTTACTTTCAATCAGTTTAGCGACCTTTATTTAAATTCATATAACAAACACAGCCAAATCGTTAAAGACACTATTTATAATCATTAAAAAATATAATAAAAAGAGTTATTTTTTTCAAATAAATTGATTGAAATTTATTTTTTTTTTGCAACTTGCACCAAATTTCAAACCTTAAATTATTAATAACAAACTATACAAACATGAAAAAAATACATAATTTTAATGCGGGACCATCAATTCTTCCAAGAATTGCGATTGAAAAAACTGCTGAAGCTGTTCTTGACCTTAATGGTATTGGATTATCGTTAATTGAAATTTCTCATAGAAGTAAAGATTTTGAAGCAATTCTTGACGAAGCTGTTTCTCTTTTTAAAGAATTATTAAATATTCCTGAAGGTTACCAAGTATTATTCCTTGGCGGTGGTGCAAGTATGCAATTTTGTATGGCTCCATACAACTTGTTAAATAAAAAAGCAGCTTATCTTGAAACAGGTGTTTGGGCTAAAAAAGCATTACAAGAAGCTAAATTATTTGGCGAAGTTATTAAAGTAGCTTCTTCATCTGACAAAAACTTCAACTATATACCAAAAGGTTTTGAAATTCCTGCTGATGCGGATTATTTCCATATAACTACAAATAACACAATTTACGGAACAGAAATCCACACTGATATGGATAGCCCAGTAAATTTAATTGCTGACATGTCTTCTGACTTTATGAGCCGTCCAGTTGATGTATCTAAATATGCTATGATTTATGGTGGAGCACAAAAGAATGTTGGTCCTGCTGGCGTTACTTTTGTTATAGTTCGCGAAGATATATTAGGTAAAGTTGAGCGTCAAATCCCAACAATGTTAGATTATAGAACACATATCAAAGAAGGTTCTATGTTCAATACTCCTCCTTGTTTTGCAATATTCACGTTGAAAGAAACTTTGAAATGGTTAAAATCAATTGGTGGATTAACTGCAATGCAAAAAATAAACCAAGAAAAAGCTGCTATTCTTTATAATGAAATAGATAGAAACCCATTATTTGAAGGAACTGCAGAAAAAGATTCACGTTCATTAATGAATATCTGTTTCGTTATGACTGAAAAATACAAACACTTAGAAGACAACTTCATGAACTTCGCAAAAGAACGCGGTATGGTTGGAATTAAAGGTCACCGTTCGGTTGGTGGTTTCAGAGCTTCTACTTACAATGCTCTTCCAAAAGAAAGTGTTCAGGCGCTGGTTAATTGTATGCAAGAATTTGAAAAATTAAACACATAGTGCCTAATAAAAAGCACCAACTAATGCGTTATTCTCGTTTTGAAAACAGTCATTTATTAAATATAAACTCCTTGATTTTCAAAACTTCGAAAGCCTTGTATTTGGCACTTTTTATTCAATCATTAAATAAATAAATATAATCAAAAGTAGCATTTCTCTCGAAGTGCTACTTTAATATAAAAACATAAAGAATATGGCAAAAATATTAGTAGCAACCGAAAAACCATTTGCAAAAGTTGCAGTTGATGGTATTCGTAAAGTTGTTGAAGGTGCTGGTTTTGAATTAGTACTTTTAGAAAAATACACAGACGCAAACGACTTAGTAAATGCTGTTGCAGATGTTGACGCACTTATTGTTAGAAGTGACAAAGCAACTCGTCAAGTTATTGAAGCAGGAAAAAATCTTAAAATAGTTGTTAGAGCTGGTGCTGGTTACGATAATTTAGATTTAGCTGCTTGTACTGAAAAAGGTGTTGTAGCAATGAACACACCAGGACAAAACTCAAATGCTGTTGCTGAATTAGCTATTGGCATGATGGTATTTATGGCTCGCGCTAATTACAAAGGTGGTTCAGGAACTGAATTAAAAGGAAAAACTTTAGGAATTCACGCTTACGGTTATGTTGGCAAATCAGTTGCTAAAATAGCAAAAGGATTTGGAATGAATGTAATTGCATTCGACCCATTCGTAAGCAAAGAAGCAATTGAAGCTGAAGGCGTTGCTGTTGTTTCTACAATTGAAGATTTATATAGCAAAAGCGAATATCTTTCATTACATATTCCTGCAAACGATAAAACTAAAAAATCTATCAACTTCAATTTGTTAAACTTAATGCCAAAAGGCGCAACTCTTGTTAACACAGCTAGAAAAGAAGTTATTGACGAAGAAGGATTGAAAATGATGTTAGCAGAACGTCCTGATTTCAAATATATCAGTGACATTGCTCCTGATTGTCATGCTGAAATAGCTGATAAATTTGACTTAAGATATTATTCAACTCCTAAAAAACAAGGCGCTGAAACATCAGAAGCTAATATCAACGCTGGATTAGCTGCAGCAACTCAGATTGTTAACTTCTTGAAAAACGGAGATAAAACATTCCAAGTAAATAAGTAGAAAGTTTATAAAGTCAAACTTTCAGTTTGCAATGTTTATAAAGTTTAAAATCAAAAATATACTTTATAACTTTACAAACTTTATGGACTTTATAACTTTAAGAACTTTATAACTTTAAGAACTTTACAAACTTTATAAACTCAACAAAAATGGCAATAATAAAACCTTTCAAGGGCTTACGTCCTCCAAAAGAAATAGCAAAAGACTTAGCTTGTCTTCCTTATGATGTTATGAACACTGCAGAAGCTCTTCAAATGGCTGAAGGAAAAGAATGTTCTTTACTTCATGTTACTAGAGCAGAGATTGACTTCCCTGTTGGAACTGATTCTCATACAGAAGAAGTATATAACAAAGCAGTAGAAAACTTCAAAAAACTACAAGATAAATGTTGGTTAGTTAAAGAAGACGTTGCAAAATATTATATCTATGCACAAACTATGGATGGCAGAACACAATATGGTATTGTTGGAGCTGCTGCTTGTGCTGATTATCATAATGGAATTATCAAAAAACACGAACTAACTCGTCCTGATAAAGAAGACGACCGTATGATTCTTACTCGCTACACAAACGCGAATATTGAACCTGTTTTCTTTTCATACAGAGCTGTTCCTGAAATTGACGAAATAGTAAGCAATATTGTTAAAAACCAAGCTGCTGATTATGATTTCGTTGCTGAAGACGGATTTGGTCACCACTTCTGGACAATCAACGATGCAAACACAAACAAACGCATTGAAGAATTATTTGCAACAAAGGTTCCTTACACTTATGTAGCTGACGGACACCACAGAACTGCTGCTGCTGCTCGTATCGGTATTGAAAAGGAAGGTCAAAACCCTAATCATACAGGAAACGAAGAATACAATTTCTTCATGGCTGTTCATTTCCCAGACAATCAACTTCATATTATTGATTATAACCGCGTTGTGAAAGACCTTAATGGCTTATCGAACGAAGAGTTCTTAAACAAATTAAACGAAGTTTTCGTAGTTGAGAAAATGGGTGCTGATATTTACAAGCCAACTAAACTTCACGAATTCAGCATGTATTTTGAAGGAGCTTGGTATAAATTAAATGCTAAAGCTCATACTTATAACGACAATGATCCTATTGAAGTTCTTGACGTTACAGTTTTATCTACTTATACTTTAGACAAAATTCTAGGTATTGAAGATTTAAGAACTTCAAAACGCATTGATTTTGTTGGCGGTATCAGAGGATTAGGCGAATTGAAAAAACGCGTTGACTCTGGTGAAATGAAAGTTGCATTTGCTCTTTATGCAGTATCAATGAAACAACTTTTAGATATTGCTGATAGCGGAAACATTATGCCTCCAAAAACTACTTGGTTCGAACCAAAACTAAGAAGCGGATTGGTTATACATGATTTAGTGTAAACATATTTCCCGATTTTTTCACAAAAGCCATCCTTTAAACTGATGGCTTTTGTTTTATAAATACTACCAATTAGAAAAATGGACAATAGACGAGTTGTAGAACTGATAAACAATATATTCAACAGAATTAATATTGCAAAATCAATTGAAGACATTATCAAAATTGAAGAAGAACATTTATTAAAAAGAATTGATACAGAAAGTTATCCAAAAATAGATTTTAGAATAGCAAAAGAGGATATCGACAAGCTTATTGCCGACAATTTAATAAATTGTCTTGATTTCAAACTTAAATTAGATGTTCAATCAAAAATCGATGATCCTTTAACTAGACTTCTCTATGCTCTAGCATGGAAAAATGGAGATTTACATAAAATAAAGCATATTATTAAAGGGATTTATGAAATTCATAATAATAATGAATTACCTGATGAAGCAATAGTTTTTTATCAATTTGGAAGATATTTAACTAGAACAAAATCACAACCAATAATTGACCAACATGTAATTAGGGCTTTTGCCGTATATAATTCTATTAAATCAAATAATAATGAAATTGAAATCGAAAACTTCAGAAAACTTGACACTTTAGACAAACGCAATAAAGAAACTATAAAAGAATATATAAATTGGATTAATAGCTTGTGTCCAGAATTAATGAATGACCCTGATTATACATATCATATTGACAAACTACTTTTCTTTCTAGGAAAAACAATAAAATTAAAAAAAACAATAAAACAATTAATATGAAAAAATTTATCAAATCAATCTCACTACTTTTTTTTATAATTATATTCTCATGCACACATTCAGATATAGAAGTTAAATATAAAAAACTTTTAGCAGAGAATGATAGTTTAAAAAAAATTCTCGAACCCATTAATCAGAAACAATTAGCCGAAAAAGCAAATTCTAAGGGTTTAGTTTTTAATGAAAAAATTTCTATTGAAGAGCTCCAAACTGGATTTCAATATGAAGGAATGTTTATCCCTTGTGTTTTAATTAAATTAAAAAATATTTCAAATATGGATATTCAAGAATATGTAAAAGTTCAAGTAATTTTCATAGACAATTCTAAAAAAGAACAAATTGGAGAAACACATAAATATCTTGCTAGCCCTGATGAAAAACTACTACAAGGTTATTCAAAACGATTATCTTTCTTGAGTTCTATTGGATGGTTTGCAGTTCAAAACCAAGATGTAACTGCAAATATTTTCATAAACGATGTACTAATAAAAACTATAAACATAAAAAGAAAACAACTTTCAGGATTAATGTAATCAATAAAACATTTATCATTTCAATTAGACGACTTAAAACAAATAAAATGTCACAATCTTTGTCAAAATTATTCGTACACATTGTATTTCACACAAAATACAACGAAAACACAATCCGTAATAATGATAAAAATGATTTATATGCATACATGGGCAGTATTATAAAAGATACTGAATCAATTCCAATTTTGATAAATGGAATAGAAAATCATGTGCATATTTTATGTGTTATGTCGAAAAATATTTCTTTAGCAAAATTGGTCGAAGAAATAAAGAAACATAGCAGTAGGTGGATTAAAACAAAAGATGTTCATTATGCAAATTTTGCTTGGCAAGGTGGTTATGGAGGATTTTCTGTCAGCCCCTCACTACAAGAAAAAACTAAACTGGGTATCCCCTTAGCTCATCTTAAAAAATGCCTATCTTTAGGGGATGG
>JBAXGW010000021.1:0-61792 GCA_037139195.1 Bacteroidota bacterium
TCCTAGTGCTACGGCTGCTGTATTTCTATCAATCGTACCAATGTGGAATTGAAATATTGATACTAACAGAAAATTTAACACCAATGTCGATAACTATCAATCGTACCAATGTGGAATTGAAATTACTGAATCTGCTGTTTCCGCAATTGCTTTTGATTCCTATCAATCGTACCAATGTGGAATTGAAATTGAACTACGAAACGCATATTGCCATTCGCAAAATCTATCAATCGTACCAATGTGGAATTGAAATGCTAGCATATTAGCAATTTACGATGCTTATAAAACACTATCAATCGTACCAATGTGGAATTGAAATTGTTAACGCTTCCTAGTGCTACGGCTGCTGTATTTCTATCAATCGTACCAATGTGGAATTGAAATCTATTAAAAAAGGGCGGTATTGGTTTGGCAACAATCTATCAATCGTACCAATGTGGAATTGAAATAGCCAAATCCAATCGGGCATAGTAAAAAAGTTGGTTCTATCAATCGTACCAATGTGGAATTGAAATATTTTTAAAGCAGATTGCAGCAAAATCCAAAATACTATCAATCGTACCAATGTGGAATTGAAATTTTAGCACACAATCGGCAAAACATTTCTTCGTTTGTTCTATCAATCGTACCAATGTGGAATTGAAATAATTGGGCTTTAAATTGATTAATTTCAAGTGTAAGTCTATCAATCGTACCAATGTGGAATTGAAATATATTAATAGGAGCTATTGAAGCAGTTAGGCAAACTCTATCAATCGTACCAATGTGGAATTGAAATGTAATAATATATCGCATACCTCTGTTTTTATTTGCTATCAATCGTACCAATGTGGAATTGAAATTACATAAAAAAAGCTGAAGGCGGTTTATCTAGTGCTACTATCAATCGTACCAATGTGGAATTGAAATTTGAAAATTATTAAAATGAAAAAGATACTATTTATACTATCAATCGTACCAATGTGGAATTGAAATTTTATCCTCATGTGCATTATAAGTATTATACAGCCGCTATCAATCGTACCAATGTGGAATTGAAATTATAAAACAACAACATTATGAAACTTTTATTTATTTTCTATCAATCGTACCAATGTGGAATTGAAATTAAACATCAACTGTATAATGTCCTAATGGCAACAGACTATCAATCGTACCAATGTGGAATTGAAATAGAGGAAGCAAGACAGGAACGCAGGGGCGAAAAGGCTATCAATCGTACCAATGTGGAATTGAAATACAAATGTATGTTTCATTTTTAGTTGAAAGAAATGGCTATCAATCGTACCAATGTGGAATTGAAATTATTTAGCCCTAGAGGCTGTTATGTGGAAGGAAAGCAAACTATCAATCGTACCAATGTGGAATTGAAATATCTAACAATAGATAGAAACAATTCGGCGTGATGCTATCAATCGTACCAATGTGGAATTGAAATATTATACCGCCTGCTAAACCTATTATTGCAATTGCTATCAATCGTACCAATGTGGAATTGAAATTGGAGCCGGGTCGTGGCTCGCACTATCTGTTGTAGCTATCAATCGTACCAATGTGGAATTGAAATATGCTTGATGATTTTGATTATGACGAACTAGAAACTATCAATCGTACCAATGTGGAATTGAAATCTAGCTGCAACATAAACACCTTGTCCTGCTGTTCCTATCAATCGTACCAATGTGGAATTGAAATTAGGAATGCTTCTGCCTGTCTTATCTGCAAGAATTACGTCTATCAATCGTACCAATGTGGAATTGAAATAAAAGAACATGCTGCGTATCAAGCCAATTTGGGTCTATCAATCGTACCAATGTGGAATTGAAATAGAAACAGTACCCTGAAAACCTTTGTAATTGTTGCTATCAATCGTACCAATGTGGAATTGAAATATAACAGACAAAGGCACATTTGAAATTTTAAGAAACTATCAATCGTACCAATGTGGAATTGAAATATACAAGTTAAACTCAATGATGTCTTGAGAAGTTAACTATCAATCGTACCAATGTGGAATTGAAATATTTGAATTCAGTATCGTTTTCGAGACAATAATTAATCTATCAATCGTACCAATGTGGAATTGAAATTAAAAACTGCAAACATTATGTTAATCGTCCTTATGGCTATCAATCGTACCAATGTGGAATTGAAATGATTAAGTGCAGAAAAACAAAAAAGAGTAAAAAAAGCTATCAATCGTACCAATGTGGAATTGAAATGTAAAAGAAGTTAAAAAGGCTGTTAAGTCTAGCGGTCTATCAATCGTACCAATGTGGAATTGAAATAGATTTAACTATCTTGCGTACTTCTCCTTTTAGAGTCTATCAATCGTACCAATGTGGAATTGAAATTTGTGAGCGAAAACAAAAACGATTCAATCATATATCCTATCAATCGTACCAATGTGGAATTGAAATAGTATATTCATATACTACGCCATCTATTAAAGCATCTATCAATCGTACCAATGTGGAATTGAAATCTTGCAGTTATACAATGTTATGGGCTGGTGTTTAAACTATCAATCGTACCAATGTGGAATTGAAATTATTTTTTATATAAATATTATCAAACAGAGGATAAACTATCAATCGTACCAATGTGGAATTGAAATGGGGCAAATTAGTATTCATTCGTTGCCAAAATTCACTATCAATCGTACCAATGTGGAATTGAAATTTTAAAAAATTATTAAGAAACGACTATGTAAAAGTCTATCAATCGTACCAATGTGGAATTGAAATATTTCAGGATATTTGGCAAAAAATGCGTTTAGTTCCTATCAATCGTACCAATGTGGAATTGAAATAGTCATATTCGACTACTTGCTTTAAGTAGTCAACAAACTATCAATCGTACCAATGTGGAATTGAAATTAACGTATAATTGCTGCAGCTACACGCCCTTTTCCTCTATCAATCGTACCAATGTGGAATTGAAATAGTAAAGGCAATGCCGAACAAATCGGATGAGAACCGCTATCAATCGTACCAATGTGGAATTGAAATCAACGATTAGCAAGCAAAACATTTCAATCTTTATTGCTATCAATCGTACCAATGTGGAATTGAAATCGCTCAAGGAGTTGCGATATCATCCCAAATCAAACACTATCAATCGTACCAATGTGGAATTGAAATTATCATAATCGCTTGCAGTAATCGCTCCTATGCTCACTATCAATCGTACCAATGTGGAATTGAAATTCTTGTAGGCTTACTCATAAAATTACGAGGGCTTACACTATCAATCGTACCAATGTGGAATTGAAATGTTGAATATTAAAGGCTTTGCACCTATCATTTAGTATCTATCAATCGTACCAATGTGGAATTGAAATACGCAAGAACATGCCCATAAATGCAAACGAAAAAGCTATCAATCGTACCAATGTGGAATTGAAATTGCTTTTAACATCAAAAGAACCTTTGCCGATTTCTCTATCAATCGTACCAATGTGGAATTGAAATTTTATTTTGGTTACACTAACGGAAAAAAATCGCAATCTATCAATCGTACCAATGTGGAATTGAAATATCGAAAAAGGCGACAAAAACAGGTTTGTATTTCTTCTATCAATCGTACCAATGTGGAATTGAAATAAAACAACCGCGTCAGCATTAGTACTTACAGCATAACTATCAATCGTACCAATGTGGAATTGAAATATAGTAAAATCGGTTGGGAATGCTCCTGAAGAAATACTATCAATCGTACCAATGTGGAATTGAAATTTATTAAATAAAATGGCTCAATCATTCAAAATGGGTCTATCAATCGTACCAATGTGGAATTGAAATACCGTTCCGATAAAATCAGATAATAGGATTATTGAACTATCAATCGTACCAATGTGGAATTGAAATAATGAATTTGCTATTAAATAATTTGAAGCTGCAAAACTATCAATCGTACCAATGTGGAATTGAAATTGCTAAACTTCGACTATCCTAAAAAGGAAAAGAATTCTATCAATCGTACCAATGTGGAATTGAAATAAGTTAAGAAAACAGTATTGTAACTCCTGCTGTCTATCAATCGTCTCCTAATTATTTAATTATAAACTTCTCTGATAATTTCTCGTTTACACGTAAAAAATACAAGCCTTTTTCTAATAGAAGCTCAATAAAAACGGTGCTTTTATTTTCTTCTTTACTGTATATTAGCTTCCCTGAAACATCAATAATTTCAATTTTGTTTATTGCATTAACATCTAAGCCCGCAATTGAAATAATATTGGAATTTATAGAAATCTGAAATTTATTTTTATTTATATTATTTATTCCTGATGAAACTTCCAAATAAGCTTCTTTTATTGCATTATGAATTGTTGCTGTATCCGAGTAACCATTTGCAGCAAGAAATACGGTGTGATTAACTCCAGATGTAACAACAATAACAGGCATTCCTGTTCCATACGGCGAATTTAAATCATTTGAATAGGCAAATAATTCGCCTGGTATTAAATTATGCGACAATACCCAATTCTGAACCGATGTGCAATTATATCCACCATTATCCAAATACAAAACTTTCAAATTCGTGCTATCAGCATAATTGTTAGCTATCACATTTTTAACATTAGTAGCTCCTTGCAAGCATGAACTGCATTGATGTTCATATATTAAAACAACCACATTTCCATTATCAATAATGTTATACAAATTAGATGTATTACCATCGCAATTAGTTAAAGTAAAATCAGTTGCAACAGTTTGTGCATTATTTGAAGTAAAAACAAAAACAAATGCTAATAGTATTAAATATTTTAGTTTCATATAAATTATTTTTTTCATTTACACAAAGTTAGGAACAATCTTTGCAATTCCAACAACTATTTTTTGAATTTGAGTCAATTCATCTAAATCCTTTTAGCATTCAATTTAATTGAAATTTTTCTAAATAAATACTTAATTTTGCCATTGAAAAATTCAATACTATGAAAACTTTCAAAACCCTTGCTTTATTTTTGCTTTGTTTTGCAAATACACTTTTAATAGCAAATACAAACATAATTGACATAAGCTCTCCTTCTGGGAAACTAGTAATTTCAGTTATAACAAAAAATAGTCGTTTGTTTTACGAAGCAAAATTAGGCGAAGAAAAATTATTGAATCCATCTTCTCTTGGCTTTGTAATGAAGGGAAACGATAGTTTATGCAAATTCGAATTAATTAATTCCGAAAACAAGTCATTTGACGAAACGTGGAAACCTGTTTGGGGACAGTTTAGCGAAATAAGAAATAACTATAATGAACTTAAGCTTCATCTAAAAGACAAAAACAAAAACCGCTTGATTGACGTAGTTTTTAGAGTTTTTGACGATGGCTTTGCCTTTCGTTACCACTTTTTGGGAAATGAATCCAACATAGAAATTATTAGCGAAGAAAGTCGATTTTCTTTTGCTGAGAATAACAAATCTTGGTGGATTTGGGCAGATTATAACACATTAGAAAAACTTTACCATCAAACATCACTAAAAGAAGCATCGCATGTTGCGGCACCTTTTACTATGCAAACGCGAAAAGGCACAAATATTTGCATACACGAAGCTAGTATTGACGATTATTCGAGCATGACATTAAAACAAGACTCAAAAGATTCGCTTTTATTTAAAGTAAATTTAGTGCCTTGGGCAGACGGAATAGCCGTTAAAACCTCAGCGCCTTTTAAAACTCCTTGGCGTGTAGTTGTAGTTTCGCCCAATGCAGGCGGTTTAATTGAGTCCTCGCTCCTACTCAACCTCAACGAAGCATCCGTTATTACAGACTATTCTTGGATTAAACCCATAAAATATATTGGTATTTGGTGGGAAATGCATCTCGGCTTATCAACCTGGGGCATGAAAGGCGGCAGACATGGGGCAACTACAGAAAACACAAAACGCTACATCGACTTTGCAGCAGCAAATGGAATAGAAGGCGTTTTGATTGAAGGCTGGAATACAGGTTGGGAAAATTGGGGCGCAAAAGATGCTTTTGATTATGTTACACCCTACCCTGATTTCGACATTAAAGAAGTAGTCAAATATGCTAAAAGCAAAGGAATTGAAATTATAGGACATCACGAAACAGGCGGTGATATTATTTCTTACGAAAAAAATCTGGATTCAGCCTTTGCATTCTATAAAAGCTTAGGAATAAACTATGTTAAAACCGGATATGCCGGACCAGTAAACCCACCAACTGAACTGCATCATGGGCAATACATGGCTCGACATTACAACCTTGTTATGCGAACAGCAGCAAAATACCAACTCATGGTTGATGCTCATGAGCCTATCATTCCTTCGGGTTGGAGCCGAACGTATCCAAACCTTATGACTTTTGAAGCGGTTAGAGGCATGGAATGGAATGCTTGGAGCGAAGGCAATCCACCGAGTCATACGTGTACCTTACCTTTTACCAGAGGAATGGCAGGACCAATGGACTACACACCCGGAATATTTGATATTTTGGAACAAAAACACGCTGATAAACGCATAAAATGGAATGATTTAGACAAGGGAAACTCTAAAGTTCATAGTACACTTTGCAATCAAATTGCATTAATGATAGCTCTTTACAGTCCATTGCAAATGGCTTCCGACTTACCAGAAAACTACGAGAATCATCCAGCATTTAATTTCGTAAAACAAATTCCTACTACATGGGACGAAACCAAAGTTTTAGATGCAAAAATTGGAGAATATCTAATTATTGCTCGCAGAAAAGGCGACAAATGGTTTATTGGTGGAATTAACAACGAACAAGCTCGTGATATTACAATAAAATTAGACTTTCTAAACAAAGACAAAACTTACAAAACTTCAATTTGCAAAGATGCCAGCGATGCTCATTTTGAGAAAAACCCAACGGCTTATTTAATAAGTGAAGAAACTGCAAATTTGAATAAAGAGTTGAAAATTAGCATGTGTGAAGGCGGTGGGTTTGTGGTGATTTTGGAATAGATTTCTATTCGATATTTAGATAAATATCTCTGAAATTTCAAAATATGATACTTTTGCTCCATAAATAAAATCCTCGTAACTAGTTTTTTTTGTCGCTTTTAAGTTTGTCAATTCAAGAATGAAAAAATATCCACCACTATAACGAGGAACCATGAATTTATAGATTCTTTTTGTTGACGTGCCAGCTAATTCATCAAACATAGGAATAAATATAAAAGGACCATCCCATCCCCATATAGTTGTATCTCCATCTTCTTCACTTTTAAATTGCTCACAATTTGAACTTATTTTGCAATAAATCATTTGAGAAGAGACTAAACCAGTCGCAAAAATATTCTTGTATTTTGTTTTTGGTATATAAAGATAAACCCTACTATTATCAAATTGAATAAAAGTCATACTCTCAATTGTATCTACAGTAATTATTCCAGTATATTTTGAATATTCTTGCTTTTCTATCTGCGAACTCTTTTTTATCAAGCTATTTTCTGACAAATAACCTTTGGATAATTTGCAAGACATTATTGAGCAAATTACAATAATTACGAATAAATACAAGAATATTTTCATGTCCCACTAGTTTTTATAAAACCATATTTTCATCAAATACACCCATAAAAAGAAGCAATTAATTATGTTTAGATTATTTAATCGAAATAAAATATTAAATCCCCCTTTTCATTTAATTGTTTTTTGGAGCCATCACAACTGGTATCGAAATCTCAACCCTTGTGCCTATAGCAATATTATTTTCGTCGTACAAATCGGTATAATTAACACTGCTATTTATATGTTCTAAAGAGTTAAGCAGTTGCAATCGTTTTTCTGTAATATTAGACCCGAATGAAACATAGTTCGGATTTGTTTTTTTTCGAATTTCATTTGCTTTTTTTCGTCCAATTCCATTATCTTCAATCATTATTAATAGATGATTTTCAGCTTTAGAAATATTAATTTTTATAAATCCTGCGGCATCTTTATTTTTCAAGCCATGCCAAATAGAATTTTCAAGAAAAGGTTGCAAAATTAAAGGTGGAATTAAATAATGAGCAGCATTGATAGCTTGGTCAATTGAAATCTGATATTTTAGTAAATCTTTCAATCTTAAAACCTCCAAATCTAAATATAATTGAAGTGCATCTATCTCGTCGCGAAGAATAATTGACTGATGTTCAGAGTTTTGAAGTGTAACACGCATCAAACGAGAAAATTTGCCAAGAAATCGAGTAGAGCCTTCTTTGTCGTTTTTTAAAATAAAATTTTGTATTGAGTTTAAAGAGTTGAAAATAAAATGAGGATTCATTTGACTTTGAAGAGCTTTCTGACGGTTTTTTAATATATCTTGTTTTAATTTCTCCCTTGTCTTTAAAGCTTTAATTCTTAATGAGAAACCGTACCATGCAATAAATAAAACAGTTGAGATTGTTAAAAAAATAAACCAAATAGTTCTCCAGAAAGGTGGTTGAATTACAAATGAAATGATTGCTGGTTTCTGGCTGTAAACTCCATCCTCATTTCTTGCTAATACCTCAAATGAATAAGAACCTGGGGGCAATAAGTTGAATTGAATTTGAGTATTGCTAGTATATTGCCAACTATTTGCAGTTCCACTAAGACGGTATTTGTAAACTAAATTTTTGTTGCTTTTGAATGAAATACCAGCATATTCAACACTTATGGTATTTTGATCATAACTAAGATTTAATTTGCCAGCAAGAGTAACAGTGTCATTAAAAACGGAGAACTTGGTTATATAAACAGGAGGTGAAACTGAATTAATAACAAAATGCTTCATACTAAAAACACTTAGACCACTAAAAGATGAAACATAAACCGAATCGTTGCATATAACAATATTGTTAATATCATTAGAAATTAAGCCTGAATTCATATTAAAGCTTTCAATTTTAATAGGATTAGTAATATCTTTCGATTGACTAATTTTGCTTATTCCTTTATTAGTACCAACCCACAACTGGTTTTTCGCATCAACCGTAATACATTTAACATTCCCTCCTATTAATCCGTTTTTTGTATTTACAGAAAAAGCAGTATCGTTTTTGTAAAAATAGAGCCCGCTCCCTTTTGTGCCAATAACAAAAAAATCTTTATAGTGTTCTATACAATTT
This sequence comes from Bacteroidota bacterium, assembly GCA_037139195.1. GTDB lineage: Bacteria > Bacteroidota > Bacteroidia > Bacteroidales > JAHJDW01 > JBAXGW01. Next base: position 9,082 of record JBAXGW010000021.1, read on the forward strand.
ATTCGATTTTTAAATAATGGATTTTTATCTCCCTTATAAATATACTTATTATTTTCCCAGGTCCATAATCCAGTCATTGTTGCAAGCAGAAGCAATTTGTTTTTTTGTTCTTTTATACTAAATATTTTAAATGTATTTTCCTTTTTAGGCGGCAATTGCAAATTATTGTCTTTTATATAAGCTAAACCTACCCTTGTTGCGACCCAAGTTCTAGTTTTTGATTTTTCAAAATAATAAACATCCAAATCCCATTTTTCAAAATGATTAGTATATTCTTTTTTGTTTTTAATATATCTGATATTATGTTTCAAGCCAAACCAAAGCACATCTCTTTCAATGTCATAATTTAAGCAATTAATTGATTCGTCGCTGGTTGTTTTAAAATTTAAATTGTCGACTTTTCTATTGTAAAAAATTAAAACTTCTCTATTATTAAAGCATAATAGTGGTTTTTTCTTGTAAGAAATCATACTTGTGATTCTTTTGTCATCAAAAGTATAATTTATTAAATTTATATTTGGCACATAATACACCCCATTCTCATATGTTGTAAACCAAAATCCTCGCTCATTATCATTGAGAATGTTTAAAACGGATTCTTTCGAAAACAAATGCAAATCTGGTGCTTTTCTTATATCACAATTTGGGAATCTGTAAACACCATCATCTTTTATTCCAACCCATAAGTCGTGATTTTTATCAACATATAATGTTTTAATAATATCAGGCATTACCATCTTAAAAAGCAAAACTGAGTCATTAATTAAATACATTGTTTTATTTTCAGAAATAAGAATATTATTTTCTTTTGTTTTTATTGAAAAGATCGCAGGATTAAAAGGACTTTCGGGATTTAAAAAAGCAACTTTAAAACATGATTTTTCATTAATAATGGTAAAATAATACATCTTCTCGCCAAGGTAAGTAAAGACCAAAGGTTCTTTCCTAGAAGTAATTACGCATGTCCCAGTATATTTACCAAAAACAGCTGTATCATGTGTAATTTTGCCCTTATTAGTTATTGAATATTTCCCCTTATAAGAATAGTTGATTGACAAATTATCATTTGTATCTACTTTAAAACTATTATTTGCATACAACTTATTATTTATCTGTTTTACAAGTATTTCATTATATTTATACAGCTTAATTTTATTATTTTCAAAATAGGATAATTTCCCTGAATATGATATAAACCAAATTCTACCTTTGAAATCTTCATAAGATTCAAAAATAGTGTTATCAGGCAAGCCATTATTATTATCAAAATTTAGAAATTTGTATCCGTCAAACCGCGAAACACCATAATTAGTTGAAAACCAAATATAACCTTTTGAATCTTGAAATGCATGGTAAACCTCTGGAGAAGGCAACCCTTCGTTAGTTCCGAAATGCTGTGTTAATGGATTTTGTGCGCTAATTACTGAAACTAACAACAAAAAAAAAGAAAAAAAAACCAAAATTTTTGAGCTATTTTTTGATAAATTTTGGCTATTATTAAACATCTTTTGTATATATTTATCGGCTACTGATTCATCATTTCAAGAAACTCATCTTTTTTCCTTCGTGAAAGCATAGCAATACTTCCATCAATCATTTCAATATGCCCACCATCTTTAAAACAATATTTGGAGACATGCTGTGTATTAATAATTTGTGAGTGATGGGTTCTGAAAAATATTTTTTTATTTAAAATATCGAAAATTTCTTTCATGTTTTTTGAAACAATAATTTTCTTGTTTTCTATTAAAAAAATCGTGCAGTAGCTTCCATCTGCTTCAATTTTAATGATTTCAGCTGGGTCAATAAACTCAATTGTTTCATTAGATTTTATAGCAATTTTAGCATGTAAAGGTCGAATAAAACTTAACAAACCGTCTATTTTATTTTCTGAAATTCGAATATTTGTGCAAATTTCATCAGCTCTATCTACTGCTTTAATCAATTCATCTATATCTACGGGTTTAAGCAAATAATCAATAGCATTTGCTCTAAATGCTTTTATTGCATGTTCGTTATAAGCAGTAACAAATATAATCTGGAATTTTCTATCTGGAATACTTTCAAGAATATCGAATCCTGTTCCATTATGTAAATCTATATCTAAAAAAACTAAATCTGGCTTATATTGCAATACCGATTTTATTCCTTCTAACACAGAAGACGCTGTTGAAACAACTTCCACATTCTCGCAATAACACATTAATAACGAATTCAATGATTCAATAGCGTCCCTTTCATCATCGACTAGAATTGCTCTTAACATAAACTCTGGCACATAAATTTTTGTCAAGACAAATATATAAATTATATTTTAGTATTTATGTTTTAAAAAACACATTTGGTATAAAAATAATCACTAGTATTTAGTTTGAATAACTAACTCATGATTTTATTAGGGATCAGTTATATTCTGATACATCCGATATAGAACAATCAAAATAAAGCCAAATATATTGTAATAGAATCTATTAGCACCGACTCAGTAAACTCTAATTTAATTTAACCAGTTTTACACATGTAATTTCATTTGAATCTTTAATTTTAATAATATACAACCCTGACTCGAATTCTGAAATATTTATTGTGATATTAGATTCATTATTGTTTAGCAACACTGTTTTTACTAACAAACCATTAATATTATAGATCTCTACAAATTGAAAATCCGCAGATTTGTAACTGACAACAGTAATTGATTCTTTAGCTGGATTTGGATATATATTGATTTGACTCTGCATTTTATTGTATTGGAATACATCTTCAGATAATGAATTGAAAAGCAAATCGATTTCTCTTTTATTTAATTCTCTATTCCATATTCCAATATCGTCTAGTGATCCATTGTAAAAATGCTCAACATTGCCGTCTCCAAATGATTTTCCAACATAGAAAATGGCATTTGAAGGAATTGAATTTAGCATTCCGCCTGCTGAAGTGGTGTTAAATTGTTCTTCGCTATTCACAAAAAGTCGAACTTCTCCATTTTTATAAATGGCAACTAAATGATACCATTGGTCGACATTGTATGTTACATCTGAAACCGCATATTCACGATGCACTCCAGGGGGCGACGGCTCGGTATATAAGCACTGGAATTTGCTTGCTTCATTCACTCTTAAAGTAAGATTTCCTAACGTCTTTTTTCCAAAATCCAATCCAGTATAAGTATTTAAATAATCAAAAATAATTGATGGCTTAAACCACGCTGAAATTGTAATGGCATTTTGTGTGGAAATATCCAAAATATTGCCAAACTCTATCCAATTATTTAAACCATTAAACACAAATGCTTTATTCGACAATCCATTTCTATCTGTTGTTAGACTTGCACCATTAATAAACCCATTATTTCCATTGCCACTTTCATCATTTGCATTGCTATTAAATGGCCACCAGCCTACAAGTCCATTTTGCGGAACATAAGATGGCATTTGAGCAAAAATATTTATTGATAAAATACAAATGCCAATCGTAGTTATTATTTTCATGTCTTTGAAGATTAGTTTACAATGCAATAATAAATATTTTTTATAGAATATTAATTACTAAATGTATAACTGGCAGGTTTGAGTTTATAACTGGTAGCTTTAAGACCATAAGTGGTAAAATGACAGATTATTTTAAAAAAAACTTAGTTAAAAAAAATTTTAACACTTAAAAATTTATAACAATAATTAAATACAATAAGCTTTTTTTGATTTAATAATCAACTGTTATTCTATCAATTAAGAAAAGTAAAAGGTTATAAACATTATGATTTTAACAAGTATTAATTTCTACTAAATATAAAATAATATATATAGCTATCTTTGATTAAAATAGGCTTTTACGTATAATTTTATTTTTAAAATAGTTTACAAAAAAGTTATTGACATTAATTATATTGCTTAATAATAGTTTCAATGAAAAAATCGTATGTTTTTTTATCAATAATCACTTTTTTTTTATTTGCGTTCAATACCACTCAGGCTCAAGCTCCAGTAGCTAATTTCAAGGCAAATAACACAAAAGGTTGTGGGTTTACAGTTATATCATTCACTGATTTATCGACAAATACACCAACATCATGGCTTTGGAATTTTGGGGATGGTTCGGCAACTTCTATTCAAAAAAATCCAACTCATGCCTATCTAACGCCGGGCATATTTAATGTTACACTTACCGCTACTAACGGCTCTGGAACTAATACAATTACAAAAAACAGCTTTATTGTTATTTACGCTTTGCCATCTGCAAATTTTTCGGCCAATATTTTAAATGGCTGTACACCTGCTAATATCTTATTCACAAATCAAACAACAATTGGTAGTGCCCCTATAAGTTCTCAGCAATGGGATTTTGGCGATGGCTCTAGTGCTATAACTTACAACGCTTCACATATTTATAATACGCCAGGCGTTTTTCAAGTTTCATTATTAGTAAGCGATACTAATGGCTGCACCAACAAAGCAGTTAAAAACAATTACATAACAATAAACCAATCTCCTTCGGCTTCTTTTACTGCAACACCTACGGCTTCTTGTGCCCCACCTCAACTAACTAATTTCACAAATACATCTACTGGAACAGGTTTAACATATCAATGGCAATTTGGTGATGGCAATACATCTACCGCATTAAATCCTTCTAACAATTATGTTATTTCTGGAAATTTCAATCCTTCATTAATAGTTTTGTCTTCAAACGGTTGTTCTGACACATCAACTTTAAATATACCAATTCAGGTGGGAACTTACGGCTCAAAATTCACTGCAACACCTACCAATGGATGTCGGCCACTAGCAGTTCAATTTACCGACACTACTATTGGTGCAACATCATGGAAATGGATTTTTGGAGATGGAACCACCTCTAATGTTCAAAACCCTTCACATGTATACAATAACTCAGGGTTTTATACCGTAACTCTAATAACTTCAAATTCTATTGGATGTATTGATACACTAGTAAAGAATAATTATATTAATGTTTCTACTGGTGTTGCTGTTAATTTCACAGCAGATAATACCGAAGATTGTGTTGTTCCTTTTACAGTCAATTTTACTGACAATTCTGTTGGAGCAGCTTCTTGGTTATGGAATTTTGGAGATGGAACAACTTCTAATAGTCAAAACCCTTCACATACCTACACAAATTTAGGAAATTACAATGTAACGCTTATTGCAAGTAATGCTAATGGATGTTCGGATACTCTAGTAAAAGCAAATTATATTAAAATTCTAAAACCTACTGCAAATTATACAGCTACGCCAACTCAAGGATGTCATCCATTACAAGTTAACTTCACTAATACATCAACATCTGCAAACCCAATTGTTGATTACCGATGGGATTTTGGTGATGGCACAACTTTCAATGGATTATTCCCTGATCCAATGCATGTTCCAATGGACACTGGCAGCTATACTGTTACTTTAGTTATTGTTGACAGCAAAGGGTGCACGGACACCGTTGTAAAGCCTAATTATATTAATGTTGGCATGCCACCAGTTATAGATTTCTCTAGCATTCCATTATCGGGCTGTCATCCGCTTTCCACACAATTCACAGATGCATCGAGTCCATACACCAATACTTGGCAATGGAATTTTGGCGATAATGGCACAAGTAATTTGCAAAATCCATCGCATATTTATGCTGATACTGGCTACTTTGATGTTACATTGATTGCAGGGCACAATGGCTGCTTCGACACGCTTGTAAAAACAGACTATATTCAAGTTCTGCCTCCGAAACCAATGTTTTCAGCTACACCTCAAACAAGTTGTTTGGCTCCACTTTTAACTCAATTTAATGATGAATCAATTGAACCAGAAACGTGGTTTTGGGATTTTGGCGACGGCAATACATCTACTATTCAAAACCCAACAAATAATTATTTAAATCCTGGTCAATACACTGTTAAACTAGTTGTAACTAATAGTAACGGTTGTAAAGATTCTTTAACAAACATCAATTATATTAGAATATCTCATTTCGACACTGGCTTTTCACAAGATACTACGCAAATTTGTCAAACGAATGGAGTTACATATACAGACACAACAATTTCGGCAATTCCAATAACAAATAGAATGTGGGATTTTGGCGATGGTACAATTGTTAATACTGCTGCTGCAACAGTATCTCACATTTATGTGAATCCTGGTCAATACACTGTTAAATTGGTTGTAACAGACCAAATAAACTGTAAAGATAGCGTTACTAAGACTAATTTCATTACGGTCTACACATTACCATCTCCACGTTTTACTGCTGATGTTACAACAGGTTGTGTTCCTTTAACGGTAACTTTCGATTCGCAATTATCTTCTGCAATAGCGCCTGCTACAATAACCAATTGGCTTTGGAATTTTGGAGATGGACAGACTTCAACTCAAGCAAATCCATCGCATACATACCTAACACGTGGAAATTACAATGTAACATTAACAGTTACCACATCACAGGGATGCGATAGCACATTAATAAAAACAAATTATATTAATCCTACTTTTCCATACCCAAGTTTTACAAGTAATGCAATAACTTGTTACAATGATTCGCTTTTATTTACTAATACTTCTACAGGAACAAGCTTAACTTATCTCTGGAATTTTGGCGATGGTAATAGCTCAACTTCAACAAACCCTTATCACAAATACATAGTGGATACGACCACTGTATTTACAGTTTCATTAACTGCAACAGATATCAACGGCTGTGATAGTACAATAACAAAAAACATTACCATTTCACGTCCTGTACCTTTGTTTACTGCCAATAATCCATCTGCATTCTGTCCACCATTGTTTATATCATTTAACAATGAATCTAGCACTGATGTTACAAACTGGTCTTGGAATTTCGGCGATCCAACGAGTGGTGGAAGCAATACATCAACCCAAACTAACCCACAACACGTTTTTGCAAATCCCGGAAAATACACCATCTCTTTAATTGCAAGCAATTCTGATGGATGTATTGATACACTAATAATACCTGATTATATTTCGGTAGATGGACCAAGCGGAACATTTTCATTTACACCATTAAATGGTTGTTCTCCCTTAACTGTTAAGTTTACCGCAAATGCATTAAAAACCGATTCATACACATGGGTTTTTGGCGACGGGAGTTCTATAACAACGACTCAAGACACAGTAACTTATCAATACATCACTGGAGGCAATTACACTCCTGTTTTAGTGTTAAACAATTTCACTACTTCTCCAGGAGATACGTGTTCTATTTCAGTTATTTCCCCACAAAATTTAATTGTAAACTCTGGAATTGTTGAGTTTGGAGCAGTTGATACTTTTGCATGTAACCCAAGCAGTTTCCTTTTCTTCGAATATTCTACTGCCTATCCTTCAATCGACTCTTGCACTTGGAATTTTGGCGATGGAAGTTCACAAACACTTATTTATCCTGCAACTTATCCTTTATCGCATACCTACACCAACGATGGAATGTACGATGTAAGCCTCGAAATTTTTGTTAGTGGTTGTTCTTTTTTATTAAACAAAGCTGATTTTATTAATATTTTTACTCCTCCTGCTTTGAAATTCAGTTTATCCGATACAGCCAGTTGTCCGCCATTAATTATTGATTTTAATGTGATTGATTCAACCTATTCAGATTCAGTTTCAGCTTGGTCGTGGAATTTTGATGATGGAACAGCTTTAGTAACAGATAAAAATCCATCGCACACTTATAATGCTTCTGGCAATTACGACATTGCATTAACTGTAGATTTTCAAAATGGATGTTCGGAAATATATACACAGCCTACTAATCTTACTGTATATCCTTTGCCAATTGCCGATTTTATTACAGATACCAACTTTGTATATGCTGGTGATTTCATCACTTTTATTGACAACTCTACTGGTCAAATTGCAGCTTGGAACTGGACTTTTAGCAATGGGAACACATCCAACCAACAAAACCCAAGCTATACATGGCAGTATTTTGGCACTTATGAAACAACATTAATTGTTACTACAGACCATGGTTGCTTAGATACTATTACAAAAGAAATAGAAATCATTGAAAGAATAGAAATCCCAAATGCTTTCACTCCCGATGGTGACGGTATTAACGATGTGTTTATGAAAGGACACGATTTAATTATTGTTAACAGGTGGGGTCAGACTCTTTACGAAGGCATTGAAGGTTGGGATGGCACTTACAATGGTGAACAAGCAGTTCCTGGAACTTATTATTATATATTAGTGGTAAACGATGTGAAAGACCATCCAAAGAAATATCAAGGCAGTTTGACTTTAATTAGAAAATAATAACAATGAGAAAAATTATTTATATATCAATATTGCTTATAATATTTGCAAGTAGTAGTTTTGAACTATTTGCTCAAAAATATTTAGCAAAAGCAGACAAATCATTTCAAAAGAAAGATTATTATTCGGCTATTCTTCAATATAAAGAAGCAATGAATAAACTTGAAGACTCAGCTAGTTTTGCATCTATCTATTTTAAAATTGCAGAAAGTTATCGTTTTGGAAATTATCCGCTTGAAGCTCAAGAATGGTACACTAAAGCAATTAATAAAGGATATAAAGATTCAACAGTGTTTTATAACATGGCAAATGCAGCATTTACTAATTGTAACTATAATTTAGCAAAAGAATATTTTACAAAACAATTAGAAATTAATTCTAATGATTCAAAAACCAAAAAGAAGCTTGAATCTATAGACTTTGCTTTATCTCAAAACAATATTCAGCCTAAATACGAAGCATCAAACATTCAGGTATTAAACTCAAAATATAGCGAATACAGCCCGTTCATTTTTAGAAATAAACTAATTTTTGCTTCTGCTAGATATGATGAAGGCGACACGAAAAATTTGTATAAATATACTGGTCAAGGTTTTTCAGATTTTTATGAATCTCAATTCTCGCAAAAAGATGTGAAATGGCTCGATCCTAAGAAAATTGAAGGCGGAATAAATTCAAAATTCAACGATGGCACTATTTGCTACGATGCTAAAAATAATATTGCATACTTCATGCAATGCAACGGATATCAGGGCAAAGTGCCAAACTGCAATATTTATTATTCTTCTTTCGATGCAAAAGAAAACAAATGGACCGAAGCAAAAATATTAGAATGTAACAGTAAAATTTACAGTTTAGGTCATCCAACTATTTCTACTGATGGAAACACCTTGTATTTTGCTTCGGATATGCCTGGGGGTTTAGGAAATACAGATATTTGGATGATAAAAAAAGGTGCTGATAATATTTGGAGTAATCCAATAAATTTAGGATCAGCCATTAATACTACCGAAAACGACATGTTTCCTTATTTGTCAGGCGACTCCCTTTTGTATTTCGCTTCAAATGGTCATTTGGGCTTTGGGGGCTTAGATATATTTGTTTCAAGCGTTTCAAATAATAATTTTTCTACTCCATTAAATATTGGAAGTCCTTTCAATACTTGTTCAGATGATTTTGGAATTTTAGTTGCTTCAAAAGATTCAGGCATGTTTTGTTCTAATAGAGCTGGTGGACAAGGCGACGATGATATTTACATGTTTAAAAAAATACCATTATCACTTAGAGCACTTGGAACTGTAGTAGAGAAATACACCAATAATTTAATTGAAAGTGCAATTGTAACACTTACGGGCACAGATGGTTCTATTGATTCTACACTAAGTGATTCGGAAGGAAAATATTTATTTTTAACGCTTAAGTCAAATGTTGATTATACAGTAACAGCAAAGAAAGTAGGATATTTAGTTGATTCTAAATCTTTTTCGGTTGCTACAGAAAGCGAAAATAGAGATTTCTCAAAATCAACAGGTAACAATATCGATTTTGAACTTATCCTAATTGCTTCGCAAAATGCAAATAAAAACGATACTACTTTGCAAGAAATTACAATACCAGACATCTATTATGATTTCGACAAATGGAGCTTAAGAGACACATCAAAATACTCATTGAACAAAGTGATTGCTATGCTGAATCTAAATCCTGAAATGAAAATCAGAATTAATTCGCATACCGATAACCGAGGAACAGATATTTACAATAATGTTCTATCAGAAAATAGAGCACAATCTGTTGTAAACTATTTAATTGACAAAGGAATAAAACCCGAACGACTTACATCAAAAGGTTGGGGAAAATCAAAGTTATTGGTTGTTGAAGCAAAAACAGAAGAAGAGCATCAATTGAATAGAAGAACAACATTTAGCATCATGAATTCCAATGAATTAAATTCTGTATATCAGCAAGTTGAGCATAAAAAGATTGAAGATCGTATAAAACTAAAAAACAACAATATCAATAGTAATAATTCAGAAATCAAGGCAAATGAAACACCCGTTGTTTTAAACAAAAATCTTGAATCATTAATTCTTTCTCCCTCAAAACCAGACAGTGTAATTGATTTCAGGGTTCAATTTAGTGCATCAACAAGCCCATTAGAGAAAAACTTTTACAAAAAATTACAAGAAGGAATTACCGATTTTAAAATTGAGTACACAAAACAAAATGATGGATATTACAAATACACTATGGGTTCGTTTCAAGATATTGCAGATGCAAAAAAACTATTAAAACGCATGGTGAAATTTCATCCCGATTGTTTTATTGTTGCGTACAAAGGCAATACAAGAATAACAGCCGACGAAGCGAAAAGGTTGTTGAAGAAGTAAGAGAATTGAGAAGCATAAAGACCGATTATTAAATAATTGACGCTATGCATGATATATATTAAACAAGAATTATAACGGTGGCTGAGCGGAAGCGAAGCCACAAATTAGAATAAAGTTATGAAACAAAAATTAACACTGACATTTTTAATCATCATTACTTTTATAAAAGTGATGAATGCACAAACAGATGCAATGATTAGCAATTTTATGTTTAGCCGTTTATCTTATAATCCCGCTTACGCTGGTATTACAAAAACTATTGATGTTTCATTATTAGCCCGCCAGCAATGGATTGGACTGGCAAAAGCACCATCAACTCAAATTCTTAACTTTAATAATAGCACAGAAAAATTTGGGAACTATGGAATATCTTTAATAAACGACCGCTTAGGCTACGAACGATCTGTAAATCTTCGCCTTATATATGCTTATCCAATTAAATTAACACAGACTAGCACATTATCAGCTGGTTTTGGACTGGGCTTTTTAAACAAAACCTTAGACGGAACAAAATTAAAATATGAAAATAGATTGATAACCGACCCAAATGGCGAATACAGTATGAACAGCGAATTTAAACCTGCATTAGACTTTGGTTTTGTTTATGATAATCCAAAATTAAACATTGGTTTATCATCAACACATTTACCTAATTCTGATAAAAATGCAACATTCTATACAGTTCCTAGACATTATTATTTATTTGGAAGTTATAAGATTAAACTAAACGACAATTTAACACTTCAACCTTCTCTGTTTGTTAAGAGTTGCAAAGTTATAACTCAGTACGAAGTAAATGCAAATTTATTAATTTCTGAAAAATTTTGGATTGGATTATCTTACAGAGACAATGTTTCGATGAATGTTTTAGCTGGTTTAAACCTGAATAAAAACATCAAACTTGCCTATGCATACGACTTTGACACAGGAGCTATAAGTGCGTATAGTATGGGTTCGCACGAAATAATGCTTATCATGTCGTTTAACAAAAACGAAAAAGCTGATTTCTATTTAAAAACGCCAAGACTATTCAATTAATCCCAACAAAAATGGCAGTAAAGAAACTGCCATTTTTAATTTTATTATATTTTAGAAGATTTGATTACAATAGAAAATCCAATTTTTCAGTATTTGCTAGTTCAATAAATTCTTCTTTATATTTAAATAATCTAAGCGTTTTAGGTCCGATTAATCGCATTGTTTTATTCTCTATTAAAAGCATACAACCTTCTCTCAATCCTAAAACAGTTGTGTTTTTATTTGCTTCTAAAAACTCCATTATACGCTGTTCTCTAGTCTCTCCAGCATGCCCATCAGGATTAGCATCTAAATAATGAGGATTTATTTGAAAAGGGACTAAATTACATGCATTAAAAGATTGGGGCTGAATTATAGGCATATCGTTGGTCGTTTTAATTGTAGGACAAGCTACATTTGAGCCGGCACTCCAACCAACAAACGGAGTTCCCTCAATAACCTTGTTTCTAATAGCTTCTACCAATCCAAATTCTTGCATCATACTTAATAGCTGCCAAGTGTTTCCTCCGCCAACCATAATAGCTTCAGCTTCTTTTACTGCTTTAGCTTTATCAGCAAAACTATGAATGCCGACAACCTTATAACCTAGCTCTGTCATACGTTCCTGAACTTTAACAACGTATTCATCAAATGAAAACGTTACTGCTGCATAAGGGACAAAAAGTATAGTTTTAACATCTGTACCAAAAAATTCTTTAATATTATTTTTAGGATAATTTAAATAAGCTTCACCAGCATTTGTTGAATTACTAATTAAAAGGAGTCTCATAATTTTGATTATTTAAAATAAACATTGAATATAAATTTTCATTTAAGCTTGAGCACTAGGGGTTCCAAAATTCAATGGAAGTGTATTTCCATCGTCTGATTTTATTTTCCCATGTAGTGACTCAAATTTATCAAGATTATCTTTCAATGCTTGAAGAAGACGTTTTGCATGTTGTGGTGTTAGAATAATCCTAGATTTTACCTTTGCTTTAGGCACACCTGGCATCATTTTAACAAAATCAACAATAAATTCAGAATTTGAATGCGTAATAATTGCTAGATTAGAATATATTCCTTCTGCAACTTCTTCGCTTAGTTCAATATTTATTTGGTTTTCTTGATCATGATTCATATCATTCATATCTATTAATTTTAAAAATTCATAAAAAAAAACGCTCTCATTTTTTGAGAGCGTTTTGTATAAATTGATTAGTTATTTACAACTTCTCTTTTTGATGCTAATAAACTTTCATATTCATCCATCGAGCCAACAACAATATTGTTATAATCTCGTAGACCAGCACCAGCAGGAATTAAATGTCCAACAATTACATTTTCTTTTAAACCTTCTAAGTAATCACGTTTTGCAGATATTGCTGCTTCGTTAAGTACTTTCGTAGTTTCTTGGAAAGACGCTGCTGATATCCAACTCTTAGTTTGAAGAGCAGCACGTGTAATACCTTGAAGAATTTGCATTGATGTTGCAGGAATAGAATCTCTTGATTCGATTAGCTTTAAATCCTTACGTCTAAGAATTGAATTCTCTTCACGTAATTTTCTAGCACTAACTATCATACCTGCTTTAAATACATTTGAATCTCCAGAATCAGTTACAACTTTTTTACCGAAAATTTCATCATTTTCTTCAGCAAAAATAATCTTATTAACTAATTCATTTTCAAGGAATTTTGTATCACCTGGATCAAGAATCTGAACCTTACGCATCATTTGACGTACTATAACCTCAAAATGTTTGTCGTTGATTTTCACACCTTGTAAACGATATACTTCTTGAATTTCATTTACCAAGTATTCCTGAACTTTTGTAGGCCCTTTAATTTGCAGAATATCAGAAGGCGTAATAGCACCGTCAGACAATGGCATACCAGCTTTTATAAAATCGTTTTCTTGAACCAAAATTTGTTTAGAAACAGAAATTAAATATGTTTTAACTTCTCCTGTTTTCGATTCTACATAAACCTCACGATTACCACGTTTCAGCTTTTTACCCATTCTAACTACACCATCTATTTCAGAAACTACAGCAGGATCAGAAGGGTTTCTTGCTTCGAATAACTCAGTAACTCTAGGAAGACCACCAGTGATATCACCAGTTTTTCCAACAGCTCTAGGTATTTTAACAATAACAGAACCTGAAAGAACTTTATCATTATTATTAACCGAAATATGTGCTCCTACTGGTAAATCGTAGTATCTAAGAACTTCACCATCAGAATTAACAACTTTAATTAAAGGATTAATCTTCTTGTCTTTACTTTCTACAACAACTTTTTCTTGATAACCTGTTTGCTCATCAGATTCTACTTTATATGTTTGCCCTTCTATTACATTTTCAAATACTATTTTACCAGTAGATTCTGTAATTATAACAGCATTATATGGATCCCATTCGCAAATTAATTCACCTTTAGCAACTTTGTCTCCAGCATTGAAAAACAAATGAGCACCATAAGGAATATTTTGATTTGTAAGAACAATACCAGTATTTTCGTCCATAATACGCATTTCTGCACTACGGCCAACAACTACAACGTGGCTTCTGTCTTTATCTTCAATATCAACCGAACGTAATTCATCTATTTCAATTATACCACCGTATTTAGCTTCAATTTTAGAAGCTGTAGCAGTATTAGAAGCAGTACCCCCAACGTGGAATGTTCTAAGAGTCAACTGTGTACCTGGCTCACCGATTGACTGTGCAGCAATAACACCAACAGCCTCCCCTTTTTGAACCATTCTACCAGTTGCTAAATTTCTACCATAACATTTAGCACATACACCTTTTTTAGATTCACATGTTAATACCGAACGAATTTCAACAGCTTCAATTGGAGATTCAGCAATTGCTAAACCAATATCTTCAGTAATCTGTTCGCCACTAGCTACTATTAATTCTCCAGTAATTGGGTGATAAACATCGTGAACAGTTGTGCGTCCTAATATTCTATCAAACAATGATTCTACAACGTCTTCGTTATTTTTAAGAGCAGTAACAGTTAAACCTCTTAAAGTGCCGCAATCTTCTTCATTGATAACAACATCTTGAGAAACATCAACTAATCTACGAGTCAAATAACCAGCATCAGCAGTTTTCAAAGCCGTATCAGCCAAACCTTTACGAGCACCGTGAGTAGAGATAAAGTATTCCAAAACGTTCAATCCTTCTTTAAAGTTAGAAAGAATTGGATTTTCAATAATTTCACCACCACTAGCACCAGATTTTTGTGGTTTAGCCATCAAACCTCTCATACCAGACAACTGACGAATTTGTTCTTTAGATCCACGAGCACCAGAATCTAGCATCATGAAAATAGAATTAAATCCTTGTTTATCAGAAGTGATATTTTTAATCAAAGAATGAGTTAATCTGGAGTTTGCATGCGTCCAGATATCAATAATTTGATTGTATCTTTCATTGTTTGTAATGAATCCCATATTGTAGTTAACCATAACTTCTTCAACTTCAGCTTTTGCTTTGTTAACCAAGTCTGTTTTTTCAATAGGAATCAAAACGTCAGCTAAATTAAAAGACAAACCACCTTGGAACGCCATTTTATAACCTAAATCTTTAATATCATCAAGGAATTTAGCCGTTCTGGACATACCACAAGTTTTTACTATATCACTAATAATATCTCTTAGTGATTTTTTAGTTAAAACTTGATTTATATAACCATATTCTTTAGGAACATTTTCGTTAAAAATAACTCTACCAACAACAGTTTCAATAGATTTATAAACAAGAACGTTATTTTCTTTAACTAGCGTTTTTACTTTTATTATTGCATTTAAATCAACACGTTTTTCATTATAAGCAATAATAACTTCTTCAGAAGAGTAAAAATTCAAACCTTCGCCCTTAACAGGATGCTCTGGAATACTCTTTCTTTCTTTGGTCATGTAATACAGACCTAAAACCATATCTTGTGAAGGCACAGTGATTGGAGCCCCATTAGCTGGATTAAGAATATTATGAGAAGCAAGCATTAACAACTGAGCTTCAAGTATTGCAGCATTACCAAGTGGAACATGAACAGCCATCTGGTCACCATCAAAATCGGCATTGAACGCAGTACAAACAAGTGGGTGAAGTTGAATTGCTTTTCCTTCAATTAATTTAGGCTGAAAAGATTGAATACCTAATCTGTGAAGAGTTGGAGCACGATTTAAAAGAACAGGATGTCCTTTTAATATATTTTCAAGTATATCCCAAACAACAGGATCGCGACGGTCTACAATTTTCTTAGCAGATTTTACGGTTTTAACTATTCCTCGCTCAAGTAATTTTCTGATTACAAATGGCTTGAAAAGCTCAGCAGCCATTTCTTTTGGCAAACCGCACTCGTGTAATTTTAATTCAGGTCCAACGACAATTACCGAACGAGCTGAATAATCAACACGTTTACCTAATAAATTTTGACGGAAACGACCTTGTTTACCTTTTAAACTATCACTTAACGATTTTAAAGCTCTGTTTGATTCAGTTTTAACAGCACTAGCTTTCCTAGAGTTATCAAACAATGAATCAACAGCTTCTTGTAACATACGCTTTTCGTTACGTAAAATTACATCTGGAGCTTTAATTTCAATAAGTCTTTTCAAACGATTATTACGAATAATAACACGTCTATACAAATCATTTAAATCGGAAGTAGCAAAACGACCACCATCTAAAGGCACAAGAGGACGTAACTCAGGTGGAATAACTGGAACAACTTTCACAATCATCCATTCTGGTCTGTTTTCCATGTTTTCTTTAGCTTCTCTAAAAGCTTCAACTACATGTAATCTCTTTAAATATTCCGATTTTCTTTGTTGTGAAGATTCCGTATTTGCTTTATGACGTAAGCTAAATGACAAATCGTCTAAATCTAGTTTACATAACAAATCAAACAAAGCCTCAGCACCCATTTTAGCAATAAATTTATTAGGATCGCTATCATCTAAATGCTGATTTTCTTTTGGTAACGTATCAAGAATATCAAAATACTCATCCTCAGTTAAAAAATCAAGTTGTTTTACACCATCCTCTAATTTAATACCCGGGTTAATAACAACATATTTTTCGTAATAAATTATCTGGTCTAATTTTTTAGTTGTAATACCAATTAAGGCACCAATTTTACCAGGTAAAGATTTGAAAAACCAAATATGTGCAACAGGAACAACTAATTGAATATGTCCCATGCGTTCACGTCTAACTTTCTTTTCTGTAACTTCAACACCGCAACGATCACATACTATGCCTTTATAACGAATGCGTTTATATTTACCGCAATGGCATTCCCAGTCTTTTACTGGACCGAAGATACGTTCACAAAAAAGACCATCTCTTTCGGGTTTGTATGTACGATAATTTATCGTTTCAGGCTTTAATACTTCTCCACTTGATCTTTCAAGGATTGACTCAGGTGAAGCCAAACTAATTGTGATTCGTGAAAAACTACCTTTTATTGTATTCTCTTTTTTAAAAGCCATAATTATTTTTTTGATGATTGATAAATATCAGGAACAAATGAACCTGACCGTTTTAATCGAAAGAAAGTTCTAAACCTAAACCTCTTAATTCGTGTACTAATACGTTAAACGATTCTGGAATTCCAGGTTGAGGCATATTTTCGCCCTTCACAATCGCTTCATAAGTTTTAGCACGACCAACAACATCATCTGATTTTACGGTTAAAATTTCTTGCAAAATATTTGCTGCTCCAAATGCTTCTAGAGCCCAAACTTCCATTTCTCCAAAACGTTGACCTCCAAATTGTGCTTTACCACCAAGAGGTTGTTGAGTAATTAAAGAATAAGGTCCTATAGAACGAGCATGCATTTTATCATCAACCATGTGATGAAGCTTCAACATATATATCACACCAACTGTAGCAGTTTGGTCAAATCGCTCACCAGTTCCACCATCGTATAGATAAGTTTTACCAAATTGAGGAACACCAGCTTTATCAGTATATTCAGTGATTTCATCCAAAGTAGCACCATCAAAAATTGGAGTAGCAAATTTCAAACCTAATTTTTTTCCAGCCCAACCCAAAACAGTTTCATAAATCTGACCTAAATTCATACGAGAAGGCACACCAAGTGGATTAAGAACGATATCAACTGGCGTTCCATCAGCTAAATAAGGCATATCTTCATCACGTACAATTCTTGCAACAATACCTTTATTACCATGACGTCCAGCCATTTTATCTCCAACTCTAAGCTTTCTCTTTTGAGCAACATAAACTTTAGCAAGTTGAACTATACCACTTGGAAGTTCGTCTCCAACCATAGCAGAATACTTAACTCTATTATATGCAGCAACAAGATCTTTGTATTTTATGATAAAATTATGAATCAATTGTTTAACTAATAAACTCTTCTCATCATCAGCTAACCATTTATTTGGATTAATGTTTGAATAATCAATTGCTTGCAATATTTTTTGAGTAAATTTTGTTCCTTTTGGCACAATAACTTCTTTGTAGTTATTACTAACTCCATGAGAAATTTTGCCATTTACTAGAAGAAATAATTTATCAATTAATTTATTACGAAGTTCAATTAATTCTTTTTTGTTATCGTCATCTATTTTAGTAATAACAGTTTTTTCTTTAACTTTCGTTTTTCTGTCTTTAATTATTCTAGAAAACAACATTTTATCTATAACTACGCCATAAGTTGAAGGAGAAGCCTTAAGAGATGCATCTTTAACATCACCAGCTTTATCACCAAATATTGCTCTTAAAAGTTTTTCTTCAGGAGTTGGATCTGTTTCACCTTTAGGTGTAATCTTACCTATTAATATATCGCCAGGTTTTATTTCAGCACCTATACGAATTAAACCATTTTCATCTAAATCTTTTGTAGCTTCTTCACTAACATTAGGAATATCAGCTGTTAACTCTTCAACTCCACGTTTAGTATCACGAACTTCAAGAATATATTCATCTACATGTATAGAAGTAAAAATATCTTCTCTAACAACGCGTTCAGAGATAACGATAGCATCCTCAAAATTATACCCTTTCCAAGGCATAAAAGCAACCATTAAATTACGTCCTAATGCTAACTCGCCTTTTTGAGTACCGTAACCCTCACAAAGTACTTGACCTTTTTTAACTTTTTCGCCCTTTTTAACAATTGGCATTAACGTTAAAGAAGTTGATTGATTTGTTTTTAAATATTTTGGTAATTTATAAACAGTGCAATCATCATCGAAACTAACAAGAATTTCATCCTCTGTACGATTGTACTTAACAATTATCTCTTTAGAATCAACATAATCTATTACTCCATCAGCTTCAGCATAAATCATTGTTCTAGAATCAGAAGCAACTCTACCTTCTAAACCAGTTCCAACAATTGGAGCCTCTGGTCTCATAAGTGGTACAGCCTGACGCATCATATTAGAACCCATCAATGCACGGTTGGCATCATCGTGTTCTAAGAAAGGAATCAAAGAAGCTGCAATAGAAGCAATTTGATTTGGTGCAACGTCCATAAGTTGAATACCAGCAGGTTCAACTGCAGGATAATCAGCTTGAAAACGAGCAATTATTCTATTTTCAGATAAAAATCCTTTATCATTAATTGGTTCATTTGATTGAGCCACTGTCATAGGTTCTTCAGCCTCGGCAGTTAAATAAACAACGTTATTTAAATCAACTTTGCCATTATCAACTTTATGATAAGGAGTTTCAATAAAACCAAGTTCATTAATTTTTGCAAAAACACATAAAGAAGAAATCAAACCAATATTTGGACCTTCAGGAGTCTCAATAGTACAAAGACGACCATAATGTGTAAAGTGAATATCACGAACTTCGAAACCAGCTCTCTCGCGAGAAAGACCACCAGGTCCTAATGCAGATAATCTGCGTTTGTGTGTTATCTCCGAAAGTGGATTTGTTTGATCCATAAATTGAGATAACTGGTTGGTTCCAAAGAAAGAATTGATAACAGATGATAATGTTTTAGCATTAATCAAGTCCATTGGCGTGAAAACTTCATTATCACGAACGTTCATTCTTTCGCGAATAGTTCTAGCCATACGAGCTAAACCAACACCAAATTGTGCATAAAGCTGCTCTCCAACAGTTCTAACACGTCTGTTACTTAAATGGTCAATATCATCAACCTCAGTTTTTGAATTTACCAATTCAATTAAATGCTTAATGATATGTATTATATCTTCACGAGTTAATACTTTAGTATCAGCAGCAATTGTTAGATTTAGTTTTTTATTTATTTTATATCTACCAACATCACCTAAATCATAACGTTTATCAGAGAAGAACAATTTCTCGATTATACCACGAGCAGTTTCTTCATCTGGTGGGTCAGCATTTCTAAGCTGACGATATATATATTCAACTGCTTCTTTTTCAGAGTTAGCAGGGTCTTTTTGTAGTGTATTGTAAATTATTGCATAATCATTAATTTTTGTATCTTCTCTATGTAGTATTATAGTTTTAATACCAGAATCACAAATTAAATCAACATGATCATTTTCAATAACTGTTTCACGCTCAAGAATAACTTCAGTTCTTTCTATAGAAACAACTTCACCAGTATCCTCATCAACAAAATCTTCAATCCAAGTTCTAACAACTCTAGCAGCTAATCTTCTGCCAATAATTTTTTTCAATCCAGTTTTTGAAACTTTAATTTCATCAGCTAGACCAAATATTTCTAAAATGTCTTTATCTGTTTCGTAACCAATTGCTCTAAGCAAAGTTGTAACAGGTAATTTCTTTTTACGGTCAATATATGCATACATGACATTATTTATATCTGTAGCAAATTCCATCCAAGAACCTTTAAAAGGAATAATTCTAGCGGAATATAATTGTGAACCGTTAGCATGACGTGATGTTCCAAAGAAAACTCCAGGAGATCTGTGTAATTGAGAAACAATAACACGTTCAGCACCATTAATAATAAAAGAACCACTTGGGCTCATATAAGGGATTGTTCCCAAATACACATCTTGAACAATTGTTTCAAAATCTTCATGTTCAGGATCTGTACAATATAGCTTCAATTTAGCTTTTAAAGGCACGCTATAAGTAAGCCCTCTTTGTATACATTCATCAATTTTATATCTTGGAGGATCGATATAATAATCAAGGAATTCTAAAACAAAGTTGTTTCTAGCATCAGTTATAGGAAAGTTTTCAGAAAAAACTTTAAAAAGCCCTTCATTATTTCTATTTTCCGGTGTAGTATCTAACTGGAAGAAATCTTGGAAGGACTTTAATTGAATATCTAGAAAATCTGGAAATTCTAAATTGTTTTTTGATGATGCAAAATTAATTCTTTGGGTAGATGTATTCACAGCCAAGGTTTTATGTTTTTAAGTAATACAATAATTTTGATTAAAAAAACGAATTTACTAAAACAGAATTTAGACCTCAATAAAATTGAGGTCTAAATTTAGTTTTATAACCTTATGCATTATTTTATTTCTACTTCTGCACCAGCTTCTACTAAAGTATTTTTAATTGCTTCAGCTTCTTGTTTAGTTATACCTTCTTTTAAAGGTTTTGGAGCGCCATCTACTAATTCTTTAGCTTCTTTTAAACCTAAGCTAGTTAAATCTTTTACTAATTTAACAACTGCTAATTTGTTACCACCAGCTGCTTTTAAAATAACATCAAATTCTGTTTGCTCAGCTACTTCTTCTGCAGCAACAGCACCACCAGCTACCATTACTGGAGCAGCAGCAGCAGGTTCGATACCATATTCGTCTTTTAAAATTTGAGCTAATTCGTTAACTTCTTTAACTGTTAAGTTTACTAATTGTTCTGCAAATGCTTTTAAGTCTGCCATTTTTATTTAATTTTAATTGTTATCTAATAATTTAATTTTTTTATTTTTAAAACTTTTATTGTTCTTTTTCTGATAATGTTTTTACGATGCCAGCCAATTTATTTCCACCTGATTGAAGTGCAGAAACAACGTTCTTAGCTGGAGATTGAAGTAATCCAATAAGTTCACCAATAAGTTCATTTTTATTTTTGATTGTAGAAAGAGTAGGCAATTGATTATCGCCAACATAGCAACATTCTTCAACGAATGCACCTTTTAGAGCTGGTTTCTCAGCTTTTTTTCTAAAATCAAGAATCAATTTTGCAGGTGCATTATTGACATCTGTAAACATTATAGAAGTAGTTCCTTTCAAAACGCCTTCCAGACCACTGAAATCTTTACCTTCAACTCTATCCATTGCTTTTTTAAGCAATGTGTTTTTCACCATCATAAGCTGAATATCTTTTTTAAAGCAAACAGTTCTAAACTTATTTGTTTGTTCTACTGTAAAACCTGATATATCAGTTAAATAAAAGTGATTTGCGTTTTGAAGCTTCTCAGTTAATGTTTCAATAATTTTTGATTTTTCTTCTTTTCTCATAACTTCTTAATTTACTGAGCTTCTTAATTTACCGATTTTGGTTCGATTTGAATACCAGGACTCATAGTACTAGACATGTAAATACTTTTCACATAAGTACCTTTAGCAGCAGTTGGTTTCAATTTCATTATCATTTGTATAAATTCTCTTGCGTTTTCGATAATTTTATCTCCTTCGAAAGAAACTTTTCCTACAGATGAGTGAACGATACCAAATTTATCAACTTTAAAGTCAATTTTACCGGCTTTTATTTCTTGAACAGCTTTTCCAACTTCCATTGTTACTGTTCCAGTTTTAGGATTAGGCATTAAACCTCTTGGTCCTAGTATACGTCCTAAAGCACCAACCTTAGGCATTACATTTGGAGTAGTAATGATAACATCTACATCAGTCCAACCTTGTTTGATTTTCTCAATGTATTCATCCAAACCTACGTACTCAGCACCAGCTTGTTTCGCTTCTTCTTCTTTGTCAGCAGTACATAACACTAAAACTCTAACAGTTCTACCTGTTCCGTGTGGCAATGTAACAATCCCACGAACCATTTGGTTTGCTTTTCTAGGATCAACACCTAAACGAACATCGATATCAACTGATGCGTCAAATTTTGTAAATGTAATTTGCTTAACAAGACTTGCGGCTTCAGCTAGAGTGTATACTTTTTGCTTTTCAATTTTTGATAAAGCTTCTTTTGTTTTTTTACTCAATTTAGCCATTACTTAATTTTTCCTTTATTGCTTAGTTAATTACTAATTGAACTATTAATTCAGCGGAGAATCTCCAGCTACTTTTAAGCCCATACTTCTTGCAGTTCCAGCAACCATACTCATTGCAGATTCAACAGTGAAGCAATTTAAATCGGGCATTTTAGCTTCCGCTATGGCTTTAACCTGATCCCATGTAACTGAACCTACTTTATTTCTATTAGGTTCTCCTGATCCAGATTTTAACTTTGCTGCTTCAAGTAACTGAACAGCAACAGGAGGAGTTTTTGTTACAAACTCAAAAGACTTATCAGAAAATACCGTAATAATAACAGGAACTACTTTCCCTGCCATATCTTGAGTACGAGCGTTAAACTGCTTACAAAATTCCATAATATTAACACCTTTAGCACCTAATGCAGGTCCTACTGGAGGAGATGGATTTGCAGCTGAACCCTTAATCTGTAGTTTAATTATTCCAGATATTTGTTTTGCCATCTTAATTAAATTTAATTCGCGTAAAAGAAACAGATTAACGACTTGGGAAGCAAATCAATGAGATTCAACTGTCTTTCCGTTTCAGGTCTTATATATTTTTATACTTTTTCTACTTGCATGAAACTCAATTCAAGCGGTGTCTTTCTTCCTAGAATTTTCACCATTACTTTCAATCGTTTCTTTTCTTCATTTATTTCTTCAATAACTCCAGTAAAGCTATTAAATGGTCCATCAACTACTTTAACAGATTCGCCAACCATAAAAGGAGTATCCATTTCTTCGGTTTGCCCAGTTAATTCATCAACTTTTCCTAAAATTCTATTAACTTCAGCTGTTCTTAATGCTAATGGTTCACCGCCTTTAACTGCACTTAAAAAACCTAATACCCCAGGCACAGTCTTGATTGCATGAATTAATTCTCCAACCATAACTCCTTCAATCAATATATAGCCAGGAAAATAGCTTCTTTCTTTGCTAATTTTTTTTCCTTTTCTAATTTGATAAACTTTTTCTGTAGGTATTAAAACCTGAGAAATATATTCACCTAAATTTTGATGCTTTATTTCATTTTCGATATATTGCTTAACTTTTCTTTCGCTCCCGCTAACCGCTTTAACAACATACCATTTTTTTAATTGCTCTTCCATCTGTAATTTATCAAATTGAGATTTGAAGTCAGTCGTTCTCGATTAGGAACTAAAATAACTTGTAGATTTGTTTAAGAATTGTACCAAATGATGCATCCATAAGATACACTACAAATGCAATGATCAAAGAAGCTATTGCAACAATAATTGCACTGCTTTGCAACTCATTCCATGTAGGCCAAGATGTCTTGTTCAACAATTCATCAAACGCATCTTGTATATACACTTTAACTTTATTCATTTTTATTCAAAATTTGCACGGGTGGCAGGCATCGAACCCACAGCCTATGGTTTTGGAGACCATCGCTCTACCAATTGAGCTACACCCGTGTTTAATTTAGGGCAGAAATCTACCCTAAATTATATATTAATTAATCTAATAATTCAGTTACCTGACCAGCACCAACTGTTCTACCACCTTCTCTAATAGCAAAACGTAATCCTTTGCTCATAGCGATTTCAGCGATTAATTCAACAGTGATTGTCATGTTATCACCTGGCATTACCATTTCACGTCCTTCTGGTAAGAAGATTTCTCCTGTTACGTCAGTTGTTCTGAAATAGAATTGAGGGCGATATCTATTATGAAATGGAGTATGACGTCCACCTTCTTCTTTTTTCAAGATATAAACCTCAGCTTGGAATTTTTTATGAGGATGAATTGAATTAGGTTTAGCTATTACCATACCTCTTCTTATTTCATCTTTATCAATACCTCTTAATAATAAACCTACGTTATCACCAGCTTCTCCTCTATCAAGGATTTTACGGAACATCTCAACACCAGTTACAACTGATTTAAGTTTTTCAGCACCCATACCAATGATATCAACAGCTTCACTTGAATTGATAACACCTGTTTCAATTTTACCAGTAGCAACAGTACCACGACCAGTAATAGAGAATACGTCTTCAATAGGCATTAAGAAATCTTTTTCTACTTCGCGAATAGGAAGTGGAATATAAGAATCTACAGCTGCCATAAGTTCCATGATTTTTTCTACCCATTGTGGTTCGCCATTTAATCCACCTAATGCAGATCCACGAATTACAGGAGTATTATCACCATCGAATTTGTAGAAAGAAAGTAATTCTCTTATTTCCATTTCAACAAGTTCTAATAATTCTTCATCATCAACCATATCAACTTTGTTCATAAAAACAACAATTGAAGGTACACCAACTTGACGAGCTAAAAGAATATGCTCTCTAGTTTGAGGCATTGGACCATCTGTAGAAGCAACAACTATAATAGCACCATCCATTTGAGCAGCACCAGTTACCATGTTTTTAACATAATCCGCGTGACCAGGACAGTCAACATGTGCATAATGTCTGTTTGCAGTTGAATATTCAACGTGAGCAGTATTGATTGTTATACCTCTTTCTTTTTCTTCAGGTGCATTGTCAATAGAGTCAAATGATCTGAATTCTGATAAACCAGCTTCTGCAAGAACTTTAGTAATTGCTGCTGTTAATGTAGTTTTACCGTGGTCAACGTGACCGATTGTACCAATGTTTACGTGTGGTTTACTACGGTCGAATTTTTCTTTTGCCATATCAATTTGTTGTTTAAAGTGTTTACAATTTTATCTATTACTATTATTATTTTTCATTTTTCAATTTCCTTTTCGAGCCAATGACGAGAATTGAACTCGTGACCCCTTCCTTACCAAGGAAGTACTCTACCCCTGAGCTACATCGGCAACTTAAGTGAGCGAAAGACGGGGCTCGAACCCGCCACCTATAGCTTGGAAGGCTATCGCTCTACCAAATGAGCTACTTTCGCCTATAATACCTTCAAAATGAGAAGATACCATTGTGGGGAGAGGAGGATTCGAACCTCCGAAGGCTGCGCCAACAGATTTACAGTCTGCCCCATTTGACCGCTCTGGTACCTCCCCAGTTAAAACTTTTTTTCAAAAGTCAGTAAAAAAAAAGAGCCGATAGACGGACTTGAACCGCCGACCGGCTGATTACAAATCAGCTGCTCTACCAACTGAGCTATATCGGCTAATACTCAAAAAATTGGACATAAAAAAAGACCCCTTTTTGAGGTCTGCAAATGTATAAAACATTTATTAATAAACAAAAAAAAAATGTTTATTTTTTTAAAAAACTTTTTATTAGTCTTTTTGTTTTTCTTTATATTTCAAAAGTTGTTTTTTCAAAGCATCAACTGATTCATCTACTGACTCTTCAAAACTTTTTGATTGTTTTTTTGCATAAAGCTCTTGACCTGCAACTTTTATTTTAATTTCAGCTACTTTGTTTTCTATTGCTGAACCACTTTCTAACTTTAAAATAACTTCACTTCCAATAACGCCTTCGTACAATGTTTCTAGCTTATTAACTTTTTCTTCTACAAATGCTACCAATTTTTTATCTGCATCAAAATGAACAGATTGAATATTAACTTTCATAATTCCTCCTTTTTTAATTAGGCTTTTGGGTGTGCCTGTTTATATACTTTTGTTAATTTTTCTATTGTATTGTGTGTATACACTTGTGTTGCTGATAAATTTACATGCCCTAATAACTCTTTAATGGCATTTAAGTCTGCTCCATTATTAAGCATGTGGGTTGCAAATGTATGTCGAAGCACATGTGGACTTTTTTTATCTATCGTTGTTATTCCACGAAGATACAAATTCACAATTCTATATACAAGTTTTTGATAAATTTTTTTACCTTTAATTGTTAAAAATAAAATATCTGTTTCATTATCAACAGTTATTTTTTTCCTTTCTTCTAAATAACAATTAATTAATTTTTGCAATCTATTGCTAAATGGTATCAGCCTAGTTTTATTCCTTTTTCCTAAAACTTTAACAAGGCTTCTGGAAAAATCAATATCTGAAATTTTAATATTCACTAATTCTGACAATCGCATTCCAGTTGCATAAAAAATTTCTAAAATCAACTGATCCCTAATTCCCTCATAATCTTTTTCAAAAAACTTTTCATCAAATAAAACATCCATCCCTTCTTTATCAACAAATTCGGGCAACCTCTTAGATGTTTTTGGGGAAACAACCTTCGTCATAGGATTCTTTTCAATTTGTTGCTCACGCATTAAAAATTTAAAGAATGATTTTAATGAAGAAATTTTTCTATTAACCGATCTAGGAGATATTTGGTGTTCCATTAATTCAATTATCCACGAACGAATAATAAGATGATTTATTTCTTTAACATCATCAATTTGATAATTCAAAGCTAGAAAATCATTAAATTGAATTAAATCTGACTCATAGGAGACCACAGTGTTTGCCGAAACTCTTTTTTCAAATTGCAGATACGATATAAATGCTGAAATATTCATAAAAAAAATTACCAATATCAAGTAAAATTAAACAAAATTACTCAATATTGGTAAAACAATAAGTTTGAAATTAAAGATTATATTTCCTTTTTATCTTGCAATTGTTGAATGTAAATTGCTTTCAATCTTTGGAATCTACGTTTAACAGAAGGCTTTGTAAACTTTTGTCTTTCTCTTAATTCTTTAACAGCACCTGTTTTCTCGAATTTTCTTTTTAATTTCTTCAACGCTTTTTCAATGTTTTCGCCTTCTTTAACGGGGACAATAATCATAATTTTAACCTTTCCTTTCTTTTTAGTTAATTATCAAATATTTGAGCGGCAAATTTATAAAATAATATCTAAATAAAAAATAAATCTGCTAATAAGTATTATAAATTATTCAAAATAAAGTTGGTAACTTTGTTATACAAATGGTATCTGGTGTATCCACCGTAGATACTATGATTTTTATTCGTATAAATCTGCATATCAAATTGCTTGTTATTTTTCACTAATGCATCTATCAATTCGAAGGAATTTTGAATATGAACATTATCATCTGCTGTACCGTGAACCAACAGATACTTACCTTTTAATAATTTCACATGATTAATTGGAGAGTTTTCATCATATCCAGCTCCATTTTCTTGAGGAGTACGCATAAATCGCTCGGTATAGATATCATCATAAAAACGCCAGTTGGTAACTGGTGCTATTGCAATGCCAGCTTTAAAAAAATCTGCCCCTTTTGTCATACATAAAGTAGAAAGGTAGCCACCAAAGCTCCAACCCCAAACACCTATTCTACTCTTATCAATATAATTCAAAGAACCTAAATATTTAGCGGTTTCAATTTGGTCTACTGTTTCTAATTTACCCATTTGCAGGTAGGTTGATTTTTTAAATGCTTCTCCTCTGAATCCTGTTCCTCTGCCGTCAACGGTTACCACAATATATCCTTTTTGAACCAGCATCTGATGCCAAATATATTCATAATAACCCCAACTATTTGAAACTTCCTGAGAACCTGGACCACCATAAAATGTCATTAATACCGGATATTTTTTATTGGGGTCTAAAGTTGCAGGTTTCATCATAGAACCAGTTAATTCAATACCTTCAGTTGTTTTAAAAGTAAAAAACTCTTTATTTATAAATTTATATTCGAGCATTAAATCTTTAACTTTTTTATTATCTTCTAATACGCATAACTCTTTTCCTTTGTTATTAAAAATGGAAATATACAAAGGTGTATTTGCATCTGAAAATTTGTCGATAAAGCAAGTATATGTAGAATTAAATTCTATTTCGTGAGTTCCTTTTCGCTCAGATATTTTTGTCTTTTTAAAATTATTAATATTTATCGAATAAAGATAACGCTCTAGTGGCGAATCTTCAGTAGAAAGATAATAAACCATTGAATTTGCATTATCAACACCAACAACATCAGCAACATCCCAACTTCCTTTTGTAAGAATAACGGATTCTTTTGATGTATAATCGTATTTATAAATGTGATTCCAGCCATCTTTTTCGTTTGTAATGATAAAAGATTTATTGTCGGCTAAATAATCTAAAGTAAAATGTGATAAGTCAATATAACATTTATTATCTTCACTATAAACTACAACAGATTGTCCATTTGATGAATTTGAATGATAAATTTCCATTTTATTTTGCAAGCGATTCATTTTAATTATTGATAAAATATTGGTGCTATGAGCAAATTTCATTCTTGGAATATAATAATCCACATCGTTTCCTAAATTCACATTTACGGTCTTTCTATCTTTCAAATGATATACATGAACTGTTACAACAGAATTAGCTTCCCCTGGCTTAGGATATTTGTATTTATAATCTTCTGGATAAAGTTCTCCCCATTTCTGCATGTTGTATTGTTTAACGTTTGTTTCATTAAATTTCAGATATGCCAATTGGGTTCCATCTAAATTCCACTCGAAGCCTTTTGCAAACTCAAACTCTTCTTCATAAACCCAATCTGGTGCACCGTTTATAATAAAATTGAATTTTCCGTCGCTAGTTATTTGAGTTTCTTCATTTGAAGTTAAATCTTTAATAAAAATATTGTTTTCTCGTACAAAAGCAACTTTATCGGCATTAGGAGAAAATGTGGCTAATTGCTGTTTGCCATTTTCTGATAGCATTTTCAATGATTTATCTACTACATTATATATGTAATAATATGATTTTGATGAACGTCGATAAATAGGTTCTTCATCTGTTGAAATTAATATCTTTTTTTCATCTGTGCTAAATTCATACGAATCTATTTTTAAATTTCCTTTCCCATCTGGCTTTTTCAAATCAATTTCATCAACTAATGTTTTTGTTTTTTTAGCAGTTGAATAATCGTACACATTAATTTGACCGTTTTCTAATATCAGAAAACTTTTTCCATCATTCATCGAAGTGATATCGGCACCTCTTTTTGGGTTAAATCTGGGAGCAATCCAAATATCAGACAAAGTAATTTCTTTAGATTCTTGGGCAATTGCTGAAAAAGAAGTTGCACTAATAAATAGAAGTAATACGAATTTTAAAACTTGTTTCATAGAAATAGATTTAGGACTTATAGCAATAAATGAATTATGACTACAATAATTTTGTGTGTTTTGTGGGCAGTAAAATTATGATAAATAAAATAAAAAAGCATAATTTTGATGTCTTAAATATTCACAAAAATGTTTTTTTTTATTTCTAAAATACTTTCTTTCCTTTTCAATCCAATAATTTGGATAGTTATTCCAATTCTTTTATGCTACAAAATAAAAAACGATAATTATAAAAAAGTTCTTTACAGCATTTCAGTTTTTATAGCATTTATTTTTACAAATTCTTTTATAACAGAAGAATTTGCTCGCCTTTGGGAAACTCCAGCTGTTAATGAAAAAACGCTACAGGGCAAATATGATGTAGCCGTAATTTTGGGTGGTGGCATGGTAAGCTATGATAAAACGAACGATAAATTAATATTTACAAAGAGTACCGATAGATTTATTCAAGCCATGCATCTTTATGCAGCGGGCAAAATTGATAAAATAATTATTTCAGGTGGAAATTCAACTATTATTAAAAATGGACAAGTGCCAGAAGCCGATTTGATAAAAATGTTTTTAGTGGAACAGTGCATTCCCGACTCATGTGTAATAAGCGAAAACAAATCGAAAAACACCTATGAAAATGCAATTTATACAAAAGAAATTCTGAATAAACAATTTAAAAATAAAAAGATTTTACTGCTAAGCTCAGCTTACCACCTAAAAAGAGCTAAAAGATGTTTTGAAAAAATTGGAGTTGAAGTAACGTGTTTTCCATGCGACCAAATATCAGGTCCGCGACATTATGAAATAGAACATTTAATAATTCCTAGAGCTGACAATATTGAAGTTTGGGATCGCTTGATTCACGAGTGGGTGGGATATATTATGTATAAGTTTAGTGGATACATTTAAAAGTTGAAAGAAGTCTGAAACAAGAAGTAATTTGATGATTTGATAATTTGATAAAATTGTCTACATGTCAACTCGTCCATTAAAAAAATCTACGTTTATTAATATAAATCCAGTTAAATCCGATTATATTTGTTTTAGAATCCTTGAAATGATTAAAACCAAATAGTTAAAATATTTTTGGTTAATGCATGACACACTTTACCTTGAACCGAAAAAAATTCACTGCCTTTTACTATCCATTAAAGAACGAATATCGAACTTTTGCATGAAATTCAGATAGAGTTCATATAAATAATAATCGATTATTAAGCTACTTAATATGAAACCTTTCTTTCAAATGTATACCAGTTTTTTTTAAGTTTATTTATATTTAAAGGGGTAAAATCCAACGTTTTAAGTTTTGAATAATTCTCAACGTAAGCTATAAAACTAGTATTGTTACTAAAGATATTACTTGAATTTTTTAATTCAAATAAAATACAGGTATTATCATATAACAAAATTTTTTCAATATGACATTTTTCAATTATATTTTTAAAAATATATAAACTATTGCCATCAACAGAAATTCTTTTAGTGAATTTACCAGTTTTAATTTTTTCTTTATCTATTATACTATAAGGAAATTTGCAAACTGTATCAAATTTTATTTCACATCTTATCATGCTATTATTCAACACACTAACACAAGAGTCCAAGTCTATAACAAACTCTTTTGAATTACTCCCTTTACAAGAAAATAAAGTAATCAAAAATAAGCAATATATCAATTTTATATTTTTATTTTGATTTAAATCCATAAAGCGGAAATTTAAGTCACTAAACTAGCTGTATTTAGGGGATTTAAACCCATCAAAAACAAGCTATTTTTTCAATCTAAACCGCAACAGCAGCCTTAATATGTGGATGTGGGTCGTAGCCTTCTAACGTAAAATCAGAAAATTCAAATGAGAATATATCTTTCTTATCAGGATTGATAATCATTTTTGGTAATTCACGGCAATCTCTTGTAAGTTGTAATTTAGCTTGCTCTGTATGATTTGAATAAATATGTGCATCACCAAGTGTATGAATAAATTCGCCTGGTTCTAAGCCACAGCATTGCGCAATCATCATAGTAAGTAATGCGTAAGAAGCTATATTAAATGGAACTCCCAAGAAAATATCAGCACTTCGTTGATATAGCTGACACGACAATTTGCCATTTGCTACATAAAACTGAAATAAGATATGACATGGAGGCAAAGCCATTTGATCAATCTGCCCAACATTCCACGCACTTACTAATATACGGCGCGAATCGGGATTATTTTTTATTTGAGAAATAATTTGAGAAATTTGGTCAATACCGCCATCGGGAGTTGGCCACGAACGCCATTGAAAGCCATAAATTGGACCTAACTCACCACCTTCTCGCTCCCATTCGTTCCAAATAGAAACCCTGTTTTCTTTTAAATAAGCAGTATTTGTAGAACCTTTTAAAAACCAAAGCAATTCATAAGCTATCGATTTTAAATGAAGTTTCTTTGTTGTTAAAAGTGGAAAACCTTTTTGTAAATCAAAACGCATTTGATATCCAAACACGCTATATGTTCCAGTGCCAGTACGGTCGGCTTTGAAAGTGCCATTTTCTAGCACATGGCTCATTAAATCAAGATATTGTTTCATTATGCGAATAGTGATTAGTACACTTCGACTCCGCACAGTGTCCAATCGGAGTCATTAATATTATATATTATACAGCCACGGTGCCTGAGCAGAGTCGAAGGCCCGTTAATATTATTTTCTTTTTTTTATTTCGTCTCTAATTGCCGAGGCCCTTTCATAATCTTCGTCATCAACGGCAGATTGCAGCAAATCCTCAAGTTCAGCTAGCGTATTTCCTGCATAGCCAGTTATATCATTTGAAGGCAATTGAATGTCGTCAATATCAGTTTCCCCCGATAATTCTTTAGTTTCTTCAAGAACAACACCTGCAACCGACATAACATTTTCATTAGTAAATATTGGGCAATTAAATCTCACTGCAAGTGCAACTGCATCAGATGTTCGTGAGTCAATTTCACAGGATTTCTCTATACCTTCACAAGCAAGTTTTGAAAAAAACACCCCATCAGCAAATTTGTAAATAAAAATTTCTGACACTGATATATTAAATTCAGAAGCAAAACTTTTAAATAAATCATGGGTAAGCGGTCTGCTTGGCTTCATCTTTTCTAATTCAATAGCAATGGCTTGAGCCTCGAATCCACCAATAACGATTGGCAATCGTCTTGCACCATTAACCTCGCCTAAAATTAAAGCGTAAGCTCCTGTTTGCGACTGGCTGTATGATATTCCAATTATTTCTAATTTTATTTTATCCATTTAAATAGTAAAAAATATTAAGGAACAAAAAACACTGGGGCATTACGCAAAATTAAAGAAATTATGCAAACAATTTAACACTTTTCAAAAAAAAATAAACTTTCTTCATATAAATATCGAATTTTAAGGCATTTAAACATTTAGTTATTGCTTTATCGTAAAACTTATAGTAATTTTGCACCCGTAAATAAAAAAGAGTAATAAAAACTTAGTTGAACTAATTAAAAAGAAAGATGAAACAAAAAAAACTATTAATCAGTGCTTTACTTGGTCTTGCACTACCGTTAGCGTCAAAAGCGAGCGAGGCTGATTTAAAAATTCCTCAAGGAGTGCATGATGCTCATATCTTGTATTGGGGTTTTGCAGTAACAATTTTAGGATTGCTATTCGGACTTTATCAATTTATGAAAGTAAAAAAACTACCCGCACACAGCTCAATGCTTGAAATTGGCGACGTTATTTACAAAACATGTTCGGCTTACCTTAAACAACAAGGTAAATTCTTGGCTATTTTATTTATTTTTATTGGTGCAGCTGTTGCTGGCTATTTTGGATTTTTAAATCCAATTGGCGAAACAGCTGGTGAAAGATTAGGGAGCGTATCTTTAATTATCTTATGGACAATCATTGGTATTTTGGGTTCTTATGCAGTTGCTGCTTTTGGTATTCGCATGAATACATTAGCTAATGCACGTATGGCATTTGCTGCTTTAAAAAGAAATCCTTTACATTTATTAAATATACCATTAAATGCAGGTATGAGTATTGGTGTTGTATTAATTTGTGTTGAATTAATATTAATGCTTATCATCTTGCTTTTCATGCCAACAAATTTGGCGGGTGCTTGTTTTATTGGTTTTGCTATTGGCGAATCATTAGGAGCTTCTGCACTTCGTATTGCTGGTGGTATTTTTACAAAAATTGCTGACATAGGCTCGGATTTAATGAAAGTTGTTTTCAAAATTGGTGAAGACGACCCTCGTAATCCTGGTGTTATTGCTGACTGTACTGGCGACAATGCCGGTGACTCTGTTGGACCAACTGCTGATGGCTTTGAAACTTACGGTGTAACTGGCGTAGCTCTCATCTCGTTTATTCTTTTAGCTGTTGGTGGAACCGCTTTAGGCATGACAGATGCAATCACTGAATCATTAAAAGTTGATTTATTAGTTTGGATTTTCGTAATGCGTATCCTTATGATTGCTACCTCTGTGGTTGCTTTCTACATAAATGGATTCTTAAGTACTGCAAAATATGGTGGCAAAGAAGATCTTGATTTTGAAGCTCCATTAACAAATTTAGTTTGGATTACATCAATTCTTTCTATCATTGTTACTTATGCAGCTAGCTACGTTATGATTCCTGATTTAAATGGCAATACTGATATGTGGTGGATTCTTTCAACAATTATCAGTTGTGGAACTATCGGTGGTGCTTTGATTCCTGAATTTACAAAAATGTTTACTTCTCCTAAATCGGCTCACGTACAAGAAGTTGTAAGTGCTGGTAAAGAAGGTGGAGCTTCATTAGTAATCCTTTCTGGTTTAGTTGCTGGTAACTTTAGCGCAATTTGGACTGGCCTAGTATTCTTCGTATTAATGTTTGTTGCATATTTTGCAAGTACATTTGGCTTAGATGCATTTATGATATATCCTTCAATTTTTGCTTTTGGTTTGGTTGCTTTTGGTTTATTAGGTATGGGACCAGTAACTATCGCTGTTGATAGCTACGGACCAGTAACTGATAATGCACAATCAGTTTACGAATTATCTTTAATTGAAGATGTTCCAAACATTGATGCAGAAATTGAAAAAGACTTTGGTTTCAAACCAGATTGGGAAAAATCTAAATATTACCTTGAAGCTAACGACGGCGCAGGTAATACATTTAAAGCTACAGCTAAACCTGTATTAATTGGAACTGCTGTTGTGGGTGCTACTACCATGATTTTCTCTTTAATTCTTATGATTAACAAATCTACAGGCGTTGCTCCTGAGTTAATCTTAAACTTATTAAACCCATTTACAGTTTTAGGATTTATCCTTGGTGGTGCTGTTATTTATTGGTTCACTGGCGCTTCTATGCAAGCAGTTACAACTGGTGCTTACAGAGCGGTTGAATATATCAAAAAGAATATCAACTTAGACCCTAACGCTCCTAAAAAAGCAGACATAAATGCTTCTATCAAAGTTGTTGAAATCTGTACACAATACGCTCAAAAAGGTATGTTTAACATATTTATCGGCATATTCTTTTTCGCATTAGCATTTGCATGTTTTGCTGCACCTAAGGGTTTAACTACTGAATTGGTTGAAAGCTTAAAAACTCTTCAAGGTGCTGATTTAGCTGCTGCTACTGCAAAAGTTGTTAAATTCTCTCAACCATTATCATTATTTATTGGGTACTTATTATCAATCGCTGTATTTGGTTTATTCCAAGCAATCTTCATGGCTAACGCTGGTGGAGCGTGGGATAACGCTAAAAAAGTGGTTGAAGTTGACCTTAAAATGAAGGGCACTCCATTACACGATGCATCAGTTGTTGGCGATACTGTTGGCGATCCATTTAAAGATACTTCATCTGTAGCTCTTAATCCAATTATCAAGTTTACAACCTTATTTGGTTTATTAGCAATGGAAATTGCAATTGCCCCTTCATTCAGAGACGTTGCTCCAATAGCAGGTGTTGCATTCTTTATTATTGCTTTGGTATTTGTATGGCGTTCGTTCTATAAAATGAGAATTTCAAGCAAGTAATCATCCGAAAAGAATTAAGTATTATAGCAAGAAAACCGTTGGGAATATTCTCAACGGTTTTTTTATTTTGAATCAAACGTGTTAACAGCTGTAGTTCATTAGGTTTTTTTTGGTTTTTCAGAAATTGGCTTTAATGCTAGCAGCAATTTTGCTGTTGATTAAATTCTCAAATTTTTAATCGCGTACGCAAACTAATCATTTCATGTTTTGCTTCACTTTTCGACATACCTCTTTCAACTAAATCTTTTATCCATGCATTGACAGATTGTTTATGTCTTTTATAAGTTTCTTCTATGTCATTAGGAAACGCTGAATGCTTGTTTAACTCTTTTAATGTCTTGGAATAGAATAATTTAGGCAAAATAAATTTTATCCTTTGCAAACTATCTTTATAATATTTTTTATTTGTACAATTTGAAATACCAATTAACTTAATACACTTAGAATTAGTTTGAGTATCAAACAGACATACTTCATTAAAGCTATTATCCTCAAATGAGGTAAACCAACCAAAAATATTATAGTTGTCAAAGAGCTTACGCACGAATTTGTTGCGTCTATTTATATCCCAATGCTTAATGTCAAGGGCTGTATAACTTTGATTGTTGTCTAATGGAAAAATACTGTTGTAAATTGCAGGTAAAGCAGAAACTCCAATAGAATCGACGGTAATGTAATCTATTGCAAAAACAACTTGAATATCGATTGTCGTCCTCCATATTTGTATTGTATCGTTCCATACTGCAGCATCAGAATGAGAAGTTGCAAAAAACATACAATCACAATAATTAGAATCATTGTGTCCCCGATATAGTAGAGTGCTTTTTGGAATAATACAATAGCCATATATTTCAGTTAGATTTCTCAAATTTTATGTTTTCTATTTAACCTGACTTGTATTTCCTAAAACAGTTCTTTATTTATATTCCAAATTTGCCAAACCTACCTCACCCCCACATTTACATTATTAAAGCTCGATATATCAATCACTTCCTGAACATCATTATCAAAAGTAATTATAACACTGTCGCCAATATTTGTAATTGGCAATTCACTGGAGATTTGTGATGATCCAATAAAAATATTGTTTTTATCTTTTAAAGTGAAGTAATAATAGCTGTTTCCATTTTTCGAATCACTGTTTATTCTAGTAATAACAGATGAAAGTGAAACTTTTTGTGTTTGATTTTTTACATTCAACTTATTTCCGGCCATATTATATGCATTTTTAAACGACATCAAGGTTTCTCTTAATGTATTGCCAACTCCAACAATGGTATAATCTTCAATTGCTACCATAGCAAACATTTTCACTAACCCGCCTTTGTCTTTAAGCGTCATTACATAAGTTGGAATATTATTGATATTATAAGGTATTGGCAAAGACGAACTGTAGCCTTTTTCCTGAACTTTTCCAATTGCCGAATTTTGAGCAGCAAATTCAGTTGCTCCACTTTGCTTGTACCAAACTGCTTGTTTTGTTCGTGTATCTACTAGCACAAAGCCAACGGTAGCTTCATCAGCACCAACCGAAGTTAATCCTGTGTACCAATACGATTTATTATTTTCGCCATATACTAATGTAACGCCTTCTGTAATTTGCAATTTGTTTTCGTTTGAAAAATTCCAAAAACCTTTTACATATTGTCCCCAATCATTTAGTTGACTTTCTACAAACTGATTTGGCTGAATTCGGTCAATCCATAATGGAGCATCTTTTATAGCGTACTCTTTTATTTCGCCAGTTTTAACATCAACAACAACAACACCTGTAGCATTATCGCCATTAAAACCAATCGATTTTTCATATTTTGTTACCACCCAATATGGTCGGCCTTCATCATTAATTTCGAATGAATAATCGGTCAAACCAACTGTGCAGTAGCCTTTAAAATATAAATAACGCTCTAGGTTGCTTAAAAAATAAGCTTCTGACTGATATTTTATTCTAATATCTTCGCCATTAACTTTCTGAACCAATCTAACATCTCGTTCATTAGTTGCAGAAACCATAACGTAGCCATTTGTTCCTTCGCTATTTTTTTGCCATTTGAAAAATCCAGAATGCAACAAAGGTGCAACCCAAAACAATTCGTCTTTAACTTTTTGTATGTTAAATGTGCCAAGTACTATTTGACTTCCCAATGCGGGCTGTGCTCCAAGCACTTTATCGCCTAATAATTTTGCTAATGACTCGTCAACTACTCTTATTTTTTCGATTGAAATTGGAGGTATGTGTTTTGACAATTCATCGCCTGATTCTACTTTTCCAATTAAATCGCGATATTTATCACTGTGAAAAATTGGCCAAGAGGTTACAGCAGGAAGAACAATAATATAAAATAAAATAATGAAAATGGCTATAAAATAACCTTTACTAATTCCTGTTTTCACAAATACCGGCTTAGGATTATTGAAATCAATGGGCATTCGGAAGTTTAATAAAAGCCAAACAATTATTAAAAAAAGCAAAAGCACAGGAACCCCATAAAACCCATAATTAATAACAGGCAAATTGATGAATACTGCAACAAATCCGATAATTAGGACTAGTACAACTTGAAAAATCTTTTTCATTTTAA
Organism: Bacteroidota bacterium; assembly: GCA_037139195.1. GTDB lineage: Bacteria > Bacteroidota > Bacteroidia > Bacteroidales > JAHJDW01 > JBAXGW01. Next base: position 47,545 of record JBAXGW010000021.1, read on the forward strand.
CTATTTTATATATTAGAAAACAAATATAGTAGTTCTTACATAAATAATTGTGATTATAATAAATTAATTGTAATATTACAATCTGAAAATTAAATATACAAACTCATTAATAATGTTACTTAATATATGAAAACAATTATCTTACTAGTATTTGCATGTGTATTTTCATTAGCTTGTCAGGCTCAATGCTGCCCAAGCAAGCAAGGATGCACTAAATCTATAATGAAACCTTTAAGTTTAAATTCGCTTCAAAAAGTGGAAATTAATACAATAAAGCTCCCAAATTACACATTAAACATTAATAAATCTTCTCGTTTTACACTCTTTCACGACACAATAGAACGCAAATTGGTGCTATATGATAATTGCAAGAAAGTGTATTGGCAAAACGACCCAATAAGACCTTACAATACTGTTGAAAACACATTAGTATTAGGTTCGATAAATTATTTGATTCTGCTATTTGATAAGAAATAACAGGAAATTAAATACCTCTCATTCATCTTTCTTCGTAAAATAATTTGTAATTTTGAACCTCAATTAGGTGCAGTCCATAATAAGTTGTTCATTTTTTGTTAAATGAAATTTTTATTTACAGATGACTGTTGTTAATAGGATTGCGACGATTAATAAGATTAAATATTACTTATTTGTTATATTTTATTGCTTATGTGTTCTTTTGATTAAACTTTTGTTTGATTTATAAGTCAAAGGACTTAGCAAATATTTTACGCAAAAAAATATAGTTTTAATACTTGATAACAAACACTTTACTTTGAAGATTATTTAATAAACTCATGAAACACTACAAAACCATAACAATACTATTATTCGCTTTTGTATTATTTTCTTGCAAGCAAAAGGATAATAAGAAAAAAGAAAAACCACCAGTTGTTGTAGATGTTCTGATTGCAGGAAAAATTAATTTCCCGACTAATATAGAGGCAAATGGAACGGTTCTTTCAGAAGAAATGATTGAATTGCACCCTGAAATAAGTGGTCGTATAACTTATTTGAATATTCCAGATGGTGAATTGGTTGCTGAGGGCTCTGTTCTTGCTAAAATAAATGATGCTGATTTACAAGCTCAACTAGAACAACAAAAAGTTCAACTCGACCTAGCTTCAAAAACAGAACAACGACTAAAACAATTGCTAGCAATAAACGGCGTAAACCAATCGGAATATGATGTTGCATTAGCTCAAATGAACACTTTTAATGCAAATATAAAAGTACTAAATGCTCAAATAGACAAAACGGTAATAAAAGCACCATTTAGCGGAAAACTTGGTTTAAGAATGGTTAGTTTAGGCGCTTATGTTTCGCCACAAACCACAATTGGCACACTTCAGCAAACAGATAAAATAAAAATCGACTTTACCGTTCCCGAATCTTATATTGGCTTGGTTAGTATTGGAAATTCTATTTTTGTACAAACTAACAATGCCAATGAAAAACTTGAAGCAATAATTAGCGCTGTTGAACCGCAAATTGATGTTAACACAAAAAACCTAAAGGTTCGTGCTCGCTTAAAAAATGGAACATTAAATCCAGGCTCATTCGTTAAAGTGTTACTCGATAAAAACAAACAAGGCATTGTTGTTCCATCGAATGCAATAATTCCCGATGCTAATTCGAACCAAGTTGTTTTGATAAAAAACAAAAAAGCAATATTTGCCAATGTTGAAACTGGAGTAAGAAATGCCGACATTGTTGAACTTGTAAGCGGCGTGAACGTTGGCGATACAATTGTTGTTAGCGGTGTATTATTTGTTCGTCCAAATTCAGATATAAAAATTAGAAAAGTCAAAAATCAAGCTATTCGGGATTTCTAAAAATTGCTTTTTGGTCGTTAGACTTCAATTTTAAAATCTTCACATACCCACGTATGCTTCAGCTTTTAAAACCTAGTCCGCCTAAAAAAATCAAATTTTTAGAAGCCCTATATTGATAATATTAAAGTAAGCAGCAAAATGAACATATCCGAATTATCGCTAAAACGACCTGTACTAGCCACTGTAATGAATCTTTTCATTATATTATTTGGGGTTATTGGTTATTATTATTTGGGCGTTCGCGATTATCCTGCTATAGATCCGCCAATTGTTTCTGTTTCCACTTCGTATGTTGGTGCTAACTCCGATATTATTGAAAGTCAAATTACCGAGCCTTTGGAAAAAGCCATCAATGGAATACCTGGCATACGCACAATTTCTTCATCGAGTTCAGTAGGCAAAAGCACAATAACTGTTGAATTTAATTTGAATTCAGACCTCGAAACTGCAGCAAACGACGTAAGAGACAAAGTTAGTCAGGCAGTTAAAAATCTGCCTCAAGATATTGATGCTCCACCAGTTGTAGCAAAATCGGATGCCAATAGCGAATTTATTATTTTAATGGCAGTTCAAAGTCCTAGCAAAGGACTAATGGAGTTGAGTGAATATGCAGAAAATGTGCTTCAGAACAAGTTTCAAACCATTCCTGAAGTTAGTGCGGTGAATATCAACGGACAAAAACGTCCAGCTATGCGTATTTGGTTCGAACCCGACAAAATGAACGCATGTAATATTGCTTTTAATGATATTACAAGTATTTTGAAAAAAGAAAACATCGAAGTTCCTTCTGGAAAGCTATATGGCAACAAGACCGAGCTAACAATTAGAACTTTAGGCCGATTAAATACTGAAAAAGATTTTAGAGATTTAATCATTCGCGAAGATTCGAAAGGCATTATACGACTTGGCGATTTAGCAAAAGTAGAACTTGGACCCGAACAATACGAGCAAAGCTGGCGATTGAACGGAGTTAGTGGTGTTGGTGTTTCTATCATTCCTCAACCTGGTGCAAATTACATAAATATTTCCAACGAATTTAATAAGCGATTAGAAGAAATTAAAAAATCTCAACAAGGCAGTGATATTATTTTTACTACACTAATAGATAACACTCAAAATGTACGTCGCTCCTTAAGCGAAGTTATCGAAACTTTATTAATTTCACTGGTATTAGTTATTTTAGTAATATATTTGTTTTTTAGAAGCTGGCTTATCGCAATTCGTCCACTTATTGATATTCCAATATCACTGATTGCAACATTTTTTATAATGTATATTGCAGGATTTTCTATTAATATTCTGACATTACTAGCAATTGTTTTAGCTACCGGATTAGTTGTTGATGACGGAATTGTGGTAACCGAAAATATTTTCAGAAAATTTGAACGCGGAATGCCTATTCGACAAGCTGCTTTGGAAGGAAGCAAGGAAATATTTTTTGCAGTAGTTTCAACATCAATAACATTGGCAATTGTTTTTCTACCTGTTTTATTCTTACAAGGATTTGTTGGCAGCCTATTTCGCGAATTTGGAATTGTGGTTGCCTTTGCCGTATTAGTTTCTGCTTTTGTTTCACTCACAATTACGCCTGTATTAAATGTTCTTCTGAGCACAAAAAATGCAAAACATAGTTGGTTCTACCATAAAACCGAGCCTTTTTTCAATAATATGGAAAATGGCTATAAAAACCTGTTAAACAGATTTATACAATTTCGCTGGTGGGCTTGGGGAATTGTAATTGCTTGCTTGGGTATTATTTTTATATTAGGAAGCACCTTACAAAGCGAACTTGCTCCGCTTGAAGACAAAAGCATGATGCGTTTTCAGATTACTGGACCCGAAGGTGCAAGCTATAATTACATGACAAAGGCCACCGAAGAACTCGGAAACTATTTAATTGACTCTATACCAGAAGGTGATTTTACATTTTTCTCAACACCAGGACATAGTGGAACTGGTGTTAATAATGCAAATGGACGATTAGGCATTGTTCCAATTTCGGAAAGAAAAAGAAGTCAAAGCCAAATTGCAAAAGATATTACAAAAAAAGTAATGCGATTTAATAATATTCGCATCTTCCCAGTTGAAGAACAAACTATTTCAGTAGGTTTGGGATCACGAGGTGCACTGCCTGTTCAGTTTATTATTCAGAATTTAGATTTCGAAAAATTGAAAGAATTCATTCCAAAATTTTTAGAAGCAGCAAAAAACGATAAAACTTTTTCAAATGTCGATGTTAATTTAAAATTCAATAAACCCGAAGCTGATATTATTATTGACAGATTAAAAGCTCGGAATTTAGGGCTTACCATAGCCGATATTGCCGAAGTTCTTCAAAGCGCCTTTAGTGGTAGAAGACTAGATTATTTTATCATGAATGGCAAGCAATATCAGGTAATATCTCAAGTAAAATTAAACGACAGACAGATGCCTCTTGATATTTTGAAACTTTACGTTCGTAATAATAAGGGATTAAATATTTCGTTAGCCGATGTAATTAAAATTATTCCAAATGCCAACCCTCCTGCCCTTTTTCATTTTAACAGGTACAAATCGGCTACTTTTTCAGCCTCGTTAGCAGATGGAAAAACAATTGGAGACGGAGTTACTGCAATGCAAGCAATTGCAAAAAGCTTGTTAGATGACACTTTTCAAACTTCACTAAGTGGTCCTTCTCGCGATTACGCCGAAAGCTCTTCAAATATCGCTTTTGCATTCTTTTTAGCTTTAATATTAATTTATCTTGTTTTAGCGGCTCAATTCGAAAGCTTCAAAGACCCTTTCACCATTATGCTTACAGTGCCATTGGCAATTGCAGGTGCAGTATTAAGCCTTTGGATATTTGGACAAACAATAAACATATTTTCACAAATCGGGATGATTATGTTGATTGGATTAGTAACCAAAAACGGAATTCTGATTGTTGAATTTGCAAATAAAAAAAGAGAATCGGGATTAAGCATGAACCAAGCTGTTGTGGAAGCTTCTGTTCAACGTTTACGTCCAATATTAATGACAAGTTTAGCGACTTCTTTAGGAGCTTTACCTATTGCATTGAGTTTAGGAGCAGCGGCTGCAAGTAGAATTCCGCTAGGAATTGTAGTAGTTGGCGGACTAATTTTCTCATTAGTGCTTACCTTGTTTGTAATTCCTGCTGTTTATACGTTTATATCAGCTAAAAATAAAACAATTACGAATCCTGAAACTATCGAATAAATGAAATGTTTGTTGGCATTCACTAAGACAGCTGAATAAAATTAGAACCCAAATGAAAAAACTATTTACATACCTACTTCTGTTACCTTTTTTTGTTACAGCTCAGCAGACACTTCCATTGAAAAGTGCTATCGATTCTGCATTGAAAAGCAATTTTGATATTCAAATAGCAAAAAACAATACTGAAATAAATAAAGCAAACAATACTTATGGCTATGCTGGCGGATTGCCCTCACTTAATGCAAATATTGGCGAAAACAATTCAATTAATAGTTTAACCCAAAAACAAAACGGAGGAATTGAAACAAGCAAAAATAATGTATCAAGTAATTCGTTAAATGCAGGAATATCAGCAAATATGACTCTTTTTAATGGATTTAAAATAATTGCCACAAAAGAGAAACTAAATCAGCTTCAAAAACAAAGCGAATTATTACTCAATCAACAAATTCAAAACACGATGGCTGCAGTAATGCTAACATATTACGACATACTTCGCCAACAAAGTTATTTAAACATCATTCAAAGTTCGCTTGATGTTTCCACAAAAAAAACAGAAATTATTTCAGAAAGATATAAAGTTGGTATGGCAAACGATGCAGACCTTTTACAATCTCAAATTGACAAAAACATAGCAGAACAGAACTTTAATACACAAAAACTCATCATTGAACAAGCAAAAATTAATTTATTGCAATTGATGGGAACAAAAGAGTTTTACTCAATTGTACTGAACGATACAATTATTGTTGATCAAACTATTCAAAAAGACTCTATTTTAAATTATTTAGAAAACAATCAACAATATCTTTCAGCCGAACAGCAAATAAAAATCAATGAACAAATAGCAAAAGAACTAGGTTCACAGCGTTATCCTTCACTTAAACTAAATACCGGTTATAATTTTCAAAACACAACTAATTCTGCTGGATTGAATTTATTAAATCAAAATTATGGTCCTTTCGTTGGTGCCACGCTTCAAATACCAATTTTCAACGGAAATATATACCGAACCCAACAAGAAACAGCATTGTATAACGTAAAAAATGCAGAATTACAAAAAGAAAACATTTTAAACACGCTAAAAGCTTCTGCAAGCAAAACATTTCAATCGTATGAAAACACGCTGCAGCAGCTTGTATCTCAACAAAACAATTTTGAAAATGCAAAGAAACTTGTAAATATTGTTGTGCAACGATTTCAATTAAACCAAGCTACCATTATTGACATTAAAACGGCCCAAGCAAGTTTCGAAAACGCAGGTTATCAATTGACTAATCTTCTATATGCTGCAAAAATTGCTGAAATTGAATTAAAAAAATTGGTTTATAAGTTAAGCTACTAAAATATAGAAACTAAGATTTCTTAAGCAAAATTATTCGATAATTAATTAAAATTATTTCTAATTTTGAAGGTCAAAAATTTCGTACTATGAATGCAATGCCCTTGTTAATTACAGCTATACTTATTTTTATTATAGCTTATCGTTTATATTTTAGTTTTATTACTGCAAAAGTTTTAACTATTAACGACTTAACGAGCGTTCCCTCACAAAAATTTAATGATGGACACAATTACGTTCCTACTAGCAAATGGGTATTATTCGGACACCACTTTGCTGCTATTGCTGGTGCCGGACCTTTAGTTGGACCTATTTTAGCCGCTCAGTTTGGTTATATGCCAGGATTTCTATGGATGTTGATTGGTGCAGTAGTTGCTGGATCAGTACATGATTTAGTAATACTAACTGCTTCAGTGCGCCACGATGGAAAATCACTGGGTGAAATTGCCACAATTGAAATTAATAAGCTAAGTGGCACCACTGCTTCAATAGCAACCTTAATTATCATAGTAATAGCAATGGCAGGCCTTGGAATGGTAGTTATAAATGCACTTTCAGAAAGCGCTTGGGGTGCATTTACAATAGCCTCTACCATTCCAATTGCAATAATGATGGGACTATGGATGTTTAAATTTAGAAAAGGCAAAACCACTGAAGCAACAATTTTTGGAGTTATTTTATTAACTGCGGCCGTAATATTTGGAAAATACATTCCACAATCATCAATTGGACACTATTTTACATTAAGCAAAACAGCACTTACATTTGCTCTTTGTGCTTATGGCTTTATTGCATCAGTTTTACCTGTATGGATTTTATTATCACCTCGCGATTATTTAAGCTCAATAATGAAAATAGCGGTTGTAGCAATGCTTGCATTAGGTATAATAATAGTAATGCCCGATTTAAAAATGCCTGCATTCACACCATTTATAAATGGAGGCGGGCCAATAATACCAGGTTCATTGTTCCCTTATCTGTTTATCACTATTGCATGCGGAGCAATATCGGGATTTCATGCATTGGTTAGTTCTGGAACCACTCCAAAAATGCTAATGAACGAATCTCATATTAAACCTATAGCTGTTGGATCAATGCTAGTAGAAGGAATAGTAAGCATTTTAGCTTTAATAGCTGCATCTAGCTTATTCCCACTCGATTATTTTCAAATAAATGTTCCAATAGAAAAGTTTCAAAAAATTCTTCCAGAATTACATGCAATGGGATTCACGCAATCAAACTTTGCTGCTCTTCAAGCCGAAGTAGGCGAAAATGTTGCAGGAAGAACCGGCGGTGCTGTATCGTTGGCTGTTGGAATGGCTAAAATTTTCAGTTCTATTCCTGGTCTTGGTGCATTGATGTCGTATTGGTATCATTTTGCTATAATGTTCGAAGCTTTGTTTATTCTCACAACCATAGATGCAGGCACACGAATTGGAAGGTTTATCTTACAAGAAGCAATTGGTAAAATTTACAAACCTTTTCAGCAAACAAATTGGCTACCAGGTAATTTAATTACTAGTTTTATTATAGTTGCAACTTGGGGTTATTTCATTCTATCGGGCAGTGTTACAACTATTTGGCCTATGTTTGGAGTTGCAAACCAATTATTAGCTTGTATTGCACTTGTGGTTGGAACTTCATTTATTATTAATATTGGGAAAGCTAAATACGCTTGGATAACAATAGTTCCGTTAACTTTTGTGGGGATTACAACGATTTATGCAGCAATTAAAAATATTACCATTATTTACTATCCTCAAATATTTGTTGATGAAACAATGTTCAGAGGAATTATCAATCTGCTTTTAACAATCGTAATTTTAATCTGTCTGAGTATTATATTTATGAATGCAATTCCTAAGTGGTTAAAATCAAGAAACAAAACAGCTGAAAATAAAATTTAAAATTTGCAAATCAGCTTTACTATAAACATCTATAATTCAATTATCTAAGGAAACAAAAAAAAAAGAATATTAACCCAATTTAAAGCAAAATAACAATTAAAGCAGCAATTCCAAAGGAAGTAAAACCACCAATAAAAGCGTTTTTCAGTCTTTTCGATTTCACTTTGCCTTTATAACCATCAACATAATATTGATTATTAATCAAATCTTGATTTGCTTTTTTCAAACTAGGACTGAACGAATTTGTACCTAATCCATAAATTACTGGAACTGGTATTCCCCAAAAACCCACTAAACCACTAGCGCCTCCAAAAACAATACTCCCTAAAAAATTTGCCCTAGATGAAGGTGCTGCCTTCGCATCGATTTCGCCTTTAATAAACATTCGCATTTGCTCAACGGTCATATCATAAGCCATAGTTGAATCGGGTTTATAAATAACTAATTCTTCAGCCAATTTGTTTTTAAAAGAAAAAATTTCGGCATATTCTAGTGTATTTGTTTTCCCTTTTTCGTCTTCGATAAAAACATGGTCGGAATTAACGCATTTTATTTTAACATTATCATATATTTTTCCAGATAAAAGGCAAATATTATCATATTTATCATAATTCTCTTGATTTATGTTGCTTTTCTTCTCACAAGGAGTTTCTGAAGTAAGTTTAACTGCGCACGAGGCAAACGAAAAAGCAAAAATAATTGCAATTAATTTTATTATCGTATTCATTCCTATTTTTTTTCAAAACTACACTTTTTTTTTAACATAGAAAAATTCTGTTTTTATATAACATGCTAATTTATTACAAGATAACAAATGAAATTAAGAACGTTTTTCTATTAAATTCTATAAATCAATTCGTTAAAAATTAAGGTGTTAACATTTGTTTTATTCATATAAAACTTGTACGTTTGTAATGATTTTTCAATCACACCTTACAGAGTTACAAACTACAAAATACTACAAAATGGCATTAGATAATTTTATGTTACGTCACAATGGTCCAAGACCACACGAAGTTGCAAAAATGTGTGAAGTTATTGGCACTGCATCTCTTGATCAACTTATTGAAGAAACTGTTCCAGCATCTATTAGACTCAAAAAGCCTTTAAATCTTCCAGATGGAATCAACGAATATCAATACCTTAATCATATTAAAGAATTAGGTGCAAAAAATAAATTATACAAATCTTATATCGGACTTGGTTATTACAATACAATTACACCAAGTGTTATTGTCAGAAATATTTTAGAAAACCCAGGTTGGTATACATCATACACTCCTTACCAAGCTGAAATTTCACAAGGACGATTAGAAGCTCTTTTAAATTATCAAACAATGGTTTGCGATTTAACTGGCTTGCCAATTGCAAATGCTTCTTTATTAGATGAATCTACAGCAGCAGCTGAAGCTATGGTAATGCTTTTCAATTCTAGAAGTCGCGAGCAAGTTAAAAACAATATTTCAAAATTCTTTGTTTCTAATGATACGCTTCCTCAAACAATTGATGTTCTGACTACAAGAGCAATTCCTTTTAACATAGAATTAGTAGTTGATTCTGCTGAAAATTTCAACTTTTCAAAAGAATTCTTTGGAGCTTTAGTTCAATACCCAAACCAATTAGGTGAAGTTAAAGATTACAGCGAATTTGTAAAAAAATCTCACGACAACGGAATATTGGTTGCTGTTGCTGCAGATTTGATGAGTTTAGCTTTACTTAAAGCTCCAGGCGAATTTGATGCAGACATAGCTTTAGGAACAACTCAACGTTTTGGAATTCCAATGGGATTCGGCGGACCACACGCAGCTTACTTTGCAACTAAAGATACATATAAAAGAAATATGCCAGGCAGAATCATCGGCGTTTCAGTAGACCGCACTGGAAAAAGAGCTTTAAGAATGGCACTTCAAACTCGCGAACAACATATCAAACGCGAACGTGCTACTTCAAATATTTGTACTGCTCAAGCTTTATTGGCAACAATGGCTGGAATGTATGCTATTTACCACGGACAAAAAGGTATTAAATCGATAGCTAGAAAAATCAATATTCTAACAGGCGTATTAAACAATGAATTAGCAAAATACGGTTATACACAAGAAAACAAATATTTTTTCGATACTTTAAATGTTAAATTACCAGATTCAGTTCAAGCTGAAACTATCAAAAAAGCATCAGAATCAGCAAAAATGAATTTCAGATATATTGGCACTAAAAATATCGGTATCAGTATTGATGAAACTACTACATTGAAAGATGTTAATGCAATGTTGAATATTTTTGCTACAGCAAATGGCAAATCATTTAATGAGTTTGTTTGTGTTCCAAACGAATGCGAAAAAATAACAACATTCCAAAATGAATTACATAGAACATCAGAATATTTAACAAATCCTGTATTCAATACCTATCATTCTGAAACAGAAATGATGCGCTATATCAAACGCCTAGAGATAAAAGATTTATCTTTAAATCGTTCGATGATTCCATTGGGTTCTTGTACAATGAAATTAAATGCAGCAACAGAAATGTTTGCTTTGTCAGCACCAGAATTTGGCGCAATTCATCCTTTTGTTCCTGCTGATCAAGCTCAGGGTTATTATGAGTTAATTGAAAACTTAGGAAATATGCTTGCAGAAATCACTGGATTTGCAGCAGTTTCTTTCCAACCAAACTCGGGTGCTGCTGGCGAATACACTGGCTTAATGGTTATTAGAGAACACCATATTAGCAGAGGCGAAGGCCATCGCAGAATATGTTTGATTCCAGCATCTGCTCATGGAACAAATCCTGCAAGTGCTGTTATGGCTGCTATGGAAGTTGTTGTTGTGAAATGCGATGAGAATGGAAACATTGATATGAACGACTTAAAATGCAAAGCAGAATTACATAAAAATGATCTTGCAGCATTGATGGTTACTTATCCTTCTACTCATGGAGTATTTGAAGAAACAATTTTAGAAGTGATAAATATTATTCACCAAAATGGCGGACAAGTTTATATGGATGGTGCAAATATGAATGCTCAGGTTGGATTAACAAATCCTGGAACTATTGGAGCAGACGTTTGTCACTTAAATTTACATAAAACATTTGCTATACCTCACGGTGGTGGCGGACCAGGCGTTGGACCAATTGCAGTTGCAGCTCATTTAAAACAATTCTTACCAAGTCATCCAGTAGTAAAAACAGGTGGTGAGCATGCAATAAAAGCTGTTGCCGCAGCTCCATTTGGAAGCGCGTCAGTATTAACAATTTCTTACGCTTACATTATGTTGGCAGGTGGAAATGGTTTGACAGAAGCAACAAAATATGCTATTTTAAACGCAAACTATTTAAAAGTTAAGTTAGAAAAAAACTACAAAATTCTTTATGTAGGAAGTAAGGGAAGATGCGCACACGAACTGATATTAGATTGCAACGAATTCAGTAAAACTGCTCATGTTCAGGTAATTGATATTGCAAAACGTTTGATGGATTATGGATTCCACGCACCAACGGTTGCATTCCCAGTTCACGGAACATTAATGGTTGAGCCAACTGAAAGCGAACCATTAAATGAATTGGATCGTTTCATTGATGCAATGGCAAAAATCAGAGAAGAAATTGCTGAAATTGAGAATGGAAAAGCAAGTCAGGATAACAACGTTATTATCAATGCACCACATACTGCAGAAATGGCAATTGCAACTGAATGGAATTATCCATACACTAGAGAAAAAGCCGTTTATCCTGTTGAGATACTTGATAAATATTGGCCAACTGTAGCAAAAATTGATGATGCTTATGGCGATAGAAATTTGGTTTGCACATGTGAACCAGTAGAAAGTTACAAATAATATCAAACTAAAATCAACTAATTATATATCAGTTTATTTTAGTTGACAAAAAAAAAATCGACACAACGACTTTTAAAGACGATTTGTGTCGATTTTTTTTGATAATATATTTTATATTAAAAAAATAATAGTATTTTTGTTGTATTAACCAAAATAAATTAAATATGAAAAAAATTTACACAATTACACTTGCATTATTTTTTGCAGGAAGCGTATTTGCTCAAAATCCTACTGTAAAAGTTTCAAGTAAACTTGATGAAAACAATCAGTCTTTTTCAAAAAAAGGAACTATTGAACAAGTTTCAACAGATAATCAATTAAAAAGCACTAATGCTGCTTTAAATGAAACATTTACAACTGCTATTCCAAATAATTGGGGTGCGGCAGGAACTGGGTTCAACAAATGGGCAATAAGTACTACAACTGAAGAAGGAAAAGCAACAGGTGCTACTGTAAAATTTGCTTTTTATAATGCATCAAATGCTACTGCTGGAAGTCAAGAATCACTTGTAACTCCAATTCTTATGCCCGTAACTGGAGATAACACATTATCATACAGTGTTAATTATTACAAACGCTACACATCAGGTGCTGATGTTGGTGCAGAATTATATGTTGAAGTTTCTACAGATTATGGTTCTACTTGGATTGCTAGTACTACTAATGTTTTAGCTGCATTACCAAATTATAATGTTTCTAACACTGGATGGACAACTTTAACTCTTGATTTATCAGCATATAACACACAAAAAGTAATGGTACGTTTTAGAGCTGTTGCTGATTATGGTTGGGGAAATATTGGAATTGACAATGTTACAGGACCTAATGTATTTGTTTTAACAAATGATATTTCTGCAGGAAAATTATTTGTAAATATGAATAGTTTCGATTATTTTCAAGCTATTCCTAATTCACAATTAACTACTGTTGATTATGGAGTTAAAACTTCTAACAATGGATCAGCTGCTCAAACTGCTGTTACTTTGCATGCAAACACTAATAATGGCGCTTTTGTTAGCGCAACTGGTCTTGCAAATCCTACAGCTTCTTTAGCTCCTGCTACATTCGATACTTTATGGGCAAATACAACACCAACAGCAACAACTTTAACTGAATTTGGAACAAAATTATGGTTAACTCAAACAGAAACTGATGAAATACTTTCTAACAATAATGTAGATTCTGTATATTTTTATGGCACAAATACTCAGTATTTTAGAACATTAAATTTTACTACTCTTACTGGTGCTTATAACTTCTCTGGAGTAACTGTTGCTACTGGTTTTGAATTTGGTGCTACCTATTTTATGCCAAATGCAGGTAGAGTTGATTCTATTTCTACCATTATATATCATGCTGCTGGAACTGCTAACGTTGTTGGAAAATTATATTCAATTGACATAAACACAGGCGCTTACACAGTTGTAGGTCAAACTGCTCCTTTTACTCCAGCTGTTGGAGCATATAATGATTTAGGCACAGTGAAAAATTTAGCTTTAACAACTCCTTATACTGCAACAGCAGGCACTCTTTTAGCTGCAACAATCCAATTAAATGGTAATTTCACTACTGTTCCTAAAGACACTATCCTTTTGGGTGCTGATAATACTTATTTAGGCTCAACTGCTATAGCTTCTACAATTTATATTAATGTTGGTGGTACATTTGATTGGTACTCTTCTAGCTCAATTCCTGTAGTAGGGTTGTCATTACAAAATCCAACAACAGTATCTGTTAATAATATAAATGCAAACAAAGAAGTTGTTGTTTATCCTAATCCAGCTAACAACATGTTGAACATTGTAAATGCAGGTAATGATGCAAAAATCACTATCATGAATTCATTAGGTCAAGTTGTTTTTAATACAATTGCAACTGGAAATACAACTATTAATACTGAAAACTTAAGCGAAGGTGTTTACTTTGTAAAAGTAAACTCAAGCGTATCTAAAATTATTATTAAAAAATAATTTTAAACAAAATTAAAATAAAAAGCGGGGAAACCCGCTTTTTTTGTGTTAAAAATTTTATACGAAAATAAATTTAGCAAAATATAATAATAACTGGGTATCCCCTTTACTCATCTAATATTATTTCGATTTTACTATC
>JBAXGW010000022.1:0-61104 GCA_037139195.1 Bacteroidota bacterium
TCCATCCCCTAAAGATAGGCATTTTTTAAGATGAGCTAAGGGGATACCCAGTAAAGTTTATTCTAAATGACAACAAAAAAAATATATTTGATTTGCGGTTTGGTATTTTTATTTATATCACTTATAGGGTTGGCTCACAAGATTGACGTATATAAAACGCAGCTGTACGGAAAGTTAATTAAAGTAGAAATAACATTTGTTCCCAAATGTAATTTTGCAAACGATATTTTTTACCATATAAGATTTAAATATTTTGAAAGTGGAGAATATAAAGAATATTCTAAGGAAATTGGTGGGCGTTTGTGCGATGAGATTTTTGTTGGGCAAATAATGATACTGAAAGCAGATTTGAAAAAGAGGATTTTCTTGTTTGAGAAAGAAGATATAAGAATTCAATTTTATTCTATGGGAATATTGGGTGTTGTTGGACTTATATGTTTAATTTTAGGATTGAAAAAAACAAACGGCGGTGTAAATAGATGATCTAGTTCGAAGGGATGATAGAATGGGTTAAATTGAGCAAGTATGAGTGATATTTGCATTTGTACAATTCTTTTTTATTTGACTTTTCTTATCTTTGTAAAACAAAATTGATTTATTGTTTTATAATATGAAGTTTACTTTTTTAATTACATTTACTTTGCTTTGTTTGTGCAGCTCGGCACAGTCGTTTGTTGTTTTTACTGCATCGCAAAACTCGGGGTCTGTTTTTTATAAAGTGAATGCCGATGATGGTAATTCATTAGTCAATTTATCGGAAAAGCTTAATTTAATTGCTCCTTTGGCAGGTAATGATTATGGTCCAATTTGTGTGTCGACAAATGGCTTATATTATACTTTCTTAAGCGAACGTTTTGATGCCGATTGCCAAGGTTGGGCTTGCTTGTGCTATGTTGATTCTAATTTTCAACAAGTACAAGTGTATAAAGATGCTAACGGACAGCCAATTCATAGCGAAGGCAAGTCGCAAATGTTGCCAAATGGAAATGCAGTAATATTTAGCAAAGATAACAGCGGAGAGCCTAATATGCATGCGCGAGATATTTTTATTTTGCGAAAAACGGCTGGTGTATGGGGAAATGTAGAGAATTTATCGGCTCAGTCTACTTATGAGTACAATACATATCCTGCAATTTCGCTCGATGGCTCTAAAATTGTTTTTGATGCATCAACTCAGAGTTTTCCGTCAGAAGCAGCAATGACTGTGAATACAGATGGAACAGGATTAAGCGTTGTTATTACAAAAGACAATATTCCATCAGGCTATTCGGCTGGACCATCGGTTCATTCACCTAGCATTGCACCCAATGGCAGCATTGTTTTTGAAGCAGAGTGGGGCGCTGGAGAGCGTTTATGGCGTTTGCCTAATGGTTCTAATACGCCAGTTCTTATAAATGCAACAATGGGCAATGATAATTCGCCAACCGTTCTGCCCGATGGACGTATTGCGAGCTTGCAATTGCCTAATGCAACACACGATATAAAAATAATGAACGCCGATGGAAGCAATGCAAGCTTTGTTACAGGAACAGCTTCGCCTTTTGATGAGGTAATGGATATTGGGATAAGTTCGTATAGTTCAACTTCAACAAGCATTGAAAAGAGTATTGCCAAAATATCAGCTTTTGAATATAATAGCATACAGAAATCGATAATGTTTTCGGCAAACGGAACCATGAAAATATGTGATTTAACGGGGCGTTTGCTTTGCTCAAACTCAGTTTTTGCTGGAAGTACATATTCTACAAGTGAATATCTTTCGCCAATACTTGTGGTTTTTGAAGAAAGGGGTTATTTGTATTCTAAGGTTTGCTATTAGCGTATTTTATCTTTTCCTTATTAAATCTTTAATTTTTATTAGCGGATTGATAAATCTTCCCCAGATATAACTTAATGATGTGTAGGTGATTAGTTTGTTGATGAAAGTAAAAGAAATTAGCCACGAAAACACAAAATAGATGGGTATCAGAATGAAATTAAATAAAATACCAAATGTGTTTTCAGAAATAAAAGATAGCAGAGGCGCCTGAATTAAAAAAGCATGAATGTACTTTATGCCAATTAAATACAACGGGAAAACCAAAATATAAGTTAAGATAAAACGGGTGCCCCAACTTTGTATCGATTTTTGAGGGCAAATATTCATACATCTCATGCAGCTTTCGCAATGTACCGTCCAATATGGGCGATTAAATACTTTTTCTATGGCATTGCAAGGGCAGCTGTTGATGCAAATATCGCAATTATTGCAATTGCTTGTAGCATATAGTAATTTGCCAATTATAAAACGAGCCATCACTAAATAGGCAAATGTTATAGGAATTAGCAGAATGTCTAATGGTAGCGAAATCCATGCTTTTATGCTATAGCTAAATTTGTTGTTCAATATACGCTCGCCAAAGCGAATTAAGCTTCTTTTGTTTCGCTTAATCATTGCTTCTTGTCCTCTTTTATTTTGTGGCGGAGCAATAGAAATGAAATTGTGTGGCGAGTCGATGGGATGAGCTCCAATTATTTTCATCCCTTTAAAAAGAAATATTAGAGCTGCTAAAATATGCGCCATGCCGCTAACTCCAGGTAAATGAAGCTTCCAAATTCTTACTCCACCGCGGGTGTTTACAAAGAAAACTTGTGTGTTTTTTAAAGCAGGAAATTTCATCATGTACCTAAGCATAATCCACGGCATGCAGAAGCCGTGAGTAGGATAGAAGAATCCTATAGTTGAATTTGATTGTGCTTTGGGTAATGTTATTTCGTTGAATCGGTCGATGCAAATTAATTCAGTAGAAACATCTTTTGAAATGGCAAGTTCTTGCATCCACTGTGCTGCAATAAGAGCATTGCCTGTTCCAGAGAAGCAGTAAAGTGATATGTTTTCAGGAGCATTCATTAAAAATAATGCTATTTCAATTTATAAGGAATTTTATCCGAAAATCCTGGAATGGTAATAAACATCAGTTCCCCAGCATCAAATTCGGGCTTAATTGCAGCTATATTAAAACGAAGTGTTCGTGTCGTTTTCTTTTCAGTGGCTTCGCCCGATTTTATATGACTAACAAACATTTGGAGTTTTAAAGGTTTTGATTTTAAATACATTTTATTGCCAATCAACTCAAAAATATCAGCTCCTGTTGATTTGTTGAACGAAACTTTCAATGTAATAGTATCGCCAACAATAACAGCAGAGTCTATTTTAAAGTCAACACGCATATTCATGTTGTATTTTTCGTCGATTTTAATATTTATTACAGGAACTCTTGTTACTGTTGCTTTCTTAGATGTTTGACAAGCAATAATAATAGTCAAAAAAAGCAGTGTAAGCAATGTATTTCTTTTTGATTTCATAGGGTTGCGGTTTTTTTTTGTTCTTTTACGCAATTTTAAGCGAAATGTTTCAAAAAAAACATGCTAAGTATTTAATTTAAGCCTTTTTAGCATCATACATGCTATTTGTTTGATAACTTAAATATCATCCTTCGACTTGAATTAGTATTTAGCTTGACGAAGGGCTAAATACAATTTCCAGTTATCGACTTTAGCACATTGTTATAATCAGATAAAAAAAGATAAATACTTCTCTGTTTACAATATTAATATTGTATTAATTGATTAAGAGTTTTCGAGTGATATTCTGTTGTCCATCAGAAAGAACAAACATATAAACTCCAGCACTAAAAATAGAACTTGAAATATTAAACTGATTAAAACCGGAATTTGATATTAAATTTTCAGAAAGTAGCAATTGAGCATTTGCATCATATATTTTTAAATAAATATTTTTTCCGTTAAGTGGATAATTATAAAGTAAAGCAACTTGATCTGTGTTTTGATCATTTGAAATGTTTACAATATCAAATTCTATATTATTTGAATTACAGATAATTGATTGAGGATTATATTCAACAAATTGTCCATTCATATCGGTTTGTTTTAATCGATAATATGAGTTTTCATTGTATGCGGAAATATCAGTATATGAATAAGTTAGTAAGCTGTTGCTGTTTCCTGCTCCATTCACTTTTGATATAGGCGAAAAATTCAAACCATCATACGATTTTTCGATAGTAAAAAAGTCGTTATTAGTTTCTGACGCGGTTGTCCAATTAACAACAACACCTTCGGAAGCACATTGTACGTTGAAAGATAGTAATTCTGTTGGTAATGAGTTCGATCCCGATTTTGTTCCATAAGTTTCGGGGCTGAACGTTGACTGAAGTGAACCTGTGATTGACCCTGTGCCCCCAACACCTACAGTGCCAGTGCCAGGAGTTCCTCCATCTTGTTTTATCCATTGCCCTCCGGTATAATGACCAACAACAATATCGCTTAAGGCTGCAATTCCACTGCGAGCAGCATTTTCCCAATAAAGCGTAATTTTACATGCGGCATTATTACCAGGGTCTGTTGTTCTGGTGATATTCCAATATTCTTGTTGGCTCACTGCACCACCTGCACTTGCCCAAGTGGCATCGAGGTTAATAATATCAGAATAGGGCGTGAAAAAGTATTCGCAAGTAAATTCGGTACTTAAATCATAATTAGCTAATGCCGACATTCCTAATCGAGCCCAAACTCTTTCACTTCCTTCAATATCGCCCACAGGGAAAGTAAATGCGTCGTTTCCTATTTTTTTCATGGGTCCGTTTACAAAACTATTGTTGTTTCCTGAACTTGCAGTTGCATCATCATTGATTATTAATAATGATGAAGAGGAAGTATTGATGTTCCCAGATGTTAATGTTAGGGCTTTTGATACAGTTATAGCAGAATTGCTTGGCGAAATGGAATAAGTATTTGTTGTTTTATTTGCAGTTAAATTGTAAAAGGTTTCTGTTTGTGTTCCCCCCGAACTAGTCCCTGAAACAACAACATCGTCGATATTCCATCCAGAATATGTTACTGATCCATCAGAGTTAGCTCTCCATCTAATGTAAACGGTTGAAGATCCATCGGCATACTGAGAAATATCAATTGTTCGTTGTGTCCAAGCAATATCTTGAGGAAATTGTGCTTCATTAAGATTTGTCCAAGTAGTATTGTTAGTGCTAATTTCAACAAATGCGGTATCAAAATCTGATTCAAAATTAGCCCATCTCCAAAATACAAGTTGCGTATTAGCTAGACTAGCACAATTTATAGCAGGAGTTTTAATATATTCATTTGTATTATTATTGTACCCGCCACTAGTTCCAGTTCCAAGTCCTTGACCTGCAACTCTGTCATTTCCTGTTGTGCTGTGATCTAAGGAAGGGTCGGCGTCGCCATAACCTGTGTCGCCATTTCCACCTTGTGGGTCGCCAATAGTCCAAGATAAAACCCCCGAAATAGCAGCTGAGGTCCACGTTCCAGGATTGGGGTCGAAATCTTCATTTATTGGAGTACTCGAACTGCCTCCTGATATCGGACCAGTTACATTAGAGTTAGAAGAACCATCAAAAGTTACTGTGCCAGAACGTTTATTGAATGTGCCACTATTTAACCAGTTGCCAGCAACATTCATCGAATAATTTGAAGCTGATACATCCCATGTTCCCATAGTAATAGTAAAATTTCCATCTATATCAATATTTCCAGCTAATGTTGAACTAGCTCCATTTGCATTAACGCTATAAAAAGTTTTTCCTGCTCCAGTGCCACCTGTAGAAAGTATAGAAGTGCCATTAAAGGTAACAGTTTTGTTTTGAGGAGTAAATGTAGCGTTGTTTGTCCAATTGCCCGCAATTTCAATATCTTGATCATTAGCATCAAGCGTTCCGGATGTAAGCAAAATATTACCATCAATATCTAACGTATTTGTTGAAACATACGCACTTCCAGCAGATTTATTAATAGTAACATTATTAAATGACGTTTCCCCAATATTAATATTCTGTGTTCCGCTTCCATCAATAGTAAGTGTATTGTTGTCAGGTTGAAATATTGTAGTAGCTGCACTTGTCCAGTCGCCCCCTAATTTAATAGAGTTTCCACCTGCCCTAAAAACACCTGAATTCATTTGTATATCATTATTAACATCCACAGGACAAAGCAAAGTAGTTTTATTTGGGCTTGTTTTAGCAATTGTAAGATCATAAAAACTTTCTTCATTTACGGCATTGGTTGAAATTAATATGTCGTCAATACATAATCCAGGAGCAGAGCCGCCCGAAGTATTGTATTTAAAGCGAAATTTCAATACATGTGTACCACCGCAAAATGAAGATAAATCAACTTTTTTCTGCTCTTTCCAAAAAACTTGTCCAAACATATTGTCTACAAGAACTTGGTCATCCATTAAAACTTGACCATAATCGGCTCCAGCTTCGCCGCTGCATCTCCACCAAAAAGTTAGTGCAGCAACTTCATAGCTCGATAAATCAATAGTTTTGTATAAATCTACATATCCAGAAGATGCTGGTTCCCAATAATAATCAAATGGAACAAGTACATCGTTGTCGTATACAGAGCAATCGTAAGTTCCACCATTAGCAGAGCCACTTGAACGAACCCATTCTGCTGCATTAGCATTGTCTCCAAGAGTCCATCCTGTGGTTCCAGATTCAAAACCTTCGGAAAGGATAGTTGTTGCAGGTTCTTTTAAAATAAAGCTTGTTCCAGTTCCGTGAAATTTAATAACACCATTATTATATAAATAAGTGCCATAATTGGTATACGATCCTGAAAGCGAAACTGTTGAAGCATTAGCAGTTGTTAGTGTGCAGCCTGGATTAATATAAATATCGCCAGCAATTTTAAACGTAACAGTTTGTCCATTGCCAACAGTTAGTCGGTCGTTGTTATCAGTCCAAGTAAATGAGTTGCTGGCTTCAATCGTTTTGTCAGAAGCTGTGGCATCGCCAATAATTAATGTTTGCGAAGTGTTTTTTTCTAAATTATAAAATGTAGTGTTAGAAGCGCCTTTAATTGTTTGAGATGCAGCCGAGCCATTGATAAAAACTGTTCCAGAATTTGCATTGAATGTTCCGTTGTTATTAAAATCTTTTTGCAGTTTAATATTATTTCCATTTGCATCAAGGGTAGCTCCAGCATTAATTGCTAGATCAGCGGAGCAAGAAATTGCTGATAATAACTGAACCGTTCCAGAAGACTTTGCAAAAGTAACATTTCCAAAATTTTCAACATTTGATTTACCTGTAATTACAACTTCATCAAAACACAAGCCTGGATCAACTCCTGATGTTGTTTGTTGAGTCCATCTAAAAATTAAAGTTTGATCGGCGCCGCAATAATCATCAAGCGAAATACTCCCAGAGGAAATCCAGCTCGATTGATTGCATAATTCTGTTTCAGTGCCAACTGTCAAATAATTACTTCCTATTAAAACAAATCCTCTATCTTCATTATCACCAGGAATTCCATTTCCTTTTGATTTCCAATAGAAAGAAAGTGTAGCACTTGAATAGTCAGTTAAATCTAGATTTCTATAAGCATTTATATGATAATTTCCGCATGTTTGACAATATCCTGGTCCATTCGAACCAGCTAAATCATATAAACCGATATAATTCGACGTTGAATTTCCTCCGCCTCCGCTCGATTGACGGCGAAATTCGCTATGACCAACAACAGAGCCTAAATTCCAGCCAGTTGACCCCGACTCGAAATTATCGCTTACAATTGTGGAATTAGAATTAGCAACTCTAGTAATTGTTGATGTGCCAGTGCCATCAAAGGTAACTGTGCCCGTGCTGGGTATAAAAGTTCCACTATTACTCCAATTTCCAGCCACATTTAAATTATAGGTGTTAGCATCAAATGAGCCAGATGAAATAGTAAAATTGCCATTTATATCAAGGTTAGCTGTGGTAACCTGAACAGTTCCACTTGCTTTATTGATATTTAAGGTATATAATGCAGAAGAGCCATTATCTATAGTTTGATTGCTAGCTGTGCCTGTGAAATTTAGAATTCCTGAATTAGGATTAAAAGTGCCATTGTTATCCCAATTTCCATATACATTAAGTGTATAACTATTGCAATTTAAGGTAGCTCCGCTATTTATAGTTAAATTTTTGCAGTTAGAAGTAGCGCTTAATGCAGGCGAATACGTTGTTCCAGAAGGAATTGTAACATCGGTTGTTGATGTTGGCAAAGTGCAGCTGCCCCAGTTTGCGGTATTGTTCCAATCTGTAGAAGTTCCTCCTGTCCATGTGCCTATTGCCGTAGTATTTCCACAAGCTGCCGCAGTTGAAGTGATAGAAATATCGTCAATATCTAAATAATATTGATTGGATGCTGAATAACAATTCCAAGCAAAATAATAAGTTCCGCTTGAGCTTGGAGTATAAGTTATTGTTTGCTCAGTATAAGAAGTATTTATTAATGACGAAAGAGTTTGCAAAACGGTGGTTTGTCCAGCAATGGTTTGCGAGGTGCCAACAGTTACTTTTAATTTCTCGGTATAGGAGCTTGCAGTTCTCTCCCAATACTTAATGGTGTATGTTGTTCCAGCAGTTAAGCTAACACCAGGGCTAATTAACCAGGCATTTGCTGCATTGCTGTAATTGTAGAGATATTCGGCTGCTCCAGTTCCTCCATGAGCAGTTCCAGATGATAAAGAAACCCATGAGTTTCCAGAACCTCCGTTGATATTTGCCCATCCAGTAGGTGGAAATGAGCCTTCGAAATTTTGTGTTAAAATTGTTGTTTGTGCAATAGAGTTGGCACAAAAGAATGTACACAGATTAATGACCCCAAAAAGGGTAATTAAACAGATTTTTTTCATAAATTTGATTGTTGGTGGCGGTTCAATTATTTTTGTGTTTTATCACAAAAACAGGATAAAAGTATATTAATTTTATCAAACAGATTTTTGAAATGGTCGAAAACAGAGCGTATTTGTCTTTTTTTTAATTAATTAACAAAAATTAACAAATTGGGTTTGTATTATTACATAACGCATTGATATTATTGCTTATGAAAAAAAATGTGTCAATTTTAACAGTTGGAAACGAAATTTTAACGGGTTTTATTTTAAATACTAATTCTCAGTGGATAGGGAAAGAATTAGACTTGCTAGGATTTAACGTTTCTGGTTCTTATAGTGTTAGAGACGAAAAAAAATCTATTATTGAAATATTAGATTATTCCTTGTCAAACTCTGATATAGTTATTATTACAGGAGGCTTGGGCCCAACTAATGACGATATAACTAAAAATACGCTTTGCGAATACTTTAAAAGCAATTTGGTGTTAAACAATGATGTTCTTGATAATATTTCATCAATGTTTCAAAAGCGTGGTTATGAATTAACTAAATTGAATAAAAACCAAGCTTTAGTTCCAGCAAATTGCAGAGTGCTGCAAAATTATCTAGGTACTGCTCCAGGAATGTGTTTCGAGTTGAATAATAAAATTATTATCTCTTTGCCTGGTGTGCCTTTTGAAATGATTGAATTGATGAATAATTCGGTCATGCCATTTTTAACTGAACGTTTTTCTGAAGAGAATGTTACTTATAAAGTAATATCAACCCAAGGAATAGGTGAATCGTTTTTAGCAGACAAAATAAAAAATTGGGAAGATAATTTGCCAGAAGGTTTTTTATTGGCATATCTGCCTTCGGTTAGTATTGTGAAGTTGAGGCTTAGTTATTTTTACAAATCATCGGAAGATAAAATAGAGGTTGAAAATTTAATCAATATTAAAGTTGAAGAGTTAAAACAATTGATTCCTGAATATATTTTTAGCGAAAATAACGAATCTTTATCTCAAGTTTTAGGTAAGTTGTTGATTGAAAACTGCAAAACAATTGCTACCGCTGAAAGCTGTACAGGTGGATATATTGCACATCAAATTACATTAAATGAAGGCTGTTCAGCTTATTTCAAAGGCAGTGTTGTTGCTTATTCTAATGAAATAAAGGAAAATATTTTAAATGTAAATTCTCAAATTATTAGTACAAATGGAGCTGTGTCAGCAGAAACAGTTGAGTTAATGATAAAAGGTGTTATAAATAAATTCAATGTTGATTATGCTATAGCAATTTCGGGTATTGCTGGTCCTGGCGGAGGAACGGAAGAAAAGCCAGTTGGAACGGTTTACATTGGTGTTGGAAACAAGCAAAAATCCTTAGTAAAAAGATTCACTTTTGGGGCAGATAGAGAAAGAAACATACAAAGGTCGGCGATGTTTGCCTTAAAAATGATGATAGATTTTATCAAAAGCTAATAAAAATTGCTCTTAAACACTGATAAATCAGTAGTTTGAAAAATATTTTAAGCTTTTTATAAAAAAAAGTAGCGAGGTATAGATTATTAATAAAATATTTATTTATCTTTGCAAACTCAAAAATGAAGTCTAAACATTTCAAAGTATAAAGCAATGGCAAGAATTTGTGATTTAACAGGAAAACAAGTAATATCTGGAAACAACGTTTCGCATTCAAATAGTAGAACTAGAAGAAAATTCTATCCTAATCTACATACAAAACGTTTTTTTATTCCTGAAGAAGGTGAGTGGATTACTTTAAAAGTTTCTACTTCTGCATTACGTACTATTGATAAAAAGGGAATTACTGCTTGTTTAAAAGAAGTAATGAAAAACGGATATTTAAAATAGTCCTTATTTCAAAAAAAATATAGTATATTGAGCTGCCCTAAGGCAGCTTTTTTTTGTTTAAACCATATCGGGATTTCTAAAAATTGCTTTTTTTAACTTCGCTGAGCTCGCAAGCTCGGTTCTAGTTTGCATAAAAAACTAATTTTTAGAACCCCACATATAACAATATTGTTTTTTCCTCGTTTAAGCACTTTACGAATATAGCATAATGCACAAAATAGTATATATAGTTTTATTATTGGTATTTTCTAATATTGCTTTTTCTCAGCAAAATGAAGATTTAATACAATTTTCAGGTGTTGTAGTAAGTGGCGACGGATTAAAACCAGTTTCGTATACCACTATTATTGTTCAAAAAACGCGTAAAGGAACTATATCTGATTTTAATGGATTCTTTTCTTTTGTTGCAAAAAAAGGCGATATTATTGAATTCACTGCTGTTGGATTTAAGCCCGTTCTTGCAAAAATTCCCGATTCACTTAAAACAAACAGGTATTCTCTCATTCAAATTCTTAGTACCGATACAGTTATGCTTTCAGAAACCGTAATTCATCCTTGGTACACCTATGAACAATTTAAAATTGCTGTTGTAAAAACTAATCCACCAGAAGATGACTACGATAGAGCGATAAAGAATATTGAATTAGTAAAACTAAAAGAACAGTTGAGTCCAATGGCCAGAGACGGCTCTTTAAATTATAAAGATTATATTCGTCAGCAAACAAATAGATATTATACTGCTGGCGGACAAATGCAACCTAATAATTTATTGAACCCGTTTGCTTGGGCAAAATTTATTGAAGCGTGGCAAAACGGAGATTTTAAAAGAAAGTATTAGTTAATTATGTGTTTTTAAAATAATTGCACAATTTAACTCGCTTTAAATTACTTAAAAATACGATACTGATTATATTTCCTTACATGTTTTTATCTGTCATCAACAATAAATTTAATGAAAATTAGTTATCATCAATATAAAAAATAGCTCGTTTTTAATGCAGAAAAAAATAATCATAATATTTGCTTTTTTATTAGCTTCTTCGGGACTTTTTGCTCAAGATTTTTCATATATCTTCGGAAAAGTTTTAAACGAAAATGGCAAGCCTCAAATAGATGTAAATGTAGTTGTTGTTGGCGAAGTTGCTGGAGCAATAACCAATAGTAAAGGCGAATTTGAATTAAAAGTAAAATCAAATGAATCTTTTTCAATTGCAGCATCTTATGTTGGATGCAATATTATAAAACGGAAGGTAGAGCCACTATCAAAAGGACAGCGATTAGAGGTCAACTTCAAGCTTGAATTGAACGAAACAAAGTTGCCCGAAGCCACGGTTAGTGCTAAAAATGATGCAACAACTAACTATCAAAGCATCGACCCTCGTGTGGTTTCAAATATCCCAGTAGCTTCTGGTAATGGCGTTGAAGGAATTCTTAAAACACTTCCGGGCGTGCATTCTAACAATGAACTAAGCTCTCAATATTCGGTACGTGGAGGGAACTTCGACGAAAACCTTGTTTATGTTAACGATGTTGAGATTTATCGTCCTTTTCTTATTCGATCAGGTCAGCAGGAGGGATTGAGCTTTCTTAATTCCGATATGGTTTCTTCTATTAGCTTTTCTGCTGGAGGTTTTGAAGCTAAATATGGCGACAAAATATCTTCTGTTCTTGACGTTAAGTATCGTCGACCTATTGAATTTGCTAGCACCGTTAGCTTAAGTATGCTAGGTGGTGGAATTCAAGTTGAAGACTTAATTGCAAAAGGCCGACTTTCGTATATTATTGGAGTTAGAAATAAAACAAATCAATACGTTTTAAAAAAGCTTGAAACTAAAGGCGATTATAAACCTTCGTTTACGGATGTTCAAACAGCTTGGATATATGATTTAAATAGTAAGCTAGAAATCAGTTTTCTTGGCTCTTATGCTAAAAACAAATATTTAGTTATTCCAGAAGACAGAACTACTACTTTCGGCACCCTAAACGAAGCCCTACAACTAAAGGTTTATTTCGATGGACAAGAAGTAGATGAGTTTTCAAATATGATGGGTGCAGTTACGGTTAATTACGACTACTCTAAAAAATTACGATTAAAGTTTATTACATCTATTTTCAATTCACAAGAGAGCGAAACGTATGATATTGAAGGAGCTTACCGATTAGATGAATTAGAAGTTGATTTTGGAAAAGAAAGCTTTGGAAACGTTGCATTTAATCGTGGTGCTGGCTCTTATCTTAATCATGCTCGTAATTACCTTTATTCTACAATTACAAATATAGAGCAAAAGGGTTATTATTCTTGGAACAAAACTGATTTGCTACAATGGGGTTTAAAACTTCAGCATGAATATATTTATGATAAAATGTCGGAATGGAACTTGACTGATTCGTCGGATTATACCTTGCCTATTACTCCAGATTCGGTTGGCTATGTAGACCCAAATGCTCAGCCCGATTATAGCTTAGAAATGCAAGATGTTGTAAGAAGCTCAAATACAATTCAATCAAATAGATTGTCGTCGTACCTTCAAAATGCTTGGGCTTTTGATACTAAAAAAGGCGAATTTACAATGATTGCTGGCGTTAGAGCTCAATATTGGACTGTAAATAAACAGTTTTTTGCTACACCCCGTTTGCTATTTTCTTTTAAGCCCGATTGGAAACGAGATTTTATCTTCCGTTTGTCAACAGGCTTGTACTATCAACCACCTTTTTATAGAGAAATGAGAGATTTTAAAGGGAATTTAAATACTAATTTAAAAGCTCAAGAATCATTTCAAATATTAGGAGGCATGGATTATGAATTTAAATCGTGGAGCCGACCTTTTAAATTAACCGCCGAAGTATTTCAAAAATCGTTGGATAAAATTGTTCCTTACGAAATTGACAATGTGAGAATACGCTATTTTGCAAAAAACAATGCAGTAGGATATGCCAGAGGAATAGACTTTAAAATTAATGGAGAGTTTGTTAGAAGCGTTGAATCTTGGCTAAGCGTTTCATACATGAAAACGGAAGAAGATGTAGTTGACGATTATTATTATACTTACAAAAATAAAGATGGCGATATAATAATTAAGGGATTAACTATTGATGATGTTCCTGTAGACAGCACTAAGCATACGCCAGGATATGTGCCACGACCTAGCGACCAACGTATTAGCG
This sequence comes from Bacteroidota bacterium, assembly GCA_037139195.1. Taxonomy (GTDB): domain Bacteria; phylum Bacteroidota; class Bacteroidia; order Bacteroidales; family JAHJDW01; genus JBAXGW01. The sequence goes on from JBAXGW010000022.1 coordinate 13,726, forward strand.
TTAATTTGTTTTTTCAAGATTATTTACCCATTGATTCTACCTTTAAGATGCATTTAAATTTAGTATTTGGCTCTGCGATGAGATATGGACCGCCTAATAATAATAGATATGCCGACACACTTAAAATGCCAACGTATCGCCGTGTCGATATTGGTTTTTCAAAACAATTGAAGTCAGAGAAAAAAGAATTGCCAAAATCGAGTCCATTTCATTATTTCAAATCGATATGGGCTAGCGTTGAAGTATTTAATTTGCTGCAAATTAATAATACCATCTCTTATCTTTGGATAAAAGATATAACCAACCGACAATATTCAGTTCCAAGTTATTTAACACCAAGAATGCTTAATATTAGAATAATTGCGAAGTTTTAGTTTGAAGCTTAAATTACATTCAATAAAGTTTTGAAATAACAGTTGTTGCTTGCACAATTGATTGATAATAATTATATTAGCAGTATGATAGGCAAAAGAAATTACGGACTTGGAAACGTACTGACTACCATTAGTGATAGAAAAATACCGCATTTCAATACTTCGGGGGCTTTTGACTATTACCAAACTGATATTATTAGTAGTACCGATTATTATAAATTCGGGATGGAAATGCCTGGGCGTGCATTTAACTCTAATACTTATCGTTACGGACATAACGGACAAGAAAAAGACCAAGAAGTTGGTGATGGAATCAATACCGCTCAGTTCTGGGAATACGATAGTAGAATTGCGAGAAGGTGGACTGACCCTTATTATAAAAATACACCAGGACGAACTCCTTATTCTTATGCTGGAAATACTCCAATAATGTGTATTGATTTTAAAGGTAAATTCAAAATTGTAGTTAACTCAGAAGCTCAAAAAGCTGGTGTTACACAGCAAACAATGGCGACTTTTGATAAAGTTGTAGCAAATGTCGGGCAACTTCTTATTGATAATAAATGCACACTTATAATACTTTCAAAACAGACTGGATTATGTGAAGAAGTTATTACAGCATGAATGACATATGGTGAAGGTCCGACAATCAAAATAGGTGTCGGAGTTGCTAAAGATTGTGCTAATGGGGATTCAAGAGGAATATATATTGAAGCTTCTTTGATTAATGACATTGCAAAAATTAAAGAAACAAATGAAAACTACGATGCTCTTTTAGTTTCAATTGGAGCATTAATTCTTCATGAAGCTACACATTATGGTGATGCAATAAAAAATGACGGGAAGACAACTGAAGGAAGTTCTGATGACAAGGGTAAGCAAAATACAGAGTCTGCAAATTGTCATCGAGGTTCAGATGTTGGGAATAATGTTGTTGGTTCAGAGGCGTCCGTCGGAGGGAATAAAAAAAACAGGTTTTTATATAATTAAGAGTGATTTAGTAAAAATGCAAAGAGACCTAAAAGTATTTGGACAGTTTATACTAAAATCGTTAGATATTTTAAAATAATGCACTAAAAGTATCAAAAGTTGAATATAAAAAATAAATATGAAGCCAATTAAGATTATTATTATAAGCATTACACTTTTTCTGTCAATTGGAAATATGAATGCTCAAAATTGTCAATTGATTAAATCTGCTTTACATTATCAAATTAAAGACACAACATTTGGTAAAGTGTTATTAGTAAATGAATTTGATAGATTTTATATTGGAGATATTGATTGGTTCCGTTTAAAATTAAGTAAATATGTCAAAGACTCTTCTAAATTGGACTCCATTGTTCGAATTATAAGAGAAACTAATTTAGTTAAAGAGAAGCTAGAGTCTTGTGATGATTTAAATGCCACCTGTATTTCAGAACAAAAGAGGCAACGAATTCTTTCTAAAAACAATAAACATGAAGAAGAAGTTAGATTTACTTCGAAATATGCTGTGTTTACTTTTAGTTTTCCCATTTTTATTGAAAATTACGCAATTATTCAATGTTCACACACCCTAAAATCATTAAACGGACTGTGTAATACTTATCTTTTTAAGTTTATTCAAAACAAGTGGATATATGTTGACGTATTGTATACTGCGGCATCTTAATTAATATGAATTGCATATTCTCCGATAATCACCCCTAAATCACCGAAGCGCCATCATCATTGATAATCATATCATAAAACCTTCGCAAGAGTATAAATAGTGAATGGTGCCCTTCGACTTCGCTCAGGGTGACAAATAGTGAGTAGTGAACGGCGAAGCCCTCAACGAAGTTAATAGAGCCATACGGCTGATAGTGATTGGGGAATAGAGCCATACGGCAGCCAATCTATATGTACGATGAAGTTGAATTTTTATTCTGCAATATATTTAATAAGTTCAACGAGTTCTTTGTCGGAAATATTAGTTTGTTCGGATTTATCGTAGATAGAAAGTAAGAAAACGGAATCATCAGCAATAGCTACATTGGCAATAACTCTAGCCCCTCCGCTTTTACCTTTTCCTTTAGAAGCAATCGCAAGGCGTATTTTGTAACAGTTGTAGCCAATATTTGTTCCTTGTTCGGGTTTTTGCTCTAGTATCTCTATAAGATTAGCGTACTCACTTTTAAGAGAAGGATATTTTTTAGCAAGTCGTTTTAACTGCCTGTCAAAAGGGGGTATAGTAAAAATATTATAACTCATTTAACAAATCTTTGGCTGGTTTAGCAGACATTTTTCCAGTTTTAACCATTTTAAGATTCTCAACAGCCTCTTTAATTTCCTCAATAAGCTGGGCTTTTTCAAAAGAAATCGGTTTTACTTTTACATACGAAAAACTTTTAAGTAGTTCCATAATAAAAGCGGATTTATTATCCCGAATATCAAGAATGACTTTCATATTTTTATTTTTTTATTATCACTGCAAATATAGCATAAACAAGAACTTTAAACAAATAAAAATTTATATTGAGTTCATAAACAAGCACTATGACCTTCTATGGGATTCTGCAATAAAGCATACTAATCCGTCAATGGGCGGACAAGTTATTCATTTTTGATATAAGAGTATATTTTATAATATAGAGCATATCCCCGAACCACCGCCATCATCATTGATAATCATATCATAGAACCTTCGCAAAAGTTTAAATAGTGAGTGGTGCCCTTCGACTTCGCTCAGGGTGACAAATAGTGAGTAGTGAACGGCGAAGCCCTCAACGAAGTTAATAGAGCCTTAAGGCAAATCATTCGGCAAATAATACAAAAGCTTATAGAAATGTAAATCCTATTTTTCTGTTCAATCCAGTTTCAAAAATCCTAATTAAGGTTGATAGTTGAATGTTACCTTTTGCATTTTCAATTTTTGAAATATAGCTTTTTTTAGTTTTTGATTTCACTGCAAGTTCTTCTTGTGTTAAATTGGCATCTTTCCTAGCTTCTTTCAACATCTCACTAATAATAAACATTTGACTTTTTTCTTCAAACTCATTTCTTTTTTCAGAGCCAATTTCCCCATTTTCAATATTTAATAATTCATCAAATGTTTGTATATCAGAATATATGTCCTTTTTCATATTACAACTTTTTTAATTTAAAATATTCATCTTTTAATTTCATAGCTTTTTCAATTTCCTTTTTTTGAGTTTTTTCTGTCTTTTTTTTGAAAAGCATTTAGTAGCACCACAATCTGACCTTTGCCAAAACAACAAAAAATCCGATAAATATTAGATTCATATTCTACTCTGATTTCAAACAGTCCGTCATATCCAGCCATTGGTGCTAGAAATTTTACAGGAACTCTTTCAACTTGTTTAATCAGTTCTAATACATATTTAATTTTTTTCTTTGACTCTATTATCCAGTGTTTTATAATACTCAAGGAAAGACTTTCCATGAAAAATAATCTGTCTGTTCATGCCACAAAGTTATCACATAGGAGATAACAATGTCAAAACAATTCTTTTGTATATTTTTAATCATTAATGTCCGGAAAAATAATATAAGATTCCTCCATTTCGACTCACGCTCAATGCATCGCCTGCGGTCGGAATGACAATAAGTTGAGGAGAAAAAAGGAGAGAGGTGGTTGTCGGTGGCAAAGCCACCGACAACCACCTCTCTCCTTGACATAACATATTGATAGTCATTTCGAACGAAGTGAGAAATCTTTAAAGTTTTTGTTTAATAATATTTTATCGGACAATAGTAAAAAACTAACTAATATTCATGTTAAAACAAGAATTTCTTATTTCACAAAAAAAGAGCCTTAAAAAAGGCTCTAATCATTAAATTATGTGAAAATTACATATCGTATTTTACAGTTCTTAAAAATTCAACCGATTTATGAAGTAAAGGATACATCAAGCAATCGTCGTCGATAAAATGTACAGCTTTTCTATATTCTGCTATAATAGCCTCTATTGTTTCTGACGATTTTAGTGGTTTACGAAATTCTATTGCTTGGGCTGCATTCATCATCTCTATTGCTAAGATTCTTTCAAGGTTTTGAACAACTCTGTATGCTTTGGTAGCTGCATTTGCACCCATGCTTACATGATCTTCTTGTCCTTGTGATGATTCTATTGAATCTACAGACGCTGGCGTGCATAATTGCTTGTTTTGACTAACAATTGATGCTTGCGTATATTGTGGAATCATAAATCCTGAGTTTACGCCAGGAGTTGCAACTAAAAATGGAGGCAACTCTCTTTTTCCAGCTATTAGCTGATACGTTCTTCTTTCAGAAATGCTTCCTAGCTCGGCAAGTGCTATTGCTAAAAAGTCTAAAGTTATTGCAAGTGGCTGTCCGTGGAAATTACCTGCAGAAATTACTAAATCTTCATCAGGGAAAATAGTTGGATTGTCGGTTACCGCATTTATCTCATCAAAAAATACAGATGCAACATAGGTTATAGCATCTTTAGATGCGCCATGAACTTGTGGAATGCAACGGAATGAATATGGGTCTTGAACATGTTTTTTTGTTTGCTTAATTATTTCGCTTCCTGCAAGTAATTGGCGGAAACGATTTGCAGTTTCTATTTGTCCGCTGTGGTTTCTTATTTGATGTACGCCATCGTAAAAAGGTTCAATTCTGCCATCAAATGCTTCTAAAGAAATAGCTCCTGTTATATCAGCTAAGTCAGAAAGGCGAAATGATTGTAATAAGCACCAAGAGCCAAATGCACTCATAAATTGAGTTCCATTTAATAATGCTAATCCTTCTTTCGATTGAAGTTGTATGGGTTTCCAGTTGAATTTATTGTTTATTTCTTCTGCTTTTACTTTGCTTCCTTTATAGTTAACTTCGCCCATGCCTATTAATGGAAGGCAAAGGTGTGCTAAAGGAGCCAAATCGCCCGATGCGCCTAGTGAGCCTTGTTGATATACAACAGGGAAAATATCATTATTAAAAAAATCTACTAATCGTTGAACAGTAACTAGCTGAACACCTGAATGACCGTAAGAAAGCGATTGGATTTTTAGCAAAAGCATAAGTTTTACAATTTCTGTAGGCACTTCTTCGCCAAAGCCACAAGCATGCGACATTACCAAGTTTACTTGTAATTGACCAAGCTGCTCTTTTGATATAGAAACATTGCAAAGCGAACCAAAACCGGTTGTAATTCCATAAATTGGTTCTGTTTGGGTAGCCATCTTATTGTCTAGGTATTCACGGCACTTTACAATTAATTTTGTTGATTCTTCTGAAAGTGCAATTTTTTGACTCTCGTTAATTATTTGTGATAATTTGCCAAAGGTTAGTTTTTCTGGGCTAATATAATGTGTATTCATGATTTATATTTTTAGGTTTGATTTTTTATTGAATAATATGTTTCATACAATCTAAGAATAATCAAAGATGGATGTAAAACCTTAATTCCGTTAGCTTTTATTTATTCTCTTGATAGGCTTCGACTTACTTCGGCTTCGCACAGTAACCACCGCTCAGTCTGCAGTTTCTCTAAGTAAAGGCGAATAGTATTTAATGCGAATATTTTAATAATTCCTTGCGGATTTAGGGTGAAATTAAAGGATTGTTATGAGCACAAAAATACAAACAGACAGGTTCTGTTGATGTTAATTAAAAAGTTTAATAACCAGTTGCTCATAGAATATTAATTCTAATTCATGAAGTTGAACTGCAAATATATAAAAGAATTACAATTGAATCAATTTTTTTGAAAATTGTTTGTTGGGAGTTTTAACATTAATAAAATAAATTCCACTTTCAAATTCAAACGGAATTGTAATTTTAGATTTTGAATCAACAAATACTGATTCGTAAATAGTTTTGCCTAATACATTAACAATTTGAATGCTAGTTTTTTCGTTTGGCAAATTATTGATTGTTATTGAATTATTTGAAATAGGGTTCGGGTAAACTTCAATTAATGAAGCCTGATCGCTTTTTGTATTTGTTGATGTTGAAACTTCTACTTTGTCAAGATAAAAAGTAGTTGTTTGACTTCCAGTTTTTAAATAATTCCACATTATTTTGCATGTAGGAGAGCTTGGATTGCTAACGAAAAAGCTTTCTGCAGTCCAAATGTTATCGCTGCCACCACCAGTTACACCAAGTTGATACCATATTTGACCATTATCAGTGCTAAAAGAAACCACAACGCTATCCGTATTATTAAGATTTAATTCTTTCCAATAAAAATTTAAATAATAGTTTCCTGATGCAAGATTAAGTGTTGGAGTTATCAGCGTATCGTTAGTGCCGTTATACATACAACGTGCAGATTTTGTGCCGTCAAACGCCTGAGAAGTAGACTGGCTCCAATTAGTACTTTTATACCAATTAGCTGGAGGAAATGTGCCTTCAAAGCTTTCGCTTAATTGTGCATAAGCATTTATAAATAAAGCAATTGCAAAAACAAATAGTAAGGTTGCCTTTTTCATTTTCTTATATAATTAATTATGTGGTGGATTTCTATTTTCTCTTGGTTTCCTGAACTTAAATTTTTAATTGTAACAAGACCTTCTTTAATTTCGTTTTCGCCAATTAAAACTACCCAATTTATGCGTTTAAAGTCGGCATACGTTAGTTGTTTTTTTAATTTAGCCACAGAATCGGGGTATATCTCGGCATTTATTCCTTCTAATCTAATTTGCTCTAGTAGTTTCAAAGCAAAAAGCTCCTCTTTGCCTCCAAAATTTGCAAATAAAACTTCGGTTGTTTTTGAAGCATTTTCGGGAAAAAGGTTGAGCTCATTCAGCACATCATAAATTCTGTCAGCACCAAAAGAAACGCCAACTCCCGACATGTTTTTTAAGCCAAAAATGCCAGTAAGATCATCGTATCTGCCACCTCCGCAAATGCTTCCCATAGCAACATCTGCCGCTTTAACTTCGAAGATTGCTCCTGTATAATAGTTTAAGCCACGAGCCAAAGTAATATCTAATTCAATTTCGGCACTAACAGGCGTATTTTTAAGATACTCAAATATTTGGTTTAATTCCGATATTCCTAGCATTCCAATTTCCGAGTTTGATAGAATATTAGATAAGGTAGATATTTTTTCTTCGTTAGTGCCATTAAGCATAATAATGGGTTGCAGTTTTGCAAGTGCTTCTTCCGAAATTCCTTTTGAGAGTAGCTCTTCATTAACTTTATCCAAACCAATTTTATCTAGCTTGTCAATTGCAACGGTAATATCTATAATTTTATCAGCTGCACCAATAACTTCGGCTAAACCAGAAAGTATTTTGCGATTATTGAGTTTAATAACAGTGTTAATATTTAGATTTTTAAATACTTCGGAAATGATTTGTATTAATTCAAGTTCATTTATTAAAGAATTACTGCCAATTACATCTACATCGCACTGATAAAACTCACGGTACCTGCCTTTTTGAGGACGGTCGGCACGCCAAACCGGCTGAATTTGAAAACGTTTAAACGGAAATGATATTTCATTTTGATGTTGAACAACAAAGCGTGCAAAAGGAACGGTTAAGTCGTAACGTAAGCCCTTTTCAGAAATCTGAGATACCAGTTTATTGCTATTTTTACTGCTTAAAACGTCTTCGTTTGCTGATGAAAGAAAATCGCCGGAATTTAAAACCTTAAAAAGTAATTTATCGCCTTCTTCACCATATTTTCCTAACAATGTAGAAAGGTTTTCCATTGCTGGAGTTTCAATGGGTTGAAAGCCATATTTAGTGAAAATTGATTTTATAGTGTCGAAGATATAATTTCTTCGGGTCATTTCTATTGGATTGAAATCGCGTGTGCCTTTTGGTATTGAAACGTTTGTAGCCATGAATTAATCTAGTTGTTGTGCAAATTTAGTTAAAAGTTTGTAAAGTTCATAGCGTTAGTTGTTTTTAAAGTTAAAAGTTCTTAATGGTGAAAGATCAGATGAAAGTTCATAAAGTATTTACAGCACTTAGAATATTTTGCGGTTCTAATATAGAATCAAATTCAAAGTTCAATAAGTAAAGTGTTGATAATCTATAAAATATATGTATTGAGAATATAATTATATCACATCAGACTAAATAGGCATCAGGAACTTCAATATTCACTTCGTTAAAAAGTTTTCTAACATATTCAAACCGCTCCAGGCTGTTTTCATTGGGAGCCCAAGGGGCAAAGTTTTTGTCGATAGCTACAACGTAAGGACCATCTTTTACTTCGTAAGCTACTGTTCCTGTTTCTAGTGGTAAAATAGAATGCCAAACTCTTGGATTTATTTCGCATCCAAAGTTTTGAGCTTTCGCATCTAAAATGGTGTGCTCAGTTATTCTCCCAAAATCATCAAACTCAAAAACAATGAATTTGCCTGTTAGCACCCAAAAAGCTTCTCTTTTATCTGGATTTTCGTGTTTGTGTGGTTGAACATAAGTGCCAGGTTCCATTGCGTTAAGCATTCGCTGAAGTGGGTCGGCGTCCTCATTGTGGAAATTGTAATTCATTCTTTTTCTTGGCGATAACTTAGCCTTAGAAATAAGATTATTTAAAAGTTCTTGATTGATATTAATCATAATCATAATAATTGCAATGTGCTATTCTTTATAAAAATCATACGTTGTTTGTGATACCTTCTCAATTAATTGAATGCGTAGCACATTTTCGTCTAATTTAAGTATTTTGTAGTTTTCATCGGTGTATTGACCATTGTCGCCAAATAGTTTGAGTCTCCATCTGTTTTTCAATGTGTATTTCCATTCTTGTTTTTTTACAGTATCAACAGGAAAATTTTCAATTCCAATAATTTCAAGGTTGTTATATTTATCAAAGGTCCATTGTTCAACGCTTGTGCCATCTGGAGATTCAATTTTTACTAGTGTCCATTTGCCTACAATGTTTTCTTCACGCTTTTTCTTGCATTGCGAAAACAGTATTATTAGTAAAAATGATATGGTTAACATTCGTTTCATATTTATTATAACGTTATAAATATTAAAAAGTTTTAAAAAAATCGATAAAAATAAATTAAAACATAGAAATATATTTTGCGTTGGTATTATGGTTTATATTAATTTTGTATAAAATTTTTCGATTTATGAAATACCGTTTTTATTTTTTAACAATTTCTGCGTTTTTATTTATTCCATATATGGTATTTTCGCAGGGTTGCCCTGAAATTACGAATAAAAAAGCTATTAAAGCCTATCAGAAAGGTGCTAGTAAATATTTAGAAGCCAGAAAGTCTAATTCAAATAACCAATTGTATTCCGAAGCGATCGAGGCTCTTATGGAAGCAATAGAGTTAGAACCTAATTTCCCTGATGCTTATTATTTGCTTGGCGAATATAATTACAAAAAAGATAATGTAACAGCGGCAGAAAAAAATCTTCGTAAAGCCTATGAAGCTTGTCCAGATTTTCCAGAACTAAACCTTTATTATTACTTAGGTGATATTTGTTTTGGAAAGAAAAATTGGGCTGATGCAGACAGGTTTTTCGGCTTATTTATGAAGGATAAAGAGAAAGCAATGAAGCATAAAAAATACGCTGATGCTGATTTTATGTATCAAAGAGCTAATTTGTATCATAAACTAATAAGTAATCCAGTAGCTTTTGATCCTAAGCCTGTTGCTGGAATATCAACAAAGCAAGATGAGTATTTGCCAATAATAACTCCGGATGATGAATTTGCTTTTTTTACCAGAAAATATGAAAAACCAAAGCAAACTACTGCTTGGAGTACACAGGGAGGCGTTGATTATATTGAAAGATTTTCGATGGCTCAGCGAATAAATGGAAAGTTTAATGCGGGAGCAGAACTACCTCCTCCATTTAATTTAACTCCAAACGAAGGTGGTGCAACTTTTACAATAGATAATAGGTACTTGTTTTATACAATATGCAAGTATTTAGCAGCAGCAAAATACACCAATTGCGATATTTGTATGTCTGAAAACATCGAAGGAGAATGGTCAGAAGTAAAAAATTTAGGGTTAAATGTTAATATGGCTGATAGTTGGGATTCTCAGCCTACAATTTCTGCTGATGGCAAAGTTATTTTCTTTGTTAGTGATAGAAAGGGCGGTTTAGGAGGTTATGATATATGGAAAACAGAAAAAGCTGCTGATGGCACTTGGGGAAAACCTACAAACCTTGGTGCTCCTATAAATACGCCAGGAAATGAGCGAGCTCCATTTATTCATACCGATAGTCAAACCTTGTATTTTACTTCAGCAGATAGGTACGATGAAGGAACTGATAAATGGTTTGATGGTCATTTAGGCTTAGGTGGTTATGATATATTTTTTGCAAAAATGAATAATGATGGCACTTGGCAAAAACCTACAAATATTGGTTATCCTATTAATTCAGAAGATGATGAATCTGGTTTTTTTGTTAGTACTGATAGTAAAACTGGTTTTTTTGCCTCTGATAAAGCTAAATATGGTGGAGTTGGTGGTTATGATATTTATTCTTTCGAATTATACAAAGAAGCTAGGCCTGAAAAAGTGTTATTTTTAAAAGGCGATATAAAAGAAGACAAAACAAATGATCCCATAAGAGCTAAAGTTGAACTGATAAGTGCTTCAACAAAGGAAATTACTGAGATACCAGTAGATTCAGTAACTGGAAGGTATGTAATCGCTATAAAGTTTAAGGACGATTATGTTATGACTGTTAAAAAAGACGGATATGCTTATAATGCAAAATACATTTCAAAGGAAGATTCAATCTATGAAGCTCCAAAAAAAATGGACTTTGACGTGCAAAAAATAGAAGTTGGGACTTCTTATAAGCTGAATGATATTTATTATGCAACGAATTCAACAGATTTAATGAAGTCGTCGAAGATAATAATTGATGGCTTTGCCGATTTTTTAAAAACGAATCCATCAATTACAGTTGCTATCCATGGTCATACTGATAATGTTGGCTCCGATTCCGCTAATTTGGTTCTATCTGAAGGTAGAGCTAAATCTGTTTTCGATTATATGGTGTCAAAAGGCGTAGCACATGACAGATTAAGCTATAAAGGGCATGGAGAAAGCAAACCTGTTGCTACAAACGATACTCCAGAAGGTAGAGCAATTAACAGAAGAACAGAATTTGAAATAGTGAGTAAATAGAGAGTTAATTTTTTAATTTTTATTGTTGAAGCAGACTAAAAATTGTTTTTTTTACTGTTTTTGAAAGTATAATTACACATAAATAATTTTGCAAATGCAATTTTTAAATATAATTTTGCATTCAAATTACAAATTATTAGGATTCAAATAATTATTACATTTAATATTTGTCAATATGCTGTGTGTTTCGATTATAGATAATGATAAAAGCAAAATTCTGCAAATTCTTTCGCAAGTGGAAATGGCTGAAATTCGCTTAGATTATATGAATCTTTCTACTGATGAATTCTTTAGCATATTTGAATCTCATAGTAATCTTATTGCCACCTGTAGAATAGGTAATTACGATGATAAAGCACGCCTAGCTTTGCTAAAGCAAGCGGTTATCGCTGGCGCAGCTTTTATTGATATTGAAATTGATGCTCCTATTGAACTTGTTACAGAATTAGTTCAATTTGCTAAAGACAATAAATGTAAAGTTATTCTTTCGTATCATAATACCAGCGAAACGCCCGAAACATCTAGGTTAACAGAGATAATTAAAAATTCTTTTTCTAAAGGAGCTGATTTAGTTAAGATTGCTACAACGGCAAATTCAATGCAAGATTCTGTTAGAGTTTTGTCTCTATATGAAAAGCATGAAAACCTAGTTGCTATAGCAATGGGTGAATATGGAAGAATTACAAGGGTAGCGTCCTTGTTTTTAGGTGCTCCTTTTACTTTTGTTGCAATAGACGAAGTATCGGTATCTGCTCCAGGTCAATTATCGAAAGCGGAAATGGAGACCATTCAAGGAATATTATGCAAAAAGTCATAATTCCTTCTACAATAAATGGAGAATTAAATGCTCCACCTTCAAAAAGTTTAACTCAACGTGCCATTGCATCTGCTTTATTAGCAAAGGGAAAAACTGTAATTTTCAATCCGTCATTTTGTAACGACTCTGTTGCTGCTCTGGCTATCGTTGAAAGCCTAGGAGCTAAAGTAGAACGATTTGTTGATAAAATTGAAATCATTGGTGGAAGAGATGTTTTGAATCAAACGCTCAATTGTGGCGAATCAGGTTTAGCGGTTCGAATGTTTTCGCCTATTGCAGCTCTTTATAATAAAGAGTTTATTGTTTCTGGCGAAGGCTCATTGCAAACACGTCCTCTGAATATGATTGAAGATGCTCTTGTTCAGTTAGGTGCATCGGTTAAAACAAATAATGGATTTCTGCCATTGTCGATAAATGGGTTATTGAAAGGTGGTAAAGCATTTATAGATGGTTCGCTTAGCTCTCAGCTTTTAACGGGCTTGTTAATGGCGTTGCCTTGTGCGGAAAATGATTCGCTTGTTTATATGAATCAATTGAGAAGCAAGCCATATATTGATATGACAATTCAATTGCTTGATAAATTTAATATTGAAATAAAAAATAATAATTACGAGTCTTTTGAAATCAAAGGAAAACAGAAATATAAAGCTATAGAATACACAGTTGAAGGTGATTGGAGTGGTGCTTCTTTTTTACTAGTTGCTGGGGCAATTGGAGGAAGTATAACAGTAGATGGATTATCTACATTTAGTAGGCAATCAGATGTTCGTGTTTTAAGTGCTTTAAGAGATTCTGGTGCGAAAATAAGTGTTGCTAATAATAAAATAACAGTTGAAAAGGCAGAATTAAGATGTTTTAATTTTGATGCAACTGAGTGTCCTGATTTGTTTCCGCCTTTAGTTGCCCTTGCAGCGTATTGTGAAGGCGTTTCAGAGATAAGTGGAGTTGAACGCCTGCTTCATAAAGAAAGTAATAGAGCGATTGCTTTAAAACAAGAATTTGAAAAGCTTGGTATCGAAATTAGTTTTTTTGATAATAAAATGTTTGTTAAGGGTGGAAATATTCATTCTGCAACTATTGATTCTCATAATGATCACCGAATTGCGATGGCAGCAGTAGTGGCAGCAATTGGCGCTAAAGGGAAAACAGTGATTAATTCTGCCGAATGTATTGCAAAGTCGTATCCCGATTTTTTTGTTGATATGAAAAAAGTGGGCGTTGAGATTATGTGATGCGAGTGAATATGTGTTTTAAAATAATGTGGGTTTCGGAGCAAAAGCTTGCTATAGCAAGCACTTTATTAACACAGTGTTACAGAGTTGAATCACAGTATTACACAGAGAAAAAAAACAGTGTAACTCTGTGACAAAACACCGTGATACACAGTGCAAGAAAAAGTTGCCTTAGGCAACAGCAGTTGAAACAATAAAAAAAGCCGAGAATTTCTCGGCTTTTTGGTTGAGTATATAGGTAATTACATTCTTTTTTCTTTGATTCTAGCTTTTTTACCTTTAAGTTCTCTTAGGTAGAAAATTTTAGCTCTTCTAACAACACCATGTTTGTTTACTTCAATACTTTCGATAAAAGGAGAAGCAATAGGTATTATTCTTTCAACGCCAACACTACCCGACATTTTTCTAACTGTAAAAGTAGCAGTATTGCCAATTCCACGTCTTTGTAAAACTACTCCAGTGTATTGTTGGATACGTTCTTTATTTCCTTCTTTAATTTTATACGAAACAGTTATAGTATCCCCTGCTTTGAATGCTGGAAATTCTTTAATTGGATTAATGTCTTTTGTTAATGCTGTTATCAGTTCCATCGCTATGCTTTTTATTAAAGTATATTTATCCCTAAAAAGGACTGCAAATTTATGTAATTATTTTGATAATACGCAACAAATAGTAAAAAAAAACAAAAAATATTTTCATCATCGCAATTGACTATAAATCAGGTCTTCTCTGCTTTGTTCTTTCTATCGATTTGTCATATCTCCACTCTGTTATCATTTTATCGTTGCCAGAAAGCAATATTTCGGGTACTTTCCAGCCTTTATAATCTGCCGGACGAGTGTATGCTGGTGGTGATACCAAACCATCTTGAAACGAATCGGATAGGGCAGAGGTTTCGTCATTTAAAACACCTGGAATTATTCGCACAATGCTATCTGTTATTACAGCTGCTGCTAATTCTCCGCCGCTAAGTACATAATCACCAATTGATATTTCTTTAGTGATTAGATGCTCTCTAATTCGTTCGTCAATTCCTTTGTAATGTCCACAAAGGATAATTATATTTTTAAGTAATGACAATTGATTGCTTACGCTTTGAGTCAGTTGAATGCCATCGGGGGCAGTGTAAATAACCTCGTCATACGTGCGCTGACTTTTAAGCTCCGATATTATTCTGTCTATAGGTTCAATCATCATAACCATTCCTGCACCACCGCCATAGCAGTAATCGTCTACTTGGCGATGTTTCAATGTAGTGTAATCTCTAAGTTGGTGAAGGTAAATTTCTGCTAATCCTTTTTCCTTGGCTCTTTTAATAATCGAATGATTAAAAGGTCCTTCGAACATTTCAGGAAAAACAGAAATAATATCAATTCTCATTGCTTGGTATTTTTTGCAAAGGTAATTATTTTAGATTAAAATTGAATGCTGATGAAACGGATTTTAAAGATGTTGACAAATGAGCCCTTCAAGTTTTTTTTAATCTAGAAGGGCTTGAATTATCTCACAATAACCAGCCTACAAGTTTTTTGCAATGAAAAATCTTTAGAAATTATCTTTACAAAATAAGTTCCCGCTTGCAATTTATCGATATTAATAATATGTTTGTTTTCGCCAGATGGAACAAATATCTGACTATTCATGAGTTCTTGCATTGCAATATTATAAATTTTAATATCGAATCCCATGCAAGTGCCCAAATTGAAAGGAATGCTAATTTGATTTGCTGCTGGGTTAGGATAAATGAATCCAATAGCATTTGCTTTTTCAGCATTGTTGTCGTTTATTGCTGAAATGGTTTTATCCTGAACTTCTAGTATTATGTTGCTCGCATTTGGATTATTTTCGTCTAATGTCAGTGTAATAGGCATTGATATTTTTCCAGTATAATCGGCAAAAAGCTGGTAGTTATCGTAGGCAATATTATTAAAACTAAAATTCCCATTGATGTCAGGTTTAATATATGTGCGAGTTTGGGAGCTACTGCCAATTAGAAAAATATTAATTTTCTTCATATCAAAGGTCTCTTTTGCTACTTGCACCACTTTCCCCGAAATATTGCCATTACCACTTGATAATGTTAACTCTTGTAAGTGAATATCTGCATCCCATTTGTTTTGTGTTAATGAGATTGAACTTGCCGAATTCCACGCTAATGAACTAAAGTAATATGTAGGAAGATATTGTCCAAAGAGCGAAGAGTTGTTATTAAGTTCGGCTTTAACTACATATTCGCCAGCAAGTATATGTGGAAAGTAGAAGTAGCCAAGTGTGTCAATAAATGTGGAGTCGAGTTCACTTATTTCATCAAATAGTTTCTTATATATATATGCTTTGCCCAAATCAATAGGATATATTTGTCCAAATACTTGTCCGCCAAGTGTGTAAAGTGGCACAGAATTATTAATATTAACAGATTGATTTGTAGTGTCAGAACATCCTTCGGCATTTGTAACAATTAATACAACATTGTATGAACCAGTATCTGTATATTGATGAAAAGGTGTGCTGTCGTTTGAACTTGATCCATCGCCAAAGTCCCAATGAAAAGAATTGTTATATGTCGAATTTACTGCCTGAAAATGATATACATTTGGACTGTTGATAGTTGAGTCAAGATAATAGGTGAATTGTGCATTTGGCTGTGGGCTGGTTGGAATGTATAAAGTTGCATTAATTAAACAGCCGTTGCAATCAGTAACAGTTAAATTTATATTTGTTGAATCGGGAAGTGCGTAAAAAGTGGTGTTTTGGGTAGTTGTACCATTTGACCAAGAGTAAGCAGCAGTGCAACCTGATGAGGACGTTGTAACTTGGATGGCATTGTTTACACATGCAGTTGAGATAGTTGGTATTATTTGAACGCTAATAGGTTGATTTACATTTACTATTACATCATCAGAAGCAGTACAGCCATTGGTTATAGATGTTGCATTTATAATGTAAGTTGTAGTTGTAGTAGGGCAGGCAGTTGGTGATGCTGAATTAGGATTACTCAATGTGCCTGCATTATTCCATGAATAATAATAAATACCGCTACAAGATATTGTTGTACATGAGCCATTGCAAATGGTAACATCATTGCTAGCAACTAATGCCGGTGGTTCAAGAATTGTTAAAACCATTGAATCAACAGTTTCGATGCCATTGTATTTAGATTGTAAAAAATACATAGTTGTTGTATCTGGAGAAACATTTATTGATTGGCTTGTTGAATCATAGTTAGCTAAATTAGGGTCGTTTGGAACAGAATACCATGTGTTGTTTGAGCCCAATAGCGCTCCTGAGTTTATTATAATGCTATCGCCTTTGCAAATTTGTTTGTTTTGACCTAAATCAATAGTGGTAGCTGCGTTTGGTAGCATTAAACGTATTGAGAAATCACAAACCGAGCCAGAGTTGCCATCTATCATTAGGTATATTGTTTCGCCAATTGTTAGGTTTGTCAAAGAGTCGGTTATGCTGCTAGTTGCTACGCTATTAGAATATGCAATATTAGATAGAAGAGTAAGTCCAGAAGTGTCGTATCGGTAAAAAGCAAATTGAGCGGAGGTGCCTGATGAGCAGTTTAAAATGGTTCCCCAAAAGTTAATCGTATTACTTTGAGCTACAAATTTAAACCAAGAATTATTTTCAATCGATCCACCGAAAAGAGAGCAACTGCCACATAAATTTGAAGGCATGTCTACGGTATAATAAGATGAAGTTGTAGTGCAATAATCTTGATTATAACCTATATTTTGTGCAACTGAAAAACTGTCGGCTGATACTACGCCTAGTACACAAACGGGTTGTGCATTTATATTGCTTGATATAAGCAAGAACAGCGAAAAAGAAATCAATTTTAAAATGCTTTTCATGTATTTAGTATTTTATAGATCAAACTGAATTCCAGCTTTTAATCTTAAGCTAGTTGATTTTGAAGATTGATTGGTGTATATATTACTGATTGATTGAATGTACTGTGGTTCAACAGCAATTAAAATGAAATCGTTCAAGCGATACCCGATTTTAATTCCTCCAAATGCTTGTAAGTAGCTGTTGTTTAGATTGAACAATTGTTTTTCGCTATCAGAAATTGAAGCCGCTGATTTTATATTTTGATGCATTAGCTTATTGTAAATCAAACCACCTAGTGGTGTTATCGCAATTTTTTTGTAATTAAATTGATAACCAATGCTTAATGGTATTTTTATATAAGTCATGTTTCTGTTTGACAAAATATTCTTAGTGTGCTGTATCGAGTCGTAAACATTTTCGGTATGAGAAATGAAAGTAGGAGAACCATTAACAAATGTTATTGAATCAACATTTTGATAGCTTCCAACTAAATCTTCTGAATAATAATTAGAGTTTACGGTATATTTGTCTTTGTTTAAGTGAACTTCTGCACTCGCCGATACCTCTATTCTTTTTATTGAAAATATATAACCAATACCAATGCTGTGTTCAAGGTAGTTGGTTTTACTAATATTTGTTGAACTTGGGGCATAGTACAATTGCACCATCTGAATTCCTTTTGGTATTGATGTTGGAACTGGCGATGAGCTATAATAGTCTTCTTCTACAGTTGTAGTGTCGGTTTTAGTTGCATTGTTATTTGATTTTTCGGAGCTTTCTAATGGTTTAATATCGTTGTTGCTTGATATAATAGGTTCTTCAGTTTTGCTTTCCGATATTGAATTATTGATATTTGAAACATTTGTATTTGATTCAATAATTTTATTTTCGGCTTTAGTAACTGTATTCCCATTCTTTTCAGTGATGCTTGTTTTAATTGGTTCTGAAGAACTTGTTGTATTATTTGAAACTATGTCCTTGTTATAGTTTGAAGACTCAATAGCATTCTTGCTTGAAGGCTTAATGGTATTATTGCTTGAAGTCTCAGCTGTATTGTTGTTTGTATTCTGATTGTCTGATTTTTGATTATAATTTGTATTTTCTGGTTTTGTGTTTTCGGCAAGTATTATATTTGTTGCTTGAACTGTATTTTTGTTCTTATTGTGTTTGGTTTTCAACGCTTTTTTACTTGAAAATTGAGTTGTAGCAGTAGTTTCGGCTTTAACTGCGTTTGAAGCTTTAGCAATTTCTTGTATAGCTTTTTCTTCAGAAGTATGGATTTTAATTGCCTTAGTATTATTTTTATTAATTGCTTGAATATTAAATTTTTCTGATTTTATTTCTTTGTTTTTAGAAACAATGTTTTTATCTGTTTTAGTATTATTCGAAGTGTTTAAAGTGCTTGTTTGTTTGTTTTTATAGGCTTCTTTTGATGTTGAAGCATTATTTTGCAAGCTTGAATTAAAAGTTTCTACTTTGTTAGGTTTGTTTTCTGATGTTTTGTTGCTATTAACGCCAGAATTTGTTTTTTCGGAATATATATTAGTTTTATCAATATTAGTTTTATTAGATTCTATCTTATTAGGAATGTTGGAATTGTTATCTGATTTAATTTCAGAAGTTTGGTTGTTAATAGTAGTATTTTTAACAATTACTATTTTCTCATTATTTGAAGTTAGCAGTTTGTATCCAAAAAATGATAATAAAGAAATAGCAGAAGCAAAGATAAAGTACATAGGAATATTGTTCCATTTTTTGAAAAATGAAGTATCTGGAGCTTTACTAGGGATTTCCTTTTTAATTTTATCCCACAAAAAATCCGAGGGCTCAACTTTAAAGTCGTCGAAGGCCTCATCGAAGATTTCATCTATATTGTGTTCATGCAGTTCTTTCATAACTGACAGCCATTAGTTTTTTAATTTTTTCTTGTAAATAAACCCTTGCTCTAGAAAGTTGCGACTTGGAGGTGCTCTCAGAGATGCCCATCAATTCGCCAATTTCTTTATGTGAATAGCCTTCAATTGCAAACATATTAAAAACCATTTTATATCCTTCGGGCATGGTTTGAATAAGTTTTAGTAATTCTTTAGTATTAATACTTTCCAGAATTTCTGATTTGCTAACTTCTTCACAGCAAGCACTATCGTACTCAATAGATTGAATGTATTTAATGTTTGCTTTGTAATGAGTAAGCGCCGAGTTTACCATTATTCTGCGTACCCAGCCTTCTAGCGAGCCATTAAATTGAAATTTATCTAAATTGTTGAATATTTTAATGAATCCTTCTTGCAGAATATCTTCTGCTTCCATTCTACTATTAGCATAACGCATGCAAACTCCTAGCATTTTCGATGCAAATCGTCTGTATAGCAATTCCTGTGCGTTGGAATGACCATCAATGCATTGTTTAATTAATAGTTTTTCGTCGTCCATTAAAATGTGCTTCTAAATACAAGACTTATGTTTTTTGCAATAGGTTGCATGGTGTAAAAATAATATTTTTTTTCGAATATGTTGATTAAATATTCTATAATAAAACTGATAAACTAAGCTTTTTTAACTTAAAACCAGTACTTTTATAACGAAAAAATATTTATTTTAAATTGAGTATTCCTTAAAAAAAAACAAATACTACTTTCATAACTCTTCAATATATGGAAAACAATAAAAATGAAGAAGATTTTTCAATAACAGAAAAATTTTTAATGATATTTTTTTGGTTTAGGGCTGTTTTAATTGGCGATTGGAATCTCAGAAAAGATGGTTATACTCTAAAACATCGCAATCGTTTAATTTGCATTGCAATCGGAATATTATTTTATTCAATAATAGTGTTATATGCAAATGTTTAATTGTTATTTATTAGCCTGATATTCAACGTTCTGCTAAAGCTATAAAAGTTGTTCATATTCATATTTTGAAAAAAATGCGAAAATAGTGTATTGCAATGCTCTAATTTATAAAATCGTAGGATTAACTATAGAAGTGTTCACCCTATTGGTTAAATGGCGTTATGCGATAGAATAATTATTTGAAATCCTGCGTATCCATGGCAGTATGAAAAATTTGCAAGATAAAAATATCTCTGTTTTTAATTTCATATACTATCCAGTAGGTTTTGTAAACCAGAGCGTTACGAATAAATTGGTTTTCATATTCAAGTTTATCGCAAATAGGATGTTTATAAGGATTTTCAAGAATGCTTTCCACCATATCAATGATAGACTTCTTTACTTTATTCGCTCTTCGCTTGCTGTAATTTTCAATATGCCAATAATAAATATCTCTAAGCCTAAAAGAAGCCTTATTCGACCATGTAATAGAATACGCTTCTACCATTTTTCGGAACTTAATTTTAATTCTTCATGAGAAATAACATTTCCTGCAATAATATCAGCCTTAGCATCATCTATCTGCTTCCTAAAATCCTTAATATTAGAGGCTATGGCAGGGTTTTTTGTTTTGTCATCAGCAATAATCGACACTTGAATGCTTGTTAGTTTTTTAAGAAAATCGCTCAATTTAATTGATTCCGAGGGATTGTCAATTTTAATAGTGTAAATCATGTTTTTGCTTTTTATATTACCACTGCAAATTTAGCATAAACAACATCTTAAAACAAATTATTTTTGTTACTTGCAACAACTGCAAATTATTACAATTACAAAAAAAACATAAAAACGGTGCTTTTTAATTTAAAAAATGTACTTTTGTGCCGAAAAATAATGTTATAAGAGTCTGTCCATAAAGTCGCTATTAACATATTTAATTGACACAATGAAACGCACACTGATTAATATATTGACAATTATATTTTCTATTACCCTTTCTGCACAAATTACTGTGCAACGAGATGATTATAAAAAATCAATAAATGGTGTTTATTGTTTACAGAGTTTAAGAACCTTTGAGAATATTTTGTCTATTGAGCCGCAAATGTTTTTTTACAATAAAAATAATGTTGTCTTTATTAATCCTGATAATAAACCTGTTTTTCTTTTTGATAAAATTAGTGATAAAGGCTATTTCAACCCAATAAGTTCACTTACAAAAGCTTCTATCATTGAAATTGACACTGTCTTTTATAATGGCATTTATAAAGACACTTTAAGTAGTAACAAAATAACTTTTAATGTTTGGTATGCCATAAAGATAAATGGCAAGAAATATTATACTGATTATCAGATTCATGATCGAATTATTTACAAAACTGATTTAAAAATACTAGATCAAAAATTTATGCTAATTGCTCAGTCATCTGGATATGACTATTCGTATTCAGTAGGTTATCCCAGCAAATTCTTTGTTGTAATACTGAATAAAAATGATGAAGCAATATACATTAGTAAGATATTTGATTATAAATTTGGTGATGAGTTTTGGAGTGAAGATTATATTTCAATAAAAAACGAAAGTTCTGTATTTGAATTTACATTAAAAGGAATTGAAAAAGATTTTTCTGCTATATGGACGGGAAGGGAATTGAAAACATTAAATAAATAAAATGTTAAGTAATATGAAATACATAAAAGGAATATCAATTATTTTAGTTGTTACGTTATTTTCATCGTTTATGCTGTCCAATAATGAGAACTGTATTTATATAATTGAAATTTCTCCAAAATTAATACAAAAATCAAATGATTTTCAAGATAGAATAAAACCTTTGAAATTGCTATTTAAAACAGATAAAGTTTTGAATGTTTTTGATTGCTTAAATATTGATTCTGTATATTTAAAATCAGATGCGGTGGCTTTTTATGCAGAAGAAAACTCTTTAGTATTAAGATACATGGATAGAAATAATAATGCAATTCAATTCAAACGAATAATTGCAGATTATCCTTTAATAGATTCTATAGAAAATAAATTAAATAAATTTGATAAAATTCATATATATAAATTGGAGAATGTTAAAATATTTGATTTGCCAGAAATAAGAATAGGAATGAGGGATGATTGTTATCGTTTTAAAAAACAACGTGTATTAGTTGTTCCACAATCTGCGAATTTTAGCATTAAATATATTTCAACAATTGTTCTTGAAAGTTGTGATTGTCTTTTGGGAAATATTAGAGAAAGGTTAGATGCGGAATAAAACATCTAAAAAAAACACCCAATGCGATACAACGATATATCACAATAACTTAAGACTTTCCAAGTTTTAAAAACTTTCAGAGTGGGATAATTCAGATTTCATGAAAATTGAAGCCTTTTTTAAGGAAATAAGAAAGCCAAATTATAACATTAAAGAAATTGAAAAATATTTTTCTGCTATATGGACAGGGAAAGAATTGAAAACATTAAATAAATAACATGAAAAAAATAATCAATCAATTATGAAATATTTTGTTTTATTTGTCATATTATTTCTTACGAGTGAAAGTAATTGTATTGCTCAGAAATTTGAATCAAAATTTTCTAAATGCATAATAAATAAAGACACATTTAATATTGTTCCTTTTAGAGTTGATAGTAACAGATATTACGATATTTATGAAAATGAAGAATTGAAAAATTTGCCAAATGGGAAATGGTGCGTGTTATATAAACAAGATAGTTTAAAGGTTAACGTACTATTCGATTTAGAAAATGGGTTAATTGATGGGATATATTATAGATTTTATTTTAATGGAATTATTTCAAAATACCGATTATACTCTAATGGGGACCCAATATTAGGAATATCCTATAATAAAAAATCTAGTGAAATTGAAGCAATTAGTAGTAGTTGTAAAAAATATGATAAGGAAATGTTATTTAATAAAAAAGGCAAGCTATATGAGATAAATATGACTTTTCAAGGAATTCCAGTTTACAAAAAACACCCAATTTTCAAATTAAAATCAAATAGAATTAAATTTATTATTTCGCCATTAAAAGAAGAAATTGAGTTATATATGTTCGTTCATAAATTCCTTCCATAGAGCATTAAGCGATAACCTCCGTCACCGAACCCTCGGTATAATCATATCACCAAAAACTAACTATAATACAAATCTATACAGGAATGTATATTTGAGTGCTCCTGTTTCAACAATTCTTTTCTTCTCAGACTTTCCAAGTTTTAAAAACTTGGAAAGTCTTGATTTGATACAACTTGAGTTTCCATGTAACTCCACAATAAAACTATATTATCCTAAAATAGGTTTATTCTACAATTAACTCCACTTTTATTTCAAACTTCAATAAATTATATTTTTTTTAAGCCTCAAATTATCAGCCAATAAGCATATTTGTATATCAGTTGTATATCGTGTTTTTTTTGTGCTGATGTTTAAAACCGATAAAATTGCAGCAAAATTAAATTTTCTGCAAGTATGAATAAAAATTACCTTTTATCTGCAATTTTATTAATAGGAATATCTTTTTCTGTTAATGCACAAAACAAAAATTTGTGTGCAAGTGCTCAAACAATTTCGTCGTTCCCATTTTCGCAAACGGGATTAACTACTAATGGTGCAACTAACGATATTACCACCGCTCCTTGTGCTGGTACTGTTTTAGATGGTGTTGAGTTCCTTTTTAAATATACACCAACTGCAAATCAAAATGTTAGTGTTACGCTTACTAATACCATGGCTAGCTTAATTAATAAAGTTGGTTTGTTTGTAACTAAAGATTGTCCTAATGCGAGCGGTGCTGTTTGTATGGGTTTTGTGGAAAGCACTAGCAATCCTTTGCAATTGCCAAGTATATCGTTGATAGCAGGCGAAACCTATTATATAATGGTAACTAGCAAAACTACTTTGCCTTTTGGTTCTTCGTATACTAATTTTGATATTAGCTTAGCAAACGAGATTGTTCTTAATGGAATAGATGCTGGCATTTCGGCAATTAAAGCTATTGAGCCATCGTGCAATTTGGGTGCTAGCAATGTGGTAGAAGCTACTGTTTTTAATTATGGCGATGTTTCTATTTCAAATGTGCCAGTTCAATATACCGTAAACAATGGTACTCCAATTCTTGATACTGTTGATGGTCCAATTTTGCCAAATGCAAGTGCTGTTGTTACATTTGTTCCTACGGTTGATTTATCGCTAGAGGGTTCTTATTCAATTGAAGTAAAGACAAATTATCCAAACGATACCATTCCAGAAAACAATGCAATGATTTTTGTGGCCGAACATCAACCTTTGGTTACATTGCCTTATTTAGCTGATTTTGAAAACGATAATGGTCATTGGGGCGCAGGCGGAGTAAATTCAACTTGGGAATGGGGCGTGCCAAATAATACTATGATAAACTCAGCATTTTCGGGAACTAAAGCTTGGGTTACCAATTTAGATGGTAATAACCATGCTGATTTATCAAACAATAGCGATGAAAACTCATTTTTATACAGTCCTTGTTTCGATTTTACTGGAGTTGTTCATCCTCAAATAAAATTTCAGGTTCGCACTAAATTAAATATTACCGATATGCCTAACAGTGTTCGCTTTCAGTGGTCGAATGACAATGGAAGTACTTGGGTTACTTTGCGTACATGGAATGGAACGATAGAAGATTGGACTTTATTTGAATATTCTGTTGATACGATTGCTGGGATGAGCAATGTTCGCTTCAGATTTAGTTATGCTCCTTCATTTACTATGATGGTTACTCCTTCAGAAGGTTTTGCAATTGATGATTTCCAGGTGTATGAGCAACAAGCTTGTGATTTTCAAACGATAGATATTATTGCTACTGAATTTGATTGTGGTATGTCGAGTCAAACTCCGGTTACTGCAAAAATTATGAATGTAGGTTTAAATGACCAAAACACGGTGATGATAGCCTATTCAACTAATCAAATAGACTGGGAAGTAGACACATTATATCAATTAATGCATCCATTTGATACAATTACACATATATTTAATACGCCAGCAAATTTTTCTACTATTGGCAGTTATACGTTGTATATCAAAACAATAAATGCAAGCGATATCATTACTATCAATGATATGAAAAGCATGGAGATAAATAATTTGCCTGTAATTTCTGCTTTCCCATATAACGAAAACTTCAATGTGCCTACTAGCAATTGGTTTACTTATGGAATTAAGTCTTCATGGGAATACGGACAAAGCACTTTAGGAAATAATACTTCAAATATTTGGGCAACCAATTTAACTGGGAATTATAATGGGGGCGAATTATCTTATTTACAAGGCCCTTGCTTTGATGTTTCTACTATGACAAATCCTTATTTTAATTTCAAGTATTGGGTGGAATTTGGCGAAGGTGCTGCTTCTGGTGGCGTTGACGTTGAAGCTTCTACAGATGGAATTACTTGGAATCCATTAAACATTTTGCCTTATAACTTAGTTTCAACTTCATGGATGACAAGTAGTTTGAGTTTAAATTCGGTAAAAACTGCTACTAAATTACAAATTCGCTTTGTATTAATATCATCAGTTCTAGGAACACAAGATGGAATTTTCATTGATGATGTGAGCATTACCGAAGGTTCATTGATTGGTCAGGATGAAAACAGTGCAAGTGTAATATCTGTTTATCCAAATCCTACTTCGGATAATGTATTTGTTAATTCATCGAACGAAAAAATAACAAAAATAGAAATTATTGGAATTGATGGAAAAACAATAATTTCAAAAGAAATAAACGATTTCAATGCCACCCTTAATGTTGAAAATACAGACTCAGGTCTGTATTTTTTAAGAATTTCTACCACATCTAGAACACAGATGAGTAGATTTATTGTTCAGTAGATTTTAGTTTTTTTAAAGGGAGTGTAGTGAGCTCCCTTTTTTTTAATTTCTTTTTCTGCCTGACAATATGAAAGTTAGATTAATTGTATATCGAATGTATATAGCCATTTTTTGATAATTTAATGATAAGATGATACTATTGCTTAAAATTTATTTTCAGATGAAAAATTTGTTTTTGATTATATTTTTAATTTTCTCATACGGATTTATTCAAGCACAAAATTCTTTAAATGGAGTTGTTGAATCATTTCCAATACAAAAAATTAATTTAGCCCAAATTCAAACTAAGTCGCAAAAATATATTGTTAAACAGAACATTGCAATATTATCAGAATTACCCCAAGTTTCAAAAACAGAAGATGGTTTTGATTTGTTATCACTTAAAAACATAGAAATAAAAGGAAAAGTTGGCGAACCTATAATATATACAAAATCAGTAAATATTAATTTGCCACTTGATGCTATTGTAGATGAAATTAGAATTATTAATGGAGAACTATATAATATATCTAATGCTATAAAAATTGCACCTAGAGAAAAACCCTATCAATGGAGCGAAAATGAAAAGACAACTAAAGTAGAATTAAGCAATATTTACAAATCAACAAATGTATATCCCGAAAACATTGTTTCACAAAAGATTGGTAAGGATAATAAAAATACGGTATTATCATTAATTATTAATCCAGTTCAGTTTATTCCTGCAATTAACAAAATTAAAATTATCAAAAATTTTGATGCAGAGGTAATTTATCATCTTGATAATAAGGCTATAAATGGGAATAATACTAGAACTGTTAATTCACAAAATATAATTATAGCTCCAACATCTTTTTTAACACAAGCAAATACATTAAAAACCTTTTATTCGCAAAAGGAAAGTACAACCTCAGAAATAATAAGGCTAAGTTGGATTGACTCAAATTACGTTGAAGCACAATTGCCAACAGCAGTAGGATTTGCAAATATGACAAATCCAAATATTAAATCGAATTATAATTACAATTTAGCACGAAAAATAACAGCTTATCTACTTGATAATGCGAGTCATCCAAATTTAGAGAGTATTACTTTACTTGGCGATGCATCAATAATTCCGCCAAGCTATTATTTTTATATCGCAGAGGGTTTAGACGACTATAATCGTTGGATTCCTTCTGATTTATACTATGCTTCGCCAGATTACGATCATGTTATGAACTTTTCAATAGGCAGAATTCCAATGAATACTACCGCCGAACTGAATAGCTACTTAACAAAAATGAATAATTGGAAAACGAATCTTTCTCCTGTGTGGTTTAATAACGTGGAGGTCTGTGGTGGGAATCCTTTTGCGTCAAAATTCTACACGGGGGAATTGATTACGTTAAAAGCTATTAACGATGGCTATTTCCAAGGAATGAATGTTGGTAAAAACTTTTATACCAACAGAAAAGATTATACTGTAACAATAAAGCCTTACTTAAATAATGGAAATGTAGGAATACTTTATCATATCGGTCATGGTTTAGGAAATACTATGTATTTTTCGAGTGGAAATGCAATAAGCACCTACACTATTTCAAGTTTGGCAGCTTCAACAAAATATCCAGTAGTATTTTCTATTGCTTGTATGAACGGAGGCTTTGATGCTGAATTAGTAACAAATGCTGATTTCCCTGATTGTATGGGCGAAGGTCTGATGAGAGCACAGGCAGGAAGTATTTCTTATTATGGTAGCGCTAGAAAAGCAACTGGCGGACCAATAGTTGGAATTAAATCAAGTGGCGAAATTGAAGTAAATACATTAACTTATATGGCTCGCATGCTACATACTTGCTTAAGAGTATATGCAAATGGCACTTTGAGGATGGGCGAAATTGCAAAAAACGCATTAACACAGTATTTATCAGTATCAGATATTTCCGATCCGCTTGATATGCTTACAGCTTATGAGTTTGTATACTTAGGCGACCCCGTATTATCTATGTTACCAAAGCCTGGAACAAATAACTTCCAACAGCCAGAATTTACATTAAATCCAGCACCATTTGAATATAATAATGAAAACGAACCCGTATATTATTATACCAATTCAAATCATTTGCAAATAAACTTCTCTAATGCAACCAATTCTCCAGCAGTAAAATACAATTTATATGAAGTAAAATCCGATTTTGCTACTACTGATTTAGGTACAACAACAGATGCCGCTGCTCCTTTTGCATACACACACACACAAAGTGCTGAAAAACTGATGGTTTTATGTGCTTCTGCTAACGATGGGAAAGAAAGCAGAGTATACTTCAATACAAAATTGGTAACAAATCTTCCTCCAATGAGTTGTTATTTAGATACAATAGATGTAGTAAACGAAGGAAATTACAATCTAAATTGGACGACCTCTGTTGATTACGATGGTACAATTTCTTCATATACATTAAAAGAAATGATAAGTCCTATATCAGTTCTTGATGATTGTATTGCAAGCGATAAATGGTTATTAAATAAATTTACTTTAAGTAATGGTAGCTTTTATTCAGGAACAGGTGATAGCTATCGTGCAACGTTAAGAACTTTATATCCAGTTTTTGTAAATACAGGCGATTCGTTAAAATTTTTAGCAAAATACGATATTGAAAACGGATTTGATTATGCTTACGCTGAAGTTTCTACAGATGGAGTGAATTATACTGTTTTAGGAGAATTTACTGGCACAAATAACACCTTTTCTCAATATAAATTCAGTTTAAATAACTATGTTGGACAAGGCATTTATATTCAATTTAGATATAAAACAGATGCTGGCACTAATGGAACTGGACTATATCTTGATGATATATACCCTGCTGGCTGGTTTCAAACAATTAATTTAATTACAAATGTTGTAGATACAAGCTTCTCCTTTACTTTAAAACCCGATGGACGCTATTTCTACTCAGTAAAAGCGAAGGATAATTCTGGAACAGAAAGCGGATGGAGCAATTTAAGAGAAATAAGCATTAATTCAGTTGCGACAGGAATAAACGAACAGATTGAAAATATTGCGATTTATCCAAATCCAACTTCCGATTATATAAATATCTATTCACAAAGCAACGAAAATTATCAGTTTGAATTGCTAGATGGTCTTGGAAGATTAATAATCAAAAGTAATTCCAAACAAATAAATGTCTCTTGTTTGTCGGAAGGAATGTATTTTTTGAAAATCTCTAAAAACAATGAATTTGTAAATATCAAGAAAGTTATAGTTCAACATAAATAGCACAAACAAATACTAATTTTAATAGAAGCATGAAAACCTTATTCCCACTATTCGCATTTCTATTCTTTTCCTCTATGCTTTTCGGTCAAAATGCCGAGCTTAATTCAATAGCAAAAAAGCATTATACAAACGAGCAAATACAGGAATTAAAGCCTGTTGACATCGAAAAGATCAATTATTATTATACTGAAACTTATGTAATTGACACAAAGAACCCTTTGTATAGCAAATTTGTATCCCAATATTGCAAAGATGGAATTTTTGATATTACTGATTTTGAAAAATACAGAGGCTATTATTCTATTGTAAACTATCAAAATGAAGAATTTCAAAGCTTTACAGTAATATTAACACCTTGGACTGTTATTGAAAAGAAATACAAAGAAATTGAAGCAAAATACAATTAAGAGTCAGTCCATAAAGTCGATTTCTTCGTTGTTCTTGTCTCAAAAATCAGTCATTTACTTGTGTAAACTCCTGATTTTTTAAGCCTACAAACGCCTCGAACTCGTTCTTTATTGACTAGCCTCTAACATTGTGGATAATAATTAAATTATAAAATGATATTTACCACCAAAATATTCCCATTATGAAAAGAATTAAATACTTAGGTTTATCATTAGCATTTTTAGCAATAAGTTTAATAAGCAAAGGACAGCCTACCTGCCTATCATCAGGAGGTTGTTATTTAATGACCAACTCAACGCAAACAGGAGTTTGTGAAGGCACGTTTAAAGATAGTGGAGGCGCTGGAGCAACAGGCAGTTATAACTATGCAAATAATGAAAATTTAACTATGACATTTTGTGCTGGTAGCACAGATAAAATGTTGTTTAACTTTACTACGCTTGATATAAAAGCGGGTGATCACTTAGTTGTTCATGATGGCTCATCAACAAGTGCGCCCATTTTATATGACTTTACTTTAGGCTCAACAAACCCAGGCTTTATTATTTCGTCAGGAACATGCCTTACTTTTCATTTTACATCAGATGCAGCAATGTTAGCTTTGCAGAATGGAAATTTTGCCGCTGAATTCAAGTGTGTTCAGGCTGTGAATATTAATGATCCAGGAACAGTAAATTCATGTGGCGTTATTGTTACCGATCCAGGTGGCATCAGTGGCAACTATTCATCAAATGCAAATTGGACAAAGACTGTCTGTCCTACATCTCCAAGCGAGTGCATTACGGTTGACTTTTCAAACGTTAATATGGAAAGTGGTGTTGATAAATTAGAAGTTTATGGTGGCTCTGTTGCAAGTGGAGTGCCAATTGCAACAATCACTGGAACTACAATTCCTGAAGCAATTAGGTCTAATACTGATGAAACGTGTTTAACGTTTAAATTTACTTCCAATGGATCTGTAAATAATGCTGGTTTTGTGGCTTACCTTTCTTGTCCTGCTTCTTGTCCGCCCAGATGCAAGCCAAATTCCCCTGCCGCTGGAGATAATTGTAGTAATGCTACTCCAATTTGTGATTTAAATGGTTATTGTGGTACTACTTTTAAATATGATGCAACAACAGCTCCAAATGGTTATACAATTGATAAGCCAGGTAATATGACTGATGGAAGTGGTAGTGCTCTTTTCACAGGCTCTATTGACAATAATTCATGGCTGAAATTTGTGGCTGGAGATGTTACAGCTACATTTAATGCTCATGTTGGAACATGTACAGATGCTAGCTCGAGTAAGAATATACAAATAGCAGTTTATGATTGTTCTAACTGTAATAATTTTGTAATAAAAAGCGATATTACTTTAACACAAGGAAGCGGAGTTACTTTTGTTCCTGGAACAAGCTATGCTGTGGTAACTGCAACTAATTTGATTGTAGGAAATGTATATTATATTATGATTGATGGTGTTAGCGGTGCAGAGTGCGAATATGTTATTGAAGCCGTAAGCGGAATTCAAATGGCTGCAAGCATTACGCCAGATCAAACAATTTGTTTTGGCGAGTCTGCTACTATCGATGTAACCACTTCAACAAATACGGCATTAACATGGACTACAACTCCAAATGATCCTTCTTTAGTTATAAACGGAAAAAGCATTACAGTTACACCTGCTTCTGCTGGTACTTACGAATATTCTACTCACGTAACCAGTGTTAATGGGTTTTGCACGTATGATACCATTTTAAAATCTAAGGTAATTGTTCTACCTATGACCGATCCACATTGCCAACCTGGTGTAACGTGCGATATTATGGTTGCAGCTAGTCCAGTTAGTATATGTTCGGGAGAAGCTGTTAACTTAACTTCAAGCGGAGATATAGTTGCTACTCCACAATCACAATTAAGTCTTAGTTGGTCTACAAATCCAGTTAATAGCGACCCAACACTGGTTTCTACTGCAACAACAGGAATGAGTAATTTGACAAATAACAAAACGGTTAATCCAACAGCTACTGCTTGGTATGTTGCAACTATTACTAATGGAACGGTTACATGCAAAGATTCGGTTCAAGTAACTGTAAGTACAACACTTGTTGCTAATGCAGGAACTGACATTGCAACTTGTCCGGGTGTAAATTCTACTTTATCAGCAAGCCCAGCAAATGCTACCTCGTATTCATGGACATCTAATCCGGCTGGCTTTACATCAAATGTTGCAAATCCAATTGTTAATCCAACTGCAACAACAACTTATATAGTTACTGTTAATAATAATGGATGCACTGGCACTGACCAAGTTGTTGTTTCAATGTCGCCATCATTAACTGTAAATGCAGGAAATGATTTAACAACATGTCCAGGAGTAAATACAACATTGTCTGCAAGTCCAGCAAATGCTACCTCGTATTCCTGGACTTCTAACCCAGCTGGTTTTACCTCAAGTATTGCAAATCCTGTAGTTAATCCAACTGCTACTACAACTTACATTGTTTCTGTTAACAATAATGGATGTTCGGGTTCGGATCAAATAGTAATTAATATGGCTTCGTCATTAACTGTAAATGCAGGATCTGATGTTTCCATTTGTCCGGGAAGTAACTCTCAATTGAATGCAAGTCCAGCAAATGCAACGTCGTATTCATGGATATCTAACCCCGCGGGCTTTACATCAAACATAGCAAATCCATTAGTTACGCCAACTGCAACCACAACCTATTCAGTTAGTGTTAATAATAATGGTTGTTCAGGATTAGACGACGTGATTGTTACTATTAGAAATCTTCCTACTATCAGTGCAGGTTCTGATGTGTCAATTTGCGCAGGAACTCAAACTATTTTAACCGCATCAAATGGTAGCACATATAAATGGAGCTATAATAATATGCAAACGCCTTCGATAACAGTAAATCCAAGCGTAGAGTCATCTTATACCGTTACAGGCACAGATTCTTATGGTTGTTCAAATATTGATCAAGTAATTGTATTTATGAATCCGCCAGCAAATATAAATGCTGGAAATGATGTATCTATTTGCAAATCAACATCAACTCAGTTAAATGCACAAGGCGGTTCTTCCTACAATTGGACATCAACGCCAGCTAGTGTTGTTGCAAATATTGCCAATCCTATTGTATCACCAACTGTAACTACAACTTATTGCGTTACCGGAACCGATTTTCAAGGATGTGTTGGCTCTGATTGTATTGTAGTTTTTGTTAACAATGCATCAGTAGTGAGTGCAGGAGCAGATCAATCAATTTGCCCTTATGAATCAGCCGTTTTAACAGCTTCGAACGCTTCATCGTTTACTT
Source organism: Bacteroidota bacterium (assembly GCA_037139195.1). Lineage (GTDB taxonomy): Bacteria > Bacteroidota > Bacteroidia > Bacteroidales > JAHJDW01 > JBAXGW01. The sequence continues at coordinate 46,744 of JBAXGW010000022.1, forward strand.
GGAGTCCAAATGGAGAAACGTCTCAAAGTATTACTGTTCATCCAACTGCTACATCAACTTATTGTGTAACTGGAATCGACGCAAATGGATGTTCGGCCTCTGATTGTGTTACAGTGAATATTAAAACATTACCAATTGCAAGTGCAGGTCCAGATATATCAATTTGTAACAATTCAACCACACAACTTTCAGCTTCTGGAGGGTCGCCGTATAATTGGGCATCAAATTTTTCAGGAACTGTTTCTCAAATGTCGAACCCAACTGTTTCGCCTACAATAACAACAACATATACACTTACTGCTACAAATACGCAAGGCTGCACAGCTTCAGATGAGATGATTGTTTTTGTAAATGCACTGCCAATAGTTGATGCAGGAAGTAATCAAATAATTTGTGTAGATAATTGTGTAAACCTAACAGGAGTAAATAATACAAGCATAGGCAACGACACTTGGAAGTGGTTTCCTGCAAATCAGAATACACAAATAATAAATGTTTGTCCTACTAATACTACTAATTATACCTTGTCTGTAACAGATGGCAATGGTTGCACAGGAACTGATATTGTTTCTGTAACTGTAAATCCTCATCCAGTTGTAAATGCTGGCGCCGATATATCGGTATGCGATGGAGAGCCAATAACACTTAATGCTTCTGGAGCGGAATCCTACAATTGGGATAATGGTGTAGGAGCTGGAAACCAGCTTACATTAACTCAACCTGTTGGAATAACTACATATACAGTAACTGGTACTGATATAAATGGCTGTCCAGCAACGGATGCGGTGAAAATAACGGTAAATCCAATACCAACATCAACATTTAGCGTAAATCCAAATCCAATATGTGCTAGATCAGTAGCTGCTATTACATATACTGGAACTGCTAGTTCAGTAGCAAGCTACCAATGGAACTTTGGTGGAGCAAATTATTCAACTGGTGCTGGTTCTGGTCCTTATCAAACCAGTTGGGATGTGTCGGGGATGATTAATGTTTGTTTAATGGTAACGCAATATGGATGTACATCAACGCCAACATGTGTTCCAGTTGAGGTTTATCCGCTTCCAGCTATTGTTTTTTCTTCTGATAAAATTGAAGGTTGTCAGCCATTAAGCGTTGTATTTGCTGATAATTCATCTCCTTCACCTGTATCATGGTCATGGAATTTTGGTGATGATAACTCGTCAGATAATACTTCTGCACTTCAAAATCCATCTCATGTTTTTGAAGAGCCAGGTTTGTATAGTGTAAGATTAACCGCAACTTCAGATAAAGGATGTTCAAATTCTATGTTGTTTCAAGATATGATTACAGTATATAAAAATCCAGTAGCAGAATTTTATAATTTGCCAGAGGTAGGTTCTTATGAAAATAATACCATTTCATTTTTTCCTTCAGGTTCTTCTACAAATGTTGTAGCTTGGGAATGGGATTTTGGCGATTATAATGCAAATAGCAGTAATTCAAATTCATCAACAGAGGAAAAGCCCGAACATAAATATATTGAGATTGGAAATTACACAACCACATTAATTGTTTCAACTGAGCATGGTTGTAAAGATACGATAAGTAAAAATGTATTTTTAAGAGAAGAATTTGGTTTTTATATTCCAAATGCATTTACACCAAATAACGATGGTAAAAACGAAACTTGGGGTCCAAAGGGCGTTGGTGTTGATCCAGATAATTTCCAAATGTCAATATTTAATAGATGGGGCGAGCTAGTATACAAAACCAATGACATTGAAAAGCAATGGGACGGACGTTATGCTGGTAGTGATAATATTTGTCAGGAAGGTGTATATAACTGGATAATTAATGTTAAAGAGAAAGATGGCGTAGTTCATAAATATGTTGGGCATCTTACGTTAATCAAGTAAGTAGAAATAACAAAATCGTTTTTTAGAAACTAATTCTTTAGCCCTTTCAGAGTGCCAAATCTTTGAAAGGGTTTTGTTTTGTTCCGAAGTTGATTTTCAATCCTTTAGGCGGTTTAACTAAATTATTTTGGAAATAATCCTAAAAGTTAGATAAAAAGGTTTCGAGGGATTCTTCGGGTTTTAATCCAAGTTTTTTTCTAAGTCTGAATCGTGCAATATTTATTGAATGAGGTGTTTGCTGCGTTAATGAGGATATTTCTTTAGTGGTCATATTCAATCGCAAAAATGCACAAAGCCGCTTTTCATTTAAACTTAGTTTTGGATAAATTTTCAATATGTTTTCGTAGAAATTAGTGTGCACTTCATTAAAGCGCACTTCAAAATCTTTCCAAGCGTTTTCATCAGTATTGCTTTTAACGGTATTTATCATCTCGTGAATTCTGAATTTTTTTTCGGCTTCATTAGTTGATTGCTTATTGACATTTTGAAGCTGTTTTTCTAATTGACTTAATATTTCGTTTTTCTTAGCTAAATACAAGGAGTTTGTTGTTAGTTCCTTCGATTTTATTTCAACTTCTTTTTGCAGTACATTATTTTCTAATAGCAAGTTTTGTTCTTCTAAATTTTTATTGAAAATAATTAATCGTTGCCTGATTATCAGTAATATAGTAATTGTAATTAATCCAACAAGTAATATAATAAAGCCCCAAAATTTAAATTCTTTTCTTCTTTGGGCGTATTCGTTTTCTTTTTGTTTCAGTTCAAAGGAATATTTAAGTTCCTGTTTTGAAATTTCTTGCAAGGTATGTTGTTGATTTAAAGTGTCTTTTGCAATATTTGCAATAAGCTCGGTGTTGTATGCCTTCTCAAATAGCTGTTTTTCAGCATAACATTTAACAAGATTTTCGGCATTATCAAAAATAAGTGTATATGCTTTAATGTCGGAAGATATTTTTAAAGCCCTAGAATAATAGAGCAAACTAGAATCGATTTGATGAATTTTGTAGTAATACCCTCCAATATTTTGATAGGTAATTGCTAGAGGATATGAATTTTCGCTGCATTGCTTGGTTATTAAAAAAGATTGAAAATATTCCAATGCCTTTTTATATTCGCCTTTTTTAAGATAAATGGTACCTATAGCATTGTAACAGGCTCCCACTTCCAATATGTTGTTAAGCGACTTACTTATTTCTACACTTTTATAATTAAAAAGCAATGCTGAATCGTATTTGTTAAGTGCTTCGTAAATTGCTCCAATATTAGCCAAATTCATAGCTTGACCGCTTTTATTTTTCAATAATAAATTTTTAAAAAAAGCTTTCCAATAGTACGCTTTTGCCTTTTGATATAGTTTTTGAGTTTCGTAAACGTAGCCCAAATTATTTAAACAAACAGCTTGTCCGTTAATATCGTTAAGTTCGTAATATATATTAATTGCTTCGGTATAGTTGTTTAAGCTTATGCTGTATAAGCCTTGGTAAGCAAAAATATTCCCAAGATTGCTAATTATATTAGCTCTGTGTTTTTGTTTAATTTGTTTGCTGCTGTCAAATTGAGGTATTAATTCAAGGGCTTGTGAGTATTTTTCGAATGCAAATTTGAAACGGAAATTTCCTAAATCAATCTTTCCTTGAAGATTTAATAGTTCAAAGGTTTCAGTGCTCGTGAGATTTTTGCTTGTTTTTAGTATCGAATCGCAAGAATTGTAAGAACTATTAGGATTTGATTTCCAATTTTTTGTTAATTTATCAATAATATTTCTATGTTCGCTTGCTTTTGATAATGGGATAAAGGCAATATAGAAAAAAAGGCAGTAGCCCAATTTAATAATATATGCTGATGTTTTGGTGGATTTCATTTGCATTATTAGCTATTTGTGGTCGAACAATTCAAATATAATGCTTTTTTTTAAATTTTATGAAAATATGTTTTTTTTAAAATGTAAATTTGCTGTAGAATTAAATAATACATCAAAAAATATTTAATGGGACTAAAAGTGGATAAAATAAGAGAGATGCTTAAAAATAAATTATTAATTATTTTTTTTGTTGCTTTTGCTTTAACTTCCTGTTTTTCTGCATATAGCGCAAAAACTGGAGGGAAACTAGATAGCCTTTTGAAAATTCATTCAGATGGAAATAGCAATGTTAATCCAACTATTTGTGTTGAAATTGCAAAAGAATATTTAGCTTTAGATTCTATATCAAAGTCAATTACCTTTTATAAAAAGGCATTGTCTTGCTCAGCGACTCTAAATGATTCGAAGATTGCTGATTTATATTTTAGCATAGGCAAGATATATTTTTCTCAGAAAAATAATTTAGAATCACTAAAGTATTTACTAAAAGCCGCTGAGTTTTTTCAAAAGTCAGATCGACTTCTTGATAAAATTAATTCCTTGTTTTATATTTCAAAAGTGTTTAACTCAATGAATCAGTCTGATTTAGCTTTGAAATATTTAAAAGCTGCAGAGTCTTTATATTTATCAGAAAAGCTTCAAAATGATTCAATTGCATTTGACCTAAATATTGTGCATTGTACAATTTTATATTATGGTAATCAAATCGAGAAGTCAAAATTTTTTAATCAGAAAGCATACGAGATAAGTGTAAAGATGAAAGATGAAAGACGACAAGCAATGTGCTTAACTAATTTTGCTGTTTATGATATTTCCAACATGAGTTTTAATAATGCAATTGATTATTTCAAAAAAAGTGCTGATATTTTCAAGCGATACAACGACCATTTTAATGAAGGGAATGTGAAATATAATATAGCCAAATGTTATACTAATCTGAAAGATTACAAATCAGCACAAGTTTATTTGTTTGAGGCGCTTCAAGGTATAAAGCAGATTAAAAATAGTCAGAGTATGCTATATGTGCTTGATGTATATAGTTCAATTAGTTCAAATTATGAGTTGCAAGGCGATTATGTTCAGTCTTTGAAATTTTATAAAATTTATGCACAAACAAAAGATAGCTTGCTAAATATTGACATGGCAAAAAAAGTTAATAATATCGAAAATCAATATCAAATATCAAAAATTAGTTCCGAAAACAAATTACTAGATGAAAAGAATAGAAATAATACGATTAAACAAATATTTTTAATAACAGTTCTTTTATTGATAGTTTTTATTAGTGGACTAATTTATAGAAATCTAAAAATATCGCTCAAAAACACTAAGCTTAAGGAACAAATATTATTAGATAAAAACTTTAAATTAGACAAAGAGTTAAATTACAAAGGAAAAGAGTTGGAAACCTTTGCACATAAAATTATTCAAAAGAATGAGATTTTAGATAAGCTTAATGCTGATATTAATATAATTAAAAGCAAAAATCAGAGTGATGAAAATTTGAAAGGGGTATTTCAAAATATTTCAGAAAACATGTATCTCGGAAAAGAAAACATAAATATCGAAAGTCAATTAAGTATTATTCAAGAATCATTTATTCTTCGTTTAAAAGAAGCGAGTTCATTAAGTAAAACCGAAATTAAAATATGCTCTATGTTGCTGTTAGGTATGTCAACCAAAGATATATCTACGGCGATGAATATTAGTTATGAGAGTGCTAAAAAGAATAGGCACAGAATAAGAAAAAAGCTTGGCCTATCAACTCAAGATAGCCTTGAAGATTATTTGAAAAATATTTAAAAATATATTTTTAGAATTCTTTAAACATTGTTAAATGCAATTTAATCAATGTTTTGAATATTAATTGACCCCCTTTTGTCTCCCTAGATTTCCCATGTTTGCCCTCCCTGAAAATAAAGTGAGTGTGCTGTTATGAAGGTATATTTGCGAGTGCTAAATACCAAACCTTCTATAATATTTTATTAATGTTGAGATTTTTCGAAAATTTTAAAAGCTTTTTGTTTTTCAGAGGAAATAAAAACACTTGGAATAAACAATTTGTATCTAATTCTATTCTATATGTAATATTCTTTTTATTACAGTTATTTTATTTTCAAAATGCTTTTGCCCAAGCTGATGAATCATGTTCAGCTACTAGTCTTACTGTATATTCGGGCTCTTGTTCATATACATCTGCTACAAATGTTGGAGCAACTGCTTCTTCTGGAATTCCTGCTCCAGGATGCGCTTCTTACTCTGGTACAGATGTTTGGTATAGTATTGTTGTTCCATCAACTGGTCGCTTAATTATTTCAACTGAGCCAGGCACTTTGACAGATGGCGGTATGGCCATATACAGTGGAACATGTGGTTCATTAAGCCTAATTGAGTGTGATGATGACGATGGGACAGGTAATATGCCAATGATTGATCGTTCGTCTTTAACTGTTGGAAATACTTTGTGGATAAGAGTGTGGGGTTATAGTAATGCAAGCGGAACATTTACTATATGTGCACTAGATGGTGCATCTACTTCAAATGATGAGCCTTGCTCTGCATCTGCTTTAACTGTGTCAACTGGAGCTTGCTCATATACATCTGGAACAAATGTCGGAAAAACAGCTTCTTCAGGAGTGCCAGCTCCTGGATGTGCTTCTTATTCAACTGCAGATGTTTGGTATTGTTTCGTAGTTCCAGCAAGTGGTCATGTTAAAATATCAACTGAGCCAGGTACATTAACTGATGGTGGAATGGCTATATATAGTGGAACATGCGGTTCTTTAACTTTGATAGAATGCGATGACGATGATGGCACCGGTTCAATGCCAATGATAGATAGAACAGGTCTTACAACTGGAAATACTATCTGGGTAAGAGTATGGGGTTATGGTGGCGTAACTGGAACTTTTACTATTTGTGCATTAGATGGTGCCCTCATTGCTAATGATGATCCTTGCAGTGCTACAGCATTGACTTTGTCGAGTGGAACTTGCTCTTATACAAGTGGAACAACAGTAAATTCAACAACAACTACAGGTCCGCCAGCCCCAGGATGTGGCACTTTCACAACATCTGATGTTTGGTATAGTTTTGTAGTGCCAGCAAGTGGTCATGTTAAAATATCTACAGAGCCTGGAACACTTACTGATGGTGGTATGGCAATATATAGCGGAACATGTGGCTCCTTAACTTTAATAGAATGCGATGATGATGACGGAACCGGTTCAATGCCAATGATAGATAGAACTGGGCTAACAGTTGGAAATACAATATGGGTTAGGGTTTGGGGTTATAGTGGAGCAACAGGGACATTTACTATATGTGCATTAAATATTGCCCCACTTACCAATGATGAGCCATGTAATGCTATAACGTTAACTCTATCGAGTGGATCTTGCTCATATACAAGTGGGACAAATGAATATTCTACGGTTTCATCTGGTCCTGCAGATCCAGCTTGTTCCTCGGGTGCATATAATGATGTTTGGTATAAAGTTGTGATTCCGTCTACAGGTCATATAAATATTTCTGCGGAAGCAAGTTCATTAACAGATGCGGGCATGGCCATATATAACGGAACTTGTGGTTCGTTGACTCTAATTGAATGTGATGATAACGATGGCACTGGCTCAATGCCAATGATAGATAGAAGTGGACTAGTTGTGGGCGAAACTATATGGATTAGAGTTTGGGGTGCTGCAGGTGCAACTGGTACTTTTTCAATTTGTGCATTAAATGTAGCCCCACCAGCTAATGATGAACCTGTTTTTGCTACTTTATTAACACTTCAAACAGCATCAAATGTTGGAGTTAGTGCTAGTTTAATTGGGGCGACTGCATCTGCCGGTATTGCTGTGCCAGGCTGCTGTGGTTCTGTTTTTAACGATGTTTGGTATAAAATAAAAGTACCTATAAGTGGAAGTGTTACTGTTTCTTGTGAGTCGGGAACACTTTCAGACGCAGGTATGGCTATATATAGTGGAGAAGTGTATAGCTCGTTAACACTTGTTGAGTGCGACGATGATCATGGTTCAGGAAGCATGCCTATGATATATAGATCAGGGCTAATGCCCGAAGCGTATGTTTGGGTTAGACTTTGGGGTTATAATGGTTCAACTGGATCGTTTTCAATTTTAGCAGTATCAAATCCAATACAACCTTCTTGTGCTTCGAATCCTGTGGCTGGCGATTTGTATACAAACCCAACTTCGATATGTAATTTAAATGGTTTTTGTGGGAATACTAGTGCTACATACACACCCGATACTCCTGGCGATTTAATGTCGTCGTTTTGTGGTACAGTTGAAAACAATTCGTGGCTTAAATTTACTGCCGATGATGATACAGCGCGTTTAAATATATGGGTGTCTAACTGTACAAATGATAATGGAATACAAATGCAAATTTATGATTTAGATGGAACATCATTTACTCCTAAATCTAATTGTTGGAATCCGGGTGTTCCCACTAATGGAAATATTCTTGCAACAAATTTAATTATTGGTCATGAATATATTTTGATGATTGATGGTAATGCAGGTGATGTTTGCGATTATCTTATTGGAGCTGGTTATGGAGTAATGACAGCTGAAGCTACAGCTACAAAATATACTATTAATTCAGGCGAATCTACTACTTTAAATGGCTCAGGAGGTTCAACTTACTCATGGTCTTCTAATCCGGTTGGATTTACATCAACTTCTCAAAATCCAATTGTAAGCCCAATTGTTACAACTACCTATTCATTAACAGTAACAGGAGGAAATCCTACTTGTCCTACTTCACATTCTGATACGGTTGTTGTTACTGTTACTGCTCCTTTGCCTGTGGGTTTGTTGAGTTTTGAAACGAAGTGTGTTGGAAATGGAACTAAATTGACCTGGCAAACTATTTCTGAAGTTAATAATAATTATTTCAAGTTAGAGTATTCTGCAGATTTGCAAACGTATAGTGAAATTGCAATAGTTTCAGGTTCAGGAAATTCAAATACGCTTATACAATACGCTTTTCTTGATAATAATCAGACCAGGGTAATAGGTTATTATCGATTAATTCAATTTGATTTTGATGGAAAATCAGATACTTTATCTGTTATAAATTCATTGAACTGTTCTTCAAATGAGGAGTCAAAAATAGTAGTAGCCAATTTAAATGAAAATGGGTTTTCGTTAATATCTAAGTCTGATTTAAGCGCAGTACAAATTCGTATTTATGATGATATTGGACGTTTGATTCCTTTCTCGGTAAATAGAGAAGGGGATGTCGTTCATGTTGGGTTGTACAATTCAAACAAATCAAGCATTTATTTTCTTTGGTTAATGAATGCGGGTAAAAATCAAATAGAAAAAATAATTATACCTTAATATTCAACTATAAATTAAATAATATGAATAACAAAACTACACTTCTATTGGCATCCATTATTTCATTAACTATTTTATATAGTGAATACTCGTATGCTCAAATATCTGGTTCAAAAGCTAAATTCGATAAAGTTGAAGATGGAATGTATTTTCTTTCGTTTAATATTTCAGGATTGGCTGATAACAAACAAGCAGAAACTATTATTGCAAAAATAAAAGCAAATGCTGATGTTAAAACATGTGTAATTTCTGAATATAAATATTGCAAAATTGTATCAATAAAACCAATTCTATCTGAATACATTGTTGAAGTATTAAAAAGCCAAAACGTAAGCTCTGATAAATTCGTAGTTGCTAAACGCGAAGATGGGATGCCTGAAGATTATCCTGTGTATAAAAATACAGGAAACAGTGCTGCTGATGATAAAAAATATGACGATGCTAAAAAAGAATGGATAGAAAAAAATAAAGAATTATATAAACAAATGAATAGTAATGCTAAAAATAATAATTAATTATGAAAAAAATATTTTTAATTATCGGGTATTGCACATTTATGTTAATTTTCAATTTGTCAAGCAATTTTTGCATTGCAAGTCAAACTCCGCCACCGCCTTTAAATGATGATTGTGCAAATGCTACTCCAATTATACCAGGTTCATCTTGTTCGTTTGTTCAATACACAAATATTGCTTCTACAGCTTCAGCTGAAACTGCACCTAGTTGTGCTGGTTCTGTTTTTAACGATATTTGGTTTTCTGTTATTGTTCCTTCGTCGGGTCATTTAATTTTCGACTCACAAGCTGGGTCAACAGCGGATATTGGAATGGCTATTTATTCGGGTTCTTGTGGTAGTTTGACAGCAATAGAATGCGACGATGACGATGGCTCGGGCAATATGTCTATGATAGATAAGAGTGGTTTAATTGCGGGGTCAATTATTTATATTAGAGTTTGGGACTATGGTGGAACTAATTCTGGTGCTTTTTCAATTTGTGTTTATGAACCAGCCCCTCCTGTCAATGATAATTGTGCTGGAGCAATTTCTTTAACTTTAGGAAGTACTTGTGTGCCAGTTGAATTTAATACTTTTGGGGCTTCAGTTTCGCCAGAAGTTAATCCAGGCTGCACAAGTTCTGTAACGAGCGACATGTGGTTTTCTGCTGTTGTTCCAGCATCTGGGCGCATTTGCGTAGAAGCAATAGTTGGAACAATTTACGATGGAGCAATGGCATTGTATAGCGGAACATGTGGTGCGTTAACTTTACTTTCGTGTGACGATAATTCGGGAGTGGGTGATATGCCCAAAATTGATAAAGTTGGATTGTTACCAGGATCAACCGTTTATATTAGATTTTGGGCAAACGGAACTGCTACAGCAGGAACATTTTCGCTTTGCGTTACAAGTCCTCCATTTATTCCAAATGATGATTGTCCAAATGCTATTCCATTAACAGTTGGAGCTACTTGTAATTATGCTCAATATAGCAATTTTGGAGCTACTGTTTCGGCTGCGCCTTTGTCGCCATGTGATTTGTGGGGAACTCCTCCAGCTGATGTGTGGTTTTCAGCTGTTGTTCCAGCTTCTGGGAGGTTGCTTATTAATTCTGATATTGCAGGCGGTTTTTGGAACGGAATGATGGATTTATATTCTGGATCGTGTAATGCTTTAACTCTAATAGATTGTGATGATTATGATAGTCCTAATGGTGATATGCCATTGATTCACCAGGTTGATTTAACACCAGGTTCAACTGTTTATATTCGTTTTTGGGAAAAAGAAAGTGATGAATTTGGTAATTTTTCTATTTGTGCAACTGAACCTGCTCCGCTAGTTAATGATAATTGTAACGGAGCAATTCTTTTGCCAATTAATACAATTTGTTCTTATACAGATTATACTACCGCTGGTGCAACACCATCGTCAGAGCCTGATCCAGGTTGTGGAGGAACAGTATTTAATGATGTATGGTTTAAAGTTGTAATTCCAGGTTCTGGCGATTTGTCTCTTAGTACTGCAAGTAGTGACGCAGCAAGTTCGGAGACACTAACAGACGGAGCAATGGCTTTGTATAAAGGTTCTTGCGGAGCATTAACTCTTATTACTTGCATTGATAATGCACTTAATGCTGATCTTATGCCAAGCATAGATTTGGCTGGATTGGTTGCAGGCGATACTCTGTTTATTCGTTTTTGGGATGTGGGTGGAGATAATGTTGGCATGTTTTCAATTTGTGCATCTATGCCACCGCCGCCATGTGCCACCAATCCTAATGCTGCTGATTTTTGTTCAACCCCAACGCCTATTTGTAATTTTAATGGATATTGTGGAAACACAAGCGCAGCCTACACAATAGATACTCCAGGAAACCTATCTAGTTTATTTGATGGCTCAATAGAAAATAACTCATGGCTATCTTTTGTTGCTGATGGAACAACCACCACCTTAAATATTTATGTTGGAAATTGCACTGATGGTAGTGGAATTCAAATGCAGATATTTGGAACAACAGATTGCAATACTTTTGTTTCTTATTCCCCAACATGGACTCCAGGTTCTGTTGTAAATGGGTCGATAACTGCAACTGGTTTAACTCCTGGTCAAACTTATTTGCTAATGATTGATGGATATGGTGGCGATGTTTGTGATTATACAATGAGTGTTGATTCGGGTGTTTTAATGACAGTTGTTACTTCTGAATCAGATTCTATTTGCGCAGGACAGTCTACTCAAATAGAGGCGATTGGTGGTTCCAGTTTTATTTGGTCGCCAGCATCAAGCTTGTCAAATCCGAATATTTCAAATCCAATTGCTTCGCCTACTGTTACAACAACCTATACTGTTTCGGTAACTGGTGGGAATACGGCATGCCCTAATCAAGGTGTTGCTACTACGGTTGTATATGTTAATTCTTCTATGAATTATCATGTTAGCATTTCCGATACCTCAATTTGTATTGGAGATAGCATAAGTTTAATTCTTACGGGTGATACTAGTTATAATTATCTTTGGTCTTCTAATCCTCCAGGACTAACAGGTAGTTCATTTAATAATATATTATTCCCTACTCAAGATATATCATATATATTAAATGTAGATGATGAAGGTGCTTGCTCTAGTAAAGATACACTAAAGGTTTCAGTAAATGCGTACCCTGTTGTTGTTATCAATCCGCCTCAAGATGTTATTTGTATTGGAGATTCAATTAAATTGAACTCTAGTGGTGGAACAATATATACATGGTCGAGTAATCCTAATAGCTTTAATTCCTCATTGCAAAGTCCTTTTGTTAAGCCTGCCGTTTCCACTACTTATTTATTATCGGTTGATAATGGTATTGGATGTGTTTCCACGAGCAGTGCTATTGTTAATGTAGATAAAAAGCCGGTATTGATCTTATCGCCAAGCAATAATATTACCATGTGTAGAGGTGTAGATACATTGTTGATAGTTTCGGGTGGCGTTTCTTATTTATGGAGTAACGGACTTACTGATTCGGCTATAAACGTAAATCCAATTAATAGTTCGATGTATAATGTAGTTGCACGCAATGGCGAGTGTCATTCTGATACAGTTTTTAATGTTGAGGTTATTCAATATCCTGTTGTTGATTTAGGTTCAGATATTAAGGTTTGTAAAGGGACTCCGGTGGTGATTGATGCAAATACAAATTCAAATCAAGTAGTGTGGTCGAATGGGGAAATAGGGCAAGCTATTTCGGTTGCCGATAGTGGCGAGTATTCTGTCATTGTCTCAAATATCTGTGGCAATGCAAAGGATACTGTTAGGGTGGATTTTAACCCCCGGCCAATTATTAATATTGGGAACGACTCCACTTTATGTGTAAATAATTTGCCGCTGGTATTGCCTAATAATTATGCAAAATATTTTTGGTCGACCGGTGATTTGAGTAATACAATAATAGCAGAAGTAGGAGGGACGTACAGCGTAGAGGTTGTTGATTTTAATGGATGCAAGGCGATGGATACTATTGTACTTACTGATAGCTGTTTTACTGATGTATATATTCCCAATACATTTACACCTGAAGGCAATGGAATAAACGAGGTGTTTAAAGTAATTTCAGTTAGCATTATTGATTTCGAAATGTATATATTCAATAGATGGGGCGAAAAAATGTTTTATTCTAATGATATTGAAATGGGTTGGGATGGAACTTGGAGTGGAAGCCCTTGTAAGGAAGATGTATACTGTTATCAGATTAAATATAGAGGTTTAAGAGATGGATTAAAAATGAAAACTGGATTTGTCAATTTAATTAGGTGATAGGGGCTGATTTGTTAATTCTTATTTGAATAATTCAAACCACTGAATGATTGAATGTCAATTAAGTGGTTTGAACTTTTAGAATATTTAGTCCTTTTTTTATTTTGAAAACATTTTATCAATGCTCTAAATTATCGACTCAATTATTAGGTAGAAAAAAATAAATTTTATAGGTTTGTAATAATTAGATACTGTCAGCAATGGCAGTATTTTGTTTACAAAGAAAGCAATCGATACGTTTGAATGTTAATTCCACTCATTTGTCAGTTGGCAAATAGTTGATTTTAAGCGGTAAACAACGAAGTAGGTTCCTTTTTTTTATAAAAACTAATTAAAACATAGATATTAAAACCTTGAAAATTTATCACTATGAGAAAATTATTTATATTGCTATTTCTATTTACAGTTCAGTTTTTTCATCTCAGTGTTCAAGCCCAAACTCCAAATAAAATTAGTTATCAAGCTGTAGTTCGCGATGCTAGCGGTTTGTTAGTGTTAAGCAAAATGATAGGAATAGAAATAAACATTAGACAAGGCTCGCTAGTAGGCACAATAGTTTATACCGAAAACCAAACCCCAACAACGAATGAAAATGGATTGGTAAATATTGAAATAGGTGGAGGTGTAGGATTTTCAACTATAAACTGGTCGAGCGATAATTTTTTTATTGAAACAAAAATAGCATTAGTTGCTCCATTCACAACATATACCATAAGCAGTACTAGTCAATTGTTGAGTGTTCCTTATGCTTTTCATGCCAAAACTGCTGAAAGTATTAGTGGAACAATAACAGAAACCGACCCTGTGTTTACAAGTTGGAATAAATCAACAGGCATTATAATTACAAAAAGTCAAATTTCTGATTTAGGATCTTATCTAACAAGTTTTACCGAAAGCGACCCAGTATATGACGCAAAATTTGATTTAACAGGTTCGTCAAGCGGAGATATATTGAAATTTGATGGA
>JBAXGW010000023.1:0-59208 GCA_037139195.1 Bacteroidota bacterium
TCCCCTAAAGATAGGCATTTTTTAAGATGAGCTAAGGGGATACCCAGTTAAAATTTTATGGTCTTTTGTTTTAGCAATGTTTAGCAACAAATCGGCAACGATTCCCACAAAAAGATATTCGGCAAAAATAAAGGGATTAGCAAAACCAAGTATTCCCATTCCTAAAACAGCTGAAGATCCTGTTGCAAAAGCTAATCCAGAAAACCGAGTATTTAAAGTCATAGATGAACCAACCAGCATAGCCATATAAAGTAATCCTTGATGACCTGGTATTCCTAGGTGTAAACGCAGACGAGCGTGTACAAGCATAGCTACTGCGCCAATTACAAAAAGCAAAAAGTATCTAACTGCTACATTAGAAATGCTAAGAGGAAATAGACCTGATGACGTCTTTTGTGATATTTGTCCATTCATATTCAATATTGTTTGAAGATTCAACATAAAGTACTTTTTTACTGCCTTTTAATACAGGTCGCCACCATTCTTCTAGCCAAATAGATCCGCTAGAAATTTCTTTGCCCGAAGATAGTTCAACAATGCAGTCAATGTCAGCATTTTTCAATAAAACTTCAATAGAAAATGAGCCCTTCAATTCTCGCATTCCTTTAACATAAAGGAATCTGCCATCTTCACCTCTTCTGCGAAGTCCGACAGCCGCAAGCGAACCAATTATTCCGCCTTTGGTTCCAGTATAGCCTTCAAGAAATACTGAATGTTTAGCAGCAATTTTTCTAGCTTCATCCATATTCAGTATTTCTTTTTTAGCTCTTTCGCCCCATACTTGGTTTTCTTCCGAAACCGAGTCAAAGGGAACTATACATAAACCAGCATCTGAGCCTTCAGCGCTGTTTTCAATTAAGTATGCTTCACATATTTTTCTTAAAAAATCTATATCTAACTCCGATTCAATACAAATACAAGCTGAGCTATTGTGTGAAGTATAAGGTATTCTTGGGTCAAAAAGTAATTGGTGTCTGGTAACATCGCAATATATAGTTTTTTCTAAATTGCCAAGTTGTGAACCCAATTCTCTAGCACGAAAACCAGTACCTCTGCTTTCAGCATTGTCAGTATCATCGATAGCTATTAGAATTTTCATTTAACAAATTTATAAAAATAATTCTGAGTTCCAACAATATTAATAAAGTAAATACCATTGTTTAAAATGCTTATATCTATTTGCTTAGAATCAGTTAGCCCTTTATTTAGAATTCTTCCGTTAATATCAAAAATTGTGAATGAAACTTGTTTTTCATTCACTTTTAAATACAGCGTATTTTCGAAAGAATAAATATCATTTTCAATAGATTTGTTAGTAGTTGTAGTAGTTATAGCTGAACCTTTAACAAAAATATCATCAATTTTAGAAGTAGCACCAGATTGAACGGTAGAGTTATCAGTAGCAAGATTACTTGTCATTATCCAACGCACATAAACCATAGAATCGATATTTGCACATTCAGTAGGAAGAGAAACATTCGCCAGCGCTCCCGACCAGTCATTTGCTAAAGTTATAGCAGTAGCGCCAGTAATATCAGTCCAAGTACCAAGAATGCCAATTCTATATTGGGCTTTAAAGTTTTTTGGTCCTTTTGGATTGTTTCCAGCGCGTTGTTTTGAAGATAAAGTTAGGTTTTCAAACCCTTTAGTGTATACTTTAATCATCCAGTATTTTGCATCTGACCCTGCATCCCAATTCATTGCAGTAGCAGCACTATCAGGAAAACTTGCAACACCTTGAGTCATGTAAACAGATGCTGGAGCTCCACCGTCGTTCATAACATAAATAGAGTCAAGCTTGTTAGTATCTGTTCCAAAATTGGCATGTTTATTTATTCCAAAATTGAACCCTACAAGTGTGTCTTGAGCATTGATTGTTAGGCTTATAAAAGCAAATAAGAAAATTGGTAAAAGTTTTTTCATAGTCTATATGTTTAAAATTGCGAGTCGCAAAATTAAATAAAGTATTTAATATTTTCATTATAAGCGACATGCAATTTATTGCATAACGAATTTTATCAAAAATCAATTAATGTTCAAGCTTCAAAACCAACTTGCTCTTTTTAATTTTCACAACTGAACATCTAACAGTTTCTCCAACTTGAAAATTCTCATAATATTGCTCTTCAACTTCAGAGCGACATTCAATGCCAAAAATATCGGAAAATACTAGGAAATAAGATTTTTCGTGAAAATAGGTGTCAACAATTTCTTTAAATTCAATCTTAAAATCGTAAATAGAGCCAATTTCGTAATACGGATTCTTCGGTTCTACAACATAATCAAATTGGGAACGAATTTTTGTAATCCTACAACTAATCATATTGCCAATTGAGTATTTGTAGTTTGCATAGTATTTCTTTTTAAGTAGGAATTCATTATTTTGATTATCTACTATAACATAAAATTCTTCCTTCTCTGTGTTTGTAATCACTCTATCAATAATAGATTCGAACCAATCACCTTCTTTGAGCCCTGTTATTCTTTGTTTTGCATCTTTTACTGAAAGCATCAGTTTGCCTTTTTTAATGTTTTCAACAATGCATTCTATTTTATCTGAGTATGATTGGAAATTTGTATCAGGCAAAATAATTTCTTGATTGAAAATATCTGAAACAACTATAATTTGCTCTTCTTTGTTTAGTGAATTTAGAATTATTTTTTTCGCAATGAAATTAAACGAATAGGATTCGCCTTCTTTGTAAATAGGATGTTCGGGCTCGAGAAAAATTCTGCCGCTGCAATTAATTTTATCAATTCGGCAATTGATATATTGCTCTGGCTTTATTTGATAGTGTTTATAGTAATCTTGCCTCAATAAATGCTTATACCCATTTGGATCTTCAAGAACGAACATGCTTTCTCCATCAGGAAAATCAATTTCCTTCAATACTTTAAACGGATACCATTCGTGTTCTATTAAGAGATTTCCAAGCATTTATTTTTCATTTAAAAACGTATGAAAGGGCTTAAAACTGATTAATTTGAGTTTGTCCATTGAGTCGAAGAATTTTTCAGTGGTTCTTTAAAAAGTTAGACACGAAGAAAGTGATGCTATCTGACTTTATTGACAGGATTATCCTCCATGAAAAATGTGAATAATCTCTAAATTATCTCCGTCATTTATCACAATCTTTCCCCATTCTTCATCCAAAATTAAAGTGCCATTTATCTTAATTATCAAATCATTAAAAGTATAATTCTTGGCTTTCATAATTTCAGAAATCGTCATTTTTTCTGCCTCGTAAACTTCTTTATTATGGTTCAAAATAATATTCATAACTTATTTATATTAAGTCTTTTAAAAGTATATTTAATATTTCATTTGCCATCATATTCGAAACCATTCCTACTCTAGGAGCTAGCGGAGGGTTTTCTTCCGAAACGGCTGATTCCATATCTCCACAAATAATTAGTTTGTCAAAATAGTTCGGTTTTATTATTTCACTTTTGCCCCAACCAGCCATTCCATTTCCTGAAATAATATATTTTTCTGGAAAATTGCTAAGTACGGTTTTAATAATCATAGTTTTCATTTCTGCTCTATCAAATGCTTCAACTATAACGTCACATTCGGAATATATATCGATAATATCTTGCGAATCTAATTTTTTTATATGTTCTTCTATATTGATGTTTGGATTAATTCGTAAAATATTTTCTTTAAGCATGGTTGCTTTAGGCTTTCCAATCTGATCATAAAAAAAATATTGTCTATTTAAATTAGATTCTTCTATCGAATCGAAATCAGCAATTATTAAGTTTCCAACTCCAACTCTAGCTAGAGCAACAGCGCAATTAGAACCCAAACCTCCGCAGCCTGCAATTCCAATTTTTTTCGTTGATAAATATTTTTTTATCGATGCAAAATTTGTCATAAAAAACAATTTTTTTCAAAAACAAAATTAACAATTTTTTTGTTCTATACATCAAACAAACATTATTGTTAATCGAATAACAATGGAGGAATCATTTATAAATAAAGCGTTATGATAAATTATGCATATCGAAAATCTTTATTTTGAAATATTTTTTTATATTTTTGTTAACTAATTATAAAGAAAAAATAATTGAACAATCTTATGGATATAGCAGCATTAAAAAGCAAACAAACTCTTTTAAAAGAATGGACTTATCAACATACACCACTTGAAAGAGGTTATACTGACAAGATTCTTTATATCAATGTTGGTTCAAAAGAAGTTAAAGAAAAAAATGTTCCTAAAGAAATGAAGGAAAAATTCATAGGTGGTCGTGGCTACGGATTGCGCCTTCTTTGGGATGCAACCACACCAACCACACAATGGAACGATCCAGAAAATGAAATCATCATAGGTCAAGGACCGATTGGTGGAATTACTCAATATTCAGGAGCAGGAAAATCGCTTGTAGTATCAATTTCTCCAGAAACTGATTCTGTAATGGATTCAAATGTTGGTGGTTTCTTTGGTCCATTCTTGAAATTTTCAGGTTTCGACTCATTAGAACTTCAAGGCAAATCGGATAATGATGTTATTGTTTTTATTGATGGTGTTAATCATAAAATTCAAATTTTTGATGATCCTGGTTTTTCTGCTGATTCTCATCTTTTAGGTGAAGAATTAACTGAAGCTTTTGGTGATGGTGAAAAAGATTATAAAAATATTGGAATTGTTTCTGCTGGCGCATGTGCTGAGCATTCGCTAATTGGAATGCTTAACTTTACGTTCTATGACAATAAACGTAAAAAAGTTCGTTTGAAGCAAGCTGGTCGTGGCGGTATTGGAACGGTATTCAGAGATAAAAAAATTAAAGCGCTTGTTTGTAAAATTCCTGGAGTGAAAGGGAATTTAAATAATGTTGCTAATATGGAGCCAATAATGGAGCGTGGTCGCAACTATACCAAAGAAATGGTAGAGTTGGACGACAAACAAAACCAAATGAAGAAAAAGGGCACAGCAAATATCGTTAACGTAATGAGCGATTATGATTTGTTGCCTACTCACAACTTCAAATACGGAACACATAAAGATGCTTTGAAGATTCATAGCGATTTATTAAGAGATAAACATTTTACTTTAGGCATTAATGATGGTTGTTGGATTGGTTGCGCTATGCAATGTGCCAAAGGCGTTGATGACTTCGAATTAAAAACGGGTCCTTACAAAGGAACTAAAGTAATTGTGGATGGACCAGAATACGAAACAGCAGCAGGATTAGGTTCTAATATAGGCATTTTTGATTATGATGCTATTATTGAAGCTAATTTCTATTGCGATACCTATGGAATTTGTACCATCACTTGGGGAACAATCGTTGCTTTCATTATGGAATGTTACGAAAATGGCATTCTTAACAAAGAAAGAACGGGTGGATTAGAGCTTAACTTTGGAAACGTTAACGATTCTCTTGAATTGATGCACCAACTAGCACGTGGCGAAGGTTTTGGAATGGTTGCAGGTTTGGGAATACGCAAAATGAAAGCGTTGTTTGCTAAGCAATATGGTGCTGATGCTAATTTCCTTCAAGATATAGGAATGGAAAATAAAGGATTAGAGTATTCTCAATATGTTTCTAAAGAATCATTAGCACAACAAGGCGGTTATGCTATGACTAACAAAGGACCACAACACGATGAAGCTTGGTTAATCTTTATGGATCAGGTTAATAACCAAATTCCAACATTTGAAGATAAAGCAGATGCTTTACATTATTTTCCTATGTTTAGAACATGGTTTGGCTTAATGGGACTTTGTAAAATTGTATGGAACGATGTTTCTCCAGCAAACAACAAATCACAACCAGAAGCGCACAAAATTCCAGAACACGTAGATAATTATGTTGAAGTATATAAAGGTGTAACTGGCGATTTAACTTTCGACAAACACGCTTTGGTTCGCATGTCGGAGAAAGTTTATAATTTCCAACGCGTATTCAATATCCGCAGAGGATTTGGATTGCGTAAACATGATGCACAACCTTATCGTGCAGCTGGTCCAGTAACAGTGGAAGAATATTTATCTAGAGAAGAGCGTTACGACAAGCAAATGAAAGAACTTATTGGCGTTGACCCAGTAGGAAAAACCGCTGAAGAAAAAGTTGCTATAACAAGAGCTTATCGCGAAGACCGCTACGAACAATTGCTTGATGCAGTTTACGCTCGCCGTGGTTGGACAAAAAATGGAGTTCCAACAATTGAACATCTAAAGGCAATTGGAATGGATTTGCCAGAATTAATAGAAGTGGTAAAACCGTTGCAATAATAATATAGAGGCTGTCAGATTTTTTGACAGCCTTTTTTAACTTTTCAAATTCTTTTTAAATATTTTAATAATATCGCTAACTGCTAACTGAAAGTCATTTTGCATATCTTCATAGAGAACAATAAAACGAACCCCTTCATCAGTTAATTTAGTGCTTCCGCCGTCAGCTCCGCCTCTGTGTTTATCAATCAATGAAAACCCAAGCATTTCCTCGCAAGCCTTTAAATCGCCCCATGCTTTTCTATAACTAATTTTTAATTTCACTGATGCCATTTTTAACGAACCCTCTTCTTTTATAGTTTTTAGTAACAAAAACTTATCATCACCCAATATGCTAGTGCCATCTTCTGCATTAACCCAGATTTTATAATTAACATGGATATTTGAGTATTTTTTGAATTCAGACATATATTTTAACTGAAAAATATCAATAAATAAATTTTAATTTGAAAATACTATTAGTTGATTTTAAGTTCATCAATAATATTGTGAGCTCCTGCAAATTTATCTATTACGAAAAGGACATAGCGAATGTCAACACATGATGTTCTTTGCAATTTAGGCTCATAGTTAATATCTCCACTCATTGCCTCCCAATTACCATCAAAAGCCAATCCTATAAGTTCTCCTTTGCCATTTAAAACTGGACTTCCAGAGTTTCCACCTGTTATATCATTTGTTGTAATGAAGTTTACAAGTAAAGTATCGTTTTTAGCATATATTCCATAGTCTTTTCTATTATACAACTCTTTGAGTTTTGGCGAAACATCAAATTCCCAGTCGTTAGGAATTTCTTTTTCCATTACTCCTTCTAGTGAAGTATAATACTTATAATAAACGGCATCTTTTGGTTTATAGCTTTTTACCTGCCCATAAGTTAATCGCATTGTGAAGTTTGCATCTGGATAAAAAGTTTTATTGCTTTGCATTTCTCTTAAGCCTGCAACAAATTCGCGTTTTCCTTTGTTTAGTTTTTCTTCAAAAGGTTTTAAATTGTCTATTACCCTTAAATAATCTGAGCGAAACGATTCGAGTAAAATATACGCTGGTTCTTTCATAATTAGAGCCGGATTTTCTATCAATTCTTTTGCAAGGTCAACATTTGTTAGTTTGCTCTTTTTAAAAAGTATTGCTGTAATTTTAGCAAAGTTATTTCTATTTTTTGCGGCATATTTTTGCAATCCGATTGGGTGCATTGTTTTATCAACCGATTCGTAATACATTGCAAGCATTGCTTCACACGTTTTTATATCGGTAGGCAAATTGTAATCTTTAAAATATTTTTCTACATCAGAAGTAATTTTCTTTTTTAGTGCTTCTTTATTTGCTTTTGGGTCGCTACTGGCTTTGTAATAGTTTGAAATTTTCCACGACAATCCAAATATTTCTGGACCATTCCAAATAGCTTCCATAAAATATTGCTTAAAAAGCTCAAATTTTTTCAATTCCATATTTGCCGATTCAATATCAGCTAGAGTAGTTCCATATTTCTCTTTTCTTTTACTGTCGGCATTTATCCAATCTGAAAATTCTTTTTCTATTGCTATTTTTTTGTCAACTACCTTGTTGTTTTTAAGTTGTTCGGTTTGCCCAATATAATATTTCCAGTAATTACTAATACGAGCGTATTTAGAAGCATATTTTATGAATATATCGTTGCTTGAATTCATGTCTTCCTTTAAAATATCAAGTTTTTTTGTACGAATTTTCACAATTGCTGGTCCAATAATTTCTTGTTCTATTTGTACTCCCCACGAAGAAAGGTAGCGGTCGGTAGAACCTGGGTAGCCCATAATCATTGCATAATCGCCTTCTTTAATTCCTCCCATTGATATTGGCAAAGAATGTTTAGGTTTCATAGGGATATTATCAGCAGAATAAGGTGCCGATTTCCCATTTTTATCGGTATAAACTCTAAAAAGACAGAAATCGCCTTTATGACGAGGCCACATCCAATTATCGGTATCGGCACCAAATTTCCCAATAGAATAGGGTGGTGCACCAACTAAACGAATATCTTTAAAAACTTCGTAAACAAACATATAATATTCATTTCCCTCGAAAAAAGGTTTGATTTTTGAGGTGTAAGTTGTTCCTTCTATCGCTGTTTTTTCTAGTTGAGCAGAGATTTCTTTTACTTTAGCATCGCGTTCCGACTCTGTCATTTTATTATTCAGCTGACTTAAAATTGTTTGAGAAACATCTTCAATTCTAACTAAAAATGATGCAGTTAATCCGTCATTCTGCAATTCTTCTTGTTTGTTCATTGCCCAAAATCCATTTTTTATATAGTCGCTTGTTGAAGAACTGTGGTCTTGAATTTGGCTATAACCACAATGATGATTTGTAAGTAATAAGCCTTGTTCAGAGATTACTTCGCCCGTACATCCGTTTCCAAACTGTACAACTGCATCTTTTAAACATGAATTATTTATGCTATATATTTCTTCGGGAGTGAGCTGGCAGCCCATTTTCTGCATGTCGGTGTAGTTAAGGCGTTTTACGAGTAATGGCAGCCACATACCTTCGTCGGCACGAGCCGAAATACTGCCAAAAATAAAAGAAATTACAAGGGAAAAAGAAATTAGTTTTTTCATGTGTTTAATTTTTGAAAATTCATTGCTATGAGCTGAACTATTATCGCTCAATTGATTAATTTAGTAAAAGGCAATAATTTAGCGAGAAATCTATTTGAAAAGTTTAAAAATATCGTTTCCATTAGCAAACAAGAGCAGTCCTAATAGTAAAATCATACCAGCAGTTTGTGCATATTCCATAAACTTTTCGTTTGGTTTTCTGCCAGTTATAATTTCATAAAGCAAAAACATAACATGACCACCATCTAATGCAGGTATAGGAAGAATATTCATAAATGCAAGTATTACTGATAAGAACGCTGTGAGATTCCAAAATGAAACCCAATCCCATTGAGCACCAAAAAGATTTCCTATTGTTCCAAAACCACCCATTTGCTGAACACCTTTTTTAGTGAAAATAAATTTCATCGACACCACGTAATCCGAAAGTGTTTGAATACAAAGATGAAAACCAGCAGGAATAGATTGAAGAAATGAATACTCAATTTTTTCTGTTGAAAATATTTTTTTCAAAGATGTGTTTATTATAACTCCAATTTTACCTTCCTTTGTTGGTGTTATCTTCAACTCAAGCGGCTTCCTGTCGCGGTAAATTGAAAGAGCAATTTCCTTGTTTTTATTTTTGTTGAATTCTCGGGTTATTTCATCATAAAATTTAACGGGAGTTTGATTAACTGCCACAATGCTATCGCCTGCAATTAATCCCGCAGTTTTTGCAGGTGATGCTACCGTAATACTGTCAATTAAATATGGAATTCTTGCTTCAATAATACCTTTGCTTCCAGCGCTTACCATTTGATAATCGATGTCTTTAGGCAGAGTTACCGTAAAAACGCTATCACCCCTTTGAATTTCAAGTATTCTAGCTTTTCTTATAAAAATATCTTTAGAAACATCAAGCATATCTGCATTAACATTTCCTTCAATTGAGATTAATTTATCTCCATTTTGAATATTATATTTTTTCAGCAATGAGTCGCTAACAATACCGTATTTTAGGTTTTTAATTGGCAATTTATGCTCGCCTTGAAAGAACATAAGCCCAATATAAATAATAACTGCCAAAATTAAATTAACGGAAACCCCACCAATCATAATAATTAGGCGTTGCCAAGTTGGTTTTGATCGAAATTCCCATGGTTGAGCAGGTAGTTTCATTTGCTCCTTATCCATCGATTCGTCAATCATTCCCGATATTTTAACATAACCGCCAAGTGGAACCCAGCCTATGCCATATTCGGTGTCGTTTTTCTTAAATTTAAATATCGAAAACCAAGGATCGAAGAATAAATAAAACTTTTCTACACGTGTTTTAAAAAGTTTTGCAGGAATAAAATGCCCCAGTTCATGAAGTATTACAAGGATTGATAAGCTAAGAATCAGCTGTGAAGCCTTAATTATAATTTCCATTTATTGCTTTGTTTTTTGTAGGGCAAATATAATAAATCTAAACAGATTTGCAATGAAATTTAGTAATACCAAAATTCAGGTAAAACAAAACCCAAACAAAATAATATTTGTCTGGGTTTTAATTAAAAAAGAGGGATTCTTTATTTTGAAATAATTAATTTCTTTTGAATTATATTTGTTCCATTTGTTGCTCTTAGCATATATATCCCGTTATCAAGATTTTTTGTATAGATATACTTTGATTCTTCAATTTTAAAATTATCAATCAATTGACCTTTCATATTATATATCTGAACAGAATTAAAGCTTTTATCAATAATTTCTATATTAAAAGATGAATTACTTGGGTTTGGGAAAATATTAATATCACTTTTGTTTTTTACCGCTGAATTAATTGACGTAGTTAAATCTTTAAAAACGTAAATATCATCTACAATTGCAATATATTTATTGGGGGAGGTGCACCTAATAGCAATAAAAATTGATTGCCCATTATAATTTTTTAACGAATACTCGTATTCGCCCCAATTTGGTCTGCCTGGCACTTGAGCA
Source organism: Bacteroidota bacterium (assembly GCA_037139195.1). Taxonomy (GTDB): domain Bacteria; phylum Bacteroidota; class Bacteroidia; order Bacteroidales; family JAHJDW01; genus JBAXGW01. Next base: position 10,802 of record JBAXGW010000023.1, read on the forward strand.
ATAGTGTTAATTGCAGTAAAATTTGCAGGAGAAGCTGTTGTTGTTGAAACAAGAACTTCAAGTGTTTCTTTGTAAGCAGCATCTTGTGAAGTAGAGTAAAATCCAAATCGGAAAGTGGTATCGGTAACACTTATCTGTGGAAGAATAATCCAGTCATCGTTTGAAGATCCATCTTGATTATATCCTGCACCAATAGAATAATTGCCACTATGGCAAGCATAGGTTGTAGTGCTATTTTTAGATCTAATTTTCCAAGCGTAGGCCTGCCAAGCAGTTGAAAGATTGTCATAATTCATTGAATCAAAAGCAAGTACACCATCGCCATCAATTAAAGTATAAGCAGGATTAATTGTACCCGACTCAAAATCATCCAACCATACTGTTTGACCGCCTGGAACTTTTACAGTAGCTGATGTTGAGAAACTTGTTTCAACAGAATTATAAACTGCTTTTACCTTATAGTAATATCTGGAGTTCAAACTTATAGTATTGTCGATATATGTATTTGTTGTTGAAGTACCAATAGCTGTATAAACGGTGTTATCTGTGGATCGATATATATTAAAGCTATCAGCTCCAGGGTGTTGCCACGATAAATTTATACTTGCTTGATTTAATGCAGAGCTAATCATCAAACTGCTTGGAGCTACTGAGCCAATATTAATATCATCAATTTGCATCTGCCATGCTTCCATGCCTTCGCCAACATATTTCCATCGTATACTGAAAGTTTGACTAGCATAACTTGTTAAATCTATCACTTCCTTTTGCCAAACACCATCATTCAATGCATCTGCTTTTAATATTTTTAATGTAGTCCAACTTGATCCTGTATTTGTGGATATTTGAACAAATGTAGAATCTTTATTTCCAGTTAGTTCAAAAACATTTTTTCTCCAAAAACTCAATTGTTTGACAGAAGATGTGCTAATATTTATTTGGGGGGTTTCTAACGAAGCAACTATTGGATCGAAAACGCCCATGCCAACTTCGGCACAAAAGCTACCTGCATGTTGTCCACTGTTTGTTCGCCCCCACAGTGGAGCCGCTCCATAATCAGCATTCCAGCCAGTTGCAGGGAATGGAAAGTTTTCAAAACCTTCTGAAAGTGAAGTTAATTGTGCATTAGAAAATGCATAAGAAAACAAAAAAAAGCTTAATAGTAATAGTTTTTTCATAGTGGTGAGATTTTCGACAAATTTAGTCGAATAGATTAAACAAGAAAAACAATTTATGATTTTTTAAGAGTTGATTTTTTAGATTTAAAAAAGAACTTCGACAGGCATTTTATAATTTCAAACAGAAAAAGTATATTTGCATGTATAAACAACTATTTTTTAATATGAAACAAGGTTTTAAAATTTTTATATTAGGATTAATTTTATTAATAGGCTTGGTAATTACCTACTCTAATCATTTTATGAATGGTTTTCATTTCGATGATTTTCACGCAATAAATGATAATATCTATATCAGAAGTTTGAAAAACATTCCTCATTTTTTTTCTCATCCCGAAATGTTTAGCTCTTTGCCATCTCATTGGGGACTTAGACCTTTGGTAACAAGTAGTCTTGCAATCGATTATTGGCTAGCAGGCGGATTAAATCCATTTTATTTTCAGCTTTCTACTTTTATTGTTTTTGCCCTATTAGCTGTTGTTTTGTATTTTGTCTATAATAAAATAATAAAAACAACTGGAGAGAATACTTGGTCCGAATATTTTGCACTTTTTGCAGCAGGCTTGTATGCACTCCACACTGCAAATGCAGAAACAGTTAATTATATTATTTCTAGATCCGACGTGCAATCTTCATTTTTTATCGTTTTATCATTTGCTATTTTTATTTTATACCCCAATCAACGAAAAAAATATTTTTATCTTATCCCTGCTTTAATTGGCGTTTTAGCTAAAGAAACAGTTTTAGTTTTACCAGTTCTATTGTTTTTCTATATTACATTATTTGAAAAGAACATGTCGTTAAGCGATTTACTTAAACCCTCAAATTTTAAAATTACTTTTAAATCATTTTTAGTTGTTGTTCCTATTTTTATAGTTGTGGGAGCACTACAGTATTATACACTTTCGAAAGCTCTTTCAATATCTGAAAACACATCAACTCCATTTTTTTATTATATAATAACACAGCCTTTTATTTGGGTTCATTACTTTATAACATTCTTTATCCCAATGAATTTGAGCGCAGATACGGATTGGACAATTATTACTAATCCTTTTGACGATAGAATTATCATTGGATTAATTTTCATTTCTCTTTTGGTTTATACCATATTTAAAACATCAGTTAAAAAAGAAACTCGTCCAATTTCGTTTGGTTTAATTTGGTTTTCTTTTTCACTTCTTCCAACTTCAATAATGCCTCTTACAGAAGTAATGAATGACCATAGAATATTTTTTCCTTTCATTGGTTTGGCTTTTAGCGTTGTTTGTGCAATTAGATTATTCATTTTAAAACATCAAAAAATAATTGAAACAAAAAGCAAATATCAAAGATTTATATTTGTTGCCGCATTATTGGTGCTTTCATCCTATGCTTATGGCGCATTCCAAAGAAATAAAGTATGGAAAGATGAAGAATCACTTTGGCTTGATGTTACAATAAAAAGCCCTGAAAATGGACGAGGATTGATGAATTATGGCTTAACCCAAATGAATAAAGCAAATTATGATATTGCACTTTTAAATTTTGAAAAAGCGTTGATTTATTGCCCTTATTATTCAACTTTGCACATTAACCTTGGAATAATTAAAAATGTATTAAATCGTTCTATTGAGGCTGAAGATCATTTTAAAAAATCAATTCAATACGAACCAACTTCGCCAAGTGCTTATTATTATTATTCTAATTTTTTAAAACAGCATAATCGTTTAGGAGAAGCACGACAAATGGCGGAGAAAGCTTTAGATTTAAATTCAGCTTATATGGATGCAAGATATACGCTTATGGCAATTTATAGCGACTTAGAGTTGTGGGACAACCTGAAGACAACAGCTGAAAAAACCTTAGAACTTTTGCCTTCTGATAAAGTTTCTTTAACTTATTTAGATGCAAGTATGAAAAGACAGTCTAAGATAGATGCTAGTGTTGAATTAGCAAAAAATAGTCAAACTCCAGAAAGCTATTTAAATTTAAGTATGATGTATTACCAAAAAGGGCTGTTTGAAAAATGTATTGAAGCTAGCTATGAAGCCATAAAATTAAAACCCGATTATGCAGATGCTTATAACAATATTGGTGCAGCGTATAATTCTTTGGGGAAATTTGAAGAAGCCGTTAAAGCTTGTGAAAAAGCAATTCAGCTAAAGCCAGATTTTCAGTTAGCTAAGAATAATTTGAATTGGGCAAAAAGTCAGATTAAATAATTATTTATGTCGATAGGAAATATTTTTAGAAAAATAGTTGGGGAAAAAATATTTCCAATTTTTGGAAAACTATATCGAAGAATTTTTGTTCAGATAAAACTTATTTCTCAAACTTTTCCAGAGATAAAACCAAACTCAAATTTTTTAGATATTGGTGGCGGAGATGGCGAACTGTTAAATTTGCTTTTAGAACGATTTCCCGACATAAATATTACTATGATTGATATTTCGGGAAATATTGGCAGTTCTATTAAAAATGAATTTACCTCAAAAGTGGATGTGCTTCCATCTACAAGCATGTTGGAGTATAAAGAAAAGTATCCTTACAAAGCAAGTAACATCGATTTTATACTAATAAGTGACGTAATACATCATGTTTTGCCTAGCCAAAGACCAGCCTTTTTCAACGATTTAACTAAACTTATTAATCCAAAAACTACCATTGTTTTTAAAGATGTTGAACCTGGCTTTTTCATTTCTAAATTAGGTTATTTAGCCGATAAATATATAAGCGGAGATAAAACAGTGCAACAAGTTAGCAAACAGGAAATTGTACTTTTAATGAAACAGGTTTCCCCTAACATAAAGTACTTTGAAACGGATTTATTTAAACTTAACAAACCCAATTACAGTATTGTTTTTACATTCTAAATTGAAAAATAGTTAATGAAAAAATTGACCTACGATAATTTCGAAAAACTACACGTTAAAAAACCTGTAAACAGAATTAAGTATTTTGCAAATTATTGTCGCACTAAATCGGTTCTTGATATTGGTAGTTACGATGAAACCGCTGTAAATTTAAAAATTGAAACTAATTATTGGTTGTTTTCGGAATTAGAAAAAACCGCCAAAACGCTTATTGGAATAGACATAGCATTGCCCGAAGAATCAATTATATATAAGACAACGAAAATTATCAGAAAAGATGTTTTTGAAATAAACGAATCGATTTTTAAAAACTATGAAATAATAACTGCTGGCGAAATACTTGAACACTTGCCAAGTCCATTGGATTTTTTCTTATTTGTAAAAAAAGAATTTCAAGGGAAAGAGCTATTATTAAGCACACCAAACGGACTTAATTTCGGTAATACCTTGATGGGACTTTTCAAAAGGGAAGTACAACATGTAGATCATTTGCAGCTGTTTACTTATAAAACATTAAATACATTGTGTGAAAAAGCTGGGTTTCAGGAATGGGAAATAATTCCCTATCATTTTTTTGCTACAGAAATGAAATTAAAAACCCCAAGCGCACTTAAAAGGGGTTTCATAACAATAATTGAAAAAACAATTAATTGTGTGGAATATTTATTCCCTCTTTTATCCTTAGGATATATGGTAAAAGTGAAGATATAAGGCTATTTTATAGTTTATTTTTTTTAAATCCTAATCCGCATTAGAAAAAATTTTGCAGTGGTGTGTGATGGGGGCGATATGGGAGCGATCAGTAATCACATGAAGAAGCTTTACTTATTTCAACTTTTAGAATGCTATAAAGACCCAAAGAGGCTGTTCGAACAACCTCTTTGGATATATACTTTTAATTCTTAACAATTTTAAACTTTGAGCTATTTGCTTTACTCGATAGGTTGAGTGTGTAAAATCCAGAAGCCAAGTTTTTTATGTCGATTGATAATTGATGTTTGCCTCCAATCATATTTCCGTAATTAATGTTTTTAATTTTCTTTCCAAAAACATCAATTAGTTCAATGGAAACAGCCTGTGTGCTTGTTAAATTAAACTCAACGAACAATTCGTTTTGAACAGGATTAGGATAAATTGATGCGTAGGCAAATGCATTTATATTGTCAATGCTGTTAACTTCTAACGTTGTTGTTGCATCAGGAACGCTAGTTGTATCTTCCACATTGCCTGTGCTATCAGTTGCTACACAATAGAAGCTGTATGTTTTTCCATATTGACCAGTGAAAACAGTCGTTGTTTGTCTGATATTAGATTTCCAAGTTTTTACAACTCCATTATCTTCTTTGTATAGAATTGCATAATTCATCACACCGCTCTCATTGTCATTTCCAGTCCAATTAAGTGTAAATGTAGTGTCGTTAATAACATTGTTAAGAGGTTGAATAGAACTAGATGGTTTGTTTATATCAATAGTATTAATCCAAGTATTTGTTAATATTTGAGGATTTAAGTCAAAAACAATAGCAGCTTTGTTTGAAATTTGAGTTCCATTTGCAAGATTTTGTTTTAAGCCACAAGAGAAAGAAACATAGCCTTCGCCTTCTGGAGAGTTGACATTAGGAGGTAAAAACCCATCACCTTCCTCTGTCAAAGCCATTGTTGCAGGGTCGAGACTTGTATAAGACCAACTAATAATACCAGTTGTAGTATCAAGTTTAGCATTCAATCTAACAATAATGTTTTTGCTAGGACGTAAATCAACATCTGTTGTAAATTCTGTTAAGCCTGTTAATGGATAAATTGTTGTGTCACCAAAGTTGATTGGACCTAAGCTAAATTTGCTAATATCATATTTTGTTAAATCAAGGGTGTCAAAAACAAAAACTTCAAGAGCTGGACCTGCATCTGCTTTGTTTTCAAAATAAATTCTGTAATCGTAGCCAACATCTTTTCTTGCATATTTTTCTTCTTTAAAACCATTTGGTCCAACAATTTCGTTAGGGTCGAATGAATTTACAGCTTTAACTTTATCATCGTCTGGTTTTTTCTTTTTGAATTTTTCCTTACACTCTTGAACTGCACCATAATTATCATAAATATCTGCTGCTAGTTCAAAAATTTTGTTAGAAATTTCCCAAGCTTTTATGATTGGAATTTCGCTGCCTAAATCCCAAACACAAGTGATCGCTGAACGTGTTAAGGACCATAAAGCAGATGACATTGTATTGTCGTTAAAACCCAAACCATAAAGAGTTTGTGAAATAGAAGAAACACATTGCGCTCCTGGTATTTGTGATGCTACTAAATTAACAAGCCCGTTTGCCAAAGCAGTGGCTTGTGCCCACATTATACATTTATCGTAATCGCTAATTTTGTTGCCGTTAAAATAGTTGTCGTTAACCCAAGTAAGTGTTCTGAAATCAGCAGGGCTCTTAATTCTAATCGTTATAGAACCACTGAAATTTGCAGGAACATTTGCTAAGAATAAAGGATATACTCTTGCTTTGAAAGCTTCCCCATTTATACTATCAATTGTGAAAAATGCAGGAACCGAGTCTTTGATTGCTTGCCACAATGAGTCAGTTTCGGAAGGCAAACCAATTTGTTTCGACAAAAACTGAACTTCAAGACCAGGAATATCAGAAATTACAAACCAGAAAGGTGCTGCGTTTGCATCAATATTTCCAGAGTTTCCATAGTTTATATTGTATGTTTGCCAACGGTTGAACAATATTTTTTCACGTCCTGTAACATTTACCCAAAAATCAGCAGGACGACCATTTTCAATTGTAAAGCCATCAATAACAATCATGATAGTATCGCCAGGAATTTCAACTACCACATTCCAAGCGCCGGTATCAACTCCAGTAAAATTAAATTTAGGTTTAATGCTTCCTAAGCTTGGCTTAACAACAGTATCAGCAACAATATCAGTATAGCCAGTCCTAGTTAAACGAACTTTGCTGTTTGCAGTAAGACCTCCACCATAAATATAAAATGATGCGTAACCCGAATTACCTGCTTTATTTGATACAATGTTTTGAATTCCTTTAATTGTTACTTGTTTAACTAATGTATCTGATCCAGCAGGATTAAAAGCTACAAGAGTTACATCAAAAACGCCTGGTGTAGTATATGTGTGGCTAGGGTTAACAAAAGTAGAAGTTGTTCCGTCGCCAAAATCCCACTTGTAGGAACTTGCATATAAACTACTGTCTGTAAAGTTGCAAAAATATAGATTTTGAATATATGAAAAGTTTACTTCTGGTGCTGGCTTTATTGTATCATATATTTTATAACCGCCATAGTTTTGCCAACGAGGCGCAATAACATAATACGTTTGATTAGGCATTACTTGACACGAAGCAAGTTGGTTTGAACCATAGCCGCCATTTGCAATAGGATTATAGTTTTGGTCGTAAAGCCACATATTGTCTATAGTCAAAAAACTGTCGGTTTTTATTCTTACATACATAGTTCCTTTTTTATCGGCTTTAATCTTCCAATAATCAACAACATCGGTCTTGCCCGATCCATAGTAATATAAATGTCCAGAGGAAGAGTCGTTTACATTTAATTCGGTAGCATATTGAATAGAATCATTGTATAATGAATCGTTAATATATATACTAGGTGTAAATTTATAAACAACCTTATATGAGCCATAATTCTGCCATCGAGGAATATATAAATAATATCTGCCAGGAGTTAAATTTGGGATAGAAACACCTGCAGTTGCACCGTAATTACCTGTTCCTATTTGAGCCGCTTGATTAGGAATTTGGTCGTAGATTCTCAGTTGGTCAACGGTTAATGGCGAAACACAATTAACTGTAAATTCAACTTTCCCATCTGAAGGAACATCAAATTTATACCAATCCGTGATATCAGTTTTATTTGCACCATAATAACCTAAATGACCTGTAGTACTATCGTTTAAAGGTAAAAATTGAGCAACTGGAAGCGAATCGTTATTCAAAGTATCAATAGGTAAATCAGCTGGAGTAAATTTATAGATAATTTTGTAAGAACCATAATTTTGCCAACGAGGAATGTATAAATAATATGTGCCAGGAGTTAAATTTGGGACAGAAACTCCAGCAGTTGCACCGTAATTACCTGTTCCTATTTGAGCCGCTTGATTAGGAATTTGGTCATAGATTCTTAGTTGGTCAACTGTTAATGGAGATATGCAATTAACTGTAAATTCTACTTTCCCATCTGAAGGCACATTGAATTTATACCAATCAACATTATCTACTCCTGTAAGTGATGCATAACCTAAAGTGCCATTTAAAGAATCGTTTAAAGGTAAAAATACGGCATCTTGTAATAAGTCATTGTTTTCAACATCTGTTGGATAGGTTGATTCAGTAAATGTTGCATTCAATGTATATGATCCTGAGTTTTGCCAAATAGGAACTCTTACATAATATATGCCAGGTTGTAGATTAGGAGATGAAACCGAAGCATTGGCACCATAGTCTCCTGTAGCAACAACTGTTGACCCATTGTTATAATAAATAGACATTTGGTTAACTGTTAATGATCCATTACATGTTGCATTAATTAACAAGGAACCTTGTTTTGTAATGGAGATTTGATACCAATCTTCTGTGTCTCCAGATAATCCTAATTCTCCAGACATTGGTATTCCGATAGTTAAAATGTTAGCTTGTGTATAAGAATTATTTGGCTCAGTTTCCGCCAAAACTCCTTTAATTCCAAATGCTAATAAAAACAAAAAAAAGTATATTTTTCTCATAATTAAGTATTGTTTTTTTAATCAGTACAAAATTATATAAAATATGTTAAGAAACAAAATGACACATTGCATAAAATATTGAAATTTATCAATTTGCAAAATAATTCTCTTTATAACTAAGCAGAATTGACCTTTCAAACTGTCATATATTTGAACTACTCGATTTTGGTTTATTTTGAAGCTAACGAGGAGTGTAAGGACGCAACTCAGCTTGAGAGTAGAAGTTATAAAATATTGGGTTGAAACACTTTTTGACCGAATAATGAATCTCTTCGTGCTCAAATAGCAAAAAAATAAAAAATTCTCTATTAGCTAAATTTATTGGGGTAAAAGATTGTGTAATATAGAAATAAAATAGCGTTTAAAAAGACTAATTCTATTTTAGAATAAATTGAGTCTCTTTAAACGCTCTAAAGGAATAGAGGCAATTGCCTGCCTTTTTATTTTATAATGTAACTACCTTTTATTTTTTAGCTGGTTCTTCAGTTATCATATTACGTGCAGATTGAACCGTAACAACAATATTTCTTGGAGATTCTAATAAATCAACTCCATCAATTTTGATGTCAGCCACTTTAATAGCATCACCTACTTCAAGGTTATTTATGCTAATATCAATTAATTCTGGAAGTTTAGAAACAATACCTCTAACTTTTAGTTTTCTGTATTTGTTTACTAGTTTTCCCCCACGAAGTACACCTGGAGATGTGCCAGAAATTCTAACAGGAAGATTAATTACAACTGGTTTATCTTCTTTAATTTCTAAAAAGTCAACATGTAAAATATTGTCTTTAACAGGGTGATATTGAACTTCTTGAAGAACTGTTTTAAAAGTTTTTCCTTCAACACTTAAGTCAATTACAAATGTGTAAGGAGAATAAATGATTGGACCAAAACTTTTTTCTGGGATAGAAAAATGATATTGTTTTTCGCCACCATAAAGTACACAAGGAACTAATTGACTTCTGCGAAGAATTTTTGCATCCTTTTTCCCTACGTTCTCTCTTGGAGAACCGCTAATAGATACTGTTTTCATTTTTTTAAAATTTAATAATTGTTTATAATATAGTTTGATTAAAATCGAAATGTGAACTTATTGATTCATAGTTGTGAACTCGTCCAATAACATCAGCAAAAAGTTCGGCTACTGAAAGGACTCTAATTTTAGAGCATTCTTTTTTCAATGGAATAGTATCAGTTACAATAAGTTCTGTTAAGCTTGAATTTTCTAGTCGTTCATACGCTGGACCTGAGAGAACAGCATGAGTACAAACCGCTCTTACGCTTCTTGCGCCATTTTCTAGCAAAACATCTGAAGCTTTGCACAAAGTACCAGCGGTATCAATTAAATCGTCAACTAGTACAATGTCTCTATCGCGAACTTCGCCAATTAAAGTCATTTTATCCACTACGTTTGCTTTTGCTCTTTGTTTATAAATCATTACTAAATCTGATTTAAGAATTTTAGCATACGCATTTACTCTTTTAATACCACCTACGTCGGGCGAAGCCATCGTTAAGTTAGGCAAATTTAATTTTTTAATAAACGGAATAAATAGTGTTGAAGAAAACAAGTGGTCAACAGGAACATCGAAAAAACCTTGAATCTGGTCGGCATGTAAATCCATTGTTACAACACGGTCAACACCAGCAGCACTGAGTAAATTAGAAACTAATTTAGCTCCAATTGATGTGCGGGCTTTATCTTTTCTATCTTGACGTGCATAGCCAAAGTATGGAATAACAGCAATAACTCTTTTTGCCGAAGCTCTTTTTGCTGCATCAACCATCAATAATAGTTCCAATATATTATCACCAGGAGCATAAGTTGACTGAATAATAAATATATCTTCTCCTCTAACTGTTCTCTCATAATATGGCTGAATTTCGCCATCACTAAACTTATCAACCACAACTTTGCCTAAATCAATCCCATATGCTTTAGCAATTTTTTCAGCAAGGATAGATGATGCTGAACCAGTAAAAATTTCTAAACTTTGTTCTTTCATATCAGTGTGAAGATATTTATTTGACATATAGCAAGTTGTAAAACTTGCTTTCTTTCAGACTGCGAAATTAGGGATTATTAGCAAGAATTAAAAACATATTTAAAAATAAGTTTAATATTTTTTAATAGTTTTTTTTGGATAATAAAAAGATTTAGGTACTTTTGCACCCTACAAAAGAGTTTATTCCATGCCCGGATGGCGGAATTGGTAGACGCGCTGGTCTCAAACACCAGTGAGGTTAAACTCGTGCCGGTTCGATCCCGGCTCCGGGTACTAAAGCGGACAACTTCTCAAAATCTTGAAGTTGTCCGTTTTTAGTTTCGCTCAATCCCTTATTACTATTGGCAATTAAAGCAACCAAAGAATTCATCTTTTTGGTTCGAAGTATTCCCCCCTCAATATTGAACGAATTTGAATAAATTGAACCAATGATTTTTTGTTTTACATCTATCGGAGCCTCACAGTAATATTCTTTAATATCTTTCATCAGGCAGAATCCCCAGCTTAGGTATTTATCAAATTCTGTTTTAACCATCTTCAATTGGTTACTCTCCCAGTTCAGTTTATTAATGTTACCCTGATACCTCTTTTTGGCCTGTGCATAATCTACTGATTCCATTTTTCCATCAGCGAGTAAATCTGTCAAATTCTGTATTCGTTCTTCCAATAAATTGATTTCTTTTCCCCGTTTTCCTAAATCATTCTTTCGGGCAATCTCACTTTCATTCAGCAAATCTTTTATCACTGCCAGATACATTTCCTGCACATCTGGGTCAATCTGTACGCTCTCAATCATTTTTTCCAGTTGTCCGTTAACGAAATCTGCTTTAAATCTTACTTTACAGGGATTACAGTGATAATAAAAGTACCAGCCCCCATTTCCTTTGGATTTACTACCAGTTAATTTCCTTCCGCATTCTGGACAAATCAAAAAACTACGCAATGGCAAACTGCCATTTTGTTTTTGCGGCTTTGGACGGTTTCTTTTTTGTAGTCTTTCATTCATAACGTCTTGTACCCGTTGAAATATTTCTTCCGTTATCAAAGATTCATGCAACCCGTTCACCCATTGTTCTGGCTCATCACCATCAGCTTTAACGAATACTTTACCAGCATACAACCGATTATGCAGCAAATCACAAAACTGTGATTTCTCACATTTAAAACCTTTTTCTTTCAGTAATTTTAATACTTCTGGTTGTGTATATAGCCCCGTTGCCATCATTCCAAAAGCTTCTTTTACCAGTGGTGCTGTTTCGTTTGGCACTATAATTGGTTTCTCCGTAGCATCTGTTTTATTGCTGTATCCCCTGGGTGCTTTTCCCAGATAACGACCTTCAAAATTTGCTCTTCTCATACCTTTGATTACATTTAAAGAGCGGCGGTCATTTTCAACCTCAGGTGCCGTCACATAAAAAGACAGCATTAATTTATTTTCTGGAATCTTTAAATCTATTGGTTGTTCAGCAGCATTAACAGATACATGCATTTTGCTGAGTGTTCTTATCATGGAAAGCGCATCAGTTGCATTTCTGGAAAACCTATCCCACTTTAAAACCAGCAGCAAATCAACTACTCCTTTATTTGATTTGATAAAACTCAGCACCTCTTTAAACGCTGGTCTGTCAAATGTTTTGGCAGAGTAGTCCTCTTTTACAACTTTAACAACTTCGTAGTTGTTTATTTTACAATATTGTTCCAATCTTGCAATTTGGTCATCTATTGAATAACCGTGAGCGGCCTGCTCGTCTGTGCTTACACGCACATAAATTATAACTTTTGTCATTTTTAATTCAATTTATTAGTGTTAAAAAATAGGGATATGCCATATTAATACTGGTTTTTCTCTAAAAGGAAACTACAATAAATAATTTGTTTTTGTTTGGCATACCCCCTTGTTAATTTAATTTTTCTTTGTTTTAAATAACTCAATGTCAATTTTTGCGAGTTGGTACAGATAATCTCTAATCTGCTTTACTTGTTCATCTGTAAACTTTTTTCCATTTTTGTTTAAGATGCTTTTGCATAAATCCAGTGACAGCATAATTCATCATCAGGATGCGAATTTGTCCAAGGCATTTGGTAAAAATTCGGGTGTTCACTACGTCCATGGTCTTTGGTACGTTTAAATTCATATTACTTTAAATGTTTTGTCGTTCTCTGGAATGAAACAATATTTCCTCTTTTTGTTTTAATCTGAAAATCCTGATAGCCGCCTGTCAATATAAGTTCGCAAATTCTGGCTTCGGCTTGTAACTTTAATTCTTCTTTTATCTCAATCAATTCGATTTTTTTATTTTTTAATCTCACCTTTATTTCGGTAACATTATCTTTTTTCAAATCGTTAAGCAGGTCAATTTCGGCAGGTGTCATGTGATTTTTAACAGCAATATCAATATTACTTTCATCCTGCAACAGTTGATTACAAATAATTTTGGTAAGTGAAATAGAAATGTGACTCTCTAACTCCATTCTCTCAATCGAGCAGGTCTTTACATCGTTCTTTTCTGCTTCATCAAATAATATCCTGTTTTCAAGACAATCCATACTTCCACGGTAATAGAAGCAATCCCCATTTTCGAAAATTATTATTCGGGAGTTTATCTTTGATGCAATAATTTCCATAACTACGTTATGAAAATCACTTGATGCGCTGTGGTATGCAACCGTCTCCGCAAAATCGGCTACTTCTTTTTCAGGTAATTTCTGAAAATATTCGTCCTCTAAAAAATTGCTTACACTGTATTGTTCCTTTGCTTTTAAATATTTTTTCTCCGAAAAAATAAGTTCGTCTCTTACTTTTTTGATAGTTGAATTTGGTACACCAAATTGTTTCAGCTCTTTTATGGTTAGGAGCCAGAGCACTTCTAAAAAATTAAACCGCCTCCATTTTTGTTCTTCTGCGACTGCATAGGTGGGTAGTAATCCATTCTTTTTCCAATCCATTAAATTTTTAGAGGTCATCTCTTTTACCGCTCCGATAAAATAAATTCGATGGTGGAATAATTTTAAATCTAATTCCATTAAACTTTCTGGCGAATCATTTCCGATATTATTATCGGCTGGGGAGAATGCCTTGGCGGTATCAATTTCGATTTCTTTTTCTGACTCTCCCTCGTTTTTGAATTTTACTTTCATAAATTGTAAATATAACGCAAAGGTAATGTTTTATTTTATAAAAAGCAACATTTTGGTAATGTATTTTTAAATTAATTTTTATATTATTGATTCTCAGCAGCATACGATGTGCGTGGTTTAATATTCAAAAATAGTAAATGCTGGAAGTATAGATATATACGATTTTTAAAATTTTTGTTTTAATTTTTTGTTTCTCATAAGGTTTCGTACTTTTGTATGTGATTTCAAATAATGTATAACTAAAATTTTATCTATGCCATAATTCAAAATCAATGATATTCTCATAAAAAGGCGTTAGCTTTTATTTTTGCTATCGAAAACTACCACTTTTCAAGCGCATCAGAAATAATAAGTATTAACGCTCACGCCAAAGGCGTGGGCTTAACTTATTAGATGCGTGGGTGCGTGGTAGTACCTCGATAGCTGGTAAAGTTATTGTCCCACGTTTTTTTATTTTAAACTAACCAATATTAACCGCATACATGGGGCTGGCTGCATAAACAATTTAAAGGAGATTTAACAATGAGAAAATTTACTCTGTTTTTGATGTTCGCCTTTTTTGGCTTGAGCATAGTTTCATTTGCGCAAGTCCCTACTAATGGGCTTGTAGCGTATTATTCTTTTAGTGGTAATGCTAATGATTTAAGTGGCAACAGCTACAATGGTACGGTTAACGGTGCTACTTTAACTGCTGACCGTTTTGGTAATGCAAATAGTGCATACAGTTTTAACGGAACCAGTGATTATATTTCTGTAAATAGTGCTCCTCTGACAAATTATCCATACACAATTTCTGCATGGATAAAATTATCTGTTATTAATAATACTGGAAAGCCAATCATTGGTTTAGGGGAGTTGGGTACAAATAATTTAAAGAAATGTTATTTTGACCCCACATATGGAAATACAGGAAAACCTTCAATTGGTGTTGGCGGAGCCTGTGACATCACATCTACAAGTAATGTTGTGACTACTGGTGTTTGGACACATATGGTCGTAACAGTCTCTTCATATTCAAGTTCCAGCGTAACTTTTTATGTTAATAATGTTGCATACACACAAAATACAACAGCTGGTACAAATGTCCCGTTCCCTCTAAATAATGCTGGTTTTACAATAGGCAGCCATAAAGGCGGTGGCTCCGCTTTCTCTTATTTCTCTGGTGTTTTAGACGACATTCGTATTTATAATCGTGTATTGTCATCAACTGAGATTTCTGCACTTTATAATGAGAATAATTGTAGCAGTGCAGATATTACCACGGGTTTAGTTGGGCAATATGATTTTTCTGGCAATGCAAATGACCTAAGTGCCAATAATTACAATGGTACGGTTAACGGTGCTACTTTGACTACTGACCGTTTCGGGAATGCAAATAGTGCGTATATTTTTAACGGAACCAGTGATTATATTTCTGTAAATAGCGCTCCATTGACAAATTATCCATACACAATTTCTGCATGGATAAAACTCAACACGATAGACAATACTGGTAAACCAATTATTGGTTTAGGGGAGTTGGGTACAAATAATTTAAAGAAATGTTATTTTGACCCCACATATGGAAATACAGGAAAACCTTCAATTGGTGTTGGCGGAGCCTGTGACATCACATCTACAAGTAATGTTGTGACTACTGGTGTTTGGACACATATGGTCGTAACAGTCTCTTCATATTCAAGTTCCAGCGTAACTTTTTATGTTAATAATGTTGCATACACACAAAATACAACAGCTGGTACAAATGTCCCGTTCCCTCTAAATAATGCTGGTTTTACAATAGGCAGCCATAAAGGCGGTGGCTCCGCTTTCTCTTATTTCTCTGGTGTTTTAGACGACATTCGTATTTATAATCGTGTATTAACTGCTTGTGATGTTGATAGTCTATATAATATGCCAAACTCATGTGTAACACCTTCAACAGCCGCAACTCCAACAGGCACAACCCAACTTTGCATAAATCCTTCGAATACAAACTACACAACTACAGGTGCTACTAATGCAACAGCGTATGTGTGGGCAATTGCTCCAAGTAGTGCAGGTGTAATTACTGGTACTGGTACAACAGGTACAGTTGATTGGAATGATACTTACACAGGAACAGCAACGATAAGTGTAAAGGGCACAAATGGTACAGGTTGCGAAGGTGCTTTTTCTAATACACTTACAGTTACTATCAATTCATTGCCCACAGTTACTTTTTCTTCTTTAAATTCTGTGTGCGCAAATGCAAGTTCGTTTACTTTGTCAGGTGGTTCACCAAACGGTGGCACATATTCGGGTACTGGTGTTTCTGGTAATATTTTTAATCCCTCAGTTTCAGGAGCAGGTACATTTACTATCACATATATTTATTCAGATGGTAATGGTTGTTCAAATTCTGCTACGCAGAATATTGTTGTAAATCCTTTGCCAAATGTATCAATTAGCGGTTTAAATTCCAGTTATTGCCAAAATGCAGCAGCGGTAACATTGAACGGAACCCCTTCTGGTGGTAGTTTTTCAGGTGCAGGTGTAAACGGTACAAATTTTAATCCTGCAACTGCTGGGGCAGGCTCACATACAATAACATACACTGCAACCGCAAGCGGCTGCACCAATTCATCAACTCAAAATGTTACTGTAAATGCAATCCCCACGGTTAGTTTCACAGGTTTAAATCCCTCATATCAAACAACTGACAGCCCGTCAACATTAACAGGTAGCCCAGCAGGTGGCGTATTTTCTGGAAATGGAATCAGTGGAAATGTATTTTCACCCGCCAATGCTGGCATTGGCTCTCATAATATTGTTTATGTTTACACTGATGGCAGCGGTTGCATGAATGCAACCTGCGAAACTACTGATTTAGCAACCAAGGTTGCCAATATCAGCAGTCCAGATAACACCGTTAATGTATTCCCAAATCCGAACAATGGTTCGTTTCAGGTATCTTTTAATGTTCCGTCAAGCCAAAACATTAAAATAGATGTGTACAATAACATTGGCCAGTCGGTATATACTGAAAACAAGAGCAATTTCTTTGGCCAGTATAATCAAACCATTGATTTGAGCGGCTTATCGAAAGGGGTGTATCTAATAAATACTACTATCGGAGGCAACACACATACAAATAAAATTACAGTAGAATAGTACTAACCTGACCGCTCTTGTTATGCTTTGCAAACAAGGGCGGTCATATTTTTTTCAAAATGAAAATGAAATTCAATTTAAAAGATAAACTCACTGTAGAAATTAAGCAAAAGTTACTGAACGAGCTTACTGCAAAATACTTCCTTCCATTTGATGGAATTGATGTTAATCCTATCAAAAATGAAACACACAAAGGCTTTTTTGATATTAGGATAAGCAATTACAGCGTTGGTGAATTATATTGTGAGTATGCTGGTGGTTTTAACTATAATATTTCTGATAGCAAAATTGATTATGCGAAAGTTAGACCCCGCCTGCAAAGCACTCTTGAAGAATTAATAGTTCGCCAGTTTTCCATACAAATATTAGATGGAACAGTTTCTCTCAACACTAATGGTGTGCCATTTTATAGCTGGGGTTTGAAAATAGATGTCTTTGTTAAAAAATCCATTGATACCCAAGACGCATTTACCAAACTTGATTTCCAGTATAAAAACGGTAGTTGGGAAGTAATTCAGACCGATATCAGTAATAAATTGTAGGCGAAATCATTAATAAATATTAAAATGAAAAAAGAAATTATACTCTCGAATGAATCAATTACAAAACAGTCGAAAGAATTAATCAAATCTTTCCAAAACACAATTGATAAGCAACATGAAACAAATGCTGCAAAAAAAGCTGAGCTCCTGCAATTATTTGAAACGGTAATTGAGAAAATTATTGTTTTGGAAAAGGAAGTATCAGTTTTGAAAAAAGAAGTTGCAGCGTTGAAAAAGAAATGAAATAAAGACAGTCCCACCGCACAAACCCAAAGCAGGTGAAGCGGTATTCGTCATCAATCGTCATCATTTTGCCCGCCAGCCCGTACTTGCACTTGTTTTTGTATTTATTATTTTCTAATGTAAAAACAAGAGCAAGTTCGCCATAGGTTGGCTATCGCCAAGGCTGTCATGCAAAATGCAGCTCCTCTTTCTTCCTCATTCATGGCCTTTTTCGTCCTTCAAGCCACTTCACTCATTACAGCTCCATTACATTTCAGGGTTTCGTTCCACTACACTCCTTCCATTTCATTTCGCTTTCATTCCTTTCAGTCGCTTTCATTCCGTCGGCCATTTATTAATTTAGCGTGCCTGCTGGTCGCTTCGGGCTGCGTAGCTGTCATGTTTTTTGTACCCGCCCACATTCTGACGTAAAACAAAAAAACCGCCAGCTCCTTGTGTTTTCAACAAAGTTCGGCAACGCCCTCATTCCGTTTCACTTCATTGCGTGCTCTCTGCCTCTCACCCTCGCTCCTCACGCTGTTGGCACGCATGCACATTGGCCGCAAACCGTTCCGTTACTCTTCACTTTTTGCATCCAATCTCCCAACGCTTGCTCATGGCTGTTTCACCTGCTTTGGTTTTTTTTCAACCCACAGGTAAAAAATCAGTTATGCATTCCAGAATTAAAGAAAAAAGAAAAAAGTTTTCAGGAGTACCATTAATAAAACCTTATACAAAGATAAGCTGCCTGCACTCCTTGCAAGGTTGATACAGAGTTTTTCAAAAAAAATCTCCACACCTACGGGTAGTATTTTTTTTGAAAAAACCTTGCAATTCCCCCACCGCACCGCTTTTTGGTGGCATAAGGTTTCATTAATGATTAATTTTTTTTATGCGGCATCAGCGATTGTTAAACCATAATATTTTATCCCATGAAAACACACTATTTTTCAGCATGTAAATCACTCGAAGAAGTGAAACGGCACTTTAAAAATTTAGCATTTATTCACCATCCAGATAAAGGTGGCAGCACTGAACGAATGCAGGAAATAAACAACGAATATGCAGAAATCATCAAAAATCCGCATTTCAAATGCGAAGCCCAAACACAGGAGCAGCAGGAAGAATCTTTGCGGTATCCCGAAATCATCAACCAGTTAATAAATTTGCACGGCATCATCATTGAGCTGATAGGTGATTGGATTTGGTTGTCTGGTAATACCTATCCGCACCGTACCACTTTAAAACAAATAGGATTCTTTTTTGCACCGAAAAAAATAATGTGGTACTACCGTCCTGCCGATTATAAGAGCAGCAACAAAACCCCGAAATCTATCGAAGAAATCAGAAACAAATACGGGTCGGATGTAATTGAGTTAAAAAACCGTACTTTTATTTTACAATCTTGAAAGGAGCAGCCGCTCCTTTTTTTTATGGTTCCCCTCCGCATCATGTCCGTATCAAAGCCGCTTATCTGTCATCAAAAATATTTTTCATCATTTTTCTGAAAAAATATTTTTCCAACATATTTATATGAAACTTAAAACAAATTTATCATGGCAATTGTTCAAAATCCCATCACAGGAAGAACCAGAAAAAAATTCGGTTCAGCAGTGTTTTCCAAACAGTTTGGAAAAAACACTTTGCGTACAAAACCTTTGGAAGTGGCAAATCCACGCACTGAAGGTCAGGTTAACCAAAGAAATAAATTTTCTTTAATGGTTGAAAGCGGCAGACTTTTACTTTCATTTATCAAAACTTCATTTAAGCAAGCCACAGTAGGCATGTCGGAGTTTAATACCTACATGAAAGAAAATATTAAAACTGCCATTACTGGCAGTGCTGGTAATTACTCCATTGATTATTCTTTGCTCGTAGTGGCAAAGGGTACACTTACAGGTTTGGAAGAACCAGCGGCAACATCAGAAGCAGGACATGTTGTAAACATTAGCTGGGTAGATAATCAGGGGCAGTCTGACGCTTTGGCAACAGATAAGCTCATGTATCTTATCGTTAATCCTGCTAAACAAAAAGTGGTGTATTCAACAGGTGCAGCATTACGTGCAGACGAATCACAATCGGTTACAGTTCCCGCAGGTTTCATCGGAGACAGTGTTCATGTTTATGCTGCATTCATTTCTGAAACAGGAGCAAAAGTAAGTGACAGTGAGTATTTGGGCGAGTTAGTAATTGTCGCATAACACTAAAACCAGTTACAATTACAATTCCTTAAAGGCAGTTGTTAGGCTCCGCCTTCAACTGCCTTTTTTAACATCAAAAGCAATAAGAACAAACAATTAAAACTCAAATAAAATGGCACGATTAAAACAAGGATTTTTAGGCAATGCAAGCGGAAAGCTTGGTAATGTAGTCTTTTCCAAATGGAAGGATTTGCAAACAGTACGCCAATACCAACCTGATGTACAGGATGCAAATTCACCAGAACAGCAAAAGCAACGCTCCCGAATGGTCGCTTTGCTTCAACTTCTCAAACCGCTGAACAAAAATTTCATAAAATTTTTTAATTCACCTGTTTCCAAAGGTTCAACGCCTTGGGCAACTGCAATAAGTGATAACATGAATGCGATAGCTCCTGATGGCTGTTTCATTCCAGAAAATTTTTCTCTGGGTAAACCAAAATATTCCCCGATAAACATTTCAGATGTAATCTATAATCCATTTATCGACCTGTGTACTGTTCGATATAAACCCACAGACCTGTCAGGTTTTAACGACCCGTACCCATATATCGGTACTTCTGTTCTTGGCAAATATGAATCAGGTGCAGTATTGCATGAATTTGACACAAGGCACCAGCTTTGCTACCTTCCAGAAGGAAGTTTCTTCTGTTCGTTTTATGACGACTCTCATGAGCATGTTTTTGAGAACTGGTGGGGCCATGGCTGGTTGTGGCTGATGTATTATGACACCTACAACATAGAATCTTATTTCAATCCAAACAACGGATTGACAGAGCCAGCAAACTTTCAGCCAGTATCAATCATCGAAGAGTTTAATACAAAAATTGCAGAAAATCCTGTACCAGCGGATGCAATACATTGGGAATATCAGCAGAAGGATGGCAAATGGTTTCTTGTGGTTAGTGTAGATATAAAGAAAACCCAGATTAAGAAGCCAGCCGATTATAATATTCGCTTCTGGTCACTCACTCTGCAAGATGGTAAATACAGCCAATCAGAAGCAACGGAGTGGAATTTATCAAATACAACTTATAAGGCAGAATTGATTGATTCTATTGCAAGGAAAGCCTCTGTTCATCTTTATTCTGTTCACAAAAAAGATGGTGAACAGGTTGGCCGCTTCAATCGCTTCTACATTAATAAAGACGTTGAAGGAAAAGAACATCCGTATTTCGACCAGTTATTCAATAGTTGTTATGCTCATCCTGTATCATTCATCTTACCAGATAATCAATGTGGTTTCTGTGGTTCATTTACTGAACTTTTTTCGGATTTCATAAACTTGTATGAGCAGGGAGTGATATATAATCATGAGGACCCAGCACCAACAGAAGAACGTCTGCTGCGCATCGGAACCGCCCCCAACGGTCTTGTAAAAGTTTTTGGTTACAGCCGACAAGAAGAAAGCGCCTATTATTTTGCAGACAATACCACAGCGGTAATGCTTCCCATTCCCCCTGATGGTTATTCATTCTCCGAATGGTCTGGTGCAGATGCAGGTGAAATCATCGCTGAAAAAGAAGGGGGCTATACACTTCGCATGTCAAAAGACTGCTCAGTGACAGCCGTTTTCAAGCATAACAAATAAATATAATCCGTTCTAAATACAAAATATCATGGAAACAACTCAAAAAATAGATTACAGTAAGTTCAAATGCGATGTTTATACACCCGATGGTGTATTAATCAAAGAAGCAATCACAAACAGCAACCATATTTTTTATTGTCCTGCCTTAACAGTTGGACAACAATACAATATTGTTTTCTCCTATGGAGAAATGTTTCTGATGGCCGCAGCTTTCATTTCCCAATCAGAAGGGAAAGTAACTTTTCTGAATCCAGCTCATTTCCTTTATAACTGTGCTGTGGTTCGCCCATCAAAATCTTTTGTCAATTCTGTTAAAGGTAAAATTAAGTCCAGCCGAATAGCAAATGTACCAATACAGCAATGGGAAAAGAAACTACTGGAAATTATAAATTGTTCTGGTCAAAAAATCCCCCCACTCTGCCAGAATTCACATGGCACATACATTTTTAAGGCGGGGGCAGAACTGGCATCAAAAGTAAAATAATCACATAAACATCTATCAATAATGGAAACAAGAAACAAAATAGATTACAAAAAGTTCAAATGCGAGATATATTCACCTGATGGCATTTTACTGAATACCGCACAAACAAACGAAAAAAATGAGTTCTATGCTCCGTCTTTGGTTACTGGTCAAAAGTATTATCTGGTATTTTCTTATGACGAAATTCTTATCGAATGCCTTGTTTTCACTTGTGAAAACGCAGGCAAGGTTGTATATCTTTCACCTGCTCACATAATATACAATCAATCTGCGGAGCGCCCACCAATCACATTCATTGGCAGTATAAAAACCAAAATTAAAAAACGCATAGATTTTAATGTGCCGCAAATGGCATGGTCAAAAAAAGCACTTGATGCTTTTATTCATTCGACGCATAGCGTCTCATCCAGAAATAAACATAAATCAAAACACGCATTGGATGCATTTATCGAGAGCACCCATGAAGGAGCCAAGAAACTCATTTGTCAAAATGATATAATTGCACTCAAAGCGGGGGCAGATTTGTCTAACAAGGTGAAATAAATATTTTTTTCTCTGTTATAAATAAAAAAAGACCAGCAAGTTTTTAGAACTTGCTGGCTTTTTTATACTCCGTTACTTTCTATTCCATTTTTATAACAAAATTTTTACACCCCTTTTACACAATTTTGTTTTTTCATTTTGTTTTATAAGTTCTTTTTATTATATTTATAAATACAAGTTCTAATATCTTACTAATTGCATAGTTTAAATAAAAGAATTAGTTTTGCAGGTAGTTCAAGTAGTAGTAGGTATGTTATATTTATCATATAATCCAGTGAATTCCTTAGTTGTGGCTAAAAGTGCTATTTTATTGCAGGTTCAAGCAGTGGTTTCAAATCCCACAGTTTCATTATATCTTCAAGAAAATGGTTCGACATTAGTTCGCTAAGGGGTACAAATAAAAACCTCAACAATTGAATAATCAATTAGTTGAGGTTTTTTGATTTTTTAAAATATTCTAGTTCTCGCTATAAAGAACCTCCATTAAAGTTTGCCCTACCGCTTTTAGTGTATTTTTGTCCATTTGATTAATATCATCAGAAGCGGTATGCCATTGGGGAAAGAATTTATTTGTTTCAGAGTCTAAATGAATAATATCAATAGTTGGGATTCCAATTATTTTATTGATATAGTAATGGTCATCAGTTATAGATCCAGCATTTTTTTGAATAAAATAATCGGAATATCCTAATTCCATGGCTTTATTCCAAACATTTCGAACTATATGCGATGCATAATACATTGATATCTCTTCCATAGGAAAGGTTGCTCCTTTGGCTCCAACCATATCCAATAAAATACCATATTTTGCATAATAGCCTTTCACATGAGGATTTTTAGCCCAATACTGTGAACCTAATGCCCAGCTGTCTTCTCCAGAACTTGTTTGCTTGTCTTGTGGTTCACCATAATCTTCTGCATCGAACAAAATAAGGTCAACTCCTATACTTGGATTTTGTAATTTTATTAAACGGGCAATTTCTATCAAAACAGCAACGCCGCTCGCTCCGTCATTAGTTCCTAGTACTGGTTTATTTCTATTAGCAACAATAGGATCGTGGTCGGCAAATGGTCGACTATCCCAATGTGCAGAAATAAAGATTCTGTTTTTTGTTTCGGGCTTGTAGGAAGCAATGATGTTTTTTGAATTTAAAATTGTTCCATCGTAGGCTTTTAGTTTTGCTTCTTGTACTTGGACGTTGGGCATGTATTCTTTTAGTTTTTCAACCAAGTAATTTGCACATTGTTTATGTGCATCTGAATTGGGAATACGAGGTCCAAAGGAAATTTGCTTTTCAATATATACAAATGCCGAATCGGCATTGAATATTGGAGCATTAACTTTTTTTATTTCAATTTTCGTATTGTCAGTTGTTGTTTTCGTATTGTTTTCGCAAGCAACAATTGATAATAGAGCGATAGTAGTAATGAGAATTTTTTTCATTTTCTTTTCCAAAAAAATAACTAACTAATTGGCAAGTTATAATAATAAATATTAATATTAAATTGATTAATAAATCAGACATTATTTTCTAATTATTTAGGGGGGGGGAATAAGAAAATATTATCGCTTATTCTTCTTCCTCTGCAGCAATTAGTTCTTGATAATTATCTACTTTAATTATGTCTTCGATACTTTGAATATTTACAAAACTACTACTTGCAACATTACTCAACATAATTATTGCATCGTGTTTATCAATATTTCTAAGTAGTAGAGATTTATAGCCATGCCACCAGCCACGATGGTAAACAATTCTGTCACCTTCCTTATTTGTAATTAGCCTCCAGCCAAAACCATAATTTTTTGTTTTCAAATCTTTATTCCCAGGTAAAAATGCTTCTTCAACTGTTTTTTCAGAAAGAACAGCACCCGAATATAACGACTGATCCCATAAAAACAAATCCTCTACTGTAGAATATACACCTTTATCGCCAACGACACCGTCGATATAGTTGATTTGGGCTCTTTTTTGTTTTGTTTCGTAGCCTAAAGTAGTATTTAGTGTGTCGTATTTTTTATCAAACTGATAAATATAAGTGCTTTTCATTCCGAGTGGAATAAAAAATTCTTTGCTCATAAAATCAGCAAATTTCATTCCCGATACTTTTTCTACCACAGCAGCCAGAATCATATATCCTGTATTGCTATAATTATATTTTCTATTAGGCTGAAGGTAAGGAGCTGGCTTTATTGCTTTGAAAAATGAAAGAACCTGAGTATTCGACATAGGTTCGTTTTCATTTTTCCAATGTTTTTCGCAAAAATATATGTAATTGCATAAACCAGATCGATGATTGAGTAAATTTCTGATTGTTATATTTTGATATGGGAAATCGGGTAAATATTTGGTTAAGTCGTCTTCGTATTTTAACTCGCCTCTTTGTTGAAGCAACATTATTGCTGCCGCAGTGAATTGTTTTGAAACAGAAGCCAATTGGAATGTTGAATTTGTTGAAAGTGAGGTTTTGGCCTTTATGTCTGCATACCCAAAAGCATTTTTATAAACTACCGTGTCGTGTTGCGAAATTAATACCGCGCCATTAAATCCGGTTTTGCTAGCATAATTTTGGAAAAATTTATCAGCCTTTTTCCAGTTTTCTGATAAAACAGCAGTTTCAATAGTATCAGTATTATTTTTTTGATTTAATGAAATCCCTTGACTCAAACACCCATTATTACAAGTAAATGATACGCATAAAAGAAGAATAAAAATCAAATATTTCATAGGAAACTATTCTAAAAGATTCATTCATTAAAAAGATTCCCAAAAATAAGCTTTCGAAGTACTAATAATAATCATGGTTGTTTGTTTTTATCAACAAATTTAGTGTTGATAATCTTTAAGAATATTTTTTCGACCTATCTTCCAGGTAATAGCATGAAATAGTATAAATAAAATTGAATATTTGTGAAATTTATTCTACTTTTAAAAAAAAATAAATACTATTCAAATGGACACAATTCAAAACTACATTCAGGAAAATAAAGATCGTTTTTTAAGCGAACTTTTCGATTTATTAAGAATTCCATCAATAAGTTCCATCAATGAGCATAAGCCCGATATGATAAGAACTGCTGAATATTGGAAGAAAATGATACTAGAAGCTGGAGCCGATAAGGTAGAAATTATACCTACTAAAGGAAACGCAGTAGTTTATGGCGAAAAAATAATTAATCATGCCTTGCCTACCGTTTTAGTTTATGGTCATTATGATGTAATGCCCGTTGACCCAATTGATTTATGGACAACACCGCCTTTTGAGCCTCAAATTAGAGATGAAAAAATATATGCTCGTGGTGCTGATGACGACAAAGGACAAGCTTTTATGCACGCCAAAGCTTTTGAATATATGGTAAAATCTAATAATTTACCATGCAATATAAAATTTATGATTGAGGGAGAAGAAGAAATAGGTTCTCCAAGTTTAGAAGAATTTTGTGAAAATAACAAAGAACTTTTAAAATCCGATGTAATTTTAGTTTCTGACACTGGAATGATTGCTAAAGATATTCCTTCAATTACAGTTGGCTTAAGAGGATTAAGCTATATGGAAATTGAAGTTACTGGCCCAAATCGCGATTTGCACTCGGGTCTTTTTGGCGGTGCAGTAGCTAATCCAGCAAATATATTGGCAAAACTTATTGCTTCACTTACCGATGAAGAAAATAGAATAACTATACCTGGATTTTACGATGATGTAATTGAAATATCTACTGAAGAAAGAGCAGAAATGGCAAAAGCTCCATTTAATATTGATAACTACAAAAAAGCCATTGATATAAAAGAAACGCATGGAGAAAGCGGATTTTCTACAATTGAGCGCACCGGAATACGTCCTTCATTAGATGTAAATGGAATATGGGGTGGTTATACTGGAGAAGGAGCTAAAACAGTGCTTCCATCAAAAGCTTATGCAAAAATATCGATGCGTTTGGTTCCTAATCAGAACAATGAAAAAATAAGTGAACTGTTCGAAAAGCACTTTGAAGCAATTGCACCTGATTACGTTAAGGTAAAAGTAACGTCGTTGCATGGCGGACAAGGCTACGTTTGTCCAACCAATACAATTGCTTTTGCAGCAGCTAGCAAAGCTTACGAAAATACATTTGGTAAGAGACCAATTCCTATTCGCAGTGGTGGAAGCATTCCAATAATATCTACTTTTGAAAGAGTTTTGGGTGTAAAATCAGTTCTGATGGGCTTTGGATTAGAGTCTGATGCAATACATTCGCCAAATGAAAACTATCCATTATTTAATTTTTTCAAAGGAATAGAAACCATTCCATATTTTTATAAATACTATGCGGAAATGATGACTAAATAAGGTCTATTAAATCAGTTGTTTCTGTTTTTACAAATTTTTTAAGTGAAATTTATTAAATTTTTCTAGGTTGATATTTAAAATATTTGGTTTAAATAAAAAGAAATATTGTTTCTGCGTATATTTGCTCTAAGTTAAATAAAAAATTTAGAAGTGAAATATTTAATTGTTGGCTTGGGAAATATTGGCAGTGAATACGAGCAAACTCGCCATAATATAGGTTTTATGGTATTAGATAAAATGGTTTCTAGTACTGAAAAAATATGGACACATGGTCGCTATGCCTATCAATGCGAAGTGCGCTTTAAAGGCAGAATAATAACCCTCATTAAGCCAACTACTTATATGAATTTAAGTGGCAAAGCTGTTCATTATTGGATGAAACAGCTTGATGTTCCTATAGAAAATATTTTAGTTATTTCCGATGACTTAGATTTGTCTTTTGGCACTTTACGTTTAAAGCCTAAAGGGAGTGGGGGAAGCCATAATGGGTTAAATCATATTATTGAAACTCTTGGCAATAATGATTTCCCTCGCTTGCGTTTTGGAATTGGCAGCTCATTCTTTAAAGGGCGTCAGGTAGAATATGTATTAGGTAATTTTAACGAAGAAGAAAAGCAGGCGCTGCCCGATAGAATTGATATAGCTGTAAAAATAATTCAATCGTTTACTACTGCTGGTATTGGAAATACTATGACATCTTATAATAATAAATAATAAGACTATGAAATACAAATTTATAATACTCTTTTTTTTATTAAATGTTAGTTTCTCATTTTCTCAAATAAAACTTCCAGGTCTTTGGAAGGGACAGATTTTTACAAATGGTGACACCATAAAATTTGAAGTTACTTTTAAAAAAGAGAAGAAGCAATACGATGGATTAATGGATGTTCCAGAGCAAAATGCATTGGATTTGCCTCTAAAAAATATAACACTTCAAAAAGATAAAGTACATTTTACTTTTGGAAATTCAATTATGGTTTTTGATGGTGTAGGTGCTAAAGATTCAATAAACGGTAATTTCCAACAATCCATTTATGCAGGAAGTTTTTTCCTTAAAAAAGTGGGCACATTGAAACAAATATCACAAAAATCTCCTTACAACGAACAAGAAGTAAGTATTGCCAATAATGACATTGTATTAGGCGGAACATTATCCTCACCAAAGGGGAAAGGTCCTTTTCCTGCTGTAATTCTTATTACTGGAAGCGGAGCACAAAATAGAAATGAAACTATTTTTGGATTCGAAATATTTAAGGTTATTGCCGATTACTTAACGCGAAACGGAATAGCTGTTCTTAGATTAGACGACAGAGGTATAGGAAAATCTACCGGAGATTTCACTAAATCAACAACACTTGACTTTGCCTCTGATATAGAAAAGGCATTTGAATTTTTAAAAACTAAAAAAATTATTAATCCATCAAAGATAGGTCTTTTAGGACATAGCGAAGGAGGTATAATTGCACCTATTGTTGCTAATAAATATACAGATGTTGCTTTTGTTGTTTTAATGGCTGGACCAGCTATTACAGGGGAAGAAATTTTACTTCTTCAAACAAAAGAGATAATGATAGCAGATAACGCTCCAGATTCAATAATAAATAAAGCTGTTTATACTAATGCTCTATTGTATAATGCTGTAAAAACTGGTAAGGGTTGGGATAAAGTTGATTCCATCCTTTATTTGCAAGTTAAATCTGAATTAGATTCTATGTCATTAAATAAAAAATCTTTAATAAAAGATGAAGCCAAATATATCAATCTACGTATTAAAAACATCGAGAAACAAGTACTAAGCGATTGGTTTAAATTCTTTTTAACGTATAATCCTTTTCCTGCATTGGTTGAACTCAAGTGCCCAGCTCTTTTGCTTTATGGAGAAAAGGATTTGCAAGTTCCATCTGTTGAAAATGCCCAAAGTGCAAAGAAAGCCATTTTAAACAATCCTAATGCTATAATTAAATTGTATCCAAAGGCAAATCATCTATTTCAAAATGCTAATACTGGCAGTGTAAGAGAGTACTCAAAACTAGAACCCAAATTTACTGATGGTTTTTTGGATGATATTTTTAATTTTATTAAAACTAATACGAATAAATAAAACAACAAAAATTAATGGCAGAATAAAGCCCTTAACGAAGTTAAATATAATTTAGATTGCAACCATTAAATTTGAAGATATGACAAAAATTGTTTCATATAATGTAAATGGAATTAGAGCCGCACTAGGAAAAGGGTTGATTGAATGGCTAAAGGCTGTAAATGCTGATATTGTGTGCTTTCAGGAAATAAAAGCAAATCCCGAACAATTTGATGCCTCAGTATTTGAAGAAATTGGATACAAACATTATTGGTATCCAGCCGTGAAAAAAGGATATAGCGGAACTGCTATTTTAACTCGCATACAACCAAAACTGGTAACTTGTGGAATGGGAATCGAAAAGTATGATTTCGAAGGAAGAATGATTCGAGCCGACTTTGATGATTTTTCAGTTATTAGCGTATACCATCCTTCTGGCTCCAGTGGTGATGAACGTCAAGGGTTTAAAATGATTTGGCTGGAAGATTTTCAAAACTATATTAATGAGTTGAAAAAAGAGATCCCAAATCTAATTATTTCAGGTGATTATAATATTTGTCATCGAGCAATTGATATTCATGACCCAAAAGGAAATGCTAATTCATCCGGCTTTTTGCCAGAAGAGCGAGAATGGATAGATTCATTTATTAAAACCGGATTTGTTGATACTTTTAGATATTTTAACGACCAACCAAATAATTATTCTTGGTGGAGCTACAGAGCTAATGCTCGTGCTAACAACAAAGGTTGGAGAATTGATTATCACATGGCTGCAAAATCTCTTGAAAACAGACTAAAGCGCGCTTTAATTCTTCCAGATGCTATGCATTCCGATCATTGTCCAATAATAGTGGAAATTGATTAATTATTGAAGAAGCTAGTTCTTATTTTATAAACATAGAAATAAAAAAAATCATAATTCTGAAGCTACGTTAAAAATTATGATTTTTAATTTCTTTAGGTTAATAACTAAAGTACCTCTTC
The DNA here is from genome assembly GCA_037139195.1 of Bacteroidota bacterium. GTDB lineage: Bacteria > Bacteroidota > Bacteroidia > Bacteroidales > JAHJDW01 > JBAXGW01. Next base: position 40,855 of record JBAXGW010000023.1, read on the forward strand.
GCTAACAAATTTTCCATCAATAGAAAATTTCATTAATTTTTTCTTAGTTTTTTGAACCATTTCAACAATATATGAATCTTCGCCTTGCACAACTTGATAGAAGTAATTGCTATATTTAAAACCCTGTGCATTATCTTTAATATACGTTTTAATTTTCAACGGCAAATATTCTTTGTCCATAAAAAATTTTGTAGTTTTTAGCATTCCTGATTGTTCGAAAATCATTTCTACTGGACCCGATTCAATTTTAAATTTTGCAACAAATAATTCTCCTGCTTTTTCCCAAGTAGGATTAGTAACATCGGCTCTTGTTACTTCAAATGTTTTTTTTACTCCTTCTGGAATATCATTAACTGTAAGTTTTTGGGCAAATGAACTTACTGAAAACATCATTAAAAATACAACTACAAGCTTTTTCATATCGATATAATTTTAGATTTATAAAATTATGAAAAAATAATGGCTTGAAACATAAAAATGAAAAAAATAATTTTTATTCCTGTTTTTTAGCCAAAAAATTAGTAATATTGCTTTTAGATATAATGAAATACCATATTATGAATCGATTTCTATTACTCTTTTTTCTTGTAGCACTTTTTTCTTTTCAAGTTTTTTCTGCCGAAATGAAGCTAAAAGGTGGTTTTTATGGAGATAATATTATTATTGACAACCCAAGCATTGATAACAATTTTTGTGTAAAATCAGTTAAAGTAAATGGAATAATTTCTAATTCGGAAATTTCATCGAATACATTTGAAATAGATTTAATAGCTCTTAATCTTGAAATTGGAGCTACTATTGACATAATTATTACACATAGCGATAATTGTAAACCAAAAATTCTGAATCCTGAAGTTCTTATTGAAAAATGTGGTTTTACTATGGTTGGCAACAAGCAAGATAAAAAAACAGATGAAATTAGTTTTACTATGGTAAAACAGTTGTCGAAATTACCATATACTATAGAACAATATCGTTGGAAAAGATGGATTGAGGTTCAAAAAATTGATGTTGTTTTTGCTGATACAGCTGTATATAAATTTAAACCCGTACTTCATTCAGGAGCAAATTTGTTTCGTGTAAAACAAACTTCGAATAGAGGAAATACATGCTATTCTGCAGATATTAAAGCACGTTCAATGCTTAAGGAAGTTACATTTCTTTACGATAAAAAAGCGCTTACTTTAACATTTAGTATAGAAACAAAGTACGAAATTTACGACAAAAAAGGTGTACTAGTTAAGAGTGGATTTGCAAAAACTATCGAACTATCTGATATAAGTAGAGATGCCTATTTCTTAAATTACGACAATGAATCAATTCAAGTATATTTGTAATATTATTCAACTTTAATTTCAAATTCATACTTTTTTGCAAATACTTTCATCGAATCAGTCAGCTTTTTTAATGATTCTGAAAGTTTTCTGTCTATTTCCTGATTTAAAAATACAGAGCGGTCTTCCATTACCTGCGAATACATTTCCTCAGGCAAGGCATTTATTGCTATCAATTGTCCATATTCATTATCAATTACTCCTGATAATTCGCTAAAAAATACTCTGGTAGCGTGAAGTAAAGCTGAATCGTTATCAAACTCAGCTAATGTATTAATAGTGTCGTTGTAGCTTTTAGCAAGATTTAGAGCAAATTGTTGAGCTTCAAACATTTTTTTTGGAAATCGCACTTTCATTGAAGCATCCAGAGAATCAATAGCAACAATTAAATTGTTTTCAAGCTTTGTAATTTTATCATAATATTTTGTGGCTTTATCTTTACTAGATGTGCATGAAATACCTAAAAACGAACAAACTAAAGCGATAAAAACAATTTTTTTCATATCTATTTTACTATTATTTTTTGTGTAAATATATCTTTTTCGCTTGCAAATTTAACAAAATAAACTCCACTAGAATAATTTCTTGCATCAAAGAAAAAATTTCTTTCACCTACTGGCAAATTCCCATTAAATATTGTTTCAACTTTTTCGCCAACCATGTTAAATAAAGAAATATCTGCTTGTTGGTTTTCGGAATTAACTATTGGAACACAAGTTATTGCGCTCGCTGGATTTGGGTATATAGATTTTATAATAGTTTCAACTACTGTTTCGTTATTACTAGTTGATGTTCCTAATACTTTAAACTTCCAGTATCCAGTTGGAGCTGTTATAGGTCTAACTTGAGTTTTACCTGAAACGGAATTAGCTTCTACATAATAATAAACTGTTTTTCCTGCCTGTTGAGCAGGTATGTTTCCTGTCCAAATATTATTGATGACATCTGTAATGCTCATGGATACATTTGACCATGGCTGTAAAGTATCGGTAGTGTAATATACTTTAGCCGTTTGAATTCCTGAACGATGCATCATTTTAGCATTTACAATATAAGGGGTTGTTGTATTATATGTGTCTTGAAGTCGTTGATGAGAAATTAGCAAAGGATTGTTAGTTCCTACAGCATGAGTAATACAATGAATTGCTCCACTTGAAGGAATAGTTTGATTACAGTTAATTCCAACAATTTTATAACCAGGAAGGTTTTCACGATAAATACGATAAGCAACTGTATCATATTGTTCATAGTAGGTTGGGAAAATATAAGTTTTATTTACAAAAACGCCATTTGTAAATGTCAAATAATCGCCACTTCCACTAGGCCAAGCTGTGCCATCAGGAGGCATAGGAATGCGAACAATTTTATAAGGCGTTCCAAACACTGAATTGCAATTTGATAATAGATATTGAATATTTGCTTCAATTTGTGGTCCATCAGCTATGCCAGTTGGGTATTGACCCACTAACATTGTTTCTTCATCTAAAAGTTTAATATGCATATCAATATGATGAATGCCGTCATAAGGTAAGGTTTGAAATTTAACATATTTTTCAATGCCCATAAATTTTTTAATCATTGTATCAATCTGAGCCTCTGTAGAACCGGTGTTTTCATCTAAAATTAATTTTGAAGAAAAAGCTTTGCCAAAACCGTCAGGTATAAAATTTCCTCCAGGAGTAGTCAGAGCGTATGGGGCATTTGTCATTTGATATAGTGGAATATTCATTTTAGCTGCAATATCAATTGGGGTAGCATCATCTTGTGGACGAGGTCGGTTATAAATCCAGTCTACCAACAACAGAGAATCTACATCATTAGTATAAACGGTATTTGCCATATAATCGCGAATCCAAACCGAATTTCCGGTACCAGTTCGTTGCGCTACAAACGAAACATTTTGCAAACTTATTCCCGCTCCTGTTAATGTTGTTTTTACCGAATTAGAATCGCTGCAAACAATTATCACTTTACATTCTAATACTGCATTTCTAACTATTTCTCTTAAAACAGTTGTATATGAAAGCCATTTAATTGTCAGAGTTTGAACTTCTTCCCATTCTGCTGCAGCTCTTACTTTTGAAGCAGGTGGATTAGTAAAGCCTCTAGTTTCGATAGAGTTGAGATATGATTTCATTTGTGTTTGCTCTTGTGGCGTCATGTAATTTGGCAAGTCTTGAGCAGAAAGGGATAGAGAAAAGTATGAAATGCTTGAAAAAAGCACACACATCATTTTTATGGAAAATCTCATGGCGGTAGTTTTTATAAGATGATAGTTTTTTGCTAATATAGTCAATAAAAAAATTGAGAAAGAAAGTTTTATAACAACTGTTCTTTCTCAACTATAAGCTACTAAAATTTTAGTATTAATTTTATTTTAATTCGATATTATCGTTTTTAGCAGTTAAATCTACTTGATATATATCTAACCCTGAATTGTTTTTTGAGGAGATATAAAAACCAAATTTATCGTTACTAGACACAAAATAATTAAAATCGTCCTCAACGGTATTTATTGGAAATCCTAGATTTTCTGATTTTTCCCAAAAACCTTCTTCCGACTGAGTTGTAACAAATATATCAAATCCACCAATAGCTGAATGGCCCTTAGAACTAAAATAAAGAGTAACGCCATCTGGCAAAATAAATGGTGTTATTTCATCTTTGTCGGTATTTACAGTTGGACCAAGGTTAGTTGCTTTGCCCCACTCGCCAGATTCTAATTTTTCGGCTTTGTAAATATCAAAACCACCATATCCACCTTTTCTATTACTAGAAAAATATAATATGTTGCCATCAAAGCTCAAACTAGCAGATGTTTCATCAAATTTAGTATTTATATTTTCATTCAATTTAATAGGAGTAGTCAATTTGTTATTTATAAAATTGGAAAGGTATATGTCTCCTTTTTGTGTTTTGTAAGTAGAAAGAAAAACCTTTTCATTAGGATTTTTTACGTTCGATTGATTTTCTTCAAATGCTATTTCAACAGGATTTTCCCACTTGCCACTATTATTTTGAGTAATTAAAATAATTTTATCATTTTGAGTGGTATAAATCAATTTATTGTTTTGTGATAAAAGTAATAATGATTTTGAATAATCATTTGGGTTTGTTCCGGTATTAAGAGCCTGACGATTAATTCTTGAGATTTGATAAGTGCTTTTCTCAGAGAACACAAAATTTGTTTTCAATTGATTGCATTTCTGAATTTCATTTTCAATTTTTATTAAACTGTTTTTATCGTTTGATGCTAATTTTTTGTATATACTAAGAAAATTAATGCTTTTATCAGCCTGATATTCGCCTAAATAGGCTTCAGCTAAATAATAGTAGGTTTCAATAGGAGCATTAATTTCTTCAAATGTTTGAGCATAATTGGTGCTTACGTTTGGCAATGCTTTTTCAAAATAGTTAATAGACATGGAGCGATCAATTCTTTCTGGAGAATTTAAATAGCATAATCCAATGTGGTATTGAATATTGGCAGTGCTCTTTTGAGCATCAAGTTCAAGAAAATGCTTTAGTGCTCCTCTATAGTTCCTAGAGTTAATCATTTTAACAGCAAGAACAAATTTTTGCTTTAAATCACGATCATTTGAGTTAACTGCCGAATAATAACAAGTATTCGACAAACAAATGAAAATGACAAAAAATATTAATAGTATTTTTGATTTCATATGGCGAGTTTTTTAATTCAATTTTACTAGGCTTTATACTTTTAAAAAAGTTTTTAGTTTCAATAAAATCGACATTTTCAGTTATAGTAAATATATGAAAATAATAACAAAAATCAAACAATCTAAATACCTAATTTTTACCAGGCATAAATACTTGATATATACTGACAAATTTCGTCGAAATTTTTTAATTTCAAATTTTTTTAATATTTTTTAATACCCAGCAATCTGCATCATGAGCTCCAGACAAATAGCCTGTACTCATTAGAAATTCGTTAACAATCTCTCCGCCAGTAAAATGAAACTGTTTTTTAAACAACTTAATCCATTCTAACTTACCTTGGCTTTTATGTATGTCGAGCCAATTTTTAAAAGACCCAAACTCTTTTTGTAAGCATAATATTTGATTTGCATTATAAATTGCAGCATTTATTTTCAAACGATTTCTGATAATGCCAGCATCTTGCATTAATCGGTTAAAATCTTTCTCATTGTAACTTGCAATTTTTTCAATTGAAAAATTACTATATGCATTTCTGAAATTTTCGACTTTTTTAAGAATTGTGGTCCAACTTAGTCCAGCTTGGTTTATTTCTAAAATCAGGCGGCCAAACAGTTCATCATCATTGTCAATAGGAAAACCATATTGTGTATCGTGATAAATTTTATGTTCAATTTGTTCGCCTTCTTTCAAGGAATTAACATAAGTGCAATACGACATATTTTTATTTTAAAATAATCGGCAAAATTAAATATTTTTTATAACTTCGTCCTCATTATTCAGTGATTATAATAATTAAAAACAAATAAATTCATGAAAAAATCAATTTCAATTTTTGCTATTGCAATAGTAGCATTATCATTGTCTTCGTGTAAATCTAAAGACAAAAAGGTTGAACAAAAAAGTGAAGCTCAAATGGAAAAAGAATACATTGGAACACTTGCTGCTGCCGAAAAGTACACGCCTAAAAGCGATGTAAATCTCGCTGATAAAGTTAAAAACTTTGCGGTTGTTAAGCTTACTTCCGATATCAATCATTTATCGGCAAAAGAAAAAGAAATGCTTTCGTATCTTTTTGATGCAGCTCAAATTATGGATGATATTTATTGGATGCAAACTTTAGGTCAAAAAGATGCTTTTTTATCAAAAATTAGCGACGAAACTTTAAAACGTTTTGCACAAATTAACTATGGTCCATGGGAACGCTTAGGTGGCAACAAATCTTTTATTAATGAGATTGGCGAAAAACCTGCTGGAGCAAACTTCTATCCTGCTGATATTACTAAAGAAGAATTTGAAAAATTAGCCGATTCAAACAAAACGAGTCTTTATACATTGATTCGCAGAAACGAAGATAAATCGTTAAGAGTAGTTTGGTATCATGATGCATATGCTGATCAAATTCAACAAGCAGCTGAATTACTAAAAAAAGCAGCTGGTGTAAGCGAAAATGCTGATTTTAAAAAATATTTAGAGCTGAGAGCAGAAGCTCTTTTAACGGATAAATATTTTGAAAGTGATATTGCTTGGATGAATGTTAAAAATTCAAACATTGATTTTGTAATTGGACCTATTGAAAATTACGAAGATGCTCTTTTTGGATACAAAGCTGCTGCTGAAGCATTTATTTTAATTAAAGATTTAGAATGGAGCAAAAAATTAGCTCGTTTTGCAGCATTATTGCCACAATTACAAAAAGCAATTCCAACTGACGAAGCATTTAAAAAAGAAATTCCTGGTTTAGATTCAGATATGGGTGTTTACGATGCTGTATTTTATGCTGGTGATTGTAATGCTGGAAGCAAGACTATTGCTATAAATCTTCCAAATGATGAAAAAGTTCAATTACAAAAAGGAACAAGAAAGCTTCAGTTGAAAAACTCTATGAAAGCAAAATTTGATAATATGGTAATGCCTATTAGCAATATTCTTATCTCTGAAGCTCAACGCAAGTATATTAAATTTGATGCATTTTTTGAAAATGTAATGTTCCACGAAGTTGCTCATGGACTAGGAATCAAAAACACAATTAATGGAAAAGGAACGGTTAGAGAAGCATTAAAGGAACAATTTTCTGGAATAGAAGAAGGAAAAGCCGACATTATGGGATTATGGTTAGTTAGCAAACTTTACGACATGAAAGAATTAAGTGCTGGCGAAGTAAATAATAACTACGTAACCTTTGTATCTGGTATTTTCCGTTCAATTCGTTTTGGCGCAGCTAGTGCTCATGGGAAAGCAAATTTAGCTTGTTATAATTTCCTAGTTGAAAAACAGGCAATTAAATTCAATGAAAAAGATCAAACATACACTATCGATTTCAACAATATGAAAAAAGCAGTTGCTGAATTGGTTAATAAAGTTATGACGCTGGAAGCTACTGGCGATTACGAAGGCACTAAAAAATGGATAGAAGGAGCTACTATTGGCACACAACTTCAAAAAGATTTAGATAGAATTAAAAACGCTAATATCCCAGTTGATATCGTTTTTGAAAAAGGAAAAGCGAACTTAGGATTGAAATAAAAATAATTGATTTCAAATCAAAAACGAGGATTGCATTTGCTCTCCTCGTTTTTTTTGTCAATTTATTTCTGAATATATTAAAAACTAGCTTCTTCTGTTTTAATAGAATTCTCAATCAATTTATTTATAATATCTATTTCTGACTGATTCAAATAGCGCCATTTCCCAATAGGCAAGTCTTTAAGTGTTACTTCCATAATTCGTATTCGCTCTAGTTTTGTAACTTCATAATTAAGAAAAGTACACATACGTCTTATCTGGCGGTTTAATCCTTGGGTAAGAATAATTCTAAATGTATTTTTTGCTATTTGTTCAACAAAACATTTTTTGGTAACTGTATCTAAAATAGGGATTCCCGACTTCATTTTTTGAATAAATGCTGGCGTGATAGGCTGTCTAGTTGAAACAATATATTCTTTCTCATGATTATTGCCTGCTCGGAGGATTTTATTTACAATATCACCATCATTTGTCATTAATATCAGACCTTGCGAAGGTCGGTCGAGGCGTCCTATTGGGAAAATACGCTCTGGATGATTGATATAATCAACAATATTATCAGAAATTTCGGTGTCTGTTGTACATATAATGCCCACTGGCTTATTGAAAGCAATATATAGTGGCGCTTTCTTTTTATTAAGTGGTTTTCCATTAACAGTAATCTCATCTGATGAAGTAACTTTGAGTCCCATTAAGGCAATAGTACCATTAACTATTACGTTTCCATTTTCAATTAGTCGATCAGCTTCGCGTCGAGAGCATAAGCCTGTTTCGCTGATAAATTTATTTAGTCTTTTGGGTTCTTTAGATATTTGATCCATGCATTAAATGGTTTTAAACCACAAAATTAAAATTATTCTTTAAATGATAAAGCTCTATCGAAAAAGAAAAACAGAGGCAAAGCTTGTTTGTATATTTTTATTACATTTTCCATAAACGGACTTGAGCATACTTCTTCATCGGTAAAATGATGCATTACCAAATATTGTTTTAGTTTGAGAAGTTCTGCTTCTGGATGGTTAGGATTAAATCCTTTTGGAATTTTTATCAATCGGTCGCCACTGAGTTCACCATAATTATTTTTAAATGCAGCCGAATTCAAAACCTTTTTTATGTCTGAAGCGTCATAATCAATATCATCTCTGATAAGTTTTAGCTGACTTGAAGTAGGAACATATAATCCGCCTCCTAAAAAAGAATTGCTGGGTTCAATATGAAGGTAGAAATTGCATTTTTGTTCTTGTTTGCTTCTATAAATCATTGCCGATAACCTAGGACTGTAAGGCGTTTTATCTTTTGAAAAACGCAAATCTCTGTAAATTCGAGGCATGCATTTTTTCGGATCTTTAATTTCTAGTGTATCAAATTCATTTATAGCAGTTAATAAATCAGCAAACCAAAGTTGCGTATTTATTTTTGCTGATAAATAGGAATCTTTATTAGATTCAAACCATGGTTTGTTATTATTTTGTTTTAATTCTTTGAGAAAAACTAAAGTTTCGGGATTAATATTCATGCTAATAATTTTTAAAAGACATATTCAATTTTCAATGCACTGTGAATTTACAAAAAATAGAAATATACTTTTACTAAAAAGATGATTTTTTTTGCCAGATGGTAAAGCATTATTTCTTTCTGTTTATATTTGTGAATTGAAATGCAGCTCTAGGTTAAGAACTTATTATTATAAAATGAAACGCTTACATCTTTTCGGATTATCAATTTTCACAGGTGTTTTACTAAGTTTTGGATGGATTCCAAGTGCTTTTGAGCCATTATTGCTTATTGCATTTGTTCCATTATTAATAGCCGAAAACTTTGTTTACAAGAATAAACCGTCATTTAGCAATGTTTTTGTTTTTAATTTGGCATATATTGGATTTCTTACTTGGAATATTATTTCAACTTATTGGATTTATAATTCAACACTTTTTGGAGCCATTGCTGCCATTGTTATAAATACGCTTTTTCAATCATTGGTTTTTTTGTTTTTTCACATTACAAAGTGCAAGTTAAGCTCTAAACAGGGAAACTACGCTCTAATAGTTTATTGGATTGGATTTGAGTTTCTGCATTTAAATTGGCCATTATCATGGTCGTGGCTAACATTGGGTAATGGTTTTGCTAGTTACATAAAATGTATTCAATGGTATGAATATACAGGCGTATTAGGTGGCTCACTTTGGATTCTTGCTTCAAATGTTCTTCTATATAAATGGATTGATTTGAAATTTATTGATAAATCTGAAAAATCATATACTTATTTAGTTTCAACTATTGCTATTATCACTTTTCCATTGATTTTTTCGCAAATAGTTTTTGCAAATTACAAAGAAAAAAGCAATCCAATTCAAGTTGTTGCAGTACAGCCAAATATCGATCCGTATAATGAAAAGTTTAATGGATTAAGTTCGGACGAGCAAATGGCTAAAATGCTTAAGCTAGCAAGTAGAGCTGTTAATATAAACACTTGCTATCTGTTACTTCCAGAAACTGCTATTCCTGAAGGTATTTGGGAAGAAAATATTGAACGATCAAGTTGTATTGATAGTATTAGAGTTTTTATAAGAAAATTCCCTGCGTTAACTGTAATTGTGGGAGCATCAACACATAAAATAGTTACGGATGGAGGTATAAATCGAATTTCTGCACGTAAATTCGCCGACGATAGCTCATATTACGAGTCGTTTAATACAACTCTGATGATTGATAGCAGTCCACACATTCAAATATATCATAAATCGAAATTAGTGCCTGGTGTTGAAGGCATGCCCTTTGGAAACTATTTGAGTTTTTTAGATAAATTTGCTATGGATTTGGGCGGAAGTGTTGGTAGTTATGGAATACAAACAAATAGAACGCCATTTATTTCAAATAAAGGAGCAATAAAAATTGCTCCAGTTATATGCTATGAGTCTATATTTGGCGAATTTGTAGCTAAATATGTTGAAAATGGAGCAAATATAATAACCATAGGAACAAATGATGGATGGTGGGGCAATACACCAGGCTACAAACAACATTGTAGTTATGCTTCACTCAGAGCAATAGAAACGAGAAGAAGTATTGCACGTTCGGCTAATACAGGGATATCTTGTTTTGTGAGTCAAAGGGGCGAAATTCAGGAAGCAACCGAGTGGTGGAAGGAAGATGTAATTAGCAAATCAATAAATGCGAATGACACAGTTACATTTTATGTAAAATATGGCGATTATATTGGAAAATTGATGGCAATTATGTCTGTACTATTATTGATATTAACACTTTCAATTTTGAAGAAAAACGAAGTGTGCTGCAAAATCTTCAAGATGCTAGTCCGAAAAGATAGATAATTTTAATATTTGTTATTTTATAACAAACTCAGGAGTGGTAATTGTATTACTCTCGTTGAGTTCTCTATCTTTAATAAAGACTTCAAGTTGTAGCGTGTCTTTTGTTAAAAAGTCCATTTTATATTCAATATCGCCTTTAAGCGTTTTATTTGAACCATTTGCATTTAAAATTGGTATGCGAGCATTAAAATTAAGAGTGGTATCAGGGAAAATAATTTCTTCAAAAACGCCATTTTTCTTTCCAAAAAGTTTAACAAACAAATTATAATCATAAGGTGCAACAGTATCAGCCGCAGTTAGTCCGATATTTCCATCACCATCAGTAAACGAAATTGTTAAATATACAGTGCCGCCAATTGAATTTACAAAATGATTATACTTAAGGTCTTTAAAGCTAATAGCAGGTATAACAGGGTATTCCTCTTTTTTCAAACAAGAAGAAACTAGAAAAAAAACAACTACCGAAATAAATAAACTGCTTTTATATTTCATCAAAATAGTACCTTTGTAAGCATTTAAATAATTAAAAAAATACTTTTCTCAAAATTAATCAACATTTTTAAATATTGATTATTTTAAATAAAAAATCAAATTGCAAAAAGTGGTTTACAAAAATAGTTTTTTTTATGTCAATTATTGATAAATATAACGAAATTTTTAAAATATACTCAGATGAAGAATTTGAATATCTGGCACTTGAAATTGCTAAATATCAGTTTGAAAATTGCGAGGTATATAAAAACTATTGCAATTTAATAAATAAAACACCCTTTTTGGCAAATTCTATTGAAGAAATCCCTTTTTTGCCTATTGAATTTTTCCGAACACATCAAGTACTTGATAAATCTCGTGAGGCAAAGCTTGTTTTTAAAAGTAGTAGCACAACCAATCAAAATCCAAGTCAACATTTTATTGCAAATGAAGACTTATATATAAAGAGTTTTATTTCAGGTTTTGAAATATTTTATGGAAAACCATCTGAATATTGCTTTTTAGCATTACTTCCTTCCTATCTTGAAAGAGGAAATTCGTCATTGGTTTATATGTTCGAAAAATTAATAAAATTATCAACCTATAAAGAGAGTAATTTTTTCATTAATGATTTTGAAAATTTAGACTTTATTATTAAAAAGAACGCGAAGAAAAATATTCTTACAATATTAGTTGGTGTGAGTTATGCTTTACTTGATTTTGTTGAACATTATTCTTATTCTGGCTTCAAGAATTTAGTAATAATGGAAACAGGAGGAATGAAAGGGAAAAGGAAAGAAATATTGAAAGAAGAGATGCACAAATTTTTGGTAAGTGGATTTGGTGTTTCAGAGATTCATTCAGAATATGGCATGACAGAACTGCTTTCACAAGCATATTCAAAAGGGAAAGGTATTTATAAACCAGTGCCTTGGATGAAAGTTCTGATTAGAGATATTAATGATCCTTTGACGATTTCAAAAAATTTATCGGGAGCAATTAACATTATCGATTTAGCTAATCTTCACTCTTGCTCGTTTATAGCAACTCAAGATATGGGAGTAAAGTTGCCAAATAACACATTTATACTACAAGGTCGATTAGAAAACTCACAGATAAGAGGATGCAATTTAATGTATGAAAAGTAAAAATGCTTAGTTTGCTGAATTCCAATATTGAACAGGTTTTTTTATCTATTAAAAGGAAAGATTTATATAATAAACTTGCAATTAATATGTAAAAATTAGTATTTTAGCGTGTCCAAAAATCTATGGACTTGTTTTTATATCATAAAAATTAATTATTATGAGAAAAATATCATTATTTATTATTTTGTTTATTGCTAGTTTAGTAAATCAGGTTAAAGCGGATGAAGGAATGTGGCTTCCTTTGCTAGTCAACAGGTTAAACTATGTTGACATGAAAAAAATGGGACTTCAACTTACAGCCGAAGAAATATATAGCATTAACAATTCGAGTATGAAAGATGCGATTGTAATGCTAAATGGTGGAAATTGTTCTGCATTTATGGTGTCGGGCGAAGGATTAATGATGACGAACCATCACTGCGGATTAGAATATGTTCAAAAGTTATCTACTGCCGAAAATGATTATGTTGATTTAGGATTTTGGGCAACATCTAAGGCAGAAGAACTTAGAAATGAAAAAATTAGTGCTAGTTTTTTATCACGCATGGAAAATGTAACTGATAAAGTATTAGCTCAGTTAAATAGCGGTTTAAGCGAAACAGATCGTGATAAAAAGATTCAAGAAGTGTCGGAAAAACTTGTTATGGAAGCAATTAGCGGAACAGAGTTTAATGCAGAAGTAAAATCCTTTTTCAATGGAAATGAATATTATCTTTTTGTTTATGAGACATTTAAAGATGTTCGTTTAGTAGGAGCACCTCCAAAAGCGTTAGGAAATTTTGGTGCTGATTCTGATAACTGGACTTGGCCTCGTCAAACTGCCGATTTTTTGTTTTTCAGAGTTTATGCTTCTCCTCAAGGTAAACCAGCAGATTATAACAAAAAAAATATACCTTATGTTCCAAAACATTTTTTACCTGTATCACTTAAAGGCATTCAAAAAGATGATTTTACCATGGTAATGGGGTATCCAGCAACAACCGATAGATTTACTACTTCGTATGGGGTTAAGTTAGTTCTAGATAAACTGGCTCCTACAATTGTAAATATTAGAGAAGCCAAATTAAAAGTTATTAAAGCAGCAATGGATGGAAGCGAAGAAATAAGATTGCAGTATATTTCAAAATATAATAGTTCTTCAAATTATTGGAAGTATTTCATAGGTCAAAAAGAAATTCTTACTAAGTTGAAAGCTTATGATAAGAAAAAAGATATAGAAAACAAATTTACTCAATGGATTGCTCTTGACCCAACTAGAAAAGCAAAATACAGTGAAGCAATAAGTATTATTGAAAAAGCAAACTCAGGAATAGAAAAATATTATTTATCGAAATATTATTTTATGGAAATTATCAAACGTCCTGGCTTTGAAATTTTAGCTTATGCAAACCAATATGAAGAATTGTATAATGAACTTGCTGCTGCAAATCCAAATCAAGAAAAAATTGACAGACTAGCAACTTCATTAAAATACCAATCAACAAAGTATTTTAAAAGTTATGATTTAGAAACAGATAAAAAGATTTTTGTTGCATTGATTCAAATGTATTATAATGATATTCCAAAGGATCAACATCCAGATGTGTTAGAACAAATTTCAAAAAAATTCAAAGGAGATTTTCAAAAGTTTGCGGATGACCTGTTCGAAAAATCAATTTTTGCAAATAAAGACAAAGTACAAGAGTTTTTAACAAAACCATCGAGTAAAATACTTGACAAAGACCCAGGATACAGAGCAATGGCTTCTTTCTATGCAAAAAATAAAGAAATTTTAGGATTGATGAAGCCTTCGGAACTTGAATTAGAAAGAGGTAGTAGATTGTTTGTTGCTGGTATTATGGAAATGGAAAAGGATAAAAAATACTATCCTAATGCAAATACTACAATGCGCTTGAGTTATGGAAAAGTTTGTGATTATAACAAACCAAATGGCAAAAGCTATCCTTTTAACTCAACAATGGACGATTTAATGGCTAGATATAAACCAGGTGATTCTGAGTTCTCTTTACCCGAAAAATTCGTGAAATTATATGGCGAAAAGGATTTTGGCAGATATGCTAGCAATGGAACTGTTCCTACTTGTTTTATTACAAATAACGATGTAACTGGAGGTAATTCAGGAGCACCAATAATTAATGGAAAAGGCGAATTAATAGGTATTGTTTTCGATATTAACTGGGAAGCAACTGCATCGCCAATTGCTTTTGAACCAGATTTGCAAAGAACAATTTGCACAGACATAAGATATATTATGTGGGTTATTGAAAAATACGCCGGAGCAACAAATATTGTCAGCGAAATGAAGGTAATAGAATAAATATTGAAATATTAATTAATTTGGGCGATGAAAGACATCGCCCTTTTTAATGTCTGATATTTAATTTAAGAATCTAATGTTAATATATAATTGATGCAAATTACATCTCCAACAATAATTCTTGATAAAAAAAAATGTCATCATAATATCTTCTTGATGGCTCAAAAAGCTCGTGCACACAACTTAATTTTCCGACCTCATTTTAAAACTCATCAATCTGCAATAATAGGGCAATGGTTTAGAGATTTTGGTGTTGATAAAATATCTGTTTCATCAGTAGAAATGGCTGCTTATTTTGTTAAAAATGGTTGGGATGATATTACAATCGCATTTGTATTTAATATTTTAGAAACTCAAAAGCTAAATGATATTGCCAAAATTGCTAAAATAAATATTTTGGTAGATTCAATTGAAACCATTTTTTATTTAGATAAGCATATTTCAGAAAATATTGGTGTGTTTATAAAAATTGATTTAGGAAATAAAAGAACAGGAGTAGAATACGACAGTATAGTTAATATTAGCACTTTAATTGATCAGCTATCAAAATCAAAAAATCTTACATTTAAAGGTTTTATAGGTCATTCTGGAAACTCTTATAAATCAAAAAACAAGGAAGAAATACTTTCTGTTCATCAAAATAGTTTAGAAAAAATTAAACAACTTCGTTCAATATATATATCAAAATACCCCGATATTATTTTTTCAATTGGCGATACTCCTACAAATACAGTTGCTGATGATTTTACAAATATTGATGAAATTCGTCCAGGAAATTTTGTTTTCAATGATGTAAAACAAGTGAATATGGGTGTTTGCAGCTATGAAGATGTTGCAATAATAGTAGCATGCCCAATCGTTTCTAAGCACAGTCGAAGAAACGAAATTATAGTTTATTGTGGAGCTATTCATCTATCAAAAGATTTTGTAATTGGCAAAAATGGGGAAAGATTATATGGCAAGGTGGTATTTTTAAATGAAAATGGATGGACTAACCCAGTTGATGATGTGTATGTTTCGGAATTATATCAGGAACATGGAGTTATTAAAGCAAGTCATTCTTTTTTATTTAAAGCCAAGATTGGCGATTTAATTGGAATAATGCCAATTCATTCTTGCCTTACGGTATCTGCACTAAAAAAATATCAAACCACTGATGGTGATGTTATTGGCACTTTTTAATTTAGATTATAAAAATATAATAGTATGGTAATAATTGGAATTGCGGGTGGTTCAGGTTCTGGGAAATCCACAGTTGTAAAAAAATTAATTAAACGCTTCCCTAAAGATTCAGTAACAGTTATTCCTCAAGATGCTTATTATAAAGATAATGGTCATTTAACTGAAGATCAGCGTTCAAAAATTAACTTCGATCACCCATCTTCTATCGAGTTTAGCCTATTATGCAAGCATATAGATTTATTAAAAGATAATCAACCTGTTGAAATACCTAATTATTCTTATTTAACTTGCTCGCGAGGTTCAGAAACAAAGAAAGTATTCCCTACTAACGTTGTTATTGTTGAAGGAATTTTAATCCTTACAAACCCTCGAATTCGTGAGCGTCTTGACATTAAGGTATTTGTAGATGCAGATCCCGACGATCGTTTAATGCGTATTATTCATAGAGATATTGAAGAGCGAGGTCGTTCATTCAAAGATGTACTAGAACACTACGAAAAATTTGTAAAACCAATGCATCTACTTTTTATTGAACCAACTAAACGTTACGCTGATATAATAATACCACAAGGTGGAAATAATAAAGTTGGCATCGATATTTTAAACCACACCATAAAAAATCACTTAGCTGAATAATGGACAGTAAATTATTTGATTTTACCTTAGACAGAACAAATACTTCAAGTGTTAAATGGGATTTGAGAAAAGATCTGTATAATAAAGAAGATGTTTTGCCAATGTGGGTTGCTGACATGGATTTTGCAACTCCCAATTTTATTATTGACGCTATTAAACAACGTTTAAGCCATCCCGTTCTAGGTTACTCTTTTCGTTCCGAAAGTTATTTTCAGAGCATTATTAATTGGCAAAAGAAACAACACAATTGGGAAATTAAAAAAGAGTGGATTTGCTTTAGTCCAGGAGTTGTACCTGCATTAAACATGTTAGTTCTGGCATTGACCAACGAAAATGATAAGATTATTATTCAACCTCCTGTTTATCCTCCATTTTTCGATGCAGTTAAAAATAATAATAGAAAACTATTATTAAATCAACTTAATTATGAAGATGGGAAATATTCTATCAATTTTAAGGATTTAAAGGAAAAGATAGCACTAGGAGCTAAAATGCTAATACTTTCAAACCCACATAATCCATGCGGCAGAGTTTGGAAAAAGGAAGAACTTATTAGCATAATAGAGCTTTGCAAAGAAAATGATGTTTTAATTTTATCAGATGAAATACATTGCGATTTAGTTTTGTCAAATTTCAAACATCAAGCATTAGCATTTGTTGGCAAAGAGTATAGCGACCATATAATTACAGCAATTGCCCCAAGCAAAACATTCAATATTGCTGGAATGGCAAGCTCATCGGTGATTATTAGCAATGAAGAGCTAAGAAAAAAATACGAAAACACACTGGAAACAATACATGTAGGTATGGGCAATGTTCTTGGTGCAGTAGCATCAGAGGCAGCGTATACGCTAGGTGAATTGTGGCTAGAGCATTTAATAAACTATCTATCATCTAATATTAGTTACACAAATGAACGTTTAGCACCATACCAAAAACTAGTTAAGGTTATTCCAACAGAGGCAACTTATTTATTATGGTTAGATTTTAATGGGATGAGATTAACAGATGCTGAATTATCTGATTTTTTAATTCAGAAAGCAAATTTGGGATTGAATAAAGGAACCGATTTCGGCTCGGGCGGTAGCGGCTTTGCACGTATGAATATAGCATGTTCTAAAGAAACCTTAGTTCACGCATTGAACCAGTTAGAAGTTGCTCTAAAGGAATTCAATTAATAAAATTGTTTATTATGAAAAAAATTGTCTTTGCAATAGTTATTACTCTTTGTTTTTCGTGTAAGAAAGAATGGTTTGATTATAGAAATAGGTATGCAGGAAAATTTGAGTTTACAGTTCATTATGCATTTTATACTATGAGCGATGGAGTTAGTGTTGATACTACATATATTTACAATGGCAAAGTTGAAAAAATAAAAGATAAAAAAATGAAAATTATTTTTGGAGCTCGTGAAAATGATTATCGCGAAGTTCTGGTTGATAAAGAAGGTCATTTTTCAGAAGGATACATGGGAGGTAGTTTCTCTGATAAGAATAATGTAGAGTTTACAATGAATACTGGTGGTCTTGGTGGTGGAGGTAGTTATCATATTATTGGGAAAAGAATAGATTAAAATTGCAATCTCAAAAAACAAAATTGGGGGAATAAATGCGATATCAATTTATTCCCCCAATTTTTAATGATTTTCACGTCAAACTAGCCACAATCCCAAAATATTAACCCAACTTGCAGCCAAAATCGTCAAAATTGACTAAAAAACGACCAAA